>NZ_JAGGLO010000001.1 GCF_017874475.1 Anaerococcus degeneri
AATATTCCTTTACTAGTTTTACTCTAAATTCTTTTGTATATTTTGTCATACAAAAACCCCTCCATCCGTATTCCGGATTTTGGGGTTCAGGTCATTTTCTCACCTACTTTTAAATTACTTATTTTGCTGAAAGAGTAAATTCTGCGACTTTTTCGTAGTTTCCGTCTGTTAATTTGCCTGAAGTTTCATTTATTTTTGATCCTGATAGGGTGAAGGTGATTTCTCTGCCGTCTTTTATTTGGTCTAGGCTTAAATCTGAGAATCCTGAATTATAGATGAAGGTAAATACGCCATCATCAACTGTTCTTAGGTCAAGTTGGACTTTTTTGCCATCCTTGTCAAGTCCTTCAAGTTGGTAGTCATAATCTATATCAAGACCTTCAATTACAGCTGTCATTGTGATTGGGTTTATTTTCATTAGTTTTATGTTTGCCCCATTTTCAAGGTCGTAGTTTTGAGCTAAGACTTTATTTTCTCCATTCACAAGATTTGTAGAAGCCTTGATAGATACAATATCACTTTTTGAATCATTTAGGAAGTAGAGGTCTACGACTGCATTTTCCAGTCTTGGAAAGTCCTTGTCAAAGCTTAGCATGGTTGATTTGGTGAAAGTTTTTTTATCTTCATTTAGACCTGAAGAGCCAGATTCTCCAAGGGCCTTGTAAGTTTCCCCATTTATCACAACCTTATAAATTGATGAGTCTGGCATGGATTCTGGCGAAGCATTTTCAAAAGCTTCTGCTTGTCTAATTATATTTAAAAACATTTTATTATCTTCAATGGCGAGATTTTCTAGGATGAAAGAGTCATCGCCAATTTGTATTGGTTTGTGAAGTTCTGTCACATATTTGTATGATTCAGGGCTTGCTCCGAAGGTTTCCATCATTGATACCTTTATATCTGTGAAGGCCTTTGAAACCTCAGCCTTTACAGGTGAGACGTTAAGCCCTAGTGCAAGCAAGAGGGCTGCTGCAACTGCCATATATTTTTTATTTGATTTTTTCTTATAATTTTTTGCTGTCATATATAATTTCTCCCTTTCAATATCATTTAGTTCAAATTCGTCAGTTTCAAAGTCTAGGTCATTTATCTTATCATAAACATTTTTCATTTTGGATTTCCTCCTTGATTTTTTTCTTGCCTCTGGCTACCCTGTTGTAAAGTCCGGCCTTTGATATGTCATATACCTTGGCCAAATCATCATAGGAATAGCCTTCTATAAATAATTTCCTAAAAATTTCTCGGTCTTTTTCGTCTAGGACCTTGAGGATTTCTGCCGATTCATCGATATTAATCTCATTACCATCTTCCAAATAATTTGAAACTTCATCGAAATCCACACTCTTGTGTCTGATTTCCTTTCTTAGGGCATCTATGGCCTTGTATCTTGCGATTCCTGCGCACCAATTTTTAAAAGAGGACCTAGCAGTATCAAAGGAGTCTATATTGTCCCAAACTGCGAGGACGCTGTCGTTTAGGACCTCCATCCTGATTTCTTCGTTGAAGGTAAGGACTTTGTAGATTGATGCCTTCATCACTGGTCCGTAGGAGTCGATAAAGGCCCTAAGGGCTTTTTCATCCCTATTTTTTATGCCTCTTATTATCTTTTTTTCATTCATATTATCTCCTTCACCTATATATTCGTAAGAGCAGTCGCTTTTTTATCAAAAAATATTTAAAATTCTTAATAATAATTATTAGCTAAATCTATGGAAAAGCCTAATATTTTTGCATAAATTCGTAAATCTATAAGAATTTATAAAAATCGCTTTAATTGGCTATCCCAAGTGCTTGCAAAGGTTCTGTATATTTGATATCATACTGTAGGAACAGAATACATAAAAGGAGAGTATATGAACAAAAGTAAAACATTAGCATTATTGCTTTCAATGACCATGCTTTTTTCAGCTTGCGGATCTGCTAAGACTGATAATAAGGCAGGAGACAGCAAGGAAGCTACAGTAGGTGAAACTACTGGAGAAGGTACAGCGGCAGGTCACAATGGAGACCTTAAGGCTGTAGTAACTTTCGATGGGGATAAGATTGCAAAAATCGACCTTACCCACGAAGAAACAGAAGGTCTTGGAGATAAGGCAGCTGATAAGCTTGTAGAAGAGATTGTTGCAAACAATTCTATTAATGTTGACACAGTTTCAGGTGCTACAGTTACATCTACTGCAGTAATAGAAGCAGTTAAGGCTGCAATCGTTGCAAGCGGTAGGGATGTAAAGAATTTTGAAGCTAAAGGCGAAGCTAAAAAAGGCGAAACAGTTGAAAAGGACACTGACGTTGTTGTTATAGGCGGTGGTGGTGCAGGTTTTGCTGCAGCGGTTTCCGCTAAGGAAGCAGGAGCAAATGTAATCCTAGTTGAAAAACTAGCATCAGTTGGTGGTAATACCCTAATTTCTGGTGGAGAATATGCAGCACCAGCAAACGACATCCAAAAAGAAGAAGGTATCGAAGATTCTAAGGAATTATTTGCAAAAGACGTTGAAGAAGCTGGTGGAAATCCAGAGCTTATCAAGGTTTTAGCAGATAAGGCTACAGAAGATGCTTACTGGTTAAGAGATGACATCGGCGTTGAGTGGTTAGATTCACTAATGTTCTTCGGTGGTCACTCAGTTAAAAGATCTCTAATCCCAGCAGCTCATACAGGTAACGAACTAATCAAAAATTACCTAAAGAAGGCTGAAGAATTAGGAATTGAAGTCCTAACAGAAACAGACGTAAAGGAAATTTTATCTAAAGATGGCAAGGTTTGTGGAATCAAGGCAGAAACAAAAGATGGAGAATTAATTGTAAATTCTAAGTCAGTAGTAGTTGCATCAGGTGGTTTTGGCGCTAACGCTGAAATGTGCTATGAAAATGATAAGGAAGTCGACGAACACGTCCTATCAACAAACTCACCAGGAGCAACAGGTGATGGTATCACAATGGCAGAAAAACTTGGTGCAGACACAGTTGACATGGATAAAATCCAACTTTACCCAGTATGTGACGTTGAAACAGGCAAACTTCTTTACTGTGGAGACACCAGACTTGTTGGTGGAGCCCTACTTGTAAACAAAGAAGGTAAGAGATTTGTTGAAGAACTAGGCACAAGAAGAGAAATCTCAATGGCAATCAAGGCTCAAACAGACTATGTTGGCTATGTACTTTGGGATGAAACATCAAACGAAAAAACAGGCACCATGAAATCAAACCCAGAAGAAGCAAAATCACTATTTGACAGGGGCCTAATGGTTAAGGCTGACACACTTGAAGAATTAGCTGACCACTTTGGAATTGACAAGGATGCCCTTCTTGAAACAGTTAAGACTTTCAACGAAAACTCTGCAAAAAAAGAAGACCCAGAATTCAACCTAAGAATGCTAGGCTGGCAAGTAAAAGACGCACCATTTTACATGATGAAGGCAGCACCAGCTGTTCACCACACCATGGGTGGTCTAAAAATCAATACAGACGCACAAGTTCTAAACAAAGACGGCGAATGGATTGACGGACTTTACGCAGCAGGCGAAGTTACAGGTGGTATCCACGGTTCAAACAGACTTGGATCTGTAGCTATGGCTGACATCACAGTATTCGGAAAAATCGCTGGTGAAAACGCAGCAGCAAACGCTAAAAAATAAGAAAAACAAATGTAAAATAGCCCATTTGGGCTATTTTATTTTGCAAAAATTAAGAATCTCTGAAAATTCAATAAAGATTGACAATTTTTGTTTAAGTCATAGGCCTTATTGGTATATATAAGGTAGATTGATTTTATTAATACAAAGAAAAAGTCCAGGAGGATTTATGATACAAAGTGAAATAAAAAATAAGATTGGAATAATTTACCTAGATAGGCCCAAGGCCTTAAATGCCCTAAATTGCGAGATGATACAAGAAATTGAGAAGGCCCTAAGGGATTATGAAAAAAATCCAAATGTTAAGGTGATTTTGTTTGACTCAAAGGCTGAGAGGGGTTTTTGTGCTGGAGGGGACCTTAAGGAAATCTATTATGATTATATAAAAAACGAGGCCGAGCCAAAAAAGGATGAGTTTTTCAAGGAAGAATTTGACCTCAATAAATATATTATGACCTATCCAAAGCCAATAATCGCTCATTGGTACGGGGTGACCATGGGAGGTGGAGTAGGACTAACTATTCATTCAGACCTAATTATAGCTGATGAAACAGTGAATTGGGCCATGCCTGAAACTAGCCTGGGCTTTATCCCAGACGTGTCTGTCGGTTACTATATTTCAAAGCTTCCCCAAGCTATTGGTCAATTTGTAGGTCTTACAGGGGCAAGACTATATCCAGACGATTTGGTAAGATTAGACCTTGCTGATGTTTTGATTGATTCAAAGGATTACGGAAAAATTTTGGAAATTCTTTTTGCTATCGATAGTGATGATATAATAGGCGATTTCAAAAAGGAAATAGAGATTTTTAGCAAAAAACCAGGCTCAACAGTTAATACAGAAATTAAGGAAAAAATCGAAAAATATTTTGCTAAGGATAAGCTATCAGAGATTATAAAAGCTCTTGAAGTAGACCAAACAGATGACTTTGCTAGGGAAAATTTAGAAATTTTGAAAACTAGGGACCCTTTTATGTCCGAGGTTCAATTTCAAAAATATTTCCTAGGCAAAAAACTAACTAGGGAAGAAACAATTGACATGGATTTAGAAATTATAAATCACGGTCTAAAGTCAGGTGGGATTGCTGAAGGCATCAGAACCGTTATGATAGATAGGGGAGATAAGCCATCTTGGCCTGTCAAAAACTTTGAAGATGTAGATAAAAATGAAGTTTACAACCTACTTGGGATAAAATAAGCCTTAAAACAATTAAAGGCAAAATGGTATATAGATTAAAATACTAAGGGGAGTTTTTGGAAATTTACCTAATAAATTATATAATAATCTAGAGGTGATAAGATGAATATAGGAATATTAGTAGCAGTAGAATTTGATGCTTTTTATAATATCTACAAAGACCCAATAGAAAGATATAAGCACGGCAGCTTTGAAGTTTTGAAATACCATATCCACGATAAGGACGTTTATGTTTGTCCTTCAAGTGCAGGGCAAATCCGTGCGGCTATTGCCATGACCCTTTTACTTGACTTTTATAAGTGCGGAACCATTATAAATTATGGGGTTGTTGGCGCTTTAAATGATCGAAAGGTAGAAGAACTCACTGTTGTAGAAAGTGTCTGCCATTACGAATTTGACACATCGGACGTAGATAATGTCGCAAAAGGCCAATATGATATTTTTGACGATGTGGCCATGAAGACCACTGAAAGCTTGGTTGATTTAGCAATGAAAATCGACCCACATTTGGAAAAAGTAAGGCTTGCTTCAGGCGATAAATTTATAGCAGGCTTTGATGCAAAAACAAAACTTGCCAAGGAATGGGACTGTGATATTGTCGACATGGAAGGAGCTGCAATTGCATTAGCCAGCCACTTATATGGGGCGGATTTTCTAATGATAAAGGCAGTTTCAGATGCTCTCACAGAAGGTGGGGCAGAATTTTACGCGAATTTCGAACGTGCATCAAAAGTCGCAGTTGGGATAATTGACGATATAATAAAAGAATTATAATTTTATACAGGTCAGAAAGGCTTTTATAAAGTCAATAATTTTGGATTGTAAATTGGAAAATTTCGATAAAATGATTTATAAATTGAAAATATAAACAAATTTATTGAAAAAATAGGCAAGCAAAAAGCAAGGCATAAACCTTGCTTTTTTATTTGTCTTAGATTTCTGCTGTGTTTTCCCAAAGACCGTGGATGTTGCAGTATGCAAGTGCGTAAACTTCGCCACCCTTGTCAGTTTTAACTCTAGCTTCTACACATGGTTGTGTGAAGATTTCATCTTCACCGTGTGCCTTAAATTCATAAGAACCAACTTCGATTGGGAATTTTGCTCCTTCTGGTTTAAAGAAAACCTTGATCCAAGCGATGTGGTGTTCGAAGGTATTTGGATGTTCTACTTCTTCACCAACATTAGCCTTGATGTGTAAAAGACCATCTTCTTTTGTAACGTGGATAACTGGAACGTGTTTTTCAGCTTTCCAATCAGCTGTTTGAACTGTTTCTGTTAATTTCATATTAATCCTCCATATATTATAGTCTACATTTTATAATATACCCAAGCTTAAATTTTATAAACAAAAACTAGCAATATATTTACTTTAATAAACTAGTTTATTGAAAATATTTTTCCATAAAATATAATGTAAAAAAGGAGGTCCTATGGACAGACTAAAGGAATTAAAAGAGGCAAGAAGTGCCGCCGATATGGCAATAGCAAAGATAGATTGTGGCCTAGGCCAACTAGAATCCGCCTCATCTTGGGGAATTTTAGATATTTTAGGTGGAGGATTAATTTCAAGCCTTGTTAAAAGAAATAAGATAGGCGAGGCAAACCACAGCCTAGAAGAAATATCATTAAGCCTTAAAGCTCTCAATAAAGAACTTAATGATGTTGATATAAGCTTGCCAGATGCCATACCAGACAGGCTTTCGGACGAGGTATTCGACCTAGTTTTTGACAATATATTCACCGATATCAGGGTCCAAGGCGAAATAAAAGAAAATCTCGTCGCCCTAAAAGAATTAAGGCATGCAATTGTTGAAGTTAGGGATAAGGTTGATAGGGAAATAAAAGAATTAGAAGATTAGTAAAGATTCTATGGTAATTTTTTAAGAGATAAGAAGGAGAAATCATGGACGTATTATTAGTAGTTGATTTGCAAAATGATTTTGTGGACGGTGCCCTTGGTAATGAGGGCAATGACAGGATTGTAAAGCCTATAGAAAAATTAATTGAAGATTTTAAGGGCGAGGTCATTTTTACAAGGGATACCCACGAGGAATCTTATTTGGAAAGCCTTGAAGGCAAGCACCTACCTGTGACCCATTGTGTCAAGGGGACCCATGGTTGGGAAATAAAAATAGACACCAAGGATAAAAAGATTATAGATAAGCCATCTTTTGGGTCTTATGAACTTGTTGATTATCTTTCTGAATTAAATAAAAAAGAAAAAATTGATAATATTTATATGGTAGGAATTTGTACAGACATCTGCGTGCTTTCAAATGCTATAATGATCAAAAACGCCCTACTCGATACAGAAGTCACTGTAATAGAAGACTTGTGCAGGGCCACAAGCGAAGCCGCCCACGAGGCAAGCCTAGTTGCTATGGCATCTTGCCAGGTAAATATCATAAAATTTGCAGATTTTAGGCAGTAATAAGATTTTTAAAGCTATAAGTTAAAAAACTTGTAGCTTTTTTTGTAGGATTTTTTCCTAAAATATTATATTTTGTTATAATAGAGATAGGAAAACTAAAGGAGGATTTATGAAACTTGAAATTTGTATTGATTCTTTTGATGGAATGATTGGGGCCTATTTTGGCGGGGCTGATAGGGTTGAAATTTGTTCGTCCCTAACACTTGATGGTCTCACTCCAGATCCTGGCCTTGTAGATATTTGTTGTGAGTATGATAATATAGAAAAATTTGTCATGGTAAGACCAAGACCTGGCCATTTTACCTATGATGATTTTGAAATTGATCAGATGAAGGCGACAATAATTGCCTTAAAGGATAAACCTATTGATGGTTTTGTTCTTGGAGTCCTTGATTCTTATGGAAGCCTTGATATAGAAACCATGAAAGAACTTGTTTATCTGGCTTTTCCAAAAAAAGTTGTCCTTCATAGGGCCTTTGATTATTCCAATGATGGTGAAGAAAAAATCGAAGAACTAATCAAAATGGGAGTAGATAGGATTCTTACATCAGGTAAAAAACCAAAAGCTGTTGAAGGTTTGGATTTGATTAGAGATTTACAAGCAAAATACGGAGATAAAATCGAAATTATGGCAGGCTCCGGGGTTAATCATGAAAATATAAAAGAGATTTATGAAAAAACTCATATAGAGAATTTCCACTTGTCAGCATCCTATACAGGTCAGACTGAAATCGACTACGATAATTTTGGCAAGGCTTTTGATGACTATAGGTTGTTAAGTTCTGGCCTTGTCGAAGCTGCGAGAGATGCAATTGATGATTTGAAAAAATAAAAAATTGTGATTTGAGTCATAGAAATATTTCCAATCTTTGTTAAAATAGACATAAGAATAGGAAAATGGTTTAGAATTTTAATAAAAAGGAGATATTATGATTAAAGATAGCAAAATTATTTTAGTTGGCGATGGGGCAGTAGGTTCATCTTTTGCCTACGCTTCAACAATTTTAGGCATTGGCAGACAGCTTGGAATTATTGATTTGAACGAAGATAAGGCAGAAGGCGACGCTATGGACCTCTCAGATGCCCTTTCTTTTACCAAACCAAAGGAAATATTTAAGGCAGATTATTCTGATTGCAAGGATGCGGAAGTTGTTGTAATCACTGCAGGTGCCCCACAAAAACCAGGTGAAACCAGGCTTGATTTGGTGGATAAAAACCTTAAAATTTTTAAAGATATGATAGGAAAGATTAAGGATTCTGGCTTTGAGGGAATCTATGTAGTTGCTTCAAACCCTGTAGACATCCTAACTTACGCTACATGGAAATATTCGGGTGCACCAGCAGAAAAGGTAATTGGATCTGGTACAAGCCTTGATACATCAAGATTTAAAAAAGAAATAGCCTCTCTAATTGGCATTGATCCAAGGAGTGTTGATGCTTATATCTTAGGCGAACACGGAGATACAGAATTCCCTGTTTGGTCACATACAAATGTGGGCGGACTTCCAATATATGAATGGGTTACCAACCACTCAGATGTTGATGAAATGGCTCTTTTAAATACTTTTGAAAAGGTAAAAAACGCTGCCTATGAGATTATAAACAAAAAGGGTGCTACCTTTTACGGCATAGGCATGGCCCTTGCAAGGCTTGTGGAAGCTATAATAAACGATGAAAACTCAGTATATTCAACCTCATCCTACCTTGATGGGGAATATGGACAAAAAGACATCTTCATCGGCGTTCCGTCAGTAATCGGCAAGGCCGGAGTTAAGTGGGTAATAGACGTGCCACTTACAGATACAGAAAAAGAAAGAATGAAACAATCAGCCGACACCCTTAGAACAGTAATGGAAAAGGCCGGTCTATACGATAAATAAAAAATATAAAAAAAAGACCTAGCAGATGGTGAAAAAATTATTCACACAAGGCTAGGTCTTTTTTTGCATAGTAAATTATATTAGGTAAGGAATAGACATTTTCCTTAATGGGGACAAAGAACCTGGCTAAAATTAGCCGAGGCAAAGCCTAGATAGGTCCCCGTGGCTTTTAAAAATACGTTTGTAAGATTTTCTAATCTTATTGTAGGTTTCAAATAATTTGATTTTCTCTTCTTTTTTGGCATAGACTTTCCAGTAGCCATTGGCGAGAAATTTATCCCCTTTATTTTCGATAAAACCAACTACGTCTTCATAGGGGTAGCCAAGAAAAATACCGATTTCGTGAGGGAAAGATTCTTTTTTGAACCTATATTTCAAATGCCTGATGCATTGGTCAAGGTCATTTGTTTTGTAGCCTAGGCCTGTTAAGAGGGTTTTGACCTTGGTTTGATTTAACACATAGGTTAATTTATCAGGCCTGTAGGCATAAATTTGAGCGGAAGTTTCGCCTTCTCTAAGTATTTCTACATACATATTTTTCTTGTTAAGTACTTCATTCCACTCATCGACCATTTTTTTAATGTCGATATTTTGGTTATTTTTAAAGGTAAATAGATTTGCGAGTTTTCTGTTTGCTAAAGTTTGTGATGCGTAATTAACGAGCAAGAATTCGTTCATTTTATTTTAGAGTGTTAGCTAAATCCTTTGCTGCTCTTCTGCATTCTTCTAAAGCTGCGTCATCTGGGTAATCATAGGCAATTAGACCGTCACAAGCAAGATTAATTCCATCTGCTACGCATCTTTCTTGCCAAGTTTGCATCCATTCGCCTTCAGCCCATTCATAAGAACCAAAAATAAGAACTGGCTTATCAGAAAGAGATTTTTCTACGCTTTCAAACATAGGTTCGAATTCGCTATCTTCTAGTTCTTCTGATCCCATAGCTGGACAACCAAAAGCAAAACCATCATAGTTTGCTACATCGCTTTCGCTAAAGTCTGAACAATTTAATACGTTTACTTCTAAATCAGAATTTTTAAGTTCATCTGCTATTTCATTTGCCATAGCTAGGGTGTTACCAGTTCCTGACCAATAAACTACTGCTACTTTTTTCATAATATCTCCTTAATTTGATTTCGTAATTTATGATATTAATAATCCTTATCAATATATATGAGATTGATAATCCTTATCAACGTCTATCCTAATAATAAACTATTGCTTGATAATTGTCAAGCGTTTTTTTATTTTTTTATTAAAAAATAAAGAAGGTCTAGATTTCAATATTCATCTTATAGCCTATGCAAAAAAATAGATAAAAAATTCTAGGTGAAAAGATAAGAATACTAAATTTTGGCAAAATATAAAATCTTAATGAAAAATTATATATAAAATATATTGTTTCTAAATTTGAATTCTTTTTATAAGGGTGTATTATAAAGTGAGGACATAAAAAAATAAAGATTAACTATCATAAAGCTAAGATTTAGATATTCGAATATAATGAGTATAAATATTTATATTATCAATTCAATAATAAAGTAAAAATAATATATTATGAATTATACTTTGTTTTGCTTGCGTATTGATTATAAAAATATAAGGTGAAAAAGCTTTTAGAAAATAAAATCCATTTTATTGAAATTATTAAAATTTTTAGCTTAGTTTTTTGGTCCTATTTAGAAAGGAAGTTAGTAATGAAAAAAATATCAAAATTTATTTCATACCATCCTAGGTTGGTTCTTCTGGTAATGACTATTTTACTAATACCATCTTGGATTGGTTATAATTCCACAGGGGTAAACTATGATATCCTATCATATTTGCCAGAAAATCTTGAGTCTACTCAAGGCCAGGAGATCCTCGATAAGGACTTTAAGAATGCTGCTACGGGCATGCTTATATTAAAGGGCACTGATCACGATGCAGACAAGTTAAAAAAAGAAATATTAGAAATAGATGGGATAGAAGATGTAATTTCAAAGTCTTCAATCGTTGGCGATACAGTTCCTAGTGAATTTTTACCCGACGAGATTAGGGATGCTTTTTATGCTGAAGATTCAACTCTTTTGATGGTTAAATTTTCTGAGTCATCTTCGTCTTTTAAGACAATGGAGGCAATTGATCAGATAAGGGATCTTGAGTCTAAGGAAAAATACCTAAGTGGAATCTCTTCTTTGGTTAAGGATACCAAGGACCTAATCGATAGGGAAACTCCAATTTATGTGGCTCTTGCAGTTGCTTTGGCCCTTGTAGTTCTATCTTTGGCCAATGAATCAACTATTATCCCATTTCTCTTTATGTTAAATATTGGCTATGCAATTTTGTATAACTTTGGAACAAACTTTTTCTTGGGAGAAATTTCTTATATAACCAAGGCAATTGCAGCTGTTTTGCAGTTAGCTGTTACAACAGACTATTCGATTTTCCTCTACCATAGGTATGTAGAAAAGAAAAAGAAAAATGAAAGTAATAATGAGGCCATGGCTAAGGCAATTGATTCGACTTTAGCATCAATCTTTGCCTCATCTCTTACAACTTTCGCAGGATTTTTAGTACTTTTATTAATGCAGTTAGGTTTAGGTAAGGATATAGGGCTTGTAATGAGCAAGGGAGTGCTCTTAGGGCTTATTTCAACAGTTGTAGTCTTGCCACCAATGATTTTATTGGCAGAAAAACTTGTAAATAGGTTTAACCACAAGGTTTTACTTCCTGATTTTTCAAGGACAGCAAGCTTTACAATCAAACATAGGAAAAAACTTTTTGTAGTATTTTTACTTTTGTTTATACCAGCTGTCTACGGGGCAAGAAATACTAATCTCTATTACAACTTGGATAGGTCGCTCCCACAAGATCTAGACTCAATTGTTGCCCTAAACAAGATGAAAAAAGACTACAATATGGCTTCAAGCCATTTTATAGTAGTCAAGGATGACCTTTCAAAAACAAGTGTAAATTCAATGATAGAAGAAATTGAAGGTGTGGACGGGGTAAATAACGTTCTAAGTGTGAATTCTATGACAGGCTTAACCATCCCAAGCGAAGTCCTACCTGAAAAATTAAAGCAAAACTTCGTTCAAAATGGCTATCAGATGATTATGGTTAATTCAGAATACCAAACAGCTTCAAGCGAGGTCAATAAGCAGGTTTCTGAAATTGATAAGATTGTAAAAGATCACGATCCTGATGGCAAACTTACAGGTGAGGCAGTTTTGACAAAAGATTTGACAATCCTATCTGACAGGGATTTCAAGATGGTAAATATCGCTTCAATTATAGTGGTATTTTTAATCATCGCTTTAGTTTTCAAGTCATTTGCAATTCCGATTGTTCTAATAGCAGCCATCGAACTTGCAATTTTCATAAATATGGGAATCCCATTCTATTTTGGACACACAATACCTTTTATCACTTCGATAATTATCGGTGTAGTCCAATTAGGTTCAACCATTGATTATTCAATACTGATGATGGATAGGTTTATCTTTGAATATAAAAAGCACAAAGACCTTGATAAGGCGCTTGACCTATCGGTTAGGGAAACATCAAAATCAATAGTTACATCTGCCCTTTCATTTTTCGCAGCAACTATTGGTGTAGGTATTTACTCAAAGATGGAAATTGTATCAACTATTTGTATTTTCTTGGCTAGGGGTGCGATAATTTCAATGCTTGTAATTATCATCTTCTTACCAGCCATAATAGGGGTCTCAATACCATTTATTGAAAAAACTACAAAAGGATTTAAGGAAGGAAAAGAAAATGAATAAAAAATTTGTAAAAGCACTCGCAGTTTTAAGTGTAAGTTCTATACTTGGAGGAAACATCGCTTTTGCTAGTGAGGCTAAAACTTATAAAAATGAAACTGTTTATGTTACAAAAGAAGCGGGCAAGGTCACAGATCAGACTGTCTCAGTTTGGATAAATAAGGACGGAAAGGCAGGTATTAAGGACAAGTCAGACCTTAAAGACATTAAAAACCTTGAAACTGATGAAAAAATTGAGCTCAAGGACGGTTTTATTGATATAAATTCTAAAGATAAAGACTTTTATTACCAGGGTAAGACTGACAAGGACTTGCCTGTGGATGTAGAAATAAGATACGAATTAGATGGCAAGGCCATAGATTTTAAAGACCTTGAAGGAAAATCTGGCAAGCTTAAAATCACAATTACAGCCCACAATAAGGTTAAGGAAAATCTAAAATCAGGAAAATCAATTTACGCTCCATACCTTGTATTGACCGAGATGACTTTTGCAGATGACGAGGTAAAAAATATCGAGGCTGATTCTGCAAAAATTATAAAAGATGGCAAAAACCAAATAGTAGCTGGAGTCCTTGCTCCAGGTCTAAGGGAAAATTTTGCAGGACTTTTGGATGATGAAAAGCTTGATAAGTTTAAGGACCAGATTGAAATTGAAATGGAAGTTGAAAATTTCAAACCTAGCGAAGCCTATGTTGTAATAACAAATGAAATTTTCCAAGATGTCAAAAACTTAAGATCCTTTGATGATTTGGAAGGTGGACTTGATGAATTAACAGCAAATGCAGCTAAGCTTGTTGATGGTTCAGACAAGCTCAAAGAAGGAAGTAAAAGCCTTAATAATGGAATTTCAAACCTTGCTGATGGATCTGGAAAATTATCCGCAGGATCTGAGAAGTTAATTGCAGGTTTTGACCAAATGAGCGGAGCCTTTGCAAGCTTGCCAGAAAAAATAGGACCAATGGAAAATGCGATTTCTGACCTCGATGAGGGAGGGGCTAATTTAAATCACGGTCTTAACCAATATACAGGTGGTCTTTCTGAGATAAATTCAAAAATGGGCGATTTGATGGACGGTGCAGACCGTCTAAACCAAGGAGCAAGTGAGTTAAATGCAGGAATTGAAAGGCTCAGCCAAGGAAGTAAGGAACTTAGTGAAAAATTATCCCAAGATGCCGAAGGTAATGATCTAAGAGAATTTGCGACTTCTTTAAAGGCCTTAAGAACAGGTATTGATGACTTTAGCGGGAATATAAGTCCTATGGCAGAATCTTTAGAAAGACTAAGCCTGGGCTTAAAATCAGCTAGTGACTCTTCAGAAAAAATATCAAAATCCCTAAGAGACCTAAGCGCTGCAGGAGAAAATGTACCAAATACCGAATCGGTAATATCAAGTATTAACCAGAATGCGGCTAGTCTTGAAAATCAAATAGCAAGTCTTGAGGCTAAAAATACTGATGGGTCTTTGACAAGTGAAATTGAAAGCCTAAGGGCAATCAAAAATGAACTTTATGGCCAAAGTCAAAAACTCGGTGTCAGTGCAAGGGCAAATGCAGAAATTTACTCTGGTTTAAAAAACTTAAGCGGGGCATCAAATGAGCTTACAAGTGGCCTTAACAAATTAAGCATGGGTCTTGGAGAGATGAGTGAAAAGCTTGGTGAATCTAAAGATGGCCTAAAAGAAGCATCAGTCAAACTAGGAGCAGGCATAGAAAAAATTGAAAGTGGCTTATCTGATTCCGACCTAATGAAATTAGGTGAGGCCCTAAGCCAACTTGATGAGGGCTTAGATAAGCTAAAGGAAGGCTCTGAAAACCTATTAGCTGGTACACAAGCTAATAAAGAAGGTGTGGAAAAACTCGGTGCTGGTCTAAATTTATTAGATTCAAAATCTGCTGACCTAAAAGAAGGTTCAGAAAAATTATCACTTGGTCTTAACGAATTTAAGGAAAGATCCAAGGCTTTAAGTGAGCTTGGATCAATAAATGATAAGGCTTTAAATCCGATGGCTAAGGGTCTTTCTGATTTAAATAAGGGGATACTTGACCTAAGAGCTGGTGCCCTTAAGTTAAAGGAAGGGTCAGATACCTATAATAAAAAGTATGAAGAATTTGACTCAGGACTAAGAAAATACAAGGCAGAAGGCATTGATAAAATAGCCAACAAAACTGGAGATATCAAAGAAGTAGGAGAAATCCTAGACCAAATGTCAAATCTTGCTAAGAAAAACAATTCAATATCAGGCTCTACTGATGATATTGAAACAAGATCAAGAATAATAGAGAAAATTAGATAAAGGATTGATATTGAAAAATCCAGTAAAACCCATATAATAATACCAAGAGAAGCCACCTCTTACAAAGCTGAGTATGCGAGTCAATTAATACTCACCAAAAAAGACACCAGGTCTCCACGAGCCGACGGGCTTGTAACTGGTGTCTTTTTGTTTACTTTTGAAAGGTCTAGATACTTTTTTACAAAAAGCAAGATTAACCCTACAAACAAGGGGAAATAGAAGTTTTCCCAAATAATGCGAGTCATCATTACTCACCTCCCTCCACCTAATAAAATATGGTGTTAGGCATTTTTATTATATCATATAAATAAGGCCAAAAGGGATTTAATTAAAAATTTCCAATCAAAAACTGCCAGGATTTTTTCCTGACAGTTATTTTTTATTCTTCTACAAATGTAATCTTTCCGTCTTCTAGTTTGGCAATCCTTGCTAGGGAATAGATGTCTATATCCATATCCTCTATGAGTTCTCTTCCTTCGCTGAAGGATTTTTCTATTACGATTCCAAGTCCTGCTGGATTTGCTCCCGCTTGTCTAACTATTGCAATCATACCTTTAGCTGCTTGACCGTTTGCTAAAAAGTCATCGATCATTAGGACATTTTCGCCTTCTTTTATGAAGTCTTTTGACACAATAAGTTCATTTGTAACTTGCTTGGTAAATGAATATACGCTTGAATGATAGAAGTTATCACCTGTGGTAAGTGATTGTTTTTTTCTGGCAAAAACACAGTCAACTTCAAGCTCAAGAGCTGTAGCAAGAGCTGGTGCTATACCAGATGATTCTACAGTTAGGACCTTATCGATATTTTTATCTCTAAAGTAGTTTGCAAATTCAACGCCCATCTTATGGATTAATTTAGAGTCGATTTGTTGGTTTAAAAAAGAGTCAACCTTTAATATATCAGGCCCAATAACAATCCCGTCTTTAAGAATTCTATCTTCTAGTTCTTTCATCATATCTCCTTATAAATGTTTTAAAAATCTTCCTATGTACTTTAGATAATTATAATCTTTCCACGTAAAATAGTCAATTTTTTCATCTCATGAAAGATTATGATTGTTTTTGATTGACTTTGAATGAAAATGATGCTATAATATAAATATGATATTAGAAAAAAGATTGGATATTATTCTAGATATCCTCAAAAAAGAAGAGGCAGTATCAAATAAAATCCTAACAGAAAAGCTTGGTGTTAGTGAATCTACCTTGAGGCGAGACTTGTCATATTTACAAGATATGGGCAAGATTACAAGAGTCCATGGAGGCGCGGTTTTAAATTCTGTCGCCGCAAGAGAGATGAATTTTACTGACAATCAAAAAATCAGGCTAAGTGAAAAATCTCAAATCGGTAGGAAGGCTAAAAGCCTAATAGGAGATGCTAAGTTTATTTACCTAGACGCTGGTTCAACCTGCAATGAAGTCATTGATTATCTTGAAAATGGCCAGGATATAACAATTGTCACAAATGGCCTTATGCATGTTGATAAATTAATCGACAAAAATATCCCAGCCATACTTTTAGAAGGTCAGATAAAACCAGAAACCAAAGTTACAACTGGTCCCAAAACTCTTGAATCAATAGGAAAGTACAATTTTGACCTAGCCTTTATAGGGGCTAATGGTTTTGATGACAAGGGCTTTTACACTGCCGATATCAACGAAGCCATGGTTAAGGCCAAGGCTATTGAAAATTCAACCAGAGCCTATGTTTTGGCTGACAAATCAAAGGAGAATATTAGATATTTTGCGACAATAGCCACTAGGGATGAAATCAAGCTAATTACGGAGGAAGAATGATTTATACAATTACAACAAACCCCGCCATTGACTACATCTTAAGGTTTGATAAATTTGAAGATGGTGCGACAATTAGGGCGAGTGAAGACGAAAAATATCCAGGCGGCAAGGGAATTATGGCTAGTAAAATCCTCTACAATCTCGGAGAAAAGTCTGTAAATTTGGGCTTTGTCGGAGGTTTTATTGGAGAATATATAGCAAATTCCATAAGGGACTTGGGTCTTGATGAGAATTTCGTAAGAATTAAGGAAAATTCAAGAATAAACGTCAAACTAAAATATGACAAGGAAACAGAAATCAATGCCAAGGGTCCAATGATTTCAAAGGAAGAAGTACAGAAGTTTTTTGACAGCCTAGAAGAAATCGAAAAGGGAGATGTCATTGTTATTTCTGGGTCTTTACCATATTCACTAGATTCCGATTTTTATAAGAAAGTCATTGAAAAAACCGAAGCGGATTTCACTATTGATATAGCTGACAAAAAGCTTTTGGATTATTTGGCCTATAAACCACTTTTAGTTAAGCCAAACGAAGAGGAATTGGGAAAGATTTTTGAAACTGAAATAAATGATGACAACCTAGTCCAATATGCTAGGAAGTTAAATGAACTTGGAGCTAAGAATGTAATTGTTTCTCTTGGTGGTAAGGGTTCGATTTTTGTAGATGAAAATAAAGCCTATAGGGCAAAACCAATTCATGGTAAGCTTGTAAATTCAGTAGGTGCAGGAGATTCTATGGTGGGCGGTTTTGTTTATGGAATGGTAAATAAACTCGAAAAAATCGATGCCTACAAATTGGCAGTTGCTTGTGGGACAGCAACAGCCTTTAGCCCAGATATAGCAGATAGGGACATGATTAACCAAATATTAAGCGAAGTAGAGGTAGAAGAAATTGGAAATTAGAGATTTATTAAAAAGAGACCTGATGGTCCTAGACCTTAAGGCGGATACCAAAGATGCGGCAATCAAGGAAATTGCGGACAAATTTTTTGAAAAAGGCTATGTAAAAAGTGCAGAAGACTTTGCAGAGGGATTAAGGGAAAGAGAAGCCCAGGGATCTACAGCCCTTGGTGAATCTGTAGCCATTCCCCACAGCAAAAATAAAACAGTAATTGAGCCAGCAGTTTTATTTGCTAGGAAAATCGGAGGACTCGACTACGATGCCTTAGACGGTATGCCAACAGAGATTTTCTTTGCAATAGGAGCTCCAGATGGTGAAAACAACCTCCACGTTGCAACCCTAGCAGAGCTTTCAAAGATGATTATGAAAGATGGTTTCATCGACGACCTTAAAAAAGTTAATAACGAAGATGAGGTTTATGGTGTAATTGAAAAATATTCAGCAAAAGAAAAACCAGTCGAGGAGGCGACTGATAAGGAAGAGATAAAATCAAATATCAACCTTCTTGCAGTCACCGCTTGTCCAAATGGTATTGCCCACACCTACATGGCCCAAGAAGCCCTAGAAAAGGCAGCTAAGGCCAGGGGAGTAAATATAAAGGTAGAAACTAATGGTTCTGACGGAATAAAAAATAGATTAACAGAATCTGAAATTGAAAAAGCAGACGCAATCATAATTGCGGCTGATAAAAAAGTTGAAACAGCTAGATTTAATGGCAAGAAAGTAATCCAAAGACCAGTTTCTGACGGTATTAGAAAGGCAGATGACCTTGTGGATATGGCAATCAAAGGAGAAGCAAATATCTACCACGAAGAAGGCGGTCAAAACACAACTTATAGCGAAGAAAACCAATCAATCAGCCAAAAAATTTACGGCGACCTTATGAATGGTATCAGCCACATGTTGCCATTTGTAATTGGCGGTGGTATTTTACTTGCCATTTCCTTCCTCTTTGAAAGATTTACAGGTGACAAATCAACAGTATTCACCTTCCTCAATGGACTTGGAGGAGATGCCTTTTCCTTCTTGATACCAATCCTTGCAGGCTATATTTCCTACTCCATAGCAGATAGGCCAGGCCTTATGCCAGGTATGGTTGCAGGTCTTATGGCAAGTCGTGGAGCGGGTTTCATCGGTGGTTTGATTGGTGGTTTTATAGCAGGTTATGTTGTAAACTTACTCAAAAAAGCTACAAGAAATCTACCAAAATCAGTTGAAGGTTTAAAGCCAATGCTAATTTACCCTGTCCTAGGACTTTTAATTGTGGGAGCAATTATGTTCTTTGCAATTGACCCAGTATTTACAGGTGTAAATAACTTTATCAACAACTGGTTAATGAGCCTATCTGGCACAAACATGGTCCTTCTAGGAGCCCTTCTTGCAGGTATGATGGCAATCGACATGGGTGGTCCAATCAACAAGGCTGCTTATGCCTTTGCAATCGGAGCCTTTACAGACACTGGTATTGGCACCTTTATGGCAGCTGTAATGGTTGGCGGAATGGTGCCACCAATTGCAATTGCCATTGCGACAACCTTCTTCAAGGGCAAGTTCAATGAAGAACAAAAGAAAACAACAATTACCAACTACATCCTAGGAGCATCCTTCATCACAGAGGGAGCCATCCCATTTGCGGCAGCAGAGCCACAAACAGTTCTCCCATCATGTGTAATAGGATCAGCCATTGCTGGTGCAATAGTTGGCTACTTTGGAGTAAGCGCTCCAGCCCCACATGGTGGAATCTTCATCCTTCCAGCCATGGGATCATTAAACCAAGCCTTATTATTTGTTGGAGCAGTTGCAATAGGAGCTATAATCGGCGGTCTAATCTTTGGTACAATCAAGAAAAAACCAGAAGACCAAGACTAAATCAAGTAAATCCCCCTAGGGGGATTTTTGTTTTTGGATAGGATTTAAAAACGAAAAAAAACCTAAATTACCAGTGCTTTTTGGTGTTTAGGTTTTTCGTAGGATTATTTATTAAACCAAGATTAATTGGACCTTGTTTTTTTCGAGCATCTCAATACTATCCCTGTCTAGGTCATCGTCGGTTATTACTATGTCGATATTGCTGAGGGTACCTGTTCTAAAATTTGCCGTTTTAGAGAATTTTGACGAATCGCAGACTAGGATATTTTTGCTTGTTGATTCACTAATCATATACTGATTAATCTCAACTTCATCCATTAGGGAAGTTGTCAACTCTCCTTCCTTGCTTATACCTGAAATACCGATGATTGTAATATCAGAAGCCAGGATTTTTAGGTTATTTATTGCAAAAATACCTGTGAGAGCGTTTTTTGGATAGGAAATTTTACCACCTGTCAGAGTGACATTCACATGAGGGTCGATATCCAAAAATAAGGCCCTGGCATTGTTTGTAATCACATTAATCCTCTTGTTTTTTAAATATTTTAAAACAAGGAGGGCTGTAGATGATGAATTTATAAAAATATCATCGTATTCTTTGATAAATTCTGCACACTTTTGGGCAATCCTATCCTTCTTGTTTTCTAAAACAAAATTTTTGGCATCTTCATTCTTATTGATTTTTGCGCCACCATAAAACCTAACTATTTTACCTATGGACTCAAGGAAACTTAGGTCGCGTCTTATTGTGATTTCAGAAACGTTGAAAATATCGACAAGTTCTTGGGTGCTAGTCTCTTGTTTATCATCTATATATTTGAGAATGCTTTCTCTTCTGTTATCAACGATTGATTTTTTTATTTTCATACTTACCTCATATATATACTCTCATATATATGATAATACTGTTTGGAGAAAAAATCAAAAAATTCATATAAATTCTAAATAAAAACGTCAATACCATACAAAATAATCAAATAATCAATAAATAATGGAATTTTTAGATTGGTTTTTTTATAAATATTTGGTTTGTTCGAGGATTTACCAATAATAAATATAAAACATTCAAATAATTCATAAAATATAGGAGTAAAATGTGTTTTTTTGCTTGACCAATCATAAAAAACATTATATCATATCAATAGATAGAAGATGATATAGTAATTTTATGGAGGATACGATGAGTCAAATAGATGAAATTACAAGAGAGAAATGGATACTAGGTGCTTTTCCTGAGTGGGGAACCTGGTTAAATGAAGAAATCGATGAAGAAGTTGTGGAAAAAGGCACATTTGCTATGTGGTGGATAGGATGTACAGGTATATGGTTTAAGACTGAAAACGATACTAACATCGCTATAGACCTCTGGTTTGGAAATGGTAAGAGAACAAAAAAAGTTAAGGAAATGGCTCCTTACCATCAAATGAGAAATATGACTGGTGGTAAAGCTCTACAACCAAACTTAAGAGCTAATCCAATCGTTTATGATCCATTTGCAGTTACTAAAGTAGATGCAGTTTTATCTACACATTATCACAACGATCATATCGACCCATTCTTTGCAGCAGCGGTTCTTAGAAATTGTGCAGATGATGTTCCTTTTATAGGACCAAAAGAATCAGTTAAAAAATGGCTTTCTTACGGTGTTCCTGAGGATAGGTGTATAGTTGTAAAACCAGGAGATGAAATCAAAATTAAGGATACAACAATCATAGCTCTTGATTCTTTCGATAGAACTTGCCTAGTAACAACAGAAGTTGGCGAAGATATCGAAGGTGTTTGCCCAACAAATATGGATGAAAAGGCAGTAAACTACCTAATCCAAATGCCAGCTGGTACAGTTTACCACACAGGTGATTCTCACTTCTCAATAGGTTTTGCTGAAGTTGGTAAGAAATATGATATAGATATAGCCTTTGGTTCTTATGGTGATAACCCAGTTGGTAACCAAGATAAGATGACATCTATAGACATACTAAGAATGGCAGAATCTGTTGGATGTAAGGTAGTAATTCCAATCCACCACGATGTTTGGACAAACTTTAAGGCAGATCCAAAAGAAATTAAATACCTATGGAATTACAGAAAAGATAGGTCAAAATATACATTCAAACCATATATATGGGATGTTGGTGGCAAATACATCTGGCCAACAATGAAAGATGACCTTGAATTTAGGTATAGACCAGGATTCGAAGACGCATTCGAAAATCCAAGAAATGTACCGTTCAAATCAATCTTATAATTTAAGTAAGAAACTAATGTAGCGGGGGATTTCCCCTTGCTACATTAAAAAATATATGGGGGAAATATGTTTGATGAAATAATCGGAAAAGGTTTATATGATTTTTGTGAGGGTTTTGATAGCTGGGAAGAGGCTATTGAGAAATCTTGCGAAAAGCTAATTGAAAAGGATATAGTTGAGGAAAATTATCCTAAGCAAATTATTGAGACTGTTAATAAATATGGTCCATACATAGTTTTGGTTCCGGGTGTGGCTATGCCTCATTGCCAAGAGAATGCTGAAGGGGTTAAGGATACAGCTATTGCTTTTATGAAGGTAAATAAGCCTGTAGTTTTTGATAAGGATGATAGGGATAAGGATGCTAGGTTATTTTTTACTGTAGCAAGTGTTAATCCAGATAAGCATTTAGAAAACATAGGTGCCTTATCTGAAATGCTTGGAGATGAGGAAATTATAGCAGCACTTGAAGAGGTAAATAACCTCGAAGACCTTTTAAAGGTTAAAGAAAAATTTAATATATAGGAGTAGTTATGGATTTTTTATATGCTATACTTAATGGATTTGTAAAAAATATACTAACAAAACCTGCATTTTTCATTGGTTTTTTAGTATTGATTGGTTACCTGCTTGATGGTAGGAAATGGTATGAGGCTCTTGCTGGTTTTATTAAGGCAACAGTTGGTTATATGATCTTAAGTGTTGGTTCTGGTGGTCTTGTTAAAACTTTTAGGCCTATCTTAACTGGACTTAAGGATAGGTTTGAGATTTCAGCTACAGTTATTGACCCATATTTTGGTCAAAACGCAGTTACTGAAGGTATGGAGCATTTGGGTAGGTCATTCTCCCAGGTTATGTTACTGTTACTAATAGCCTTTATTGTTAATATCGTTTTAGTAAGACTTAAAAATATCACCAAGATGAGGGCGGTATTTACAACAGGTCACGTTCAAATGCAACAAGCTGCTACAGCTTTTTGGTTAATCGTATTTTGTTTTCCAACCCTAGGTCAAACTCCAATTCTTATTATAATGGCTGTTTTACTAGGACTTTATTGGGCAGTTGGTTCTAACTTAACAATCGAAGATACACAAAAACTTACCGATGGCGCAGGTTTCTGTATAGCCCACCAACAAATGTTTGGTATTAGATTTGCTTGTTGGTTATCAGAAAAATTATTTAAAAATCACAAAGAAAATAGTAAGAACTTAGATGATATAGAATTACCAGGATTTTTATCAATCTTTAATGAAAACATGGTAGCTACTGCTATATTGATGACTGCTTTCTTTGGTATAATCCAATTAGTTCTTGGTAAAGATTACCTAGTTGCGCAAGAAGCTTTGAAGGTGGATGATAACTTCTTCTTCTATATTCTAGAATCTTCATTCTCTTTCGCAGTAAACCTTGCTATCCTTCAGCTAGGTGTAAGGACATTCGTTGGTGAATTAACAGCTTCATTTGATGGTATCCAAAATAAATTATTACCAGGAGCTCTTCCAGGAATTGACTGTGCAGCAATATTTGGATTTGGTTCTGCAAACGCAGTTACAATTGGTTTCATGTTTGGTGCCCTTGGTCAATTCTTAGCAATTGCGACTTTATTCTTAATAAAATCACCAACTTTAATAATCGCAGGATTCGTCCCACTATTTTTTGACAATGCTGTTTTAGGCGTTTATTCTAATAATAGAGGAGGATATAAGGCAGCTTTCCTAATTCCATTTATATCTGGTTTAGTTCAAGTATTTGGATCAGCCTTCATAGCATCTTATACAGGACTTGCTCAATATGGTGGTTACCTAGGAATGGTGGACTGGGCTACAGTATGGCCACTAGCTACAATCATCATGAACAATATTGGTTACATTGGTGTTGCGATAGTTGCTATAGTATTCATAGCTATTCCACAAATTCAATACAGGAAAAATAAGGAAGGTTATTTCCTAATCACAGAAGATTACGAAGCATACAAGGAAACTATTAATAAATAATTAGGAGGATAAGATGAAAATTATTGTTGCATGTGCAAATGGAGCTGGAACATCTTTAATGATGATGAACAAGATTAAGCAAGCTTTCAAGGAGCTTGATTATCAAGGAAAATTAGATATTTCTCACTGCTCCCTATCTGAAGGAAAGTCAACAGGTAGGACTGCAGATGTAATATTCTGCGCTGTCAACTTTATGAAAGACTTTGACCAGCTTAAGGCTAAAGGCGTTGAAATTATTGGTATGAAGAATATCCTTTCTAAGGATGAAGCTAAAGAGAGAATCTTAGAACATAAACTTTTAGAAAAGTAGAAATTTTAAATAGAAAAGAAAAGTAAGTAGGGATTATGTTAGAAGAATTAAAAGAAAAAGTATGCCAGGCAAATTTACTTTTGCCAAAATATGGTTTAGTAAAATTCACTTGGGGAAACGTATCAGAAATAAGTGAAGATAGGAAATATATTGTTATCAAGCCATCAGGTGTTGATTATGAAACAATGAAGCCTTCAGACATGGTTGTCGTAGACATGGACGGAAATGTCGTAGATGGTGATTTAAAACCATCTAGCGACACTCCAACCCATATTGAGCTTTACAAGTCTTTCCCAGAAATATCTGGAATCACTCACACCCACTCAAGATGGGCAACAATAATGGCTCAGGCAAAATTGGACGTAAAAGCAACAGGCACAACCCATGCTGATTACTTTTATGGACCAATTCCAGTAACAAGGGATATGACCAAGGAAGAAATACAAGGCGAATACGAAAAGAATACAGGTCTTGTAATCATAGAAACATTCAAAGAAAGAAATCTAAAAGCTGATGAAGTGCCAGCAGTTCTAGTAGCCAACCACGGACCATTTACCTTTGGCAAGGATGCGGGAGATTCAGTATTCCACTCAGTAGTATTAGAAGAAGTAGCCTTTATGGATTGGCATTTAGAAGCCCTAGGCAAACAAGATGCTATGAGTCAAGACCTTCTTGATAAGCACTACCTAAGAAAACACGGAGCAAATTCTTATTATGGACAAAACTAGTTTAGGCATTTACGAAAAGGCTATGCCAGATAAACTGAATATCCATCAAAAATTACAACTAGCTAAGGAAGTTGGCTTTGATCAAGTTGAGATAAGTATTGATGAAAGTGATGCAAAGCTAAATAGGCTTTTTTCAGGTTTCGCATACAACCTAGCCAAGGCCCAAAGAGATGAGGGCTTAAGGGTGAGGACTATGTGCCTATCAGGCCATAGAAAATATCCTTTTGGGTCACTAGATACCTTTAAAAGAAATAAAAGTCTAGCCATAATGGAAAAAGCAATAGAATTTGCAGACATTAATGGAATTAAAATTATTCAGCTGGCAGGCTATGATGTTTATTATGAAAATTCAACATCAGAAACTGAAAAATATTTTGTTGAAAATTTAGGTAAAGCTGTAGAAATGGCAAGCAAGTATGGGGTAATCTTAGCCTTCGAAACTATGGAAACCGAATTTATGGATACTGTAGAAAAGGCTATGAAATATGTAAACCTAATTGATAGCCCGTACTTAGGCATTTATCCAGATATAGGAAACTTGAAAAATGCTGCTGTTAAATATGGAACAGATGTAGTCGAAGATTTAAAACTTGGCAAGGGCCATATATTTGCGGCCCACCTTAAAGAGACCAATCCAGGAATCTACAGGGATATGACATTTGGAACTGGTGGTCATACAGAATATGAAAGATGTATAGCTGAACTTAAAGACCAAGGTGTAAACATATATACAGGTGAATTCTGGAACCACGGTGAGGAAAATTACAAAGAAATAATTACTGATGCCTATGAATTTTTGACCGGAAAACTTAAATAAATGGAGAGAATAATGACAAAACCAAAATTACAAATAGCTTTAGATAGCCAAAACCTAGCAGAAGCCTTAGAAACAGTTAGGGAAGTAGGGGATGTAGTAGATATACTCGAAGTAGGAACAGTTCTATGCCTTCAAGACGGAATGGAACCAGTAAGAGCAATCAGAGCCCTCTATCCTGAAAAAGATATCCTAGCAGACACAAAATGTGCAGATGCAGGTGGAACAGTAGCAAAAAACTGCAAAAATGCAGGTGCAAACATAATGACAGTAATATGCTGTGCGACAATCCCAACCATGCAAGCCGCAAAAAAAGAAATAGACAAACTTCAAGTAGAACTATATGGAGACTGGACATTTGAGCAAGCTCAACAATGGATGGATATAGGAATAGACGAAGTAGTCTACCACCAATCAAGAGATGCCCTCTTAAGTGGTGAAACATGGGGTGAAAAAGATCTGAAGAAAATTCAAAAATTAATAGACATGGGCTTTAAAGTATATGCTACAGGAGGCCTTGACGTAAATACACTAGAATTATTCAAGGGAATAAATGTCTATGCCTTCATAGCAGGCAGGGGAATAGCCAAGGCAGAAAACCCAAAACAAGCAGCTATTGATTTTAAAGAAAAAATAAACGAGATATTTTAATTTTTAACAGTGAGTTTTTAAAGCAAAGAATAATTTGCTGGTTAAAATTCACTGTTTTTTTAAAAAAACAAAAAGGAAAAGAATAAGGAGTTATAAATGAAATTTTTCTTAGACACAGCAAACGTAGACGAAATAAAAAGAATAAACGACCTAGGACTTTGTGATGGAGTCACAACAAACCCATCCCTAATCAACAAAGAAGGCAGGGACTTCAAAGAAGTAGTAACAGAAATAGCCTCCTTCGTAGAAGGCCCAATCTCAGCAGAAGTAACAAGCTACGACTACGAAAACATGGTAAAAGAAGCAAGAGACATCGCAACTTGGGCAAAAAACATCGTAGTAAAAATTCCTATGACAGAAGACGGTCTAAAGGCAGTAAACACCCTATCAAAAGAAGGCATCAAAACCAACTGCACCCTAATCTTCTCAGTAAGTCAAGGCCTCATGGCAGCCAAAGCCGGAGCCACCTACATATCACCATTTGTAGGAAGAATCGACGACATGGGTGAAGATGGAATAAGACTAATAAGTGATCTAAGAGAAGTCCTAGACATATACGGACTAGAAAGTGAAATCATAGCAGCATCAATTAGGACCAACAAACACCTAGAAGGATCAGCCCTAGCAGGAGCCCACATAGCAACAATCCCAGGCTCAATTTTCCCTAAATTATGGAGCCACCCACTAACAGACGCTGGTATAGTAAGCTTCAAAAAAGATTGGGACGCATTCGTAAAGAGAGGTTAATAATGACTGAAAATATCAATCAAAAATCTATATCAGCCATCAGAACCCTATCTGTAGCCCAAATTGAAAAGGCAAACAGTGGTCACCCAGGCATTTGTATGGGAGCAGCCCCAATGATTTATAGCCTTTGGAAAAATTTTCTAAGGGTAAATCCAAAGAACCCTTCCTACTTCAACAGGGATAGGTTTGTCCTTTCAGCAGGTCACGGTTCAGCTCTTTTATACACCATGCTCCACCTATCAGGCTACGAGCTTTCTATTGATGACCTCAAGGGTTTTAGGCAAATAGGAACAAAAACCCCAGGCCATCCAGAAAGGCTAGACACAAAAGGTGTTGAAGTAACAACAGGTCCACTCGGTCAAGGTATAGCAAATTCAGTAGGTCTTGCCCTTGCTGAAAAGCACATGGCAGCCCTTTATAACAAGGAAAATTTCCCAGTAATCGACCACTACACTTACTGTTTGTGTGGTGATGGAGACCTCATGGAAGGCATTTCTTACGAGGCAATGAGCCTTGCAGGTCATTTGAAATTATCAAAACTAATCGTCCTTTATGATTCAAATGATATTTGCCTTGACGGAAAACTTACAACATCTTTTTCAGATGATGTCAAGAAGAGAGTTGAATCAGCACATTGGAATTACATCAAAGTAGAAGATGGCGAGAATGTAGAGGCCATAGCCAAGGCCATAGAAGAAGCCAAGAGTCAAAATGAAAAACCTAGCATAATTGAAATTAAAACTGTAATTGGTTATGGTTCAGAAAATGAAGGGACAAACAAGGTTCACGGTGCGCCTTTGGGAGCTGATGACTTTGCTAAGGCTAAGGAAGCCTATGGTTGGAAGGAAGATGATTTTGTTGTTCCAGAAGCGGTTTATGAAGATTTCAAGTCTAGTCTAGGCGATAGGGGCGAGAAAGCAAACAAAGAATGGGATGACCTAGTAAAATCTTATAGCCAAGCTTATCCAGAAGACTACGCATCTTTGATTAATGGAATAGAAAGAAAACTTGATCCGGATTTCTTTGATAAAATCAAAAAATACACAGCAAGTGATAAGTCTCTAGCTTCAAGAGCTTCAAGTGGGCAAATCCTCCAAGACCTAGCTAAATATGATAGGAATATTTGGGGAGGTTCTGCAGATTTATTTTCATCTAATAAGACAGATATAAGTGGATCTCCATCCTTTAAAGATGACCCAAGTGGTAGAAATGTTTGGTATGGTGTGCGTGAATTTGCCATGGCAGCTATCGGCAACGGAATTATTGCCCACGGTGGTAGCTTCCATCATATCTCTACTTTCTTTGTTTTTGTTGATTATGTAAAGGCAGCTCTAAGGCTATCAGCACTTTCAAACCTTCCACTAACCTATGTTTTCACCCACGATTCAGTGGCGGTAGGTGAAGATGGACCGACCCACCAACCTATAGAGCAGCTTGCTATGATTAGGTCTATTCCAAATACAATTGACCTTAGACCGGCAGATGCCAACGAAGTAAGACTTGCTTGGAAAGTTGCCCTAGAAAGCAAGGATAGTCCAACAGTTATAGTCCTATCTAGGCAAAATCTAGATAATTTAAAAGAAACTGAAAGTTTAGAATCAATTGACAAGGGTGCCTACATTATAAAAGATTCAGAAAATCCTACACCTGACGGAATATTAATAGCTACAGGTTCGGAAGTTGCCCTAGCCCTAAAGGCAGCTGATGAATTGAAGAAGCTTGGAGAAGATGTAAGAGTTGTTTCCATGCCATCAATGAGCTTATTTAGAAAGCAAGATAAGGCTTATGTGGATATGATTATTCCAAAAGATGTTAAAAGAAAAGTAAGCATCGAAATGGCATCTTCTTTCGGATGGTCTGAGTGGACAGGAGATTGTGGTATAAATATAGCCATAGATCGCTTTGGGATTTCAGGACCAGGAGAAAAAGTTGCGGAAAAATTAGGCTTTACTGTTGAAAATATTGTAGAAACTTACAAGAAAAAATACCTCTAAGACAAGGTATTTGCTAATATTAACCCCAAAATTCACAATGTGGATGGAGGGGTTTTTATGTATAAAAAATGAAATTATTCAAATCTAGCATATAATCATCAAAAAAGCTCAAAGGAGAAAATATGAATAAAGCCGCAATTTTGCATATTAGTGAGAGTTTTATGGCCTATGCCATAAGCCTTGATGAGTTAAATATTAGGCTACGAGCTGATAAAAAAGATAAGGTTGACGTGAGCCTTCTTTATACTTATAAATGTGATGACCCACACCTTTGGCAAGAAGTTAAGATGAAAAAAACTTTTGAAGATAGGTTTTTTTCTTATTATGAAACAGATTTTAAACTCAGAGACAAGCGATTTGCCTATATTTTTAAGGTCCAAGATGAAAATGAAGTCTATTATTTAAGTGAAAATGGCCTTGAAGAAGTCTACGATTTTGAAAAATTTTATTTCACATCTTTTCATTTGCCTTATATCCACGAGGCAGACTTATTTGAGCCTGTTGAATGGATGAAAGATGCAGTATTTTACCAGATATTTCCAGAAAGGTTTAGGAGGGGAGATTTTTCTAAGGATGATTCCTACATTAACCAAGCCTGGGAAGATTTGCCAAGTCCATCGTCTTTTGCAGGCGGTGACCTTAAGGGGATTATAGAAAGACTTGACTATATCAAGGATTTGGGCGTAACGTGCCTTTATTTAACACCGATTTTTAAATCCCCAACAAATCACAAATACGATACCATAGATTATTTTGAAATTGATCCGCAATTTGGGGATGAAAATGATTTTAAAAAGCTTGTGGAAAAGGCCCATAGCCTTGGTATAAGGATAGTCCTAGATGCGGTATTTAACCATATGTGCCACGAAAATCCTATTTTTAAGGATGTGAGAGAAAAGGGTAAGGAATCTAGATATTACGACTGGTTTTATATCTATGGGGACAAGGTTGATGTAGAGAAAATCAACTATGAGACATTTGCCCATGTTTACAATATGCCAAAACTTAAGACTTCACATAGGCAAGTCCAGGATTATTTGATAAAAATTGGAAAGTATTGGATAGAAGAATTTGATATTGACGGTTGGAGGCTAGATGTATCAGATGAGGTCAGCCATGATTTTTGGAAGAGGTTTCGTAAGGAAATCAAATCCGCCAAGAAAGATGCAGTCATAATTGGGGAAAATTGGCATAATGGGGAAAGCTTTCTTAGGGGAGATGAGCTTGATTCTATAATGAATTATGCCTTCACCAATGCATGCCTAGCTTATTTTAAGGATGAAAAATCTGCCCAAGAAACAAGTGATTATTTAAATATGGATATAATGAGAAATAGAGATCAGGCAAATAGGATGATGCTTAACTTCCTAGATACCCACGATACACCGAGATTTATCACTGAAATTGGTGGTTCTAGGGATAAACTCCTTGCTGCCCTCGCCTTAAGCGTGGTCTATATGGGGGCAAACTCTCTTTACTATGGGACAGAAATCGGCCTAGAAGGAAAGGGTGACCCTGATTGTAGGAGGGCCTTCCCTTGGGTAAAATTAGACGAAAACAAAGATTTATTAGAAAATATTAAAGAAATCCTAGCCATCAAAAAACACCAAGCTATAAAAAATGGTGGCATAAAAATTTATAGTGAAAATGGGCTTCTTATTGTAAATAGATTTACTAAGGAAAAATCCTTGAGCCTTGTTATTAACCTAGAAAGTGAAAGGAATTTTGACCTTTCGGATAGGAAAATCTTACTTGCTAATAATTATAAAAATAAAAAACTTGGTCAAGGAAGTTTTGTAATTTGGGAAGAATAATAAACAAATTAGTCCTTGGTTATTTCTGGTTAAATGAGAGTGCTGGTGGGCATCATCTTATATTCTAAGCGCACCTTGCTTACTTTTTTAACTAGGATTTAAAGGTAAGATTATTAATTGAAAAGAAAAATGTAAGGAGAATTTATGGAAAACGACCTTAGACCTGATCAAATTTTAGGAAAGGCAAGTGGAGTCTACGAGAAAAAAGCCAGGCAAGATATCAAAAAAACCTTAGTTTTATCATTCATAGCAGGAATTTTTATAGCTTTAGGTGCAGTGGCATCGACCCTTGCTTCTTTTAATCTTTTGGCAGATCCAAATAAAATTGGTCTTGGAAAACTCATCCAAGGATTGACATTTACACCTGGGTTAATTTTTGTTTTGCTTGCTGGCGGAGAACTTTTTACAGGCAACAACCTCATGTCAATTGCCTTTTTTGATAAGAAAATTTCTCTGGGAAGCCTTTTAAAGTCATGGTTTATTGTATATTTTGGTAATTTTATAGGCTCAATATTTATGGCGTTTTTAATTTATAAGTCAGGTCAGTGGCAAATTGCGGATAATGAGTTGGCCGCTAGGGTGATTCTAATCGCAAATCAAAAGATAAATCTTAGTTTTAGCCAAGGATTGATCCTCGGGATTTTTTGCAATTTCTTGGTTTGCTTAGGCGTCTGGATGGCACTTGGGGCAAAAGATTATGTGGGCAAAGTGGCCTCTGCGATTTTCCCAGTTGTAGCCTTTGTGGTTTCAGGTTTTGAGCATAGTGTTGCAAATATGTACTATATACCAGCTGGTATTTTTGCAAAGAATATTCCGGACTTCGTTGAAAAAACTGGATTAAGCTTAGATGAGCTTTCTGGACTCAACTTTTTAAATATGGTCACTAAGAATTTAATCCCAGTTACACTTGGAAATATAATCGGTGGGGTAATTTTGGTTGGACTTTTATATTTTATAGCCTACAAGGAAAATTAAAATGGAAAGAGATTTGATAGAAACCAGGAGGTTTTACCACAAAATAGCCGAACCTGGCTGGATGGAATTTGAGACAACTATAAATATAATCAAGGATTTGAAAAAGCTTGGAGTGTCCGATATCAAATACGGCAAGAAAATCCACAAGGAAGATTTGATTTTTGGAAGGCCATCTCCTGAGAGGATTAAGGCCTATGGAGACAGCCTAAGAATCAAGGAAGATTTTGATATTTCAGAGATTTTAATGGGCTATACTGGTCTAATTGCAACAATTAATACAGAAAAACCTGGCAAGACCTTTGCCTTTCGCTTTGACATCGATGCTATGCCTATCAAGGAAAGTGATGATAAGTTTCACAAGCCATTTAGGGAGGGTTTCGCTTCGGAAAATCCAGGAGCTATGCACGCTTGCGGCCACGATGGCCACTTATCTATGGGGATTTTCCTTGCAAAATGGATTTTGGAAAATAAAAAAGATTTATCTGGTAAGTATATTTTGATTTTCCAGCCTGGCGAAAAAGGTCTTCGTGGAGCCAAGTCCCTTAGCGAATCAGAATACATTCACGACATAGATTATTTTTTTGCAGGACACTTGGGAATGGGACTTCCTTCGGGAAAAGTCGGAGTTGGAACGACTGGTTTTCTTGCATCAACAAAACTAGATGCAATATTCAAGGGCCATTCTTCCCATGCGGCAGCCCTACCAGAAGAGGGAAAAAACGCCAATCTTGCCGCAGCATCCGCCCTTTTAAACCTAGAAACCCTTGCCCAACACTCTAAGGGCATGGCAAGAATTAATGTTGGAGTTATAAGGGGAGGCAGGGTTAGAAATGCCATCTCAGATAAGGCCGTCCTTGAACTTGAGACCAGGGGTGGAAGTGATGAAGTTAATAATTTTTTGGTCACCAGGGCCATCCAGGTTATAAAGGGGGCTAGTATCCAGTACGATTTGGATTATGAAGTGAAAATAGCAGGTTCTGCGCCTTCTATAATAAAGCCTGCTACTAAGTTTTACCAAGAAATAAATAAAATGTTAGAAGAAAAGGGTTTTGATACAATAAAAAATCCTGATTTTAAGGCAAGCGAGGATGTTTGCTATTATATAAACAAGGTAAATTCTGAGGGCGGATCTGCCATCCACTTTATTTTTGGATCAGACCTTGCTGCAGGCCACCACAACAAGGCCTTTGACTTTGATGAAAAGTCATTAGATATGGGCCTTGACGTTTACAAGGCTTGTATAAAATACCTAAACAAAAACGGAAAATCTTAGGTTCTTCCGTTTTTTGTTTTATTTAATTTCGCTAGGTTCTTTCATGATAAAAGATCCAATTATAAAGCTTATAGATAGGATAAGGGTCGCTGTTAGGGCCATTTTATCGCCAAATTTAAATTGGATATTAACAATAATTTGGTAGGCTATTGTCTCAAGGATATAAACGAGTGCCCAGTAAACTGACATGATTTGGGTAAGCTTTTCTGAAAACATTCCAGGCATTTCTTGAGGAATTAGGACGAAATTTGTAAGTGGTACATACATAATTGTGCCTAAAGCCAAGGCCAAGATGGATGCAAGGACTGGGTTTGTTGTGTTTATTAGCAAAAAGCCAATGCTAGTTGTAAGTATGCCTGCAACTTTCAAGGTTGGGACTCTTTTGGTAGATTTTTTTGCAACTAGGATAGAAAGTAGGGTACCAATTAGGGCTCCTGTTGTAAAAAGTGTTGAGATTTTACTGGCAGGAATTGGTGAAAAGTTCGTATTTGGGAAAATATTTAGCATGACCATGTAAAGGGTCAAATGGCCAAAATACATACAAGGCATTAGGATTGCAATTTTTTCTCCAAGGGCATCTTTTAGAGAAAATGTTTTTGATCCTGTTTCCTTACTAGATGTAATCTTAAAATCTTCTCCGATTAGAATCCAGGCTGTGAAAATCACAAAGGAAACTATGGAGAAGGCCACAAGGGCGTACCTGCCAAGACCTAAAAGTTTAATCACAGGTCCCACAAGGAGTAAGGCCAAAATAGAACCAACATTGTAAGATACGTTGTTGAGGGCGTTTACAACTGGTCTTTGATCTGGTTGAAAATAATTTACAACCACAGGGGAGAAGTAGACTACAAAAAGTGCTCCACCAAAGCCCATGATAAACCTTCCTATAAGAAAAATTAGAAAGGATGGTGAAAGTGCTGCAAGTAAGGCTCCTGCAGGGATTAAAAGGGAGCCAAGACCGATGGATTTTTTTGGAAAAAGCTTGGCGAAAATAGTCGCTGCAACTAAGTTTCCTAAAATTTTGGCGATTGTAACCACGTTATTAATCAGCGAAACTGAATTTGCACCTTCTAGACTAAAGGCCTTTAGGATATTGGGTGTTAAAGTTGAGCCAGCTATCCAGTTTACGGCGAAAAAAGCATAGGCCAAAAACATGATAGCTTCTATGGCAATTGATTTTATCGGTGTTTTTTTATTTGTCATAATTCTTCCTTATATTTTTTATTCATTAATTGTTTATACCCTTCTTGATGAAATATAAGCAAATAAGGTATGATGGTCATATGGAAAAATATATTTTAGATTTTAGTAAAGATTTAATAAATTTTATTGACTCAAGTCCTCTAAATTATTTTGCAGTAAAAAATGCTGGCGAAATTTTAGAGGCTAATGGTTTTAAGAAACTTAGGGAAGACCAAGTTTGGGACCTTAAAAAGGGTAAGTATTACACTACTCGTGATGATTCAGCCCTTATAGCCTTTGAGATTGGAGAAGAAATAGAAAAAGGCTTTGAAATAATTGGTTCTCACACAGACAGTCCGACCTTTAAGGTAAAATCTAAGCCAGAAATGGCTGACACAGGCTTTTTGAAATTAAATATCGAAGCCTACGGCGGCATGATTCATTCAACTTGGCTTGATAGGACCCTTTCTCTAGCGGGAAAAGTTGCCTACAAAAAAGACGGCAAAATTAAGTACGATCTTGTAAATATCGACAGGGACCTACTTACAATCGCTAACGCTGCTATCCACATGAATAGGGAAATCAACAAGGGATATGCCTACAATGCCCAGGATAATCTCTATCCACTTGTAAAAACTATCAAGGATGAGCTTGAGGGAGATTCTTATCTTGTGAATATTTTGGCAGAGGAATTAGGAATTAATCCAGAGGATATACTTGACTTTGACCTTGGCCTTTATGACAGGCAAAAGGGTGCTATAATAAATGATATGGTCCATGTTGGAAGGCTTGATAACCTTGGTTCTGTTCACGCATCCCTAATGGCTCTAGTAGATAGCAAACCAGGTAGAAATAAGATGATTCTCTTAAGCGATAACGAAGAGATTGGCTCATCCACAAGAGGTGGGGCGGCTTCAAACCTATTAGGCAATACTTTAGAAAGAATTGCCCTTAAATTTGGACTTGATAGGGAAGGCTATCAAATTATGGTGGAAAATTCTATGATAATTTCTGCCGACCAGGCCCACGCCACCCATCCAAACTACAAGGCCTTTGCCGATCCTACAAATATTGTTAAGATGAATGAGGGTTTGGTAATTAAAATCGCAGCTAATGGTGCTTACGCATCAACTATAGAAACCAAGGCCAAGCTAATAAATATTGCCAAAAAATATGGCTATAAACTTCAAACTTTCCACAATAGAAATGACAAGCAAGGTGGTTCAACCATAGGACCAATCACATCGACAGCCCATGGTATCAAGGCTGTTGACGTTGGTATCCCACTTCTTGCCATGCACTCAATTAGAGAACTTGCAGGTGTGGAAGATATTTACCAGGCATATGAGATTTATAAGAAGTTTTTTGAGGAGGACTAGATGGCAGTAGTAGAAGTTTGCATAATTCCAATAGGTACAAAAGAAACTTCTGTTTCAAAATACGTGGCAGAAGCTGAAAAAATCCTTATGGCAGAGGGTGTAAAATATAAATTAAATCCAATGGGCACAGTCATAGAAGCTAGTGCCGATAAGGCCTTAGAGGCAATCAGAAAAATGCAGGAATCTGTATTTGACAAGGGTTGCGATAGGGTTTATACAGTTATAAAAATGGATGATAGGCGTGATAAGAAAGCTACAATGGAACAAAAAATAAAGTCGGTTGAAGATAGGCTTTAATTTCAAATAAAAAAACCTTCTAGTAATGAAAATTAGGTTTAAATTTACTTTTTATTAAGTATACTGTCCTATAGATATTACAGTTGGTTTTTTTTTAGAAATCATTGTGAAAAAAATATCTATCTGTTATAATAGTTACAAGAATGATTTTCCTAAGGAGGAGAAATGAAAAAATCTAAAACACTTTTGACTCTACTTTTAGCAGGTCTAATGATGACCTCTTGTGGTGGAGCAAAAGAAGGAACTGAAAAGGCAGAGAATAATACAGACCAAAGACCACTTACAGTGGCTATGGCAACAGAGCTTGATTCTATGGATCCATTTAAGACTGCAGCTGGGGACACAAAGACAATGATGGATCAGATTTTTGATGGTCTTTTGGATGTAGATGAAGATGGAAATCTTATCCCAGACTTGGCAGAATCTTATAAGATTTCAGATGATGGCCTTACTTACACTTTTAAATTAAAAGAGGGTGTAAAATTTCACGATGGGTCTGAATTTAGTGCAGATGACGTTTATTATACATATGATAAGTTAGCAGGCCTAACAAGTGGGGAGCCTTTAAATAGTAAATTTGCTTGCATCAAGGAAATGGATATAGTTTCCCCAACAGAAATTTCTATGAAACTTGACAAGGTAAATAATTCCTTTATCTATCTTCAAACCCAACCAATTGTTAAAAAAGATTATGAAGATAATCAAAATAAGCCGATTGGTACAGGCCCTTATAAGTTTGAATCCTATACACCAGGTGAAGCCTTGGTCCTAACAAGGTTTGATGACTACCACAACAAAGACCATATCGCTAAAACCAAGCAGGTAAATGTGGTAAGGATAGCTGACAACCAGGCCCTAGTTATGGCTATAAATAACAAGGAAGTAGACCTGGCATCAAAACTTACCGCAGATGAGGTTGACCAAGTAAAAGAGTCGACAGATTCCTATTCCCACCCACAAAACCTTGTCCAAGTTTTAGGCTTAAATAATAAAATCAAGCCATTTGATGATATTAGGGTAAGACAAGCTATAGCCTATGCCATTGATAAGGACGAAATAATAAAATCGGTAGGTGGCGGCAAGGCGACCAAGCTCTACTCATCCTTCTCACCAGCCCTAAAAGATTATTTCAATGACATAGGGGAATTATATCCAACAAATGTTGAAAAAGCTAAAGAACTTCTAAAAGAAGCGGGTTATCCAGATGGAATTTCCTTTAAGATGACAGTGCCAAGTGATTATAAATATCACATGGATACAGCCGAATTAATCCAGGCCCAACTCAAAAAGGCAGGTATAAATGCGACAATAGAGCCAATTGAGTTTTCAACTTGGCTTGATAGGGTTTATAAGGAAAGGAAATACGAAACAACAATAGTTGGCTTTATTGGCTATGTTGACCCAATCAGAGTCCTAGATAGGTATGTGTCAACATCAGAGAAAGACTACCTAAATTACATCTCTGAAGCCTATGATAAGGCTATAGCCAATGCCCAAGTTACTCTTGACAGGGATGAGCTTATAAAAAATGTAAAAGATGCACAGGAAATAATTGTCAAGGATTGTGCGGCAATCTTTATCCAAGACCCTAACGACAACCTTGTTTTAAACAACGATTATACTGGTCTTAAGACTTATCCAGTACAAAAACTAAACCTCGAAGATATAGTTGGCAAATAATGACAAAAGCAATCGCTAAAAAAATATTTTCGCTTATCTTGACCTTGTTTTTTGTCTCACTTTTAATATTTTTTGTCTTTCAGATTATAGGAGGCAATCCAGCTGAGATAATCTTAGGCACAGAGGCAGACCCAAAGCAAGTCCTAGCTCTTGAAAAAGAGCTAGGACTAGATAAGCCAATCTTTGAAAGATATGTAAATTGGATACTAGGACTCTTTAAGCTTGATATGGGAATGAGTCTGAAATACCAAATCCCGGTTAGGGACCTTTTTTTTAAGAAACTTCCGGTAACTATGTGGCTAACTATTTATTCGTTAATTTTGTCAATTGTAATAGCCTTACCCTTATCAATACAAATTACAATGAAGTCTGACAAGTGGTATGCATCTATAATTACGGCTGTGACCCAACTTGGGATATCAATCCCTTCTTTTTGGTTGGCATTTTTATTAATCTACATATTCGCAGTTAGGCTGGGAATTTTTTCCACCCTGTCCTACAATGTTATGGGTGGGGGATTTTTCTTGAAAGTTAAAAATTTCTTTCTGCCATCCCTTGCTATTGCTATACCAAATATAGCGACCATTATTAGGTATATGCAGGCTGCTCTTCTTGATGAGATCAACAAAGATTACGTTAGGACTGCCAGGATGAAGGGGATGGAATTAAGGGAAATTTTATACAAACATGTCCTAAGAAATGCCCTTATTCCAGTAATTACGGTCATAGGAATGTGCCTAACATCAGCTGTTGGGGGTTCGCTTATAGTAGAAAATGTATTTTCCCTACCAGGGATAGGGTCCTTAATTGTGGCTTCAATTACTTCTAGAGACTTTACACTTATCCAGTCAGTTGTTTTGGCTGTTGCATTTTTGGTTATCTTTATAAATTTAATTATAGATATACTTTACGGATTAGTTGATCCAAGGATTAGAGGTGGCAGATGATTAAAGAAAATAAAAATTCAATTAGGATTGGAAAGGCAATCATTGGCCTATATTTCATTGTCCTTCTTGTTTCGATATTTTGGACACCTTATGACCCAAATAAGATAAATACAAGTATGAAATTAGTTTCCCCATGCCTTGCCCACCCTTTTGGGACTGATAATATGGGTAGGGATATTTTATCAAGGCTAATGGAAGGTTCTCAATACGCCCTTATTTTATCTTTTGGTACTGTAATTCTCGCTCTTTTCCTCGGTTCTATCATAGGAGCTGCTGCTGGATATTTCGGTGGGGCAGTTGATGAGGTTTTGATGAGGTTTATAGATTCACTGATGGCCTTTCCAGGTATCCTTTTTGCCATGATGTTGGTAACAGTTTTTGGGGCAGGGGTTATTAATACAATCCTTGCTATTGGAATTATGTCTGTGCCTTACTTTGCTAGAGTTGTTAGGAGCGGATTTTTGCAGGTCAAAAATGCTCAATTTGTAAAATCTGCGGTCATAAAAGGAGCAAGTCCACTTTATATAGCCATCAACCACATTTTGCCAAATATCAAAAACCAACTTATGGTTGCCATTATTTTATCAATTTCTCAGGCAATCTTATCTGAGGCTGGGCTTTCTTATCTAGGTCTTGGAGTTAGGCCACCAAACCCATCTTGGGGGAGGATGCTAAAGGAAAGTCAGGCTTATTTCAACCAAGCACCTCATTATTTCCTTTTTACAGGTATTTGCCTAAGCCTAGTTGTTTTAGGTTTTACCCTTTATGGTGAGAAATACAGGTCAGAAAGACTAAGAGAGAAGGCCCAGCGATGAAAAAAATCCTAGAAGTAAATGATTTAACAGTTGCCTTTAAGACTGTAAATGGAGATAAAAACGCAGTTAACCATATTTCTTTTGACCTTTTTGAAAAGGACTTTGTAGGCCTCGTTGGTGAATCTGGCTGCGGTAAAACTGTGGCAACCCAAACTATGCTTGGGATCCAATCAAAAAATGCCATCATAAAATCAGGTTCAGTTAAATTAAGAGATATAGAAGTCTTAGGCCTAACTGACAAGGAGTGGAAGAAATACAGGGCGAGAAATATAGCCACAGTCTTCCAAGAACCAGGCTCAGCCCTAAATCCACTCATGAAGGTTGGGGCTCAAATCGAAGAAGTTTTGAAAATCCACTACGATTTTGATAAGGAAAGGCGAAGGGAACTTGTTTATAAGACTATGGAAAATGTAGGCCTTAGGGACGTTCAAAACCTCTACGACAAGTATCCTCACGAACTTTCAGGTGGCATGCAGCAAAGAATTGTAATCTGCATTGCCCTAATCGCAAACCCAAATGTTTTGATAGCAGACGAGCCAACCACAGCCCTCGATGCTAAGGTCCAGGCTCAAATAATCGACCTATTTAGGGATTTAGGCCACATCTATAATGGTGCAATTTTATTTATTAGCCACGACCTAAACCTAATCGATAGGATTTGCAAAAAAGTTATGATTATGTATGCAGGAAGGCTGGTTGAAAAGGGAGAGACCAAAGATGTAATAAATAATCCCCTCCATCCTTATACCAAGGCCCTCCTAAAGGCTGTCCCAAATTACAAAAAAAGGGGAGAGGCCCTTTATAACATTAAAGGCCACGTGCCAGACCTCAAAAACAGGTCCAATGAAGGATGTCCCTTTGCAGACAGGTGTGATCACACCATGGAAATTTGCACAAAAACTTTCCCAGAAAGATACGAAATAGAAGGTCATAGGGTTCATTGCCACCTTTTTGGAGGTCAAAATGGATGAGATATTAAGAATAGAAAATATAAGCAAAGTCTATAAGGATTCGTCCATCCTTTTTAGGAAAAAAGACAACTTAGCCCTTGACCATGTATCTTTTGATATAAAAAGAGGGGAAATTTTTGGCTTAGTCGGCGAATCTGGATCGGGAAAAACAACCCTTTCAAATATTATCTTAAGACTAATCAAGGAAACAAGCGGCAAAGTTTATTTTGAAGATAAGGATATAACAAGCTTTTCCAAGGAAGAGCTTTTGGCCTACAGGAAAAAGCTCCAGGTAGTTTTTCAAAATCCCTACCAAGCCCTAAACCCAAAAAAGACCATAGGTTTTTCCATCAAGGAAATATTAAAAATCCACAATGTTGGAACAGAAGAAGAGAGAGATGAAAAAATCAGGAAAATCTTAGAAGAAATCGAGATGGAAGAAGATGTCCTTGATTATTATCCGCCAAACCTATCAGGTGGCCAAAAGCAAAGGATAGCCATAGCCTGCGCCCTAATAATCGAGCCGGAATTTCTAATCATAGACGAGGGAGTATCGGCCCTTGACGTTTCAATCCAGGCCCAAATCCTAAATCTGATTAAAAATTTGCAGAAAACCCACAACTTCACCTGCCTATTTATATCTCACGACCTAAATGTAATAGCTTACCTCTGCGACAGGATAGGGGTCCTTTACAACGGTAAATTAGTAGATTTATTCGATACAAAGGACATAGCAAGCCCAGACAGGGATGAATATACAAAAGAATTATTTAAATCGATAAAAATCTGAAATTAATAAAAGAGCTTAAGCTAGGCTGATAAATTTGTACATGCCAAAGCCAAGCTCTTTTTTATTGAGAAATTAAATATAAATCCGGTATAAATATTCAAATTTATTTTTTATTTTTCACGCGGTATAATGAAAAAGAAAATTTTGCAAAAGTAAAACATAAGGAAGTATTATTTTGAAAGAATTTGGAAATCTAGCTTTTGACAAGAAAACAATGAAGGAAAATGTACCTTACCCAGTTTATCTAAAATGGAAGGAAGCTGCTAGAAACAACGCAACTTTAGATAGGGAAACAGCGGACTCTATAGCCCACGCCATGAAAACTTGGGCAATTTCCAAGGGGGCTACCTCCTACACCCATTGGTTCCAACCACTAAATGGCAAAACTGCAACCAAAAAAACCGCTTTTTTAAATAGGGATGATAAGCACAATCCTATAAATAGGTTTTCTGGCAAGGAACTTATAATAGGCGAACCCGACGCTTCATCCTTCCCATCTGGAGGTATGCGATCAACTTTTGAAGCCAGGGGCTATACATATTGGGATTTAACAGCCAATTCCTTTATCTTGGATAAGGTTTTGTATATACCGTCAGTTTTTGTTTCCTTTTATGGAGAAAAACTAGACAAGAAACTTCCCCTAATCGAATCGATGAATATGGTAAGTAAGGTTGCTACTAAACTTTGTAATTTATTTTTAAAGGACGAACCAACCTATAGGGTCAAGGCCAAAGTAGGTCTTGAACAAGAATTTTATTTAATTGATAAAAAATATTTTGACCAAAGAATCGACCTAGAATATTCGGGCATGACCTTGGTGGGATCAGACCCTATGGTTGAAAAAGAGATAGTTTCCCACTATCTAGGAGCTATTCCTGAAAGGGTCAACGCCTTTTATGAAGATGTCAACAAGGCTCTTTACGATTTGGGAATTTATATGGAAGCCGAACATAATGAGGTGGGGCCAAACCAATTTGAAATAGCGATAATGTTTGAAAATGCCAATATTTCTGTGGATAATAACCAGCTTTTGATGTATATTTTGGAAAAAACTGCCCTCAAACACGACCTCGTTTGTCTATTAAAGGAAAAACCATTCAAGAATATGGCAGGATCTGGTAAGCATAACAATTATTCCTTGGCAACAAATTATGGCAATAATTTATTTTCGCCGGGCAAAGACCCAAAAAACAATATGGCTTTTCTCCTATTTTTATCAGCAATGGTTGAAGTTTGCAACAAATACCAAAAACTTATTAGAATAGCATCATCTACCGTTACTAATGATTATAGGTTGGGAGGCAATGAGGCCCCACCAGCCATAATTTCAATGTTTATAGGTTGCGATCTAGAGGAGATTTTACAAGCAATAGCAAATGACGACTTTGAAGAAAAACTTATTTCAAATAAAGTAAAAATTCCCCACCTAGGTGAGATAAAAACTGACACTTCAGATAGAAATAGGACTTCACCTATAGCCTTTACCGGCAATAAATTTGAATTTAGGATGCTAGGTTCATCCCAATCTGCAGCTGACCTTAATACGGTGATAAACATTGGTATGGCAGAAGCTCTTGGGAAAATATATTCTAGCTTAGAAGGTGTAAGCGAAGATAATTTAAAAGAAGAAGCCTATAAAATCATCAAGGAAATTTATATGGCAAATAAAAATATCTTATTTCAGGGAGATGGCTATTCAGAAGATTGGAAAAAAGAAGCAGAAAAAAGAGGCCTTGAAAATTACCCAACCTACCTTGATGCCCTAAAGGCTGCAAAGGATGCAAAGGCCTACGATATTTTTGAAAAAGTAGGTATCTTTAGCCAAAAGGAAATAGAGTCTATAATAAATGTAGGTTTTGAAGATGTAATAAAATTTTTCTCAGCCCAACTAGAGATTTTAAATAATATGATCCATCAAGAAATTCTCCCATCAGCAATGAGGGAAATAAAGGGTATAAAAGACTACTTATCCTTTATGGAAAATGAAAATCTTAAGCAAAGGGCAACAAAGATAAACGATGAAGTTGGCCAACTCCTAGCCTATTCAGAAAAAATCTTAGACCTAATAGAAAAAAGTGAAACAATATCAGATATAGAAGCAAAGGCCGATTTCCTTCAAAAAGAAAGTAGACAAGTGGCAAGTGAAATCCGAAAAATTTCAGATACTTTGGAAAAACTAATATCAAGAGAAAATTACTCCATGCCAAACTATGTCGATATGCTAAAGACCTTGTAGAAAATTAAAAAGAGACTCAGCTCAGTTTTAGGGGTTAAAGTTAACCTGAGCGAGTCTTTTTTTTTATTAATACCTATGAATATTTTCCTTTATCTTAAAAGGTTCATCCTTCTTGTTGCTTGGTATAAGAAGATTCCAAGGATGGCATTTATGGCCATGGCTACTAGGACTGCTGGGTAGGATGGGAGGAAGAGATTTAGTTGATTTGTTATGGTTAGGGCTATTGTCAAAAATAGGGTGCCTGAGACCATGGTGCCTAGGGCAAAGATTAGGATTACCTTTGGAATTGTGAAATTTTTGCCCATAGCTTTTATCATGTAAAATACAACTAGGCTTGTGATTATTTTTTCTATGAAATTTGGAATTTGGCCGCCTGGAAAACCTGTTGTTAGGGCGCTCATTATGCCTCCTGCAACTCCTAATAATAAGGCTTCTTTAATATCGCCTACTATCATTAGGGAGATAAACATCATTGAGAGTAAGAAGTCTGGCTTTACTCCAAAAAATATGCCTGGGACCATAAAGTGGAGGACAAGTCCTAGGGCCATGAAGATTGCTGATACTGTTAAGTTTCTGGTTTGTATTGTGTTTGTTTGCATTTTTATTTCCTTTCTTGGTGGTTTGGTATAAAAAAAGCCCGCTCCTATAATATTAGGAGCGAGCTTAGCCCACGGTGCCATCCTCATTTGTCTATCATTAATAGACCTCTTTAGATACTTTCATATCCTATCCCTGTAAGGTGAGAAACACCCGCCGGCTACTTTAATTTCACCTTTGATCCGATAGACCCATTCACAAATAATTTTGCCTTGCAATTCTCATCAACCATTAACTTTCTGTTGGCTTAATTTTTTGCTACTACTTCTATCTAAGATTTATGTTAGCTTTATCATATTATAACATTATCACTTTGTCAAGTAAATTTTTTAAATAATATACCTAACTAAGAAAATTATTGCTAAAACATAGATTACCCAGCTTACTTCCTTGCCCTTGCCTGTTAAAAGTTTGATGGCTGCAAAGCTCATCATTCCAAAGGCTATACCTTCTGCTATTGAATAAGCTAGTGGCATCATTAGGATTGTCATGAAGGCTGGGAAGGCTTCAGTGATATCTTCAAAGTTGATTTCTACAACAGTTGATAGCATGAAGAGTCCTACTGTTACTAGGGCTGCTGATGTGGCTGCTGCAGGTATTATTGAAAATATTGGGAAGAAGAATGCTGCTATTACAAAGCATCCTGCTGTTGCAAGAGCTGTAAGTCCTGTTCTTCCGCCTTCTGCTACACCTGATGAAGATTCTACGAAGGTTGTTATTGTTGATGTACCAAGTAGGGCGCCTACAGTTGTTCCAACTGCGTCACTCATTAGGGCCTTGCTTGCTTCTGGTAGGTTGCCATTTTCATCGAGCATCTTTGCCTTGGTTGCAACTCCTGTTAGGGTGCCTAGGGTATCAAAGATATCTACAAATAAAAATGAGAATAAGACTGAAAACATCTCCAAGCTGAAGATATTAGAAAAGTCTAATTTAAAGGCTACAGGTGCGATTGATGGTGGTAAGCTTACGATATTGGTATCTGGTAAATGTGTTACGCCTAGGATTAGAGATAGGACGGTTGATACCAAGATTCCCCAAAGTAGGGCTCCCTTTACTCCTCTGGCTGTAAGCACGATCATCACTACTAGGGCAAAGAAAAATACTAGGGCCTCAAGACTCTTTAGGTTGCCTAAAGCTAGGGCTGGTTCTGCCTTAACGATGATGTTTGCATTTAATAGACCGATTTCAGCTATAAATAAGCCTATACCTACTGACACTGCTTTCTTAAGTGTGGTTGGAATAGAATTAAAGATCGCCTCTCTGACTCCCACAAAAGATAGTAAGATAAAAATAATTCCTTCTAAAAATACTGCGGTGAGGGCGAACTGCCAAGAGTGACCCATTTGACCGACTACTGTATAGGTGAAGAAAGCATTAAGCCCCATACCAGCAGATAGACCGAAAGGTAGGTTGGCATAAAAGGCCATTAGGACCATGGCTATTACACTTGCGACGATGGTGGCTGAGAAAACTGCACCGTAATCCATGCCTGCTTCGCTTAGGATAGCTGGATTTACCGCAAGGATATAACTCATTGTCATAAAGGTAGTTATACCTGCCATTATTTCTGTCTTAACATTAGTACCATGTTTGTTTAGCTTGAAAGTTTTTTCGAAAAATGAAACTTCTGCCATATTTGCCTCCTTTTATTTATGATACAGGTCTATTATATGTTTTTATTTAAAATTATCACCAAAATCCTTTATTTTTGCGTAAAAAATCGCTATAATAGGTATAAGACTACATATCTAGAAAGAAGGAACAATGACTACGACGAATTGGATTGAACTTATTGTTATTATAGTAGGGGTGATGGGAAGTGCTTTTTTTTCCTCATCAGAAACTGCCCTTACATCTTTAAATGTATTTAAAATTAGACAAATGGAAGAAAATGGAGTTGAAAATTCCTCCCTGGTTAGAAAATTAACTGAAAATATAGGCAAGGTTTTAACTACAATTTTGATTGGAAATAACATAGTTAATATTGCAACTACAACAATAGCGACCATATTTTTTACAGATCTTTTTGGTCCATCAGGTGCTATTATTTCAACTATTGTCCTAACACTTACAATTTTAATTTTTGGCGAAGTGACACCTAAAAATATAGCTTCTTCATCATCAGAAAAGGTTGCCCTAAAGGTTGCAAAACCTATTAAGTTTTTTGATTTTATCTTAAAACCAATGTCTTTTTTTCTCCAAGCTATTACAAATTTTTTGACCAGGCTTCTTATAGGGGAAAATACCCAAAAGGGAGATTTGGTGACTGAAGAAGACCTTAAGACTATTGTGGATGTTTCTGAGGAACAAGGGGTCATAAATGACCAAGAATCAGAGATTATAAACAATGTTTTTGAATTTGGTGACTCTGACGTTGAAGATATCATGACTGCAAGAACAAATATGGAAGCAATTGCTGTCGATATGGAAGATAGGGAACTTAAAGATTTCCTAAAAAATTGCAAACACTCAAGGATACCTGTTTATGGCAAGTACATTGATAATATCATCGGTATCCTTCACATGAAGGATATAGTTGCTTTTATTGCAGAAGATAAGGCTCTTAATATCGAAGAGATGATAAGACCTGCCTTTTATGTTTATGACAATATGCACATCTTTGACCTCTTTAAGTCTATGAGGGGCGAAAATGTTTCACTTGCCATAGTTATAGATGAATATGGGGGAACATCTGGAATTGTGACCATAGAAGATATTGTAGAAGAACTTGTAGGAGAGATTGAAGACGAGTACGACACCCACCTTGAATCAATTCTTAAGATTAATGACAAGGAATATTTGGTTAACCCATCTATTCACATAAATGACTTTAACGATTACTTTGATACAGACCTAGTTCAAATCAAAAACGACTCCATAGGTGGATTTTTGATTGATAATCTTGGTAGGATTCCAAAACTTGGAGATGCTATTGAAGCAGATGGAATAAAAATTACAGTAGTTCAGATAAATAGGTACAAACTAGAAATGCTCAAGGTAGAATTTTCTTAAAAGGGGGAAAAAATGAGACAAACAGTTTATATAACCGGCCACAAAAAGCCAGATACAGACTCAATTATGTCAGCCATTGCCTATGCTGACTTAAAAAATAGGCTTGGAGAATATGAGGCTATCCCAATTAGACTTGGAAAACTTTCTCAAGAAAGCCGTTTTGTCCTCGATTATTTTGGGGTAAAACCACCAGAAATCAAGGAATCTATGAAACTTACTGTTGGTGATTTATCTTTTGATAAGGGAACAATCATCGACCCTACTATTCCAATCAGAAAGGCCTGGGACACCTTTCAAAAAGGAGCTACAAATTCCCTAACAGTTGTAGATAATGACGGGGAAATTGTTGGTATTGCTTCACTTTCAAATATTACAAAATCATACATGGATGTTTGGGACGATAGGATTTTAGGCCGTGCCCACACTCCAATTGACAATATTATTGATGTTTTGGCAGCGAAAATTATTTATCTTGGGGAAGATGACCCAAGCTTTCCTGGCAGGATGATGGTCTTTGCCATGGGTGGCAGCAAGGAAGATTTAAAAGACATTTTCACCGAGGGAGACATAGTTATAGCTGGTAATAGGACTGATTATGACATTATCCTAAAGCAAAATATTTCACTTTTGATTCTTACAAATGGGACAGGCCTCAGTGATGATGTGATTGAAATTGCTAAGGAAAACAAGGTGGCAGTTATTTCTACAGAATATAACACTTTTATGACTTCAAGGCTTTTGCCAATGACTATTCCAGTTAGCCAGGTAATGACAACTGAGAATTTAATTTACTTTAAAACTGACGATACCCTTGATGTGGTGAAAGACGCCATGGCCAAATCTAGGTTTAGGTCCTATCCGGTAGTTGACGCTACCAAAAAGGTCGTAGGCTCAATTTCTAGGTACCATTTGATTTCATCAAAGAAGAAAAAACTAATCCTTGTTGACCACAACGAGAGAAACCAATCAATCGATGATATAGATGAAGCAGAAATTATAGAAATTATCGACCACCACAGGGTTGCAAACATACTCACAACTTCTCCTGTATTTTTTAGGGCAGAACCAGTTGGATCAACCGCCACAATCATCAGCGAAATGTACCTAGAATCAGGCATTAGACCATCAAGGGAGATTGCAGGCATACTTTGTGCGGCAATAATTTCCGATACTTTATTATTTAGGTCACCAACCACAACCGACACGGATAAGAGAATACTTGATAGGATGAGCAAGATTGCAGGCATCAACCCAGAAGAATTTGCCGACAAGATGTTTAGGGCAGGCACTTCCCTTAAGGGAAAATCTGCCAAGGACCTTATAGAAGGTGATATCAAGACCTTTACAATCGGTGATGCCAATGTCAGAGTTGGCCAAGTTTTCACTATGAATCCTGAAGAACTAGTGCCAATTATGGACGAACTTAAAAAGCAAATGGCAGCTAAAATCAAGGAAAGAGGCGAAGATACCTTTGTCCTTGTCCTAACAGACATCTTTAACCAAAGGTCTGAACTCCTTGTTGTTGGCGAATATTACGACGATATCAAGGAAGAATTTGGAGACTTAACTCCAAACGGTACTATCAATGCCGAGGGAGTTCTATCTCGTAAAAAACAAGTAATACCAAAGCTTACAGCTGCAATTATAAAAGCATAAAAATAAGCTTGCCATTTGTGGCAGGCTTTTTTGCTAGGAGAATTTATGGAAATTTTAGATATTTATGATAAATACAGGAAAAGAACAGGCAAAACCTATCCAAGACATGAACAAATTCCTGACGGTGGTCTAAGATTAATTGTTCATATCCTAATTTTTAATGACAAGGGAGAATTATTAATCCAACAAAGGGCTGAGTCTAAGAAAATGGGAGGACTTTGGGATTTGACTTGTGGGGGAGCCTGCCAGGCTGGTGAAGATTCCTTTGAGGGAGCAAGGAGGGAACTAAGGGAAGAGTTGGGAATTGACTTTGACTTTACAAGTATAAGGCCAATATTAACTGCCAATTTCGACCAGGGTTTTGATGATTTTTTTCTTCTTAGGGAAAATATAAATATTAATGATTTAAAATTACAAAAAGAAGAAGTTAAGGACGCACGTTTTGCAAGTCGTGCTGAGGTTTTAGACCTTCTTTCCAAGGGGAAATTCGTAAAATATAAAAAATCCTATTTGGATTTACTTTTTGACCTCAATGACGATAGGAAATTTATGGAATATTAAACAAAAAAACCGCCCGCAAGCTTTAAGCTCGGGACGATTTTGAAAGACTAAAATCTTAGTCATTTAATTGTTCAAGCAAATAATCTGGATCCATGCCGTGAACCATGCAAGCTTCTTCAAGGGACTCATAAAGAGCAGTTGGACAAGCAATGCAGCCCATGCCACTCATCATAAGAGTGTTGATAGCTTCAGGTTTAGCTTGGATTATATCGCCTATTATCATATCACGTGTGATAGTTACTTTGTCTTGAGTATTTTCGGTCATATTAACCCCCTTTTTCATATATAAACATTTTACTACCAAAGGGGAAATAATCAAAGTAAAATACTAGGGTATAGGAGGGATTATGGATAAGAAAGAATTAATAAAAGAAAAACAAAAAGAACTTTTAGCTATAAATAACAAAATCAACGAGGGAGCAAGGCCTAGCTTTGCGAGGCTCTTTGTAGGGCCTTTTGCAACTGGTCTAGGAGGATTTTTAATCGCAAGTCTTATAAAACTTTCCACAACTCAGAGCCTAGCCCTTATCTTTGTTGGCTATTTAGCTGGCCTTGTTATACTTACAATAAAGGAAAATAAAAGGATAGAAAAGGAAAAGAAAAATCTAATCAATCAAAGACTGAAACTTCAAAAAGAAGTCGTTGACCTAATTAGGGAGGTTAGAAATGAGGATAATTAAATATTCTAAATCTGAAGAATTTTTAAATATATCAACCCACCTTTTGGGTTTCATCCTAAGCCTAATATTTTTCCTACCCCTTGTAATTTCAACCTACAAAGCTGGGGATATAGTGGTCTTCATGGCCTGGCTTATATATTTTATTGCCATCGCCTTGATGTTTTTAGCATCAAGCCTCTACCATTCAATGACAAATCCCCTCGCCCGTACGATTTTTAGGGCCATAGACCACGGAGTAATCTACCTTACAATCGCTGGATCCTACACACCGATAATCTTAATCGGCCTAAAATCAACCTTTGCCATAATTATCTTTGTAATAATTTGGATTTTGGCAATCACAGGGATTTCTATGAATATAATTGCCTTTGCGACCGGCAAGGAAGATAGGATAGGCAAGGCCTCCATGATAATTTATATGGCCATGGGTTGGATTTCAGTCCTTTTACTTTATCAAATTTATAAGTATATCGGTATGTCTTATCTCATGTATCTAGTTCTAGGTGGCTTATTTTACACAATAGGGGCTGTATTTTATGGGGTCAAAAAAATACCTTACAACCATGCCATCTGGCATATTTTTATCCTATTTGCAGCCTTTGTCATGCTTTATGGAAACATAAAATATCTGGGATAATTGCAAGAAAAGTAAATATAAGTATAATATTAGCAGTCGAACACATAGACTGCTAATTTATTTTATTAAAAATTCTCAAGGAGGATTAGATATGAAACAAGAATTTAAGGCGGAAGCCAAAAAAGTCATGGATCTTATGATCCATTCAATTTATACCAACAAGGAAATATTTTTAAGAGAGCTTATATCAAACGCATCTGATGCCTTAGATAAGTTATATTATGAAGATTTAAAGTCTGATACAACTACAAATAAGGACAATTATTTTATAGAAATTATCCCAAATAAGGAAGAAAGGACTCTTACAATCAGGGATACAGGTATTGGAATGGATGAGGAAGACCTTGCCACAAACCTCGGCACCATTGCCAAATCCGGAACAGAAGTCTTTAGGAAAACTGTTGACTCATCAGATATCAAGGACCTAATCGGCCAATTTGGTGTTGGTTTTTATTCTGCCTTTATGGTTGCAGAAAAAATCGAGGTTTTATCCAAAAAACACGGGTCTAAAAAGGCCTATATCTGGGAAAGCGAAGATGCAGACGGTTTTACTATCAAGGAAGCATCCAAGGCAAGCCCTGGTACTGATGTAATTCTTCATTTGAGAGAAAATACAGAAGATGAAAATTACGATATTTATTTAGATCAAAACACAATTAGAGGTCTTATCCGTAAGTATTCAAACTATATCAGATATCCAATCAAGATGGAAATCACCAAGACAAGAATTAAGGAAGGTTCACCTGAAGATAAGCCAGAATACGAAGACTACAGGGATATGACCGTCCTCAATTCTGACAAACCAATCTGGAAGGAAGACAAAAAGAACCTCACAGACGAAGATTATATAAATTTCTACCAAGAAAGTCATTTTGGTTTTGATAAACCTCTCTCATGGGTACATTTCAAGGCAGAAGGCTTGGTTGAATTTAGGGCACTCTTATATATTCCAGAAAAGGCACCTTTCGATTATTATTCAAAAGACAGGCAAATCGGCCTTGAGCTTTACTCACACGGGGTTAAAATCATGGATTCCTGCGATGAGATCCTTGACGATGCCTATTCTTTTGTAAAAGGTGTGGTAGAATCTGACGACCTTACCCTAAATATTTCAAGGGAAACCCTCCAACAAAATAGGCAATTAAGGGTAATTTCAAAGCAAATCAACAAGAAAATCAACGCCCACCTTAAAGAAATGATGGAGAAAAAAAGGGAAGACTACGAAAAATTCTACAAAGAATTTGCCGACTCTATCAAGGTTTCAATTTACGAATCATATGGAGCAAATAAGGAAGACTTACAAGACCTCTTACTTTTCTATTCTAGAAAGGAAGATAAGCTAATAAGCCTAAAAGAATACAAGGAATCTGCCCCAACAACAGCCGAATTCATCTACTACGGCACAGGTGAATCCATTGAAAAAATCAAATCTTCCCCAGCCCTTAAAATGATAGATGAAGACAAAGACGTTCTATTATTAGATAAGACCCTTGACGAATTTTTAATCAAGATGCTAGGCGAATACGAAGGACTTAAATTTAAATCAATCACAGCAGAAGAAACATCCGATGATGAAAACAAAGAGGATAACGAAATCATATCCTTTATCAAAGAAGTCATGCCAGAAGACGTGGTAGATGTGACCTTCACTGACAAATTAGAAGACGTCCCATCCCTAATCAAGGAAAGAGGAGAAGTCTCAATAGAGATGGAAAAGACCCTCAAAAACCAACCAAACGCCTTCGGCATCAAGGCAGAGAAAGTCTTAGAAATCTCCACAAAAACTAAGGCCTACGACCTCTTAGAAAAAGCCTACAAGGATGACAAAGACAAGGCAAAAATGATAGCAAGACTTTTACTAGACCAAGCCAGACTCATAGAAGGCCTAGAAATTGAAGACCCAGTGGCATATGCTAAAAATATTTGGAAGTTAATTTAATAAATGATTATAAAAGGAAAGTACGGAAAAATCTGTGCTTTCTCTTTTTTTATAAAATTATCAGTATGAGGGATTGGACGTATTTTAATTTGGGTATAAAAATATGGACAAGAAAACTATTTTGAGCCTAAAGCTGATAACAATATTGTAAAGTCTTGGGGATTGAAAAATAAAGAAAGGTGGGGTTTTATGAATTGTTCTAAGTCTTTGAGTTTTAAGAAAGTTTTGACTATTTTGATCGGTTCCTTTTTGCTTTCTGTTATGTTTTTACTGACAAGTTGTAGCAAAGAGCCTGTGTCAGAGAACAAAGAAATGGAATTTCCTTTGGATGATAAAGGGTATCCCAAAAATAATCTTGTAATGATCAACGACAAAACCTATCCTCTAGAACTGGTAGGAGAATCACATAGGGATTCTGAAATTGAAATTAATATGGATGGGGATAGGGATATTGTTGAAATTACACTTCCCCAATATCTTCCTATTAATTATTGGTCCCTTGATGAAAATGAATATATGAATTTAGTTTCTTATAGTAGGATTGATTTTCCAATAAAAGATGAAAATATGGTCGAGGGTCCTTCTGCTGCTGTGCAAAAATTTGTGCTTAACCTTGCAAGTGGAGAAACTTCAGAAATTTTATTAAAGTGGGCAAATGTAGATGAAGTGGATAAGTTATTTAAGGATAAAAAAGAGGATTATCTCTTGAAAATAAAAGTAACGTATTAGGAAATTTTTGCAAAAAAGGCGAGCGGAGAATAAAAACTGCTTGCCTTTTTTATTGACATAAATCTTCCAATTTTGAGCTAAAGAGATAAATCTTATCATTTATTCGATTTTTTTCTATTAAAAATCACCTATAAACAAGTATAGTAATTGTATAAAAACATCGAGGGAAGATTTCCCTTTTTATTGGAGGAAGTATGGAAGATATTAGAAAATCTGCCTGGCTTGAATTGACTGAGGCAGAGCTTAAAGATTTGGACGTTTTTTCTAAGGATTATCTTGACTTTATGGATAAGTCTAAGACAGAAAGAATGGCTGTTAAGGAAATTATTAAAAGAGCGGAAGAGGCTGGTTTTAGGCCACTTGATGACCTCATAGGAGCTGGCGAAGTAAAGCCAGGGGCTAAGGCCTATGCTATTAATAGGAATAAGGCTGTGGCTTTATTTGTCCTTGGATCTAAGGACCTTGAAGAAGGTATGACTATTGTTGGTTCCCATTTAGATAGCCCAAGGCTTGACCTTAAGCCAGTTCCACTTTTTGAAGAAAGTCACGCAGCTTATTTAAAAACCCACTATTATGGCGGTATCAAAAAATACCAATGGACAAATATTCCACTTAGTCTAGTTGGCGTAGCCTTTAAAAAAGACGGTACAAAAGTTGAAATATCAATAGGTGAAAAGGAAGATGACCCAGTATTTTTCATCTCTGAACTTCTAGTCCACTTATCAGCTGACCTTAACCAAAAGAAGGCGGGCGAAGTAATAGAAGGTGAGAAACTCAACATCATGGTAGGATCAATTCCTCTTAAGGATGAAAAAGAAAATCCTATCAAGAAAAATGTTTTAAAATACCTAAAGGAAACCTATGGTCTTGAAGAAGATGACTTTATGGTGGCAGAATTAAACGTAGTTCCAGCGACTAAGGCGCGTGACGTTGGTTTTGATAGGTCAATGATTATGGCTTATGGCCACGACGATAAGGTATGTTCTTTTGCTTCCCTTAAGGCAATCCTTGAAGCAGGAGAAAATACACCAGAAAAAACCCTAGTTGGCCTATATGTTGACAAGGAAGAAATCGGATCTGTTGGTGCAACAGGCATGACCAGCCAATTTTTCGAAGATATGGTCCTTGAAATATTAGAAGGTCAAGGAAAGGGCAATATTGTTAGCCTAAAGAGAGCTTTGAGATCTTCTAAGGTCCTTTCTGCAGACGTAACCCTTGCAGAAGATCCTGGCTATCTTGACGCAACAGAACCAATGAATACAGCTAAGCTTGGCCATGGTGTGGCCCTAACAAAATATACAGGTTCACGTGGCAAGGGCGGCTCAAACGATGCTGACGGCGAATATTTATCTGAAGTAAGGCTTGCCTTTGCAAAAGAAAACGCAATTTGGCAAACAGGTGAACTTGGCAAAATAGACCAAGGTGGCGGTGGCACAATCGCCTATATCCTTGCAGAATACGGTATGTCTGTAGTTGACTGCGGTACTCCAGTGGTATCCATGCACGCACCTCTAGAATTAATTTCAAAAGCCGACCTCTACCAAACCTACAAGGCATATTTAGGATTCTTTAAACACATTTAAGTTATTGATTTCTACGCATTTACTAGGAATTAAAAAACTTTGAAAAATATTTGACATTCGTTTTAGCTAGTGTATAATAATAGTTTTTCTTGACTAAAGCATCATCTGGAAGTATAATGATACAAGTATCAAATGGAAGGATGATTAAATGGCACAAAGATCAGTTCACGATATTAGAAAAGAAGTAGAAAATTCGGTTGGTAAGGAAGTAATCCTTAAGGCCGATATGGGCAGGAAGAGAGTAAAAACTAAGACAGGTGTCATTGTAAGTGCATTTCCAAGTGTGTTTACAGTTAAGGTCAACAATGACTTTGATGTTGAAAGAACAATATCTTACACATATTCAGATATTTTAACATCAGCAGTAAAATTGACTCCAAACAAATAAAAATACGGGGCTGTTAAAAAACAGTCCCTTTTTTTGTTCATATATATAGATTATAAATATTGAGAGGTAATATGAAATACGCAGATTTACACATGCACACATCATATTCTGATGGTGACTATGATATAAAAGAAGTAATAGAAATGGCTGTGAGGGCAGGAATCAAAACCATGGCTATAACCGACCACGACAGGGCAGATCATTTTGAAAAAATAAAGGAAATAGGCAAAGACTTTGATATTAGGCTAATCAAGGGACTTGAAATATCTGCCTATGACTTTGATTCTCATAAAAAAGTCCACATCGTAGGCTTATTTTTGCCTGAAAAAACACCAGAAATTGATAAACTAAATGCTATTACCAACAAAAAAAGAGAAGCCTACCACCTTTCTCTTTTGCCAAAGCTTGTGGAAGATGGTTTTGAACTGGATTACGCCTATCTAAAAACTTTTGCAAAAAATTCGATAATATATAAGTCAGATATTTTTTGGGCCATGAAGGCAAAATATCCAGAAAGGATGGAAGGAGTCGGTTTTAAGGATATTTTTCACGAAAAAACCACCGACGACCTTGCCAGGATCATGGGCTATATTCCTGTAAAAGATGCCATAGAGGCTGTAAATGCAGACGGTGGCCTATCAATCCTTGCCCATCCTCAGGAGTATGACAACTGGGATGAGATTGAAAAATACAAGGAAATGGGACTTAGAGCCATAGAAATCAACCACTCCAGGATGAAGGGCGGAGATTTTGAAAGGGCAAGAGACTTTGCAGATAAACTTGATCTTTTAATGTCAGGAGGTTCTGATTTTCACAGGCTAGGCCGTTTTGAACTTGGCGATTATGGCCTAAACGAAGATGAATTTAAAAACCTAGAGGAGGGTTTTTATGAAAAATATTGTAATTCTTGACTCTAAACCCCTAAATCCAGGGGATATTTCTTTTAAAGAATTAGAAAAACTAGGAAATCTTACAGTCTATAAAGAATGTCCAAATGATAAGGCAGAAATCATAAAAAGAGCCAAGGATGCGGAGATTTTGCTTGTTTGCTATGTGAAGATTACTAGGGAAATAATGGCAAATCTTCCAAATTTGAAATATATAGGGGTCTTATCAACTGGTTTTGATAATATCGACACCAAGGCCGCCAAAGATTTGAAAATTGCAGTGACTAATGTTCCAGCCTACGGGACTGAGGCTGTGGCTCAATTCTCTTTAGCACTCTTGCTTGAAATCACAACGAGAGTTGGCCACCATGACAGGGAAGTTAAATCTGGTCGCTGGAAAAAGGCTGGTTTTTGGTATTTTGGTGACTATCCCCTCATAGAATTGTATGGGAAAACCGTCGGACTTTTGGGTCTTGGAAAGATTGGCCTTGCAGCGGCAAAAATTTATAAGGCCATGGGCATGGAAGTTTTGGCCTACAATCGCACTGAGAATGAGGAAGCCAAGGCCTATGTAAAATACATGAGTCTTGATGAAATCTACGCCAAAGCTGATATAATAGACCTCCACCTACCATTGACCAAGGAAACTGAAAACATTATAAACGAAGAAGCAATATCAAAGATGAAAGATGGGGTTATTATAATAAATACAGCCAGGGGCGGTTTGATTGACGAAAAAGCTCTGATGGCTGGCCTTGATTCTGGAAAAATTTTTGCAGCAGGCCTTGACGTAAATAAAACCGAACCAATTAACGATGACAACCCACTTTTGACCTATGAAAATATAATCCTAACCCCACACATGGGATGGGGACCTGTTGAAACGAGGGAAAGGCTTTTAGGAATTGCCATTGACAATATCCTAGCCTTTGAAAATGGTCAAAGAAAAAATAGGCAAGATTAGGGAAAAAATGAAAGATAAAAAAATCCGGACTTTGGAATTCGTTTTAAAATTCCTAGTCCGGATTTTTGTGGATTAGTCAGCCATTTGAATAATTTCAATCCTGTAGCCGTCCGGGTCAGTCACAAAGAAATATTTATTTGAATTTGGTGTAAGACCTCTAATTTCGGTAACTTCGTAGCCTTTTCCCATCAAATTGTCCCTAAGAGTATTGATATCTGGGTGGGAAATAGCGATGTGGCCATAGCCTGTGCCGATTTCGTAGCCTTCCTCTTGGTCGTAATTGTATGTTAATTCTAGTTCGTAATCAGGGCTTTGAGGTAGTTTTAGGTAGACCAGGTCAAATTTCTTTTCTGGAAATTCCTTTCTTCTTGATTCTACAAAACCCAATTCTTCTGTATAAAACTTAAAGGACTTATCAAGGTCCTTGACTCTAACCATTGTGTGTAAAAATTTCATAATATCCTCCTTATTTTATTTATAACCCAAAAGGGGAAATATTATTCATCAAAATATTATTTAGGATTGGCTTATAATAATTATTAATAAAACTTAAGTTGACTTTAATATTATTTAGGTTTATAATGGTATTAACAAAGGAGGATGCCATGGGAAATGATAAGAGAGAATGGATTGAAAATCTCGATGACAGTGAAATTGACTTTATCAAGAGATTTATCCTAGAATCGGGATCTTTAAAGGAAATGGCAGCAATCTACGGGGTTTCCTACCCAACAGTGAGGCTAAGGCTTGATAGGCTGATTGAAAAAATAAAACTATCAGATAAGGAAGATAAGTCCTATGTAAGCCTGATAAAATCGATGGCCATAGACGGGAAAATCACCCTAGATGCAGCCAAGATTTTGATTGAAGAATACAAGAAAGAAGGAGAAGGAAAATGAGATTAGCCGGAGTAAGTTTATTAATAACAATTTTTATTTTGTTCCTACCCTTAATTGGGCAAATTCTTATATGTAAACACATAAAGGGAAGGGCAGGCCTAATCCTACCAGGGATTTCTTTTATAATATCAATTATATATATGTTAAATATACCAGATATTGATGGTAATGTTTGGCCAGCAGTCCTTACAACTTTGGTAATAGCCAACATTCCTACCATAATCTTCTACCTAATATATAGGTACTACAACCAAAAAGAAAAACAAAAAGACGAACTAGACAAGATGGAAATAATGGATATGTAAAAAACAGAGCTAAGGTTGACCTTGGCTCTGTTTTTGAATTTTTATTGGATTTTAATGGCTCTACAGTTTTATATTTTCGGATAGTTTCGAATTTTTTTCAAGTTCAAGATACAATATTCCATCAGATTCATTAATTATTTTAAAACCTAAATCCTCATGGATTTTCAAAGCGAAAGCACGTTCTTTTTCAAAATCATTGTGAAGAGCCTTTATAGAATCATAGGAGAAAGCCTTCTTGATTAAAAGTTTTAGTCCTAATTTTCCATATCCTTGGCTCCTAAATTCGTTTTTAATCACAATTCCTATATCCCTTGTGAAATCATTAAGTTTTGAAGGATGGAAATTTACATCTCCTACAAAGGCCTTTAAATCTTTGTCATAAATATAAGCGTAAAAATACTCGCTTGGATTTGAAAAATAAAGTTCGTACCATTTTTCCCAATAAGCCTGGTCATGAGTAATGGTGCAAGTTGCCTTATCATAGCCAGAAAAAGGCAGATCATAACCCTTGTTGTAGGCCATGGTGGCAGGATCTTTTAGGAGATTTTTGGCAAAGTCTAATTCATTTTCTTTTGGGAGATAGAGTTTGATATTTTTCATATTCACACCTTTCTATTTTGTGCTTGTTTGAAAAAATTTTATAAGAGAAAAAAATCCGGGGGTCAAGGCCTCGGATTTTTCTATTTGGTGGAGAATAGGGGACTTGAACCCCTGACCTCTTGGCTGCCAGCCAAGCGCTCTCCCAGCTGAGCTAATTCCCCAAATACAAATCCATTATACTACATACAAAAAGAAAAAGCCACCCTTGTGAGTGGCTTTTAGTGAAGATAAATTAGTTACCTTTTTTATCTTCTACTTTTTCTTCTACTTTTTCTTCAGCTGCATCTTTAGCTGCGTCTTTTGCTTCGTCTTTAGCATCTTCAGCTTTTTCTTCAGCTTTGTCAGCATCTTCTTTAGCATCTTTTGCATCTTCTACTTTTTCTTCAGCTTTTTCTTCTGCTGGAGCTTCTGTTTTTGTAGTTGTTTCTGTTGGTTCTTCTGCTTTCTTGTCAGCTGAGTTACCACATGCGCTTAGCACTAATGCTAGAGCTAATAGAGAAAATAATTTTTTCATAGTACCCTCCTATATTTTTATATTTTCTTGTGTACCCATTCTCCTAAATTGAATCTGTGTCTTAAACTCAAGAATCTTGATGCCTGGTCAGATAGGATACCAATCCAGATACCGGCAAGTCCTAGGTTAAGGACATTAACACAGATAAGAGTTACTATGGACCTGATAAAGGTTACAGACACAAGTGCAACTCCTAACGTATATTTTACATCACCTGCGGCCCTTAAGCAACCCCCATAGATAACTTGTGAGATCTGAAGGAGGACAATTATTGTAAGAAACCTTGAAATTAGAACACCCATGTCAAGTATATGATTTTCAGAAAAAAATATAGAAAATATATTTCTGCCGAAAAATATCATTATCAAGGATATTATTACCGAAAATATAAATCCTAATTCCTGGCAAGACTTTCCGAGTTTTAGAGCTTCGTCCTTGTGGCCTGCCCCTAGGGCGTTTCCAGTAAGGGCGATAGCAGCCACTTGCATACCGTCACCAAAGGAGAAGGATAGGCCAAGGAGGTTCATACCGACATTGTGGGCGGCAAAGGCCTCTGTACCGAGCCTTGCGGCTGTGATTGCTGTAATCATAAAGCCAATCCTTGCTGAAATATTTTCCACAAAGAGGTTTACGGCTAGGTTTTTAATTTCTCCAGCAATTTCCATAGAGAATTTGAATTTGTTTTTTGCCATGGTCCTAAAATTCATATAAGAATTTTTATCAATTAAAGATATTAGACACATGATAGTTGCGACCACAGTTCCTAAGACTGTCGCAAGGGCTGCACCCCTGACTCCCATTTTTGGAAAGCCAAACCTACCTTCAATTAATAAAAAGTTTAGGCTGATATTTACAACTGACGATACCATATTTGAAATAAAGGCAATTTGAGTGTTGCCACAGCCCCTGTGAGCTGCATTTATGAGCATGGATAGGGCATTGAAAATTAGTCCTATCATTATTATCATGTAATAATCGTAGGCTAATTTGTGAGTTTCAGGATTTGATCCAGCAAGTTCTAGGATTTTCCCGGCGAAAGGTATCATTAACAAGTCTACAAATATTACAAAAAATACCATAATGTAGAGGGCGGTTGTAAGGGTTACGTTGGCCTTATCCCTTTTTCCTTCGCCCTGGCGTCTGGCTATTAAAGCTGAAACTGCAGCGTTTATGGCGAAAAAGACTGAAAGGGATAAGAATTTTGGCTGGATTGTAAGGCCAATTGCAGCTATTGCAGCAGGTCCCAAGCTTGAAACCATGAAGGTATCGATAAAGCCAGCTATTGACACAAAGAAAAATTCAAGGACTGCCGGCCAAGCTATGGATAAGGATTTTTTAAAATAAGCTTTCCTATTCCTTTCCATCCTAGACTCCTATCAAAGTCAGGTACTTTTCAATATTTATTTCAATAGCTCCTGGATTTTTATTTTCATTTGCGACCATGATTTTAATTATATCCTGGCAAGTTTTTTCGATTGCTTTTGAAATCTCATAATCTTTTAAAAGATAGCCTATAAAAAGTCCATCAAAGAGATCGCCAGAGCCTCCAACTTTTATGTTTTGCTTGTCATAGAAAATTGGATTTTCCATTCCGTCATAGTAAAGAACAGCTGGTTTTCCATCCTTATTTGCAGATGTGATTATAATTTTTTTGCCATTTTTTGTAAGTTTATTTATATCTAGGTCTAGGAATTCCGCTTCAGTTTGGTTTGGAATTATGATGTCGGCGACGTTCACCAAGTCCTTGTAGTTTGCGACCTTAGTATCATCAAGGCCTGGATAAAGGGCACCGTCATCGCCCATGATTGGGTCAAATACAATTTTTGGTCTATAATCGAGATTTTTTACAAAATCTTTTATCATTTCTTTTTGGCTGGCGTTTTCTATGTAGCCAATAAATATTAGGTCAAATTTAATGCCTAAATTTTCCCAGTTTTCAAGGCTTTCCTTGATAAAGGGATCTATATTATAAAAAGCATTTCCACCTAGGGAAAAGTTGTTTGCTATCATTGCTGTTGGCAGCAAAAAAACTTCACAATCCATATAGGAAAGGACTGGAGCCATTAGCCTTGCAGCGATTTTCCCCTTGGATACGAAGTCATTTAAAATTAGTACATTTTTCATCTAAAACTCCTTGGCATTATTTTATTGATTTGAAATAATAAGTCAAATATTTAAAGATATCTAACTTTAAAGAAGTATAGTAATAATATGAACGAGCAAGCAAAAAATGTTGTTAATAAAATTAAAGAAAATAAATATGTCAAGAAGACTAAGAAGGGCTTGGGATCACTGATATTCTCAAGGGCAGGACTTTTTGCCTTTATGATTTTATTTCAAATATTTATCCTAATTAGCCTTTATAGGTACCTTGGCATCAACCAATACTACCTTTTCGGAGGTTCGTCTATCCTAAGTTTTATCATGATGATGGTAATCCTAAATATTGACGATATGAACCCTTACATGAAATTATCTTGGTCTCTTTTTATCTTTGTGGCGCCTACCTTCGCTATTATTGCCTTTTGGATGGCATATTTCAAAATTGGTTATAGGCGTGAACACAAGAGGGTAATTGACCTTGAAGTGGCATCAAGAATTTACCACCAAAGGTCCCTAACTCATAAGGAACTCATGGCTACTAAGGATAAAAGATTTATCAATCTTTCTACCTATCTTAAAAACATCGGCGGATTCTCCACTTATAAATCCACCACATCCCAATATTTCAAACTAGGGGATAAAATGTTTGAAGCCATGATAGAAGATATTAAAAATGCCAAAGATTATATTTTCATGGAGTTTTTCATCCTTGATTATGGTTATATGTGGGGGACAATCCTTGAGCTTTTGGTTGAAAAGGTCAACCAAGGCGTTGAAGTAAGGCTTTTGATCGATGGATCAAACCTAATAACCAGGCTTCATTCAAATTTCGAAGAGGAAATGGAAGAATTTGGAATAAAGTTTAGGGTATTTTCCAAAATGTACCCAATTGTTTCAACCTATTTAAACAACAGGGACCACAGGAAGGTCATGGTTGTTGATGGCAAGGTAGGTTATACAGGCGGAATAAATATAGCTGATGAATATATCAACAGGTACGAGCGTTTTGGCCACTGGAAAGACTGTGGTTTGAGAGTTGAGGGAGAGGCTGTAGAAAGTTTGACTGTTCTTTTCTTGACCATGTGGAATGCTTCCAAAAAAGATCAAATCATCGAAGACTTTGGACCATATTTGGAATATGTGACTGCCCAAAAAGAAGACGGCTACTATATTCCTTTTGCAGATAATCCAACAGATGACGAACGCCTTTGCAAAAATATTTACCTAGACATGGTAAATAACGCCAGGGAATATGTTTATGCCATGACCCCTTATTTCATTGTTGATGATGAGATAATTTCAGCCCTCCAAAGTGCGGCAAAGAAGGGAGTCGACGTAAGGCTTGGAATTCCTCATATACCAGACAAAAAAGTCGCCTTCACCTTGGCTAAAAACCACTATGGAGAACTCTTAAAATACGGGGTAAAAATTTATGAATACACTCCTGGCTTTGTCCACTCAAAGACTTGGATGGCCGATGGGGAAATTGGTGTAGTAGGGACAATCAACTTAGATTACAGGGCCCTTTACCAAAACTTTGAATGCGGGGTCTTGGTTTATAAATCAAAGAGCCTAGTGACAATCAAAGAAGACTTTGACGAATTTTTTGCGGTTTCTAAACTTGTGACAGACGAGGACGTCATAAATATGAAAACTTCAACTAAAATTGCAGGCAAAATCCTAAAACCATTTGCCCCTCTGATGTAATTGCAATTGGTAAAAATTTTATAAATCAAACTAAGGCTAGATTATTCTGGCCTTTTTTATTTGACAAAAGACCAATCCTTGATATAATGAATACAAGATGTATGGTGTATGACCAAACAGTAAGGAGTTAAGATGTTTAAATTAGATCCAAATTCGGAGGCTCCTCTTTATATGCAGATTGTTGAGCAAACCAAGCTTGCCATTGCGGCAGGCTACCTTCAAAATGGGGATAAGTTTCCATCTGTAAGAGAATTATCCAAAGACCTTTTGATCAACCAAACAACAGTTTCCAAGGCATTTAAAGAGTTGTCCAACCAAGGTATTATTAAAACCCAACCGGGCATAGGGACTGTGATTGAGCTTAATATCGAAAAAATCGACCTAAAGAGGGACGAATTTTTGGAAAAGCTTGAAGAAGACATATCCCAAGCCATTTTCCTTAAGATTTCCAAGGAAGAAATCATCGAATTGTATGAGAAAGTAGAAGGTGAGATAGATGTTATTTGAAGTTAACAATATCAGCAAGGCCTTTGGCAAAAACCAGGTTTTAAAAGACGTTTCTTTTAGCCTTAAGCCAGGGACAATAACAGGTATAGTCGGCAGGAACGGGTCAGGAAAGACAACCCTCCTTAAAATCCTTTGCGGGATATATTTGGCGGATGGAGGAGAATTTACCCTTGATAAGAAGAAATTAAGCGAAAATCCAAAACTCATTTCCCACATAGGATTTTTGCCAGACAGATTTGATTATTTTAGCTTTTATAAGGCAAAAGACCTGCCAGAATTTTACAAAATAAGCTATGAAAATTTCGACAGTGATTATTTCTTTGCTGAAATAAACAAAAATGAAATTGATCCAAACCAAAATATTAGAAATTTATCGAAGGGACAAAAAAACCTCCTAGGATTGATTACCATCCTTGCATCAAAGGCTGATATCCTCCTAGTTGATGAGGTCCTTGACGGTATGGACGTTTTGAATAAAAAACTGATTCTTTCTTACATTTTAGATGCCAAGGAAGAAGGGAGAACTGTCCTTGCCTCAAGCCACGACTTAGACCATTTGACTGGAGTTTGCGAGGAGATTTTATATCTTTCTAAGGACGGCAAGCTCAAAAATACAAGTGTGGATACCAAAAATATCAGGAAGGTCCAAGTTGTTGTCAAAGACAAACTCCCACAGGCTTTGGCAGATAATTCTGTCCTTGTATCTTCTCTTGGTAGGGTTAAGGTCATCTTAATTAAGGCTGACGATAAGCTTTTAAGCGAATATTTATCAGACGACCAAGTTGTCCAATACGATATGTTAGACCTTAAGATAGAAGATTACTTCTATATGGAACAGGGAGGTGAAATATGAAAGACTTTGGAAAATTACTCAAACTAACTTGGAAAAGATATGCAATATGGCTAATCCTCCTAGGATTTTTCTTCACCCTTTTCAATACTCTTGAGGTCAAAAGCAATTTAAAATGGGATGCCTTTAGGGTTACAGATAATGTAAGGCAAATGGAAAGGAATCTCGGCAAAGAAAAAGCTCATTCAGATGACCAAAAAATTGATGAAAAATATCTAAAAGATGCAGAAAAAACTGCCCAGGCTTATTCCAAAAAATATAAGCTAAAATATCAAGAAGAAAGGTCTTATGATGAAGAATATATGGAAAAACTCAACAAATACGACCTTTGGCATAAACAAGCTACCTACGAAGAATTTATGAGAGTCATGGAAGAACTTGATTCCTACAAGATCGATATGACAGAAAAGCTTACAAGCTCTATGGCTCTATCCCTTGTCTTTATCATGATAATCTCAATGGGACTTACATCTATCGAAGAATCCCTAAACTACTACGACTTCACCAGGATGCTTCCTTGGTCAAAGAAAAGGGAATTTTTGATGAAAGTAGGGGTGGCCCTAGTCTTTGGACTCGCCTTGTTTATAATAAATATCCTAATGGTGACCATTACAATTAAGGGCTCAGTATTTTCAGAAATAGCAAGTTTTGCAAAAATCGGAATCTTCCTCATGAAATCAATGATTTCCCTTGTGTCAGCATCTCTTGTGGGTGTATCCTTAGGGCTTTTGGCAGGAAACTTCCTTGGTCACATCGGTCTAGGAATTATTGCCATAGGTTTTGTAGAATGGTTTAAACTTATAATATTTTCCTTTTTGGGAATATTTGGAGAAACCTATCCAGGAACTTTCAACGATGCCTACTATAATTTCAAAAGAAGCCTAAGCCCGGCAGCACAAGTTTTCCTATCACTCTTAAATGCAAGTTTTGATAAGACTCCAACCCTTTGGGCGGGACTTGTAGTGGCCCTTATAATCGCCCTTGGAACTTACTTCCTAATAGGCAGGTCTTCTGCAGAAAGATCTGGTTACATGGTTAAAAATAAGGTCCTATCACAAATTTGTAAGTGGGCAGGAATCTTATCCTTAACTTCAATCCTCTTTGTTATAATAGCTGGCCTAGTAAGCTCTGGCGATGGAAATATTATCCTCAGAATCTTAGCCTACGCCCTTTCCCTCTTGATATCTTACAAGTTATTTGATATCCTATTTAGGATAAGACTTAAATTTTAATTAGGAGAGAGCTATGGCAAAAGATAGATTAAGTTGGAATGAATATTTTATGAGGCTGGCAGAAACTGTTGCCATGCGTGGCACTTGCGACAGGGCCTATGTTGGTTGTGTCCTTGTAAATAGCGAAAATAGGATAGTTTCCACAGGTTATAACGGATCGATCAAGGGCAATGCTCATTGCGATGAGATTGGCCACACAATGAGGGACGGCCACTGCATTGCGACCATTCACGCCGAGATGAACGCCATTTTGTACTGTGCCAAGGAAGGAATTTCAGTCAAAGACACAATTTGCTATGTGACTCATTTTCCTTGCCTAAACTGCACAAAATCTCTAATCCAAGCGGGTATCAAAAAAATTTACTACAGAAATGCCTACAGGATGGACGATTATGCGGTCGAACTTCTCGAGAAAAATGGCATAGAATATATTAAAATCGAAGAGGATGAAAAGTGATCTTGGCATCTGACTTTGATGGGACAATTTTTATAGACGGGAAGATTTCCCAAGAAGACATAAAAGCAATAAAAGATTTCCAGCAACCTGGGAATCTTTTTGCTATTGTGACAGGCAGGTCTATTGCGAGTTTAGATCCCCTAATAGAAGGAAAAATCAATCCTGATGCCCTAATTTGCAACAACGGTGGTCATATTTTTGTAAAAGATAAGGGGCAACTGATAGAAGTTTTTAAGGCAACTATTTCAAAAGCAAAGGCTAGGGAATTTTTAAATTTTTATGGCAAAGAAATTCCTAATCAAATGGCGATTTTTACGGAAAGTACCAAGGAAAATGATCTTAAAAATATAAATGAATCCATAATGGCTCTTGCTATTTATTCTGAAAGTCAAATACCAAATCATTTCCCAGAAGACTTTGATTTTCATTATTCTATTGGCGTTATAGATGTGGTCAAAAAGGGTATAAATAAGCAAAGAGGAATAGATTTTATCAAGGATTTTTATTCCTATGATGGAGAAATTATTGCCATAGGCGACGACTACAACGATATTGATTTTCTAAAAAATACGCCACTTTCTTACACTCTTGATTATGTCACAAATGAGGCTGTAAGAGAGGCCTGTAATTTTAGCGTGTCATCCGTGGCAGACTTAATAGAAAATCTCATGGAGGGCATATGAAATATTCAGACGACGGTAGACAATACCACATAGGCTTAAAAGCGGAAGACATTGGTAAATACGTAATCTTGCCAGGTGATCCAAAAAGATGTGAAAAAATCGCTGCCTATTTTGAAAATCCAAAAAAAGTAGGCGACAGGCGTGAATTTGTGACCTATACAGGATTTTTAAATGGGGAAAAAGTCTCAGTCACATCTACAGGCATAGGCGGCCCATCAGCAGCTATTGCCATGACAGAACTTGCTAAACTTGGAGCCCACACCTTTGTCAGAGTCGGTACTTGCGGGGGAATCGATCTAGATGTAAAAAGCGGAGACATAGTAATAGCCCAAGCTGCCATCAGGGCAGAAGGAACAAGCAAGGAGTATGCTCCAATCGAATTTCCAGCTGTGGCAGATTTTGGGGTGACAGTTGCCCTAAAAAAAGGGGCAGAAGCCTTGGGTGCAAAAGACCATGTGGGCGTTGTCCAATGCAAGGACTCCTTCTACGGCCAACACGAAGCGGACTCCATGCCAGTCTCCTACGAACTTACAAACAAGTGGGAAGCCTGGAAAAGGCTAGGAACACTTGCCAGCGAAATGGAATCAGCAGCCCTCTTTGTAGTGGCAAGCTTCCTTAAAGTAAGAGTCGGCTCATGCTTTTTGGTAGTAGCCAACCAAGAAAGAGAAAAGCAAAATCTCCCAAATCCAGTAATCCACGACACCGACCTTGCTATAAGAGTGGGGATTGAGGGACTTAAGAATTTGATTGAGGCTGATAAAAAATAAGGATAACTTAAAAGAATGCTTAGGAATGAACCCTGAGCATTCTTTTTGTGCGAATTATAAATGTGCTTGATTGACAAATTATATGCTATAGAATATAATTAATATTAATATAACGAAATCGTTCCCATAAGGAGGAAAAATGAAAGCAAAATCTGGGAAAATTATAAAAATATGTGCCCTAAGCCTTGGCCTATTAATGTTGGGCGGTGCAACAATTACACCTATTACTAAGGTCTATGCAGAAGAACCTGGTCGACAAAATCAGCAAGAATTGAAAACAGTTAAAGTTCATTTCAATAAAGAATACCCATCCGAATATGTATTATATATTTGGTACAATGGTGAAAATGGAAATGAAGTGAAGGAATATAACTTTTCACAAAAAGATGAATACGGACCTTACTTCGAATTCCAAGTTCATAAAAGTGTTAATAAAATAAACTATATAATAGCTGACAAAAGAAATAATTCAAATTGGATTAAGGATGATAACAGAGATAGGTCTTTTGATTTAGGAAATGGAAATGAAGTTTGGATAAGGTCTAAAGACGAACGTTCATGGCATTCAAAACCAAAAATAGAAGACCTTATTAAAGACAAACAATTACCAACTAAACCAATCAAGGTATGGAAAGGTGATGCTTTTAAGTGGGTAGATGCTATTGACACATCTAAAAAAGACGATGTAAATACTGACATTGATGTGAGGAATGCTTTAGCCAATATTAAAGATGTAGCAAATTTAGATGACAGAAATTCAAAGGACGCATCGTCATTTAAAGACGGAAATTCAATATCAAAAGATGGAAAGGTCAAGGTAACTTTCAATGATGATTCATCAGTACAAGTAGACACCAAACTATACGTATCTGAAGTCATTACACCTGCAACAAATACCAACACACCTGAAGGTGCAATCGATATAGAACTTTATCTTGGTAAAGGTGTTAAAGATGAATTGAATAATGAGGGTCATCGTTTATTCAATAAGTACAAGGCAAAACCGGATATTGATGCATCTAAAGAGAAAATAGCATTGGTTGGTACAATCTTCGCTTCAAATGTAAAAACAACAAACCCTAAACAAAAAGTAAAATGGTTAAATGGCAAAAAAGAAGAAAATTATATAGTATCAAAAACCAACAATGTATTTACAGCTACTGCCATAGACCAAACAATCATTAGAATCAACTACCACAGACCAGATAAAAAAATAGATGGTTGGAAAGTAAAGATTAAGGATGGTAAGGGTAAAGAATACTCACAAGACTTTACAGAATCAGACAAAAATGGCAACTACTATGCGGAAGTATCCCTAGATGGAAAATTAGACTCAGTTTCCTATATAATCAAAAATGAAAAAACTGGAGAAGTAGAGAAAAATGGTACAAAAGAAAAAGACGGTAAGAGAAGCCTAACAATAGATAAGAATAAGGATAAAACCGAAGCTAGTGTTGAAGCTAGTAAAAAACCTTTGGTACCAAGTGTGAAACCAAGCCATTCAAAATCTTTAGATTACAAAATTGTACCAGAGAAGAAAACAGAAAAGAAGTCTAAGCCAAGTGAAAAAGTGCTTAAGTCTTACAAAAATCTAAGAATTTCTCGTGAGAAAAATGTTGTGGCAGTGAAGGCTGCAAAATTACTTTTGGAAATAGCTCCAGAACGTGTCAAGGACGTTAAGACTAACCTAATCAACCTAATCGCCAAGTCAGAAAGCCTTGTAAAAAATGCTGACACTATCCTAGAAAAACTAGAAGCTAAGTACGAGTTCTAATATTTTAAAATAATAAAAAAGATTCAAATATGGAAAATCCTTATTTGGATCTTTTTTCTTTGATTAAAATTCAAGTAGAGATAGGTTTTTATTTATTTTTTATAGATAAGAAAGATTTTCTTGACAAGTGTTATAAGCTGTTATATACTGTTATAGAGGAGAGAAATACATTGAAGATTATTATTAAAAATGGGTCGGCAGTTCCTATTTATGAACAAATTAAAAATGCTATTAGGGATGAAATTCTAAAGGGAAATATAAAAGCAGGAGAGAAACTCCCTTCTGTGAGAAATCTTGCCAGAGAACTTTCTATTTCGATTTTGACTGTCAAAAAGGCCTATGACGAGCTTGAAGGCGAAGGTTTTATTGAATCTCGTCAAGGTCTGGGGACCTTTGTTGGCAAGGAAGACCCGAATCTAAGGCTTGAAGAAAAACAGAAAAAACTCGAAGAAGCGCTAATAGAGGCCCTTAGGATTTCAAAGGATATTGAAATGAAAAAGAGTGATTTATTTGAACTTTTAGAATATTTATATGAAGGAGATTTTAATGACTGATAAAATACTGGCAAAAAATCTTGCCAAATCTTATGAAAAATTTAAACTCGGGCCAAATGATTTTGCCATTAAAAAAGGCTTTGTAACAGGATTTATCGGTAAAAACGGGATGGGAAAGACAACTACCATCAAGGCTCTTTTGTCGCTTATAAACTACGATGGGGAAATTTTCCTAGATGGTAAAAAAATTAATGATTTGACCTATCTTCAGGACGTGGGCCTTGTAATGGACGATTCATTTTTGGGCAAGGACTGGACCTTGGATTTGGTAAATGAGGCCATGGCTATAGGCTATGATAGGTGGGATTCAAAGGTATATTACGAATATCTTAATAAATTTGAACTTGAAAGAGAGAAAAAAGTTTCTGACTTATCAAGGGGAATGAAAATTAAATTAATGCTTGCGGTTGCCCTTTCTCATGACGCAAAAATCCTAATCTTAGATGAGCCTACAAGCGGCCTTGACCCAGCCATGAGAGATCAACTTGTGGATATGATTTTAGACTTTATGGAAGATCCTGATCATACAGTCCTATTTTCCACCCACATAACTCAGGACCTTGATAGGATAGCTGATTATATCGTCTTTATAGACCAAGGCAAAATTGTTTTTGAGGGCATAAAGGATGAGCTTTACGACAAATTTTTACTAATTAAAGGTGGACTAGAAGATTATGAAAGAATAAAAAACCTTAAAATTTATGGGCAAAAGAAAACTAAAGTTAATTTTGAAGCCCTAATCTTAAGAGAAGATTATAAGGAAGATGATAACTTGGTGGCAGAAGTGCCAACAATCGATCAAATAATGATTTATTATGGGAGAATCTAATGGATATTAGAAAACAAATTAAACTAGATATAATTTCAATGAAACCCTATTATACTTTGAAATATTTAATCATAATATTAGCTATATTTTTTTATAATAGCTTTATTATGAAATCTCCTATGGGAATGTTACCAATGATATTGTTTTATGCAGTAATGTTTTCATCTAATCTATTTTTGCTTGGAGAAAATTCAGGGATTGATTCCTTATATAAGATTTTTTCTATAGGTTCCAAAAAGGTAGTTATAGCTAGGTATATATTAGCTGGCTTGATTTTTATAGTGGCTAGTCTACTTGGATTTTCAATCTATGCTATAGTTTCACTAATAAAAAACATGCTAATAGGCCTTGATATGTCAATGGTTATTGGTATTAACTTTGTTTTGTATGCAATAATTATTTCTGTTCAATATCCGATATTTTTTAAATCCGGCTATATCAAGGCAAAGACTTTTAAATTTTTGCCGATATTTATAATTGCTATAATAGGAATGGCCCTAGGATATTTTATAAAAGATTTTGGGCCAATCCTTAACTTTGTATTAGAAAATCAAAGGATGCTTATAATTGGGCTTTGTATCCTAGTTGTCCTTATGCTTACAATTTCAATCACACTTTCCATTAAATTTTACAAAAAAAGAGATTTTTAAATCACAAAAGACCCTAGCAAGCCTTGGATTAATCTCCAAGACCTCCTAGGGTCATATTTATTTTGCTTATACTGTTTCAAAGTACGACTATCAGCATTTATTCTATAACATCAATATCAACAAGTGGGAGGACTTCGAGGATCTGATCCCTGGTTGGCAAATCTAGGACTTTGGCTGTAGCGCTTGCTGCAGCGACTGCGACCATGTAGGATTCGATTGGGTCATTATCTCTTACAAGAGTTCCGACAAAGCCTGCTATCATTGCATCCCTGCAAGCGACGGTGTTGATTATTTCCTTACCGTCTTTTACTGGTTTTGCTGCATAGACTCCGTCTCTGGTAAAGAACATGGATCCGTCTTCACCATAGGAGATTATAACGTATTTAGCGCCTTTTTTGATTAGGTCCTTGCCATAAGGGATGTAATCCATTTTGTCTTCGATTTTGGCCTTATAGATAGCTTCGATGTCTTCACCGTTTGGTTTAACAAGGAGTGGGCCTCTTTCAATCATGTTCATCAAATATTGGCTTGGAACGTCTGCTATGAAGTAAGCACCGTTGGCTTTGGCGATTTCTACCATTCTATCGTAGATGTCTGAGTCTTCGCCGTTTTCCATAGGTGGGACTGATCCACCAAAGATGATGGTGTCGCCTTCCCTAACTCTTGAGAGGTAGTAGAGGAGTTCTTCGACCTCTTCTGAGGAAATTGTTGGACCTTGGAAGTTGATTACGGTTTCTTTTTTGTCTTCAAAAATTTTGATATTTATTCTGTTAGATTCTTTGATTTCAACAAAGTCAACCAGGATTTCTTCTTTTTCTAGCCAATCTTTTATAAAAAGTCCTTGGTAAGAGCCAAGGAAACCTGTGGCTGTTGTAGGGATTTTCAGTTGGGAAAGGATTCTTGAAACGTTGATTGCCTTACCACCTGGAAGGGTCCTTTCGGTTTTGATGTTGTTGTTATAACCAGGATTTAATTTTTCTACTTCTACAAATAAGTCTATTGAAGGGTTTAGGGTTACTGTGTAAATCATAGATACCTCTTTCATATGTTAAAATACTTAATAGCTTCGATTATCTCTTCCATGTGCATGCCGTGGCTGCCTTTGACAAAGACGAGGCTTGCGCCGATGACGAGAGATTTTAATTTCTCGATTAATTCATCCTTGTGTTCAAAGTAAAGGGACCTGTTAGGAGGGAAATTTTCTAGGCTTGCCTCATACATTTCCTTTGCCAGTGGGCCATAAAATAGACAAAAGTCTATTTTTTTGCTGTCGATTTTTGATCCTACTTGGCGGTGGAGTTCTGATTCTTCTTCACCGAGTTCAAGCATATCTGCAAGGCAGACAATCTTTCTCTTGTAGCCTTGAAGCATATAGGCTGTTTCAAGGCCTGCAAGAAGGGATTGGGGATTTGACTTGTAGGAATCATCCAAAACGTCAAAGCCATCAAATTCCAAAAGTTCAGTCCTATTTTGAGTTGAGGTTGCCTTGGCAAAGCCATCGTCAATTGTTTTTTTGTCAAGACCAAGCATTTGACTTATCATTACAACAGCGGCTGCATTGTAGATATTATGCTGGCCCATAAGAGGGACTTGGTAGTGGTCATCTCCATGGGAGAAGCGGATGTTAGCTGGGCCTGACTTTTCAAAATTGATTCTAAAAGTCGCCTTATCGCTTGTACCAAAGGAAAGAACTTTTTGCTTGATTTCGTAAGTTGGAACTTCTTTTTCCATGGTCGGATCGTCTATATTATAGATAAAAATTCCGTCATCATCCATGCCTTCAAGGATTTCAAGTTTGGCCTTTAGGATGCCAGACCTTGATTTTAGGTTATGAAGATGGGAATCACCGATATTGGTAATCATGGATATATGTGGCTTAACCATTTGGCTTGTTAGGGAAATATCTCCAAAATTATCTGTACCAAGCTCTATAATTGCCACTTCTGTGTCGGTATCAAGGCTTAGGACAGTTTTTGGAACACCGATATCGTTGTTGAGGTTGCCACAGGTTTTTTGGGTCTTATATTTTTCTGACAAGACCTTGTGCAAAAGGTCCTTGGTTGTTGTCTTTCCGTTTGAACCAGTGATTGCAATTACCTTGCAGGTTAATTGGTCCCTGTAGGCTGCCGCTAGGTCTTGGAGGGCTTTTTTTGTATCTTCAACCCTTATATAAGGAATGGATACAGTTTTATTTATCTTTGCTGGGTCATCTATAAAAAAGGCCTTAGCTCCCTTACTTTCGCATTCTTTGATGAAAATCCTACCGTCAAAGACTTCGCCAACTAGGGGAATATAAAGTTCTCCTGGGTCAATTGTCCTAGAATCAGTGGATATTCCCTTGATTTTCACATCAGAAAATTTTTCATCACAAATTTCGCCACCAATCATATGGGCGATTTGACCTAAAGTTTTTTCAATCATTCTTAGATCTCCTAAAACCATCTTCAATTAGCATATCAAGGATAGCAGAAAAGTCTACCTTATATAGGTCCATAGCCATCCTTGCAAAAAATGATGAAGGGGTGAAGCCTGGGAAGGTGTTGATTTCGTTGATGTAAAATTCCCTATCTTTGCCATAGAAGATGTCAACTCTGGCAAAACCTTCGCATCCTGCTGCCTTGTAACAAGCTCTGGCAAATTCTTTGGCCTTATCCTTATCAGCTTCGTCCATCTTATAAGGAAGCTCTTCTCTGGTTGATTTTGAGAAATACTTGGCATCCCAGTCCAAAAATACGTGGTCGGTGATGTAGGCTGCTGGGTCAGAGACATCTATATTATCAGAATCTCCAAGGACAGCTAGTTCTATTTCTTGGCCAACGATTAATTCTTCTACCAAAAGTTTTCTGTCATATTTAAGGGCTTCAAGGCCTGCTTTTTTGAAATCTTCCTTAGTTTCAACCCTTGAAACTCCCACAGAAGACCCATTCGCAGATGGTTTTACGATGAGAGGAAGGCCGACATAGGCAATGCAGGAATCGATGAAGGCATCGTTAAAGTCTTCCTTATAGCAGTACTTGTACTTGGCTTGTTTTAGCTTTGATTTTTCGAAAATGTCATTTGAAGTGACCTTATCCATGCAAATAGCAGATGAAAGAAGGCCATTTCCTATATAGGCAAGGCCTACTGCGTCTAAAAAGCCCTGTATAGTTCCGTCTTCACCATAGGTACCATGGACTACTGGTAAGATTATTGTATTCTCTAGGTCCTCTTTAGAGACTTCTAAAAGGAAGTCTGCAATTGAGGCTTGTTTTGATTTGGAAATTTCTTTTACTAAGGAAAATTCATCAGCTGGATCATAATTGGTGAAAGTTTCTGAAAATTTTCCTTCCTTATCTATATATACAATTTTTTTGTCGTATTTTTCTTTATTTAGGTTTTTAACTATGTTAAGGGCGCTTCTTAGGGCAATATCATGCTCGCTCGATGGTCCTCCGCATAAGATGTATACAGTTTTCATAGTGTCTCTCTTTCTATTAATAAGCTTAAGTAAATTTTACTACATATGAAAAATATGGGCAAATATATATGTATTTATGGGACTTTTCTTTGGGGAAATAAGTTTATTTTGTACTTAAAAATGCCAATGATAATCAAAATTAGTTACAAATCGGAAATTAAATGTAACAATTAATAACAAGTTGCAAAAAATCTTCTATTAGTGAGAAAGGCATCTTTGATAAAAAAATCTCAACAAAATTCATTGTAATAGGAGGAGAAAGCCCTCAGGAAAAGGCTTGTAATCAATGCTTTGAATAAAATTGTAAACAATTTGTAAGAATTGATAAAATCTACATAATTTCCACACAATTTAAAGTTATACTATAAATCGTAATAAGGAATTGTTATCAATTTGTAACTATTATTACAGATTGAGACATAAATTTAAAAATAAGAAATTTATATAGATTTAAGGAGACAAAATGAAATTTTTTACAAAATACGCCCTAGCGGCAGCCCTAGTAATCCCATCGGCTTTTAGCTTTGGAGCAAGAAAGGCAGACGCAGCAAGCGCAGTAATTAACAAAAATCAAGCAAATGGAGTAAATGTTAGAAGTGAAGCTAAGCTTGGCGATAACATTATCGGCCTAATAGACGATGAAGATGCAAAATATGAAATCAAAGAGAATAAAGATGGTTGGTTAAAGATCGACTTTGAAGGCAAGGATGCTTATGTATCAGCTGACCTTTTCCACCTTCTTGAAGAAACAGAAGTAGTTTCTGCTACAAACTTCAGAAAAGAAGATAACCTTGATAGTGAAGTAATCAAAGTTTTAGAAAAGGGTACAGTTGCCAAGGCTCTTGAACTTGCTGATAATGGTTTTGTTAAAGTAGAAGTTGACGGAGAGGTTGGCTATATCTACAACAACCTTCTAAAGACATTTAGAAAGAAAAACGAAGAAATAGCTAAGGCTCAACAAAGTCAAGCAAAGCAAGCACCAGCTCAAAAGGCCCAACAAGCTCAACCAGCCCAACAACAAGCACCAGCACAAAACAATAACCAATCTTACCAAGGCTCAACAAACTGGGCTAAGGAATGGATAGCTCAAAGGGAATCAGGCGGTTCTTATACAGCCTACAATCCAAGAGGAGGCTACTATGGTAGATACCAATTAAACCCATCCCTAGTACGTTACGGTGCAAGCCCAGCAGAACAAGAAGCAGCAGCAGACAACTATGTATCTCAAAGATACGGCTCATGGGAAAATGCCCAAGCTTTCTGGCAAAGAAACGGTTGGTATTAAAAAATACAAGCTCAGAAATTCTGGGCTTTTTTTGTTGGCAATTTTATAATAATTTGTGAAAAATTATCGAAGATAGGGGTCTTTGAGAAAATTTTATAAATAAAGGAAAATCTCTTCCTTTATTCTATTAATATAATAAATTAGTGGTAAAATAATGATGGAGGATTTTATGAAAGCAATACTTACAATTATAGGAAAAGATAGACCGGGAATAATTTACCAAGTTACAGAAGTTTTATATAAGTACAATATCAATATTTTGGACATGAGCCAAACAATTATGGAAGATAAATTTGTGGCCATGATCAATATTGATTTGACCAAGGCGAATGCAGATTTTAGCGAAATCACAGGAAGTTTTAATGCCTTGTCTAAAGAAACTAAGCTTGAAATTAGGATACAAAACGAAGAAGTTTTTGACGTAATGCATAGGATTTAAGATGGATAAGGTAAATATTTTAGAAACTATAAAAATGTTAGATGAGGAAAATCTAGATATTAGGACCCTAACTATGGGGATTAGTCTTTTAGATTGTATTGATCCTGATTACAAAAAGGCTTGCGATAAGATTTATGACAAACTTATCAGGGAGAGCAAGGATTTTCTAAAAGTTTCCAAGGAAATTTCTCAGATTTACGGGGTTCCAATTGTAAATAATAGGATATCAGTCACTCCGATTTCTCTGATCGCAGCGGCGACTGACCTTGATGATTACACTCCTTTTGCAAAAGCCCTCGATAGGGCGGCAAAAGATATTGGAATTGACTTTATAGGTGGTTTTTCTGCCCTTGTTGAAAAGGGAATGACCCCTGCTGATGAGATTTTAATTAGGTCCATACCTAGGGCCTTGGCAGAGACAGACCTTGTTTGTGCTTCGATAAATATAGGTTCAACTAAGGCTGGTATCAATATGGACGCAGCAAATCTTTGTGGAAAAACTATAAAGGCCCTTGCTGAAAATACCGACAATGCCTTTGGCTGTGCAAAGCTCGTTGTTTTCGCCAATGCTGTTGAGGATAATCCTTTTATGGCTGGTGCCTTCCACGGAGTTGGCGAGGCTGACACAGTGATAAGCGTTGGTATTTCTGGACCAGGAGTTGTTAAGGCTGCAATTTCTGATAAGGAAGATTTAAAAATAAATGAGATTTATGAAATAATCAAGAAAACCGCCTTCAAAATCACAAGGATGGGCGAATTAGTTTGCCAAGAAGTTTGTAAGAAGCTTAATAAAAACTTTGGCATAGTTGATCTGTCTCTTGCACCAACACCTGCCATTGGCGATTCTGTTGGTAGGATTTTACAAGAAATCGGCATTGATAAGGTCGGTGGCCACGGGACAATTGCTGCCCTTGCCATGCTTAATGATGCGGTTAAAAAAGGCGGAATTATGGCAAGTTCTAGGGTTGGCGGTCTTTCAGGTGCATTTATACCTGTTAGCGAGGACGAGGCTATGATTGAAGCTGCAGGAAAGGGTTGGATAAGCTTTGATAAGCTAGAAGCCATGACCTGTGTTTGCTCAGTTGGCCTTGATATGATTGCCATCCCAGGAAAAACCACAGCGGCGAGCATTTCAGCCATGATCGCAGATGAGGCTGCCCTTGGGGTTATAAATAACAAAACAACAGCAGTAAGGATAATCCCTGTTCCAGGTAAGGACGTCGGTGACCAGGTCGAATTTGGAGGCCTTCTTGGCTATGCTCCAATAATAGATGTGGGCGAGTCAGATTCGAGTATCATGATTTCTAGGGGAGGATTTATCCCAGCCCCAGTACATTCATTTAAAAACTAGGAGGAAATATGACAGACAAAAATCCAATAGTAACTTTCATGATGGAAAATGGAGAAAAAATAAAGGCAGAACTCTATCCAGATATTGCCCCAAATACAGTAAATAATTTTATTTCCCTAATAAATAAGGGCTTTTACGACGGCTTAATTTTTCATAGGGTAATAAAAAATTTTATGATCCAAGGCGGGGACCCAGAAGGCACAGGCATGGGTGGACCAGGCTATGCTATTAAGGGCGAATTTAATATAAATGGTTTTGAAAACAACCTAAAACACGAAAGAGGAGTTCTTTCTATGGCAAGAAGCTTCATGCCAGATTCAGCCGGTAGCCAATTTTTCATCATGCACCAAGATAGCCCACACCTAGACGGCCAGTACGCTGGTTTCGGTAAGGTAATCGAGGGCATGGACGTGGTAGATAAGATAGCAGAATCTAAGACCAACAGACAAGATAGGCCAAAAGAAGACGTGAGAATAGAAAAAGCAAGCGTTGAAACCTTTGGCAAAGAATATCCAGAAGTAGTGAAAATGTAACTTAGACCAGGAGAAATCCTGGTTTTTTGATTGAATAATATATTTTTACTCATATAATATTAGAAATGGTAATTACCAATTATTAAAATCGGCAAATTATGAGGATTATATGTTATTAGATGTAAATAAATTAGAAGAAAGAGATTTTAAGAATACCTATACGGAGATTTTTGCCCAGGCTGATACTTGGGAGGAAGTTTACGGACTTTATGAAGAAAGAAAGGCTGATATTGAAAAGTTCTTGGCTAATTTCGATAAGGATACCAAGGTTATTTTCACAGGGGCTGGCACAAGCGAATATGTAGGCAATATTGCCCAAGATTATTTAAAAACCCATGGAGATTTTGATTTTGAATCAATTGCTACAACAGATTTAGTTTCAGCACCTTACCTACATTTCGAAAAAGAACAGAAGACTCTTTTGGTTTCTTTTGCAAGAAGTGGCAATTCCCCAGAAAGTCTAGCTGCAGTTAAGCTTGGTGAGCAAATTGTAGATGATTTTTATAACCTACCTATCACTTGTGCCCACGACGGCAAACTTGCAGTAAACCTTAAAGATGACCCAAATTCTTATGTATTTTTAAACCCAGCTATCACCAATGACAAGGGTTTTGCAATGACAAATTCCTTCTCCTCAATGCTTTTAGCAAGCCTTTTGATTTTTGATACAAGTCTTGAAAACAAAAAAGACCTAGTAGAAAAATTAGCTGGCATTGCTAGAGAAACCTACGCTAGGGCAGAAGAAATTGAAAAATTAATTGACTTTGACTTTGACAGGGTTGCTTACCTTGGTTCAGGCCCACTTGGCAAGCTTACTAAGGAAGCAAGGCTTAAAATCCTAGAGCTAACAGCTGGTGAAGTTGTAACAATTTTTGATTCTTCTATGGGCTTTAGACACGGTCCAAAATCATTTATCAACGATAAGACTCTTGTAGTTTCCTTTGTATCAGCAAATGACTACACCAGACAATACGACCTAGATATCCTTGATGAAATCAAGGCTGACGGCATAGCTCCAAAGATTATCGCAGTTACAAACGAAGATGTGGATAGGGACTACCAATTTATCTTAGAATCTAAGGGCCTAATGGATGCTTATCTTACAGTTGGTTATGCAGTCATTGCCCAATTAATTTCCTTAATCACAAGCCTAAGGGTGGGCAATACTCCAGATAATCCTTCAAAATCTCACACAGTTAATAGGGTTGTAAAGGGTGTTACAATCCACGAATATAAATAATGGCAAGCCTATATTCAGATTTGATAGATAAGCTCTTAGAGCAAATATCAACCATGGAAAAGGGGGCGAGACTCCCTTCTGAAAGGCAACTTTGCATGGATTACGGTGTTTCAAGGACAACTGTCAGAAATGCCTTGGGTTCACTTGTGAATTTAGGAGTTCTATATCAAATCCAGGGCAAGGGGACCTTTGTCAGGGAAAGATCTAGGGAAAACTTATCGAATTATTATTCTTTTACCGAGCAAACAAAAAGAAAGGGTAAAACACCAAAGTCCATAGTGACAAATTTCAAGGTGAGGGCCCTAAATGATAAGGAAAGGCAAGTCTTTGATGAGCCTAGCATTGAAAAAGTAATTGTCTTTGACAGGCTAAGGTTGGCTGACGATATGCCAATGATGTACGAAAAAACAGTCATTCCCTACGCTAGGTTTGATAAAATCACCAAGGACCTACTAGAAAAAGTTGCCCTTTATGATATATTTGCCACAAGTTTTGACACAAAAATATACAATGTGAGGGAAAGATTTCAAGTATCATCCCTTACTAAAAAGGTCGCAGAAGCCCTAAAACTAAAAGACGGATCGGCTGCCTTAAAGATAACAAGATTTTCCTATGACAAGGAAGATAAGCTAATAGAATACACAACCTCCTATGCCAGGGGCGATATGTTCTACTATGAGACTTCCTATAGTCCGAATTAATTAATATAAAAAACTCGCTATTTTCCAAGCAAGCCTGAGTCTAACAATGATTAGGATTTGACTGAAATAGCGAGTTTTATTTTCTCTTTTTTTGTATCCAAGGTAAAAATATTTTTTGTTTAGTTTTTTCCTACCAATCATCTCTTTCATCATAAAGGTCCAAGAGTTCCTCTAGAATCTTTATTTTCTTTTCTTTAGCCTTGCCCTTGTCGGTGTCTTTTCTTAGCATCCTTGGGTTCATTACTTCTACTTCCTTGATATTTGGGGTGTAGGATGAAACTTTGTTGGTGATGGATTCGTAGGACTTGTGTTCGGCGAGTGCTACGTGGTGGGAGTTAAAGACTAGGGTATAGCCGGCTATGCCAGTTTTTGCCTGGTAAGGTTTGGAAATGCCACCATCTATGACATAGAGTTTGCCGCCTGCCTTGATTGGACTTTCTCCTGCCTCTGTGATTACTGGCACATGGCCATTTACGATCCTACGTCTTTTGCCTTCAACCTTAAATTCATCTAGGATTTTATCAACGATTTCTTCTTTTTCGCAAAGTACGTAGTAAGGATTTGGATATTCTTTTCTTAATTTCTTATCATCTATAAAAATATTTTCAAAATAGGAATACTGGCTTTTGCCGAAGATTGGAGAATATTTTCCTCCTATCAAATACCACATCATATCCTTGGCCTTAAGGTTGTTTGTGTAATAAGCCTCTCTTGCAACTTTTTCAAAATAATCCATCAGCCCCTTGCCCTTATAGGAAAGGCCCTCAATTTCGACTTCCTGGAAGTCGCCTTCAGCTGTGAGAGGGATACAGCCGTGGAAGAGGAGGGACCCGTTTTCAATCTTGTACATGGCACCATTTTTGTAGAGGAAATCCATGTGCTTGTTGAGTTTGTCGTTTTTCATAAAGTCCTGTTTGAGGATATTGATGACAGTTTTTTCTTCCTTGGTGAGTTTGCTAGGATTTTTTGGGTCTATGGTAGGAAAGTTTGTATCCTTAAGCTTGGCACCCTTGTAGGTCATGGTTTTGAAATCGATGAATTTAAGGACGTTTCTGTCGTCCATATTTAAGTCGGGATTTCTCTCGATTAGGGCAGAGTCAAGCTTATACCTAATTATAGAAATTGCCTTGTGCATCTTAGCTCCGGCTTCCAAGGTAATATTGTCATAAATATTATCATCATAAATTCTTGGTTGAAAATAAAGGCAAGGGTCATCGCCGTAGGTCTCCATGGCAAATTCAAAGAGGACCCTGAGGTTGATTCCATAGCCGTCTTCAAGCATGTCAAAGTTGTTATATTTGATAGCATCTGCAACACATGCTGCGATAAGGGCAGTATTGCCAGCGCAGGCTCCCATCCAGGCTATATCGTGGTTACCCCATTGGAAATCAACACTTGGGAAAGTTAATAGCTCGTCCATAATAATATGTGGAGATGGACCCCTGTCGTAGATGTCACCTACTATGTGGAGTTTATCGACAGAAATCCTTTGGATAAGGGTGCAGATGACCTTGATGAAATCGAAGGCAACATCGTATTTAACAATATTTGTAACAAGGGATTCGTAGTAGGCCCTCTTGTTGTATTCAGAATCGTTGGTGTATAAAAGTTCATCTAGGATTAGGCTATATTTTTGTGGAAACTTCCTTTTGACATAGTCTTTTGGATATTTAGTTGAAACGAACTTTAGGAGGTTGATTAGCCTGTGGATGGTAATGGTTAGGTAATCTTTGGAAATCTTATCTTCTGTTTTTAGGGATTTGAATACCAAATCCGGGTCGTAGATAAGATGGGCTAGGGCATCTTGGTCCTTTTTTTCTAAAGTATCTCCGAATAGTTTTTGGATTTTATCCCTGATATTACCTGAGGCAGACCTTAGTAAATGCAAAAAGGCATCGCTTTCCCCATGTATATCAGAAAAGAAATATTCTGTTCCCTTAGGAAGTTTTTGTTGGGCATTTAAGAGGATAAGATCGTCTTTGATTGAGTTTTTATCTGGGTAGAGGCCTTTGATGAGGCTTTGGTAAGTTTTGTCCATAAAATCTCCTTTATAATTTTTGTACCTAAAAAGGGCTGGCTCCCAAGGCTTTCGCCTTAAGAGCGCAAAGCCCCCTTAGTCTTCTTTTCCTACAAAGTTTGACTTGTCGTAGATTTTTGCTTCTTCTTGCTTTTTGAAATCATCTGCAAGGTCTGGGTCGTAGGTCTCTTCGCTAGAACCCATATCTTCAACAACTTTGTTTACTTTTTTATTTGTTTCTTTGATGTCTGCCAAAGTTGTAGGATTTTCTTTGGCGAGTTTTTCCTCTGCATCTTTTTCGGCTTGGGTTTTGGAACATACGTTAGATTCTGATTTGACAATATTTTCTTTGTTTTCTGATTCGTATGTTTCTACTTCTGTGCTAAGGTCTGTATCTTCCTTGATAAGCTGGCTGGTTTTTGAAACAATTTTACCATCAACTTCTGTTTGATCTTTTTTTATGATGTTGACATCCTCATCTTCCTTAAAATCAAGTTTGATTGGATTATCTTTTGAATTGGTATCGTTGGTACCAGTCTTTACTTCAATATATTCGGTCTTTTTTTCTGGGACTTGTGTATTGTAAGTGCCTCTAATTTTGGCAATCAAGCCAATAAGAGAATTTAAAACTATGAGTCCATTAAAACCGATTAAGATATAAAGGAGTTTGTCTCGTAGATATAAGTAGAGAAAAGCATCGCAAGCTAAAAAGATTAGGCCAAAAAATACATTAGCCATATGGCCCTTACCATTTTCCCCAGCCTTAAAAATCGAACGAGCAATGCCTGTATTTATCACAAAAACAAGGATTAAAATACATAGGGCAAGGGGTTTTATAATGGCGCTAGAAATATTATTTATGCCTAAAAGGTCAATTGTTGCTAGAAATAGGTGGTTGTCAACAAAGATTACAAAGCCTATAGCAAAAAGCAAGATAATGCTAATTATAGACCTGAATAATCCTGTAATTATGCTAAAAAATTTTATAAAGTCTTTCATAAGTCCTCCATTATATACATTATATCATAAAATTTGAATTGTTTATATATTTTTAACTCGTATAATAGAAATAAGTTTAAAAGGGAGGGACTTATATATAGAAAGAATTTTTCGAAAAAATCAAAATGATTTTGCCCTTAAAATTGTCTTCGTTTCTATATCTAGGTCACTTTTTATTTTCCCTAAAAATTTGTCTATATTTTGGGAGAAAAAATTCTTCTAACCATTGACAAATGCCAATAAACTCATATCATATTTGGATAGTATGTAAAAAAGTTTAGAAAAAAGGTTAAAATAAAGGAGAAATCTTGATAAATATCTTGAAGGTTGATTGTTTTAGAGTATAATATACAATTGCTAGAAATCTATTTATCGAGATTTTTTTATCTCAAAAGGCAAATTTTATTTGTCCTATTTTTGCAGAAAGTAAGGAGTAAGAATGGCCCAATATCATAAAAAGTTATATGGGAAAACAGAGAGAATGTCCTTCTCAAAGTTTCCTGAAGTCTTGGATTTACCAAATTTATTAAAAGTTCAAAAAGACTCATATGAGTGGTTTATAAATGAAGGTCTGGGAGAAATCTTAGAAGATATTTCCCCAATAGAAGACTACAATGGCAAGCTAAGCCTAGAATTTACAGGTTATGAGTTTGACGAAGAACCAAAATATAGCCTGAAAGAAGCTAAATATAAAGACCTAACCTATGCTAGAGACCTAAAGGTGATGGCTATTTTATTTAATAAAGAAACTGGTGAGATCAAAAGACAAGAAGTTTTCATGGGTGATTTCCCAATGATGACTGATTCTGCAACCTTTGTTATCAATGGTGCGGAAAGAGTAATAGTAAGCCAGTTAGTCAGATCTCCAGGTGTTTACTATGCAGAAGAAACAGACAAGAGCGGGGATAAGCAATATTCATCCACAGTTATTCCTAATAGGGGAGCTTGGATTGAGTTTGATACAGATGCAAGCCATACTGTAAACGTAAGACTTGATAGGACTAGAAAGCTTCCAGCTACAACCCTTGTCCGTGCCATTTTGTTTGATACAGATGAAGAAATTATAAAGGCCCTTGGGGATACCAAGCACTTAAGAAATACCCTTGAAAAGGAAAATTCTGAAAATAGTGAAGAGGCCCTAATAGAAATATACAGAAAATTAAAACCAGGTGACCCTGCTTCACTTGAGTCAGCTACTACCCTTATTAATAACCTACTTTTTGATGATAGAAGGTATGACTTAGCAAGGGTTGGTAGGTATAAATACAACCTAAAACTTGCCCTTGCCCCAAGAATTGCAGGCGAAGTTGCAGCAGAAGATGTTGTAAATACAGAAACAGGCGAAATCTTTGTAAAAGCAGGAGACCTAATTAGCGAAGAAATCGCCCTTGCAATTGAAAACTCTGGTATTGTTTCAGTTGACATTAGAAAATTAAATTCAGATGGCGAAGAAGTTGTCCTAAAAATCGTGGGCAATAATTTCGTTGATATCCATGCCTTTGATAGACTTGAAGGCCTTGATATAGACTTCGATGACTTTAGCGAAAAAGTTTACTACCCAGTAATGACTGAAATCATTGAAGAAGCTGAAAATGACGAAGAATTAGTAAAGATGATGCAAAGAAGAAAGAAAGAACTTTCTCCAAAGCACATCACAAAATCAGATATACTTGCAGTTGTAAACTACCAATTCAACCTCTTTGAAGGTGTTGGTGAGACTGACGACATTGACCACTTAGGAAATCGTCGTGTAAGAGGGGTTGGAGAATTACTTCAAAACCAATTTAGGGTTGGTCTTGCTAGAATGGAAAGAGTTGTTCGTGAAAGAATGACCACCCAAGATCCTGATATAGCAACACCACAAGGCCTTATCAATATCAAGCCGGTTACAGCTGTTATTAAGGAATTTTTTGGTTCATCACAGCTTTCACAGTTCATGGACCAAACTAACCCAATGAGTGAATTAACCCACAAGAGAAGACTCTCTGCCCTAGGCCCAGGCGGTCTTTCAAGAGATAGGGCAGGCGTTGAAGTAAGGGACGTTCACGATTCTCACTACGGAAGAATTTGTCCAATAGAGACTCCAGAAGGACCAAACATCGGGCTTATCACATCTCTAACAACCTATTCTAGGGTTAATAAATACGGATTTATCGAAACTCCATATAGGGTTGTTAAGGAAGGTGGTCTTGTAACAGACGAAATCGACTACCTAACAGCAGACGTTGAAGATAACTTCATCATAGCCCAAGCAAATGAACCACTAGATGAAAACAACAGGTTTGTAAACGAGAGAGTTTCTGGCCGTGGTTATAGGGGTGAGAATGATATTTATCCAAGAGATTCCGTTCAATATATGGACGTTTCTCCACAACAGATCGTATCTGTAGGAGCTTCATTAATCCCATTCCTAGAAAACGACGACTCAACCAGGGCCCTCATGGGTGCCAACATGCAGCGTCAGGCAGTTCCACTTATCAAATCTGCTGCACCTATTGTAGCAACAGGTATTGAGCACAGGGCTGCAAAAGATTCTGGTGTATGTGTTGTTTCAAAGACAGACGGTAAGGTAGTTTACGTTTCAGCTGATAAGATAAAAGTAAAAACAAGTAAGGGCGATGTAATTACCTACGACCTTCTTAAATTTGAAAGAGCTAACCAAGGTACAACTATAAACCAAAGACCAATTGTAAAATTGGATGAGGAAGTAAGTGAAGGCCAAGTTTTAGCTGACGGTCCATCTACAGACAACGGCGAACTTGCCCTTGGTAAAAATATCCTTATAGCTTTCACAACTTGGGAAGGTTACAACTTCGAAGATGCTATGCTCCTTAATGAAGAGCTTGTAATTAACGACGTTCTAACTTCAGTTCACATAGAAGAACATGAATGTGAAGCCAGAGAAACCAAGCTTGGTGCAGAAGAAATTACCAAAGATATACCAAATGTCGGCGACGATATGAAAAAAGACCTCGACGAAAATGGTGTAATTAGAATCGGTGCTGAAGTAGCAAGTGGGGATATCCTAGTAGGTAAAGTATCTCCAAAGGGAGAAACTGAACTATCTCCAGAAGAAAGACTTCTACGTGCGATTTTCGGTGAAAAAGCCAGAGAAGTTAGGGATACATCCCTAAAAGTACCTCACGGTGAAAAGGGAATCGTAGTTGATGTTAAGGAATACAACAAAAAAGACGGAGATGAACTATCTCCAGGTGTAAATAAAGTAATCAGAGTTTATGTAGCTACCAAGAGAAAAATCATGGTAGGAGATAAGATGTGTGGTCGCCACGGTAACAAGGGTGTTGTTTCTAGGATTTTACCAAGAGAAGACATGCCATTCTTACCAGACGGAACACCTATTCAAATCTGCCTAAACCCATTAGGTATCCCATCCCGTATGAACCTTGGACAGGTCCTTGAAGTTCACATGGGTCTTGCAGCAAGGACACTTGGCTGGAAGATAGCAACACCAGTATTTGATGGTGCTATGGATACAGAAATCGAAGAAGTATTAGAAGAAGCAAAGAAAATTGCTCCTTATGTTAATAAAACAGGTAAGATTAAGCTTCGTGACGGAAGAACTGGACTAGAGTTTGAAAACCCAGTAACAGTCGGCGTTATGTATATGCTTAAACTTCACCACATGGTAGAAGAAAAAATCCATGCTAGGTCAATCGGACCATATTCACTTGTAACCCAACAACCACTCGGTGGTAAGGCCCAATTCGGTGGTCAAAGGTTTGGTGAGATGGAGGTTTGGGCACTTGAAGCCTACGGCGCAAGCCACACCCTCCAAGAGATCCTAACTGTAAAATCAGATGACGTTACAGGAAGGGTTAAGACCTACGAATCAATTGTTAAGGGAGAAAATATCCCTGAGCCAGGTACACCTGAATCATTCAAAGTTTTAGTAAAAGAGCTTCAATCACTAGCTCTTGATGTAGAACTTCTAGATGAAAGTGGAGAAGTAGTTGAGCTTAAGGAAAATATTGACGAACAAGACAGGTTCTCCCAAGTAGAAAAGATAGATGCGTCTAAGATTAGAAACCAAAGCAAATTGCTTGCAAAGGCTAATGCCCCTAAGGAAGAAACAGAGGCAGAAGAAGAAGCTAGCGAAGCTTAGGAGAAGGGAAGTTTATGAGCGAATTAAATCAATTTTATGGGATGAGGATGAAAGTTGCATCCCCAGAAAGAATAAGAAGCTGGTCTCATGGCGAGGTTAAAAAACCTGAAACTATAAACTATAGGACCCTTAAACCTGAGAAAGACGGCCTTTTCTGCGAAAAGATTTTCGGCCCAACCAAGGATTATGAATGTTCTTGTGGTAAATACAAGAGAATGAGATACAAGGGCGTAGTTTGTGAAAAGTGTGGGGTTGAAGTAACCAAGTCTAAGGTTAGACGTGAGAGAATGGGTCACATAGAACTTGCTGCTCCAGTTTCTCATATTTGGTTCTTTAAGGGAATTCCATCAAAGATGGGACTCCTACTTGACATGAGTCCTAGAGTACTTGAAAAAATCCTCTACTTTGCATCCTATGTAGTAATAAATCCAGGTTCGACAGACCTTGCAGTTAAGCAAGAAATCTCAGAAACTGAGTACCAAGATATACTAGAAGAATATCCAGACGACACAGAATTTAAGGCAGCAATGGGTGCTGAAGCTGTCAAGGAACTTCTTCAAAACATCGACCTTGAAAAGGAATACCAACTACTTTTAAAAGAACTTGACGAATCCTCAAACCAAAAGAAGGTTAGAGTTTCAAGACGTCTTGAAGTAGTAGATGCCTTTTTAACAAGTGGAAACAAACCAGAATGGATGATCCTAGATGTCCTTCCAGTAATGCCACCAGAGCTAAGGCCAATGGTTCAGCTTGAAGGTGGTAGGTTTGCAACCTCCGACCTAAACGACCTATACAGAAGAGTTATCAACAGAAATAACAGGTTAAAAAGACTTCTTGATATAGGTGCACCAGAAATAATCGTTAGAAACGAAAAGAGAATGCTCCAAGAGGCAGTCGACGCCCTAATCGACAATGGTCGTAGGGGCAGGGCTGTAACTGGCGCTTCTAATAGAAATATGAAGTCCCTATCAGACCTCCTTAAAGGTAAGTCTGGTAGGTTTAGACAAAACCTCCTTGGTAAGAGGGTTGACTACTCAGGTCGTTCTGTAATCGTAGTTGGTCCAGACCTTAAATTCAATCAATGTGGTTTGCCACAAGAGATGGCCCTTGAGCTTTTCAAACCATTCATCATGAACAAGGTTGTAGAAAAAGAAATGGCTCACAACCTCAAAACTGCCAAGAAAATGGTAGAGAAAAAAGATCCAAGAGTTTATGAAGTCCTAGAAGAAGTCATCAAGGACCACCCAGTTTTACTAAACCGTGCTCCGACTCTTCACAGGCTTGGTATCCAAGCTTTTGAACCAATCCTTGTAGAAGGAAAGGCAATTAAGCTTCACCCACTATCTTGTAACGCCTTCAACGCCGACTTCGATGGTGACCAGATGGCTATCCACTTACCACTATCAAACGAAGCTCAAATTGAGGCAAGACTTCTAATGATGTCAACCAACAATATCCTTGGTCTTAAGGATGGTAAGCCAATTACCACACCTTCACAGGATATGGTGCTAGGTGCATATTACCTAACAACAATCAAGGAAGGTGCCAAGGGCGAGGGCATGGTTTTCGAATCAACCAATGAAATGAAAAAAGCCTTAGTTGCTGGCATTGTTGAATACCAATCAAAAATCGGTGTAAGAATCAAAAAAGACGATATGGACCCAGGTAAGATTGTAGAATCTTCAGTAGGTAGATTTATCTACAACGAAGGAATTCCACAAGACCTTGGCTATGTAAATAGAAAAGAAGATTCATATTCACTTGAAATAGATACCCTTGTTGACTCAGGCACACTTAAAGACATAATCGATAGGTGCTTTAGAAAACACGGCAATATCAAGACTGCAGAGGTCCTAGATTACATCAAGCAAACAGGATATAAATACTCAACCCTATCAGGTCTGACAGTTTCTATGGATGATGTAAAGATTCCAGCAGAAAAATGGAACCTAATAGCTGAGGCAGATGCTGCAGTTGATAAGTATGATAAACTTTATAGACGTGGTCTAATAACCGACCAAGAAAGATACGAAAAAGTAATCGAAATCTGGCAAGATACTACAAACAAGGTAACAGATGCCCTTCTTGCAGACCTTAAAGATGATAACAACATCAAGATCTTTGCGGACTCTGGTGCCCGTGGTTCTACAAACCAGATTAGACAGCTAGGCGCTATGCGTGGACTTATGAGTCAGGCCGATGGTAAGATTATTGAAATTCCTATCAAGGCTAACTTTAGAGAGGGTCTTTCTGTACAAGAATACTTTATCTCAACCCACGGTTCTCGTAAGGGTCTAACAGATACAGCCCTTAGAACTGCCGACTCTGGTTACCTAACTCGTAGGATGGTAGATATTTCTCAAGACGTTATCGTCACAGAAGACGACTGCCATTCAGATGGTTTTGTAATTGCCCACGAATTTAAAGACGGCAACGAATTAATCGAAGACTTAAGAACAAGGATTGTCGGCCGTACATCATTTGAAGATGTCAAAGATGAAGCTGGCGAAATTATTGTTCACAAAGACGAAGTAATAGACGAAGACTTGGCTGATAAGATTGTAGGAGCTGGCATTAAGGAAGTAAAACTAAGGTCAGTCCTAGAATGTAAGGCCAAACAAGGTGTTTGTGCGAAATGTTACGGTAGAAACCTTGCAACAGGCAAACACGTCAACATGGGAGAAGCAGTTGGTATCATCGCTGCCCAATCAATCGGTGAGCCGGGTACCCAGCTAACCATGAGGACCTTCCACTCCGGTGGTATCGCAGGCGTTGGAATTACTCAAGGTCTTCCAAGGGTTGAGGAGCTTTTTGAAGCTCGTAAACCAAAGGGACTTGCCTTCATCGCAGCCAATTCAGGAACAGTTTCCCTAATCCAAAATGATAAGAAAACTGACGTTGAAATCACAGGTGCTGACGGCACATCTAGGAAATACAATATTCCATTTGGTTCAAGAATCCTTGTCAAAGACGGCGAAGAAGTTCAAATTGGAGCCCAACTAACAGAAGGTTCCCTAGATCCACATGACGTATTAGATGTTCTTGGCAAGGTTGGAGTTCAAGATTACATCACCAAGGAAGTCCAAAAAGTATATAGGCAACAAGGTGTTGAAATCGACGATAGGCACATAGAAGTAATTGCTCGTCAGATGCTAAAGAAGGTAAAAATCATTGAATCAGGCGACACAGAATTCTTGCCAGAAAGCTTGCAAGATAGGCGTGAAGTTGATATCGTAAATGACAGGATGAAGGAAGCTGGCAAAAAGCCTGCAACCTACGAACAAGAACTCCTTGGAATCACCAAGGCATCTCTTGCGACAGATTCATGGCTATCAGCCGCATCATTCCAAGAAACAACCAGAGTTCTAACAGATGCTTCAATCAAGGGCAAGGTTGACGACCTAAGAGGTCTAAAGGAAAATATCATCATCGGTAAACTAATTCCAGCAGGTACAGGTCTAAAATACTACAACGACGTAGAAATAGACTACGAAACCAAGGAACTAGAAGATGAACAAATCAAAGCCAACCTTGAATCGATAGAAGCAGAAGAAGAAACAGAAGAAGTATAAAACAAAAAGGCCCCTCGTGGGTCTTTTTTATCGGAAATTTTGCAGAAAACTACCATAGGCAAGGGAAAATTAGGAAATATAATAAAAGTGAAAAGTACTTAGGGATTTTTATTAAATCGCATCCTAAATATAAAGGAGAAAAAATGAAATCAAGAGAAAAGGGAATCATTACTTATATATTATTAACTAGTATTTTGGGAGCTATAACAATGCTAACTATCCCATATGCAATGGCCAAAGAATCTTATCTTTACTATGGCTTTGTTCTTGTTTTCCTAACTTGTACAATTCTTTCGGGTATGATTTTAAAAAAATACCAGAAAACAGTCAAGTATTTTGACCTAGGAGAGTATTTAACAAGCCAACAAGAAGACTTTGCCAGAATTATCCACGATGAAATCATCCAAGATCTTTATGGGATAATAAATAATCTGAACTTAAAAACTCCTGATGTTGAAAAGGCCAAGGCAATCGCCGAAAACTTGGAAATCAAATCCAGATATATAATGACTTCTTATAGGGAAAGTTTTCTTACCGATATGAATTTCGAAGAAAATATAAAGAGTATTTTCTATGACGTAAAAACCCTTTATCCAGGGAGAGATTTTGCAGTTTCTCTTGATATTTCAGAAAATATTAAGGAAAAAAATTCTGAAAGCCTAAGGGATATTCTAATCATCACAAAAGAGCTAATCAACAACATCTACAAACACTCAAATGCAAGAAAAATTAATTATAAGATAGACTTAGAAGGTAAAGATATTGTATTGTGGGTCACAAGCGATGGGGCGACATATTTAGATTATAGAAATATTTTAGAATCTAGGGGAGGAGTTTTATTTATGAAATTTTTCCTAGATTCACTTGGTGGATCCATAAAATATATTTATAAGGACGGAATATTGAAAACTCTAGTAAGGTTAGGGGACGATTAATGAGGATAATAATATTAGACGACCACAAAATTTTTGGCGAAAGTCTAAAGGCCTTGCTTATGGAAAGCACAGAAATTAGCAGGTGCGATTTTGTAAGCGAGCCAGGAGATTTTTTTAAAAAAATCGAAGAAAAAGCTTATGACATCTGTCTTTTAGATATAAATTTAGATAAGGATTCTGGCTTTGAAGTCCTAAAAGAATTATCGGCAAAAAAGGTAAACTTTAAAACGATAATCCTATCCTCCTACACCAACCCAATCTACAAGAAAAAAGCCATAGACCTAGGTGCAGCAGGATATATATCAAAATCTATTGATTCTAAAAGTTTAATCGAAAAAATTTATAAAATCAATGATGGACTTTTGACTTGCGATGAAAATCTCATTGAAAATCCCCTTACAAAAAGGGAAGAAGAAGTCCTAAAAGCACTAATAACAGGCAAAACCAACACTCAAATAGCCAATGACCTATTCATAAGCGAACGAACTTTATACCATCATATAGAAAATATTTATGAAAAATTGTGTGTAGAAAATAAGGTGGAATTATATGGAAAGGCTTTGGAATTAGGTTATGTAGATCAATTTTAGTTCTTAATTTAGATCCATTGTCAAGCAATAAGTCAAAACAAAAGACCCAGTAGGGTCTTTTACTTTACTTATTTGCTCAAAAACTCATTAGCCTTTCTTAATCCTTCGATTATTTCTAGGCTTTGTGGGCAGATGTTTTCGCACTTGCCGCATTCTATACAAGCCTCTGGGTCTACTCCGTCTTTTAAATATTCTTCGTAGGCTTTTTTGGATTTTTCTGCCTCATCGTAAAGATAGGCATTGTTCCACATTGCAAATACTCTTGGAATGTTGATTTCTACTGTGCATGGTAGGCAGTATTCGCAGGCTGTGCAGGCGATTTGTTCTCTTTTTTTATAAATTTCACGCGCCTTGTCATAAAATTCGATTTCTTTCTCAGATAATCTTGGATCTGCACTTGCTATCGCCATATTTTCTGAAACTTGGTTGCTAGTATTCATGCCGGATAAAACTGTCATTACATTATCAAGGCTTAGAGGGAATTTAAGGGCAAGTTGAGCAGGGGATAGGTCTGTAAATTCAGCCATAAGCTCCCTTACTTCGTAAGGTGGATTTGCAAGTCTGCCGCCCTTAACAGGTTCCATGATAACAACAGGAATCCCCATTTTCTTTGCTAATTCATAGCCTTTTAATCCTGCTTGGAGATTTATATCCAAATAATTTAGTTGGATTTGGCAAAAATCCCAGTCATAGGCCTTGATAATTTCTTCGAAAGCCTCGTATTCATCGTGGAAGGAAAATCCTATATTTTTTACAAGGCCCTTTTCCTTTAGTTCATCAACAAAGTCAAAGACGCCCAATTCTACCATTTGTCTAAATCTTTTAATATCTAGGGAATGGAGGAGGTAAAAGTCCAGATAAGATGTCCTTAGTTTTTCTAACTGTTCCTTAAAAATCCTATAAAAATCTTCCTTTTCTTTGATTAGCCAACATGGAAGTTTACTTGCAAGGTAAATTTTATCCCTCAAATTATTTTCTTCTAAAAATTCTCCGACAAATTTTTCGCTCATTTGGTCATGGTAAGGGAAGGCTGTATCGATGTATGTAAGTCCCTTTCCGATCGCTTCTTTGAGGATTTTTGCCGATTCGACCTTGTCAATCTTGGAATTGTCGCCGCCTATGGTTTTAAATCTCATGCAACCAAAGCCGAGTCTCGAGATTTTTTCTCCTTTAAAATTAAAATATTTCATAAATATCTTTCCTTTCTTTCTCTTCATATATCATTGTATCATAAGATTTGGGAAAAATTTAATGAAGTTTAGGAAAATTCGGTATAGTAAAATTAAAGGAGAATATATGAAAGAAAAAATATCGTTTAAAGCCCTACCTGCCTTTGTTATTTTGGGTATAATTACAGGTCTTTTGATAGGGACCTTTAAAAAGTTTATTGGTTTTGTTTCGCACTTTATGGAAGGTTTTTTGCTTACAGACACAAAGACTGATAAGGTCATATTTTTGGCCCTTATATTAGGAATTGGCCTTGTAACTTTTTTTATTTTAAAAAATGATAAAAACACCAAAGGCTCCGGCATCCCTGTTATGACTGGCATGATGGAGGATACTATCGATGTATCAAGCGAGAAGACCATTGTCGGTAAATTTATCGCATCAGTCCTTACAATCGGGTCTGGCCTTACAGTCGGTAGGGAGGGCCCATCAGTCCAACTTGGTGGTCTAGCTGGAGATATAGTAGGGAAGTTTTTTCCTAATACTGATAGGAATTTATTTATAGGATCGGCTGCATCGGCAGGTTTTGCAGTAGCCTTCAATGCCCCTGTGGCATCTTTGATATTCGCTGTTGAGGAGATTTTTAGGACACATAATTTTTCTACTTTCCTATCTTCAGCTCTCACAATTATCTCAGCCACAGTCACATCTGGCTTGGTTTTTGGGGACCATCCTAGCCTAGAAAATATACCAGACTTCGCTAATATAGACCAAAAATCCTTGGTCTTAATTGTTATTTTGGGAATCCTAGCAGGCCTATCTGGAGTTTTATTTAACAAAGTAGTCATAGGTTCAAAATCCATTTACAAAAAAATTTCCTTACCAGAATTAGTAAAATATCTAGCTCCCTTTGTAATTACAGGGCTTGTTTTACTTATCGACCCAAGGCTATACGCTTCTGGCGAAGAATTAATCTACCTACCAAGCGAGGGAAATGAAGAACTTGCCACCCTTATTTATATGTACGGGGCAAAAATTTTACTCCTTGCACTAGCCTTTGGGATTGGACTTTCAGGTGGGTCTCTCGTTCCGCTTTTGGCAATCGGGGCAATCTTAGGAAATATTTACGGTTCAGTCCTTGCTGACCTTGGTCTAATCCCCGAAGAAATGATCTACGCCATATCCCTAATCGCTATGGCAGGCCATTTTTCAGCCATAGTTAGGACGCCAATTACAGCCATTATCCTGATTTTGGAAATGACTGGCGGGGCATTTTCAAATATCTTGGTCCTAGCCCTAGTTTCCTTTGTGGCCTACCTAACAGCTGAGATTTGCCATTCTAAACCATTTTACGAAGACCTATACGAAAGGCTTCTAATAACAGAGAAAGCTTCCTAAATTCTAGGAAGTTTTTTTTGTGGTCATTTTATTAATATTTTTAATTTTTTAAAAACTTCATAAAAAAACTGTTATTTTCTAGAGAAATGAGATGAAAAGTGTAGAATATAAGCCAGGAGCATATATGAAGAAGAAATATACTTACATATTATGGATTTTTGCCATAATAGGTTTTTTCTCTATCTTAAAAAAGACCAGCCAAGTAAACCAAGCTTGGATAGATTCTTATATGGAAAGAATACGACTGGAAGAGTTTTTGAAATCTAGGATTAGCAAGGATAGGGAAGAAGAAATAAAAAATTTAACAAGAAAGGCTGATGAAAAAAGAGCTCAAGCTTATCTTGATAGAAAAATAAAAGAAAAAACACAAGAAGAATCCCAAGCCGCCGCAAACCATGTAAAAGAATTAGCAAAAAAATACCCCCAAGTTAAGGGAAGGATTATTATTAAGGGTACAGACATAGATTTCCCTGTAGTTCAGGGAGATGACAACGAATTTTACCTTGACCACGACTATGATAATTCCTATTATATCAACGGTGGAGTCTTTATTGACTATGTTCACAAGGGCGATTTTTCTAATCAAAATACAGTTATTTACGGCCACAATGTGAGGATTGGATATATTTTCCATGACCTGGATAAGTTTAGGGACAAAAACTTCGTCAAAAACCATTCTGAAATAATTATCGATACGCCTTTGGCGAGAAGGACTTTTGATGTGGTTTGTGCCATGGATATAAAGGATGATGCAGATTATAGGTTCTATGAATATGATGATGAGGAATTTAAAGATTATCTGAATTTGATAAAGGAAAATAACATCCTTGAAAATAAGCCTTTGCCAAAAAAAGAAGACAAGCTAATCACCCTGTCAACTTGTTCTGATATCAAGGATAGGTTTGCAATAGTGGCAGTAGAAACAACAGGCAAGTTTGTAAGGCCAAAGGACTTTAATCTCAAAAAACAAATGACCCTACAAGATAAGAGATCTACTACAAATACCTTTATATATTAATTAAAATCTTCCTAGATTCTGGGAAGATTTTTTTCTTGCTTATTTTCATTGGATTTTATTGTTTTTATCATATTTTGTTTTGGATTATAAAAAAATGATAACAAATAGAAAATTATTTAACTAAGGATATGCATCCAAGCTTATCAGTAGGTTTGTCCTGCAGGTGGTGGTTGGGTCTTTATTTCAACAATCTATTATGGATATATTAGGTAAAGATCTTATGATCTTGGCTTTTAGATTTTTCATAAATGTAAGATTTATTGGAAAATTAAAAAGGACCTAGACAGGTGTTTACACCTCCTAGGGCCTTTTGTTTGTAGGAACATTTTTCAATCAAATTTAAATAGGTTGATTCCTATTTCATCGTCAATTTTTCTTTCAACCCTGCCATCAATTATATCTATGACCATTTCACAAGTAACGCTGATATTTGCCCTTATTAGGTGGCCGCCTAAGCCGTGGCCTTCATCGTCAGATGCGGATATGTGGAGGTGGGGATAGTATTTTCCATCCTTGGTAGTTATAGTTCCATTTATACCGAGAATTTCAAAAATGCCTTTGAAATTTTTTTCTGTATAGGACTTATCATCAACCTTATAAACACCAATAGTAAAGTCATCGGTAGCTCCGATGGCAGAAATGGTTGCGAGTTTTATGTCTTATTTGAGGGCGATTTGCTTTAAAGCCTCGTGGACTTCTTCGCCTCTTTCAAATCTTGCAATAATTTTCTTGTCAAATCCTCTATAATCCATAAAACTCTCCTATTTTGCCTTAAAGCTAAATTAAATTTTAAACTAATTTCTTAACAGCTTCTAGGGCAGCATCGAAGTTTACTTCGTTAGTAACTTCTGGAACGTATTCTACGTATTGAACTGTTCCTTCTTTGTCGATTACAACAATACCTCTTGTTAGAAGTTTTAATTCATCGATTAAAAAGCCATATTTTTCACCAAATTCCCTATTTTTGTAGTCTGAAACTGTGATTGTATTGCCTATTTCATAAGCATCGCAAAATCTTTTTTGGGCAAATGGTAGGTCAAGAGTGATGTTTACTATAGAAACATCTCCTGAAAGTTCACTTGCTTCCTTGTTAAATCTTTTTGCTTGGAAGGCACAAACGCTAGTATCGAGTGATGGGGCAACTGAGATTACAACTACTTTTCCCTTTAGATCATCAAGATTGAAATCTGATAGGTCATTTTTACTAGCTGTGAAATTTGGGGCCTTGTCACCAACTTTAATTTCATTTCCTAATAAGTTTACCTTGTTTCCTGCAAATGTAATATCCATAAATTTATCTCCTTTAAAAATTTTTTAACACTAATATTATACCCAATATATCTTGATATAAATTATTTTTTGAAAATTTTTTATAAAAATATAGGACAAAGTTCTCTATATACAGATAGTTGGAATTTAGTAAAAAATTCTAAATAAGTAAATAGCTTTCAAATATGATTAGAAATAAGTAATATACTTGACAAGAAGGCACTAAGCGTGTAGAATAGTTAAGGATTGGCAGAAGATTGCCAATTTATTAAATTTTAAAGAATAGGAGGTGCATTATGCCAACAATTAATCAACTTGTTAGAAAAGGTAGAAAAAGCGAAAAATCTAAATCAGATACACCAGCTTTAGGTTATAACTACAACACTCTTAAGAGTAGAATAACACCTAACCAATCACCACAAAAACGTGGAGTTTGTACATCTGTTAGAACAGTTACACCTAAAAAGCCAAACTCAGCTCTAAGAAAGATTGCCAGAGTTAGACTTACAAATGGTGCTGAAGTGCTTTCATACATTCCAGGAATTGGACACAACCTACAAGAACACAGTGTTGTACTAATTAGAGGTGGTAGGGTAAAGGACCTTCCAGGTGTTAGATACCATATCATCAGAGGTACACTTGATACAGCAGGTGTTGATGGAAGAAAACAAGGTAGATCTAAATACGGAGCAAAAAGAGGCTAGTAATTAGTTGAAAAATAAGTGCATAATGTGCCTATTTATATAAAGGTATATGTGCACACTTAACGATTAAGATCGAGTACTCAAGATATTACACATAATTGGTAAAGGAGGGAAGAAAAGTGTCAAGAAAAGGACATATACCAAAAAGAGAGGTAATGCCTGATGCTAAGTATAACGATAGAGTGGTAACAAAGCTTATCAACAACGTTATGCTAGACGGCAAAAAAGGCATTGCTACAAAAATAGTTTATGAAGCTTTTGATATAGTACAAGAGACTAAAGGCGAAGACGCTATTGAAGTTTTCCACCAAGCAATGGAAAACATAATGCCAACTCTAGAAGTTAAGGCAAGAAGAATCGGTGGTGCAAACTACCAAGTACCAATGGAAGTTAGACCAGAAAGAAGACAAACACTAGCCCTAAGATGGTTAGTAAACTTTGCTCGCCAAAGAGGCGAAAAAACTATGGTTGAAAGACTTTCTAAAGAAATTATCGATGCATCAAACAATGCGGGTGCCGCAGTAAAAAGAAAAGAAGAGATGCATAGGGCAGCAGAAGCTAATAAGGCTTTCGCGCACTTTAGATATTAGTTAGGGGGATAAATGCCTAGACAGGTTGCACTTAAAGATACCAGAAATATAGGAATTATGGCCCACATAGACGCAGGTAAAACTACCTGTACAGAAAGAATCCTATACTACACTGGTAAAATTTATAAAATCGGAGATACCCACGACGGTACAGCCGTAATGGACTCCATGGAACAAGAAAAAGAACGTGGTATCACAATAGGATCTGCTGCAACAACAGCATTTTGGAAAAACCATAGAATTAATATTATCGATACACCAGGCCACGTTGACTTTACTGTAGAGGTAGAAAGATCTCTAAGGGTACTAGACTCAGCAGTAGCCCTATTCGATGCTAAAAGTGGTGTAGAACCACAATCAGAAACTGTTTGGAGACAAGCTGATAAGTACAACATCCCAAGAATTTGTTTTATTAACAAAATGGATGCTACAGGTGCAGACTTCTTCATGGCAGTTGATACAATTAAAGATAAACTAAAAGCAAACGCAGTTCCACTTGAAATTCCAATAGGAGCTGAACAAAGCTTTGAAGGTGCTGTAGACCTTGTAACCATGCAAGCAGTAACATATTCATCTGAAGACCTTGGAGCTCATCCAAAATATTCTGAAATCCCAGCTGACCTTAAAGATTTAGCTGAAGAATACAGAAACAACCTTCTTGAAGAATTATCAGAAGTTGATGATACAATCATGATGAAATACCTAGAAGGTGAAGCAGTAACTGAAGATGAAATCAAAACAGCAATCAGAAAAGCAACTATAGAACAAAAAATATTCCCATGTCTACTAGGTTCTGCCTACAAAAACAAGGGAGTTCAACCACTACTAGATGCAATTATAGATTACATGCCAAGTCCAGTAGATATACCAGCAATTGAAGGTGTTGATCCTAAAGATCCTGAAAAAGTTCTTGAAAGACACCCAGGAGATGATGAGCCAACATCAGCTCTAGCATTCAAAGTTGTAACAGATCCATATGTAGGTAAGCTAATCTACGTTAGAATCTACTCAGGTACAATCGAATCTGGTTCTTATATCTACAATGCTACAAAAGGCAAGAGAGAAAGAGTTGGACGTATCATGCAAATGCACTCTAATAAGCAAGAGGAAATTGAGAAAGGCTATTCTGGAGATATCGTTGCTTTATTAGGATTAAAAGATACAACAACAGGGGACTCACTATGTGACCAAGATAATCAAATTATCCTTGAACAAATGGAATTCCCAGATCCAGTAATCTCTGTAGCAATCGAACCAAAAACAAGAGCATCCCAAGATAAGATGATCATCGGTCTTCAAAAACTTGCAGAAGAAGATCCAACCTTCCAAACAAAATCAGACGAAGAAACAGGTCAAACAATTATCTCAGGAATGGGCGAGCTTCACCTTGAAATCATCGTAGATAGACTTTTAAGAGAATTCAAAGTAGAAGCAAACATCGGTAACCCACAAGTAGCTTACAGAGAATCAATTACCAAAGAAGCTGAAGCTCAAGGTAAGTTTGTAAGACAATCAGGTGGTTCTGGACAATACGGTGATGTTATGCTTAGGGTTGAACCAGGCGAAGAAGGATCAGGAATCACATTCGAATCCAAAATCGTCGGTGGTGCAGTACCAAAAGAATACATCAGACCAGTTGAAGAAGGTGTTAAGGAAGCTGCTGCAGCAGGCGTACTTGGCGGCTATCCAATGGTAGACGTTCACGTAACCTTATTCGATGGATCTTACCACGAAGTCGACTCATCAGAAGTAGCCTTCCACGTAGCAGGTTCAATCGGATTTAAGAACGCTGTACAAAAAGCAGGCCCAGTTCTACTAGAACCAATTGAAAAAGTTGAAATTACTACTCCAGACGAGTATCTTGGAGATGTAATGGGTGACGTATCATCAAGAAGAGGAAAGATAGACGGTATGAATCCAAAAGACGGAATTCACGTACTAACAGCTTTCATTCCACTATCAGAAATGTTCGGTTACGCAACAGACCTAAGAAGCAAGACCCAAGGTAGAGCAACATACTCAATGGGCTTTGACCATTACGCAGAAGTTCCAACATCTATAAGAGATGAAGTAATTAACAAATAATTAATATAGGAGAGAAAAAATGAGCAAACAAACATTTGAAAGAAGCAAACCACATATTAATATTGGTACAATCGGCCACGTAGACCACGGTAAAACAACAACAACAGCAGCAATCACTCAAGCCCTAAATAAAAAATACGGCACAGGTGAATTTATTGACTACGATAAAATCGATAAAGCTCCAGAAGAAAGAGAACGTGGTATCACAATCAACACATCTGTAGTAGAATACGAAACACAAAAAAGACACTACGCACACATCGACGCTCCAGGCCACGCTGACTACGTTAAAAACATGATCACAGGTGCAGCACAAATGGACGGTGCAATCATCGTAGTATCTGCAGCAGACGGTCCAATGCCACAAACAAGAGAACACATCCTACTAGCTAGACAGGTAGGTATACCAAAAATCGCAGTATTCTTAAACAAAGAAGACCAAGTAGATGACCCAGAACTAATCGAACTAGTAGAAATGGAAGTAAGAGACCTACTAAACGAATACGACTTCGACGGCGACAACTGCCCAGTAGTAGTAGGATCTGGCCTAAAATCACTACAAGAAGGCGGAGAAGGCCCATGGTCAGACAAAATTCTACAACTAATGGATGCAGTAGATGAATACTTCGAAATCCCAGAAAGAGACAACGACCAACCATTCCTAATGCCAGTAGAAGACGTAATGACAATCTCAGGACGTGGAACAGTAGCAACAGGAAGAGTAGAAAAAGGAACCCTAAAAGTAGGTGACACAGTAGAAATCGTAGGTCTAACAGAAAAAACATCTCAAGCCGTAGTAACAGGTGTAGAAATGTTCCACAAACAACTAGACCAAGCTGAATCAGGCGACAACGTAGGAGTACTACTAAGAGGCGTTCAAAGAAACGAAATCTCAAGAGGACAAGTACTAGCAAAACCAGGATCAGTACACCCACACACAGAATTCGAAGGACAAGTATACGTACTAACCAAAGAAGAAGGTGGAAGACACACCCCATTCTTCTCGGGCTACAGACCACAATTCTTCTTCAGAACAACAGATGTTACAGGTGACATCCAACTAGAAGACGGAGTAGAAATGGTAATGCCAGGAGACAACGCAACATTCAAAATCACACTTCAAAAGCCAATCGCCCTAGAAGAAGGACTAAGATTCGCTGTACGTGAAGGTGGTAGAACAGTAGCATCAGGAGTTGTTTCTAAAATCGTAAAATAGTCTAATTTAGATTAACTTTACAAATTTAAAACAATAATCAAAAAGACAAGCCATTTGAGCTTGTCTTTTTTTGTAAAAAACTATTAAATTATAAAATGGATTAATGTCCAATATTTTTATTAAGTATTTTTATATAAGAAGTCCCCAATTCAATAAGGCCTTCATCAGCCATTTTTGATAATTCTCTTGAAAGGCTTGGTCTTGTTGTGGAGAGGTAATCGGCCAGGTCTTCTCTTTTCATGGAGAGAGCCACCTTGCCGTCTTTTTCATTTTCTAGTAGGTATTTACCTATTTTTTGCCTTAGACTTGCTTGAGAGGTGATTTGGTTTTTCTTTGATAGGGCTAGGCATTTTTTTGATAAGAAATTTATATAAGACCTTAAGAAACTTTCTGGACATGGGGGTTCGAATATTTTCCTAAAATCTTTTATGATGAGGATTTTACAATCTTCTGCACACTCAGAGTCGAAGTCGAAAGGTTCTTCGAGGTAGGAGTAGACTTCGCCGAAAAGGGTTGGTTTAGTGAAGTTTTGGAAGATAAATCTCTTGCCCTTAGAATCAATTTGGTAGACATTGATACTACCTTCTATGAGATAGAAAAGGTCGCCACTCTTATCTCCTGTCCTAAAAATACACTCGCCCTTGGAGTAGGTTTTTTCTATAAAATCTGTTTTAGACCTGATTAGGTCAAGGTCTTCGTCATTTAAATTTTTGAAAATTATTAAATCTCTAATATCCATTTGCATTTCCTTTCTAAGTCTATTATACTTTATATTAAAATAAAAAAAGCCGACACGCTTGTGTCGACGATTTTAATTTTAGCCTATCATTTTTTCTAGATCTTCTTCAACTGTGGTATTTCCTGCGATGTTAAAGTTTTCTACTAAAAAATCCACAACTGTAGGGCTTAAAAATGCAGGAAGAGTTGGTCCTAGGTGGATATTTTTAACTCCTAGGGAAAGTAGAGCAAGTAAGACTATTACTGCCTTTTGTTCATACCAAGCGATGTTGTACTCAATTGGAAGATCATTTACATCATCAAGGCCAAAGGCATCCTTAAGGGCAAGGGCGATTTGTACTAGGGAGTAAGAATCGTTGCATTGACCGGCATCAAGGACTCTCGGAATGCCGTTAATATCACCTAAACCTAGCTTGTTGTAACGGTATTTTGCACAACCTGCTGTAAGGATAACTGTATCCTTTGGAAGACTTTGGGCAAAGTCTGTGTAATAGTTTCTCTTAGAGCTTCTTCCGTCACAGCCTGCCATTACTACAAACTTTCTAATATTTCCAGAATTTACTTCTTCAATTACCTTGTCAGCAAGAGCAAGTACTTGATTATGGGCAAAGCCACCTACTACTTTGATGTCTTCAAGGTTTTCTGGGGCTTGGCAGGATTTTGCCATTTCAATTATTGCTGAAAAGTCCTTGTATCCATTTTCATCAGCTTCTATATGATTTGCTCCTGGGAAACCTGCGTTAGATGTTGTAAACATCCTATCTAAGTAGGTATTATTTTTCTTTGGGGGAACAATACAGTTGGTTGTCATTAGGATAGGACCATTAAATTTCTCGAATTCTTCATTTTGCTTCCACCAAGCATTACCGTAGTTGCCGTGGAAATTGTCGTATTTCTTAAATTCAGGATAATAATTTGCAGGTAGCATCTCAGAGTGGGTGTAGACGTCAATTCCTGTTCCCTTTGTTTGTTCAAGGAGCATCTTCATATCGTGAAGGTCGTGGCCAGAAATTAAGATTCCTGGATTTTTGCCTGCGGAAAAGTCTACTTCTGTGATTTCTGGGTTGCCGTAGGTTTCAGTGTTGGCCATTTCTAATAGGGCCATGGCCATAACTCCATGTTCTCCAGTTTTTATTACAAGGTCGATTAAGTCGCCTACTTCCTTATCCTTGTGGGTGGTTTTAGCAAGGGCTTTTGCTATAAAGAAGTCGACTTCTTCGTTCCTAAAGCCTAGGACGTTGGCGTGGTGGTTGTAGGCTGCCATGCCCTTTAGGCCGTAGGTAACTAGCTCTACAAGGGATCTTTGGTCTTCATTTATTATATTTAAAACTCCAACTTCGATAGCCTTTCTCTTTAATTCCTCATCGTCGTATGAAAGATATTTTTCTACATCAGAAAGACCTTCTGTACCGATTTTGCCCATGATTTTTTCCTTAAATGCCATGGTTTTCTTGATGGCATCTAGGATTGCACTTTCATCGAAATTTGCATTTGTAATTGTGATGAAAAGATTATTTGAAATCCTATCATAGACCTTGGCACAAGCCTTGCCTTTTTTTACAACTAATCCTGCAAGACCCTTTGTTGTGTAGATTAAAAGGTCTTGGAGATTTGCCACATCTTCGTTTTTGCCGCATACACCAATCTTGGTGCATCCTTTATTTCCTGCTGTTTCTTGACATTGATAACAAAACATATCTATACCTCTTTCTTTTTTTAACTCTTTTACTTATGTTTCTATTATAAAGAAAGATTTTCTATTTTTCTGTAACCAATGTTACGGAATGAGAAATTTTAATAGTTTTTCTTAACTGATAATCATTATTAATTGTAGTATAATATGATTAATTACAAAAGGAGAATGGGATGATTAGAGAGATTAGTATTGAAATTAAAGGTTTTGATCCGGTTTTGGCCTATGAAGTTATGGGGCAGAGTGAAGGTCCTTGTTTGGTCATTATTTCTGGTGTTCATGGGGCTGAGTATGTTGGTCCTAGGGCCTTGATGACCTTTGTTGAGAAAATAAAAAATAAGGGTTTTGATCTTAAGGGGAGACTCCTTATTATTCCTGTCCTCAATGAGTCTGGTTTTTATGGAGGTCTCAAGCAGGTTGTGGCTGAAGATGGCCTGAATTTAAACAGGATTTTCCCTGCCACTGGAACTACAAAGGCACATTTGCTGGCAAAAATGGTTGAAGAAAAACTTTATCCAGAGGCTGATTTTATCCTTGATTTCCATGGAGGAGATATAAACGAAGAGATGGAGCCTTTGGTATTTTTCCCAGCCTATGCCGAAGGTGACCAAAAAAAGATGATTGATAAGGTAATAAGCAATCTATCAACCACTTATCTTGTTCCTTCACAGGCAAAAAATGGCCTTTATTCTTATGCCAACAGTCTTGGAATTCCAAGCCTTCTTTTAGAAAGGGGAGGCCAGGGCCTTTGGACTTATAGAGAAGCGAACCTTGTCATATTAAATATTTTTCAAACAATGAAGGCCCTTGGCATGATAAGCCTTGATGTCAAAAGTGGAAGTCCTAAAATGATAAAAGATCCGATTTACCTTTCATCTCCAAGTAGGGGAGTCTGGTACCCACAATTTAAGGCGGGAGAATTTTTTGAAAAAGGCGACGAGCTGGGGATTTTAAAAGACCTTAGGGGAAATATTATAGAAAAATATAAGGCAGCCTATGACGGGGTTATCCTCTACCAAAATATTGGCCTTGGAGTAAGTGAGGGTGACCATTTGATTGCTTATGGAAAAATATCATAAGTCCTACTTGGGCCTAGGGATTCCCCTTGGCCTTGAATCATTTTTTCTGGTTTTAATAAATGCAGTCAACCAAATATTGGTATCGTCCCTTGGCAAGGAGGTCATTGCAGCTGTGGCCATTATTTCCCAGCCAAGAATGATTGTCTATGCCTTTGCGAGGAGTATTTCCTATAGCTTATCGATTATGATTTCAAAGGAAATTGACGAAGATGAGAAGATTTTTCCAGCCTTCATCCTCCCATGCTTTATCTTCATGGGCCTTATACTTTCTCTAATGATGATATTTTTAAGACCCATCCTAATTTTTGCTGGGGCGGGGGCAGATTACCTAGAGATGGCTATAGTCTATGGCAGGTGGAATATAGGTTTCATCCTTTTTTACTCCCTTACAACCATTATCCAGTCGATTTTGATTTCAAAGGGCCATGGGACCTTTATTCTGTTATCAAATATTTTTTCATCCTTGATTAATATCGGCCTTTGCTACTCTTTAATCCATGGGATAATTATTGGCGAGACCATGGGGATAGTAGGCCTTGGTCTTGGTGGCTTAATTTCGAGTATAATAAATTTTATACTCACTATGATTTTCTTGATGGCCAAAGGATATTTGCTTTTTGAAGACTTAATCTTATTTCCATCAATGAAGCTATTTGAGGGTTTTAAGAAGGAATTTAATGGTATATTTTTAGAGCAAATTTCTGAAAGACTGGGTATGTTTTTGTATGCTAAGTTTGCAGCTTCTTTGGGTACTGCCCAATTCGCTGCCCATTCAATTGGGATGAATATCGGTGATATGTATTGGGCTTTTGCCCAAGGCATGTCTAAGGCGTCTATGACCCTATCTAGCGAACTTTTTGCCAGAAAAAAAGCCAAGGCTTTGAAGTCTTTATTTAAGTTTGCAAGCCTTGTAAATTTCATTTTCTCATCCCTAGTTGCCCTTGGATTTTACTTTTTTGGGTCAAATCTTGTCGCTATTTACACCAAGGACCCAGATGTTTTTAGCTTGACCATGCTTTTAATTCCCTTTACAGCCTTGGTTACCTTTCCTGAAGGCCAGGCCATGATTGGTTCTTCAAGCCTTAGAGCCATAGGCAGAGCCAAGCTTGTAGCCGGCTTGTATTTTATAACAACAAGCCTTATCCGTCCCTTTGCAACCCTGGGCCTAATTAGAATTTTTGGCTACCTTGGACCGATAATTGCTATTGTCATAGACCAGTGCCTAAAAGCTTTCACAACTAATTTTTTCTTACTCAAAGATATAAATATTTCCAAATAGAAAAGACTTCCTTGGTGGGAAGTCTTTTTTTAAATCTAATACTTATCTTAATTCAAACAATAATTTTGTATAAGGGTGGGAGATTTGTTCTTCAATATTTTCCGTATCCAGCCTTTCTACAATGGACCCTTTTTCTATGACCAGGATTTGGTCGCAAAATAGGGTCGATAGGGCGTAGTTGTGGCTGATGAATAGGATAGACATGTCAAACTCTTTCTTAAGGTCTAAGAGGAGATTAACGATGTTTGAGGCCACACTGGTATCAAGGCTCGATGTCGCCTCGTCACAGATTAATAATTTTGGCCTTATAGTGAGGGCTCTGGCTATGGATGCCCTCTGGCACTCGCCACCGCTTAGGTCTGTTGGCCTTGAATAATAGGCCATATCAGGATCAAGACCTACCCTTTTTAACATCTTCATAGTGTTTGATTTGGCCTCTTCCATGCTTATGCCTAGGAGGTTTTTTTGCCCCCTATCAATGGTTGGGCCAATGGTCATTTTTGGGTCAAAGGAGTTGGTCGAATCCTGGTAAATCATTTGAATATTTTTATATAATTCTTTCCTACTTATAGATTTCTTTGGGTAAAGGGACTTGCCTAAGAGGTTTATTTTGCCTTTGTTTGGTGGACTTATCCCTGTTATTACCTTGGCAATGGTCGATTTGCCCGAGCCAGATTCTCCCAAAAGTCCAAGGATTTGCCTCTTTTCGATCGTAAAATTTATATCTTTTAATATCTGATTTTTACCATAGCTTTGGTAGATATTTTCTAATTTTATTATCTCATTCATAAACAATCCTTAGGGGAGCTACATAGTGGTCTGTCTTAGGATTTACTAGGTATTTTTCAAGGTCAGTGTAGTCAAAATCCTTGTAAGATATAGATGAAACGAAGTTTTGGCCAAGCTTTGGGACAGAACTGATCAAGGACCTAGTGAAAGGATGGATTGGTTCATTCATAATTATCTTAGCATCAGCAGCTTCGATTAGTCTGCCGTGAAAAAGAACCATTACCCTGTCGCAAACCTTGTTTATAACTCCTATATCGTGGCTAACAAGGAGGGTTGAAATCCCTTCGTTTCTCATCTTTACTATTTCTTCAAGGGTGTGTTTTTTGGTGTGGGTATCAAGGGCTGATGTCGGTTCGTCAGCAATGATAAAACCAGGTTTCAAAAAACAAGCAAGGCCAATTGAAATCCTCTGGAGCATGCCCCCGCTCATCTCATATGGATAAGAATTTAGGATATGGTCCACATCGTCAAAAGCTAGGAAATGCAAGATTTCCCTGGCCCTTTTTAGGATTTCCTCCTTGGTCATAGAACTTTTGCTCTTCGCCATAAAATAAAAATGTGTTTTTATCTTGCTGGTTGGGTTAAAGGAAGAATAGGGATTTTGAAAGACCAAACCATAATCAGTGGACTTTGTTATCTCGCCTTTTACCTTAAAACCCTCTTCCTTATGGCCCCAAAGAGCCTTTAGGACAGTAGATTTTCCCGAACCTGATTCTCCAACCAGGCCCAGGATTTCACCCTCTCGGAGGGTAAAAGAGAGGTCGTGAACAACTTCCTTATCCCCATAAGAAGCGCAAAGCTTATTTACAGTCAGTAGGGTCATTTTTCTATGTCAGTATCGACACTTATGATTCTGTATTCAAATGGGCTTACTTCAAAGTTTTTAACGTAAGATTGACAAGCAAGGTCAACTTTTACATTGCCGATATAGTAGTGCATCCTGTCAGCTAGGGCTGTTTTTAGGATTTCTTTTGAAAGTTCATTTCTCTTGTCTTCATCAAATTCAGATTTCATTTGTTTTAATAATTCATCTACTTTTTCGTTCTTGTAGCCGTTGTAGTTTGCAGGTCCTTCGCTTCCAAATACAGAATTTAGGTATTCGTATGGATCGCCAACTCTTAAGGTTACAACACCGTACATACCTAGGTCATATTCGCCAGAATTTACGTATTTAGAGTTTTCATCTTGAACTGCTTCTACATTCCAACCTGCCTTTGTAAATTGAGATTGGAGTTGGGTGGCAATCTTTGGAATATTTAGTCTTTCGTAGAATTTCATTGTGTAAGATTTTTCAGAATCTGGTTTAGTTTTTTCTACTAATTCTTTTGATTTTTCAAAGTTGAATGTATCTACATCTTCTTTTTGTAAAGCAAATGGAAGGCTTGGAGCAAATGGACTGTAAACTACGTCTATACCGTCTTTTAGTAGGTCTTTGGCGATTTCTTCTCTGTTGATTGCCTTAAATAGACCCTCTCTAACTTCTGGGTTTGAAACAGCTGTGTCTTTTACATAGATTAGGTAAACTCTTGAGCTTGGAGTCCTTACTACTTGGTAATTATCATCAGATTCGAGTTTGTCTGCTGTTTCTGTATCTACTTGGGCGATGTCAATTTCTTTTGATTCTAGGGCAAGACCTAGGGTTGTTGATTCGCTAACAAGTTTGTTTACGATTTTGTCTAGTTTTGGAGTGCCGTTCCAATAATTTTCGTTTTTAACTAGGGTGATTTCGTTTTCTGGTTTAAATTCAGATATTTGGTAAGGGCCTGTACAAATTGGACTAGCATCGAAATCTTTTGTATCGTCAACGTCACAGATTACAAAGTGTGGGTCAACAAGAGCGTTTAGGGCCTTGCCGTTTGCTTCCTTTGTTTTGATGGTAATCTTGTTGCCATCTGCTGTAAATTCTGTCCCTTCCATGCTGGCTGCTTCTGGGTTTTCAGCGATTGTTCTTTGTAGACTTTTAATTACAGCTTCGCCTGTCACGTCCTTGCCGTTTGAGAATTTAAGGCCGTCTTTAAGGGTGATTTCCCAAGTGGTTGGGTCGATATTTTTGTAGTCTTCTACGAGTTTGCCCCTTAGGCTGTAGTCATCTGCAAGGTCAAAAAGTGTTTCACCAACACCTATTTTTACAAGTTCCCAACCGTTCCAGTCCTTGTGTGGGTCACAAGAAGCATAAACGTATGAAGAACCAATTGTAAGGACTTTTTCTTCGCCAGAGTCTTTATTTTCTGCCTGCTCTGTTGTTTCTGTTCCTTCCTTAGCATCCTTTTTTTCTTCAGCAGGTTTATTAGAAGAACAAGCTGATAAAAATACTGCTAGAGCCAAGAGTGATGTTAAACCGAATTTCTTTAAAAATTTCATATCTTCCTCCTATTTTTTAGAAAATTCTTTCTTATATTTGTCGCCCATAAAGTTGAAAAATGCAGAACAGAAAACAAGAAACAAGCTTGGAAAAACAAGGGTCCAAGGGGCGGTTTGAATGTATCTAATATTTTCTGAAATCATTGATCCCCATTCTGCTTGGGGTAGGGCAGAGCCCAGGCCTAAGAATGATAGGCCAGCAAGGGACACCATCATGGTCGCTATGTGTAGGGAAATAGTCACTATCAAAATATCCATCATATTTGGGAGGATATGGAAAAATATGATTCTCATATCGGATTCACCAGAGATTTTTGATGAAATAACGTAGAGCTTTTCCTTATCAACCATGACAAAGGACCTTACTATACGTGCGTAGTTGGTCCAGCCCAAACAAAGGAGGGCCAATGACGCATTTTTTATTCCACCTCCCATGGCGCCTGCGATGAAGATTGCAAGCAAGAGGGAGGGAAATGCCATAAAAATGTCTGTAACTCTCATAAGAATTACATCCAAAAAGCCACCATAGTAGCCAGCAAAGAGCCCGAGGCTAGTGCCTATGAGGCTTGATAAAAGAACTAGGATAATAGCTGGCAAGAGTGATGTCTTAAAACCAACTAGGACCCTTGATAATACACACCTGCCGTAGGCATCCGTGCCAAAGGGATAGGCCCTTGACGGAGGGCTTAGGGCAATCTTTGGCATGGTCTCGTTTGGGAGATTTGGCGCAAGCTTATCTCCTAACAAGGCCAAAAGGGCAAGTAAAATTATTGAGAAAATCAAGATATAGAGGGTTTTGGATTTTTTTCTTTCCTTGATTTTAGATTTTTCTACTACTAGGTTTTCAAGTTTCATCCCAAATCAACCCTCCTATCTATAACTTTGTGCAAGATGTCTGCCAGCATATTAAATATGAAGTATATAAGGGCACTTAGGAAAACAAAGGCTTGGATGGTTGGGTAGTCCCTGAAGAGGATGGAATCCATAATCAAAGATCCCAGACCCGGCCAAACAAAGAGACGTTCTACAATAGTTACCCCTCCACAAAAATATGCGAAGGACATGGCCATGAGGTTTAAAACCAGGCCCGCACAATTTTTAAAAACACTATTTACAATTATATATTTTTTCTTAAAGCCTCTGGCTTCAAAGGACTGAACATATTGGCTCTTGTATTCTTCCATCATGGCAGAGCGGATTTGCCTGGTGTACTTGCCAATCAAAGGAAGGGCAAGGCAGAGGGCAGGAAGGACCCAACCATTTGGGTTGCCCCTGGAAATAACCGGAAACCACTTAAGCTTAACTGCAAATATGATTAGAAGAATAACCCCATAAACAAAGGTAGGGATAGAAGCCAGGATAAAGCTTAGGGTGTCTAGAAACTTATCTATGGCCGTGTCCTTAAAAAATATACAAGTTATTGAGGTCGCCAGGGCAAAGATAAAGGTCAATAAAAATGCCGGGACGGCAAGGTAGAGACTTTGGGGCAGTGCTCCCTTAATCTTATCTGCCACAGGCCTATCGTCCATGTAGGATGTTCCCATATTGCCTTTTAGGAAATTTCCTAGCCAGTTTTTGTACTGGACAAGGACTGGTTCTTTTAAGCCTTTTTCCTCTCTGGCCTTTTCCAAAACCTCCTCAGGGGGCACTGGTTTGTGCCTGGCTATGTAGTACATCTCCACCGGATCACCCTCAGCTAGGAAACTTGCTCCAAAGGCTAAAAACGAAATGGCGAAGAGAACAAAAATACCCTGGCCAAATTTTTTAACAAAATATTTTATCAATAAATCATCCTCCTTTCTTAGCCACAATTATAAAGGAAGGCGAGGACCTGTAGGCTATTTGAAAGGACTCGTCATAGACAAGTGGGTCAATATTTTTCTTGATTTCAATACTTTCAAAGCCAATTTTATTTAAAATAGCCAGGTCAAAGTCCGGCCTTTTTACATAGGTCATGGGCATATCCTTGGCCAGATTTTCGCATTGGTCCGCCTCTTCAAAAGAAACCCTCATATCATAGCCAGAATTTATCCCTTCCTTGAGATTTTTTGCCGCAAGTTTGGAATAATTTTCGCACCAAACATAGGAATACCAAGGGGCATCTACAATAATTAGCTTGCCTCCCTTTTTGAGGTAGGACTTCCAAAGTTTGTAGGTTGTAGAAGGAAAGGATAACATCCAAGTCAGGTTTCTTGACAAAATGTAATCGAAAGACTCGTTTTCAAATGAAACTTCTTCACAATCGCCCTCTACAAATGTAACTTTTCCCTCAAAAGCCTTGAGGTTTTTCTTGGCCATTTTTAGCATTTTCTCCGACTTATCAAAGGCGGTGACTGCTGCACCTTTCTCCGCCATAAGTAGGGAAAATAAACCAGGTCCACAACCTAAGTCCAAGACCTTTTTGTCAGTCAAATCTTCTGGCAGGTAGGCAGAAAAAAGCTTGGTCCAGTCATCCTTGTGACCGTGATCGATTTCCTCTTGGACCCCATCGTCATAAGTCTTGGCCCTATTTTGCCAATACTTATCTATAGTAAGATTCATAATTCCTCCAATAAAAAAAGGTGCCCTATTTTCCCATAGAAAATAAGACACCCTTCATGAATGCCGATAAATCAATGATTCTAGGCTAGGTTTACCTTCTTGGTAAGTCCTTCATGGATTTAACCCTTGGCCCTTCATCCATACAAATATTACTAAAAATTCAAATTTTTGTCAAATCATTTGCATCTAGGATTTTTCTTTCCCTTTAAAACTATAACTATCTCTATTTTTTAGCAGAAAAAAACACCTTGTGATTCAAATCACAGACAAGAAAGTTTTTTCACTATAAAATAGGGGCAGATAACAAAAAACTTCAGTTTTTCAAAATAAATTTTAGGAGGTAAAAATGGAAGTAAAAGCATATGATGGATTTAAGGGCGAACTTTGGAAAGATGAAATCAATGTTCGTAACTTTATCCAAGAAAATTACACCCCATATGAAGGTGGAGATGAATTTTTAGCTGGAAAAAGCGAAAAGACTACAAAATTATTTGATGTTGTAGAAGATTTAATTAACAAAGAAATCAGAGAATCTTATAGGAATGCTGATACAAGTAGGTTTTCATCTATAGACGGCTTTGACGCTGGCTACATAGATAGGGACAACGAGGTAATTGTAGGCCTTCAAACTGACGAAGTCCTTAAGAGAATTGTAAATCCATACGGTGGTTACAGGATGGTTGAACAATCACTTGAAGCCTATGGCCAAGAGATGGACCCAGTTCAGGCAAAATATTTCAAGGAATTTAGAAAGACCCACAATGAGGGTGTTTTTGATGCCTATACTGCTGATATGAGAAAGGCAAGGACTGTTGGTCTTTTGACTGGTTTACCAGATGCCTATGGTCGTGGTAGGATAATCGGCGATTACAGGAGAGTTGCCCTTTATGGTATCGATAGGCTAGTTGAAGAGAAGAAAAAAGATTTAGATAAGATCGAAATTGACGAAAATAACCTAGAAGCAACAATCAGACTAAGGGAAGAAGTTAGCGAGCAAATAAGAGCCCTTGGCAAGATAAAAAATATGGCAGCTAAGTATGGTATTGATATTTCTAAACCAGCTACAAATGCGACAGAAGCTGCTCAATTTTTATACCTTGGCTACCTTGCAGCTGTTAAGGAAAACAACGGTGCAGCCATGTCAATTGGTAGAAATGCAGGTTTCTTAGATATTTATATCAAGAGAGATATGGACAGGGGCATCTTGGATGAAGTTGGGGCTCAAGAAATAATTGACCAACTTGTTATCAAACTAAGACTTGTTCGCCACCTAAGAACTCCTGACTATGATGAAGTTTTCGGTGGAGACCCAACTTGGGTTACAGAATCAATCGGAGGTATGGGTCTTGACGGTAGGACTCTTGTTACAAAGACAGCCTTTAGATACCTAAACACCTTAATAAACCTAGGATCTGCTCCAGAACCAAATATGACAATCCTTTGGGCAGAAAAACTTCCTGAAGGTTGGAAGAAATTCTGTTCTAAGGTTTCAATCCTTACAGATTCTATCCAATACGAAAATGATGACCTAATGAGAAATATGTACGGCGATGACTATGCCATAGCTTGTTGTGTATCTGCTATGGAAGTTGGCAAGGAAATGCAATTCTTTGGTGCTCGTGCCAACCTTGCAAAATCACTCCTTTACTCAATCAATGGGGGAGTTGATGAAAAGAAGAAAAACAAGGATGGTAGCCTAATTAGGGTCTTTGATGATATTGAACCAATCAATACAGAATACCTTGATTATGACCAAGTCCTTGCAAATTACAAAAAAGTCCTAGCAGAATTAGCAGGTCTTTATGTAAAGACCCTAGATGTTATCCACTTTATGCACGATAAGTATGCTTACGAAGCAGGTCAAATGGCTCTTCATGATACCTATGTAAAGAGAAACCTAGCAACAGGTGTGGCAGGACTTTCAATCGCAGCTGACTCCCTATCTGCAATTAAGTATGCAAAAGTTAAACCAGTTAGGGATGAAAATGGTATAGCAATCGACTTTGAAACAGAGGGTGACTTCCCTAAATATGGAAATGATGATGACAGGGTAGACCAAATCGCTGTTGACATCCTAACCTATTTCTCTAATGAACTTAAGAAACACGCAACTTACAAAAATGCTAAATTAACCCTATCTGCCCTTACAATTACATCAAATGTAATGTATGGTAAAAAGACAGGTACAACACCAGATGGCCGTAAGGCAGGCGAAGCCTTTGCTCCAGGTGCAAACCCAATGCACGGTAGGGACGAGTCTGGTGCCCTAGCAAGCCTAAACTCAGTGGCAAAACTTCCTTATGAGTGTGTCTGCGAAGACGGTATCTCAAACACCTTCTCAATCGTGCCAGATGCCCTAGGCAAGGAAGAAGATGTGAGGATTGACAACTTGGTTAATATCATGGACGGATATTTCGGCCAAGATGCCTTCCACCTAAATGTCAATGTCCTTCAAAGGGAAAAACTATTAGACGCCTACCACAACCCAGATAAGTATCCAAACCTTACAATCAGAGTTTCTGGCTATGCTGTTCACTTTAACAGACTTACAGATGAACAAAAGAGAGAAGTTCTAGAAAGAACCTTCCACAACCACCAATAATATTTTAATAAAAGGAGGCCCTATGGCAAAATTACATTCTATAGAAACAATGGGTCTAGTAGACGGACCTGGCATAAGGACAGTGTTTTTCCTTTCTGGATGTCCACTAAGATGTGTATTTTGCCACAATCCTGACACACAGTCCATGGACTACGGGACAGAAATTACTGTCGAGGACTTGGTAAAAAGGGCCAAAAGAATGAAGCCCTACTTCAAAAAAGGAGGCGGAGTCACCATTTCAGGTGGCGAACCTCTGGCAAGTGGGGCCTTTGTTCTTGAGGCAATCAGGGCCCTCCATGATGAAGACATACACGTTGCAATCGACACATCAGGCGTGGGAGACCTTGGTTATTATGATCAGATCGCCAAGGAAGCCGACCTCATCCTTCTAGACATAAAACACTACGACCCATATTTTTTTGAAGAAATAACCAAAAACCACCAAGATAAGCTCATAAAATTTATGGATGCAATCAAAAAAACCGACACCAGGGTATGGATAAGGCATGTAATGATGCCCTTTGTGACAGATACAAAAGAGGATATGGAAGGCCTAGTTGATTTTATAAGGCCAATAAAGAAAAATATTGACAAGATAGAAATCCTTCCCTACCACAAGATGGGAATTTGTAAGTACACCGACCTGGGCAAGGCCTACAGGCTAGAAAATATGGAGGCCATGGACAAAAATAAGGCAAAAGACTTTGAAATCTATGCTAATAATATGTTAAAATCTTTGTAGGAGCAAGATATGACATATTACAAAAAAGATGAAGAAAGCTTTTTGGCTTTTTTGACAGATGAAGAATTAGCAAGGTTCAGGTATAGGCCCCAAGTCCTTGTCTATAAAAAAGGCGATGTGATTTTTTCCTTTAATGACAAGGCCGATTTTATGTATATAATCCTCGAAGGTTTTATAAAGATTTCTACCTACCTATCAGACGGCAGGGAACAGATTTTGTATATCTACGGGGAGGAAGACTTTGTTGGTGCCCACAACCTCCTCACAGATGAATCCTACATCTATGAGGCCAAGGCCCTTACCAAGGCAAAACTTTTGATCATTTCTAAAATTGATTTTAATAATATTTTGAAAAACAATAACCAAGTCCTAATTAAAATCCTAGACCAGTCTTTTAGGAGAATAAGAAGGTCCGAAGAACTTATAGACAGGCTTTCGACCCAAAATGCCGACATGAAGGTTGCAAAACTCCTCCTAGATTTGGCAGAAGACGTTGGTATTGTCAAAAAAGAAGGAGTTTTAGTCACCTTCCACCTTAGCCGAGAGGAATTAGGGTCTTATTCGGGGGTTGTAAGGGAGACTCTTTCCCGAAAACTTTCTTCCTTTGAAAAGATGGGACTAATTGAAACAATCGGAAGAAATGAAGTCCTAATAAAAAATATGAATGCCTTAAAAAAGATGACTTCTTAGTTTATGCTAGGAAGTCTTCTTTATTTTGCTAAAGAATTTTCTTCTAGTATCATGATAAAATGGAGGAAATATGAATAAAGTAAGATTAAACAAACTAATCGACCGGTCGCACATAGACAACGAAGAAATTCAAGACAAGGTAGAAGAAACCGTAAAGGAAGCAATCGACAACGACGAAGAGCCAATCACCGACCACGATTAACATTAATAATCCTTGCAAATTCAAATGTTATAGTCTTGGAAACAAAATAGGTTAAAAAGGGTACATTTGTAATAAAATTGACCCAATATTTAAGTAAGGTGATCTTGCAGAATGGATTTACCTATTCTGCAACATCACCTTTGCTTGTAAAAATTATTCCATGTAGATTGAGAAGTCGCCAAAATGATTGACAACTTGAATTTTTAGATTTGGGAAATGTTCAACGATTTGTACGGAACTATCCTCACCAGACTTCACCTCTTTAAAGGCAATATTTTTGCCTTTGAGAGTTTGAAAATAGAATTTGTTTAATTTGCTAATAATAGGTATTTTTAGAATAAGAATTATATTTTATAATCAGCTTGTTTATAAAAACTAATCATAGGACAAGATTAATCTACAATCATATGGACAAAGCCTTCGACTTCTTCTGTAATTTTTTTAATAAGCTCATCAAGCTTATCGTTGTCCATTAGGATATAGACAAGGTCAGGGTCCATATTCATAAAGTCAAAATATTTTTCGTTGACCTTAAGATATTTCCATCCAAACCACCAATCTGAAAATTTATAATCATGGGGCTCAAGCTTGTTTTTAAGTTCACTAGCTGATTTTAACTTATCTTCATTAACTCCTGGTGCTTGCAAGGTGAGACCGTAGAACAAAGAATCAGATTTATTGTACTCAATCTTAAAGCACAAATCGCCCAGGTCATCTCTATTATATAAGTAATACATAACTCCATAATACGAGGAGTTTCTCATGTTGTTGTAGTAATTTTTAATAATGGTTTTCGAATACCAAGGATTAACTTTTCCCAGGTCTTCGCCGCGATCGGTTTTTCTGTAGTTGAGCCCAGGAAAATTTTTAAACATCTCGTCTAGAGATTTTTCAAGTTTAGTCCAAAAACTCATCTGTAGGTATGTCTTGGCATCAATGATAGCAGGCTGTATGCTGTTTGCTATATTGAAATTTTCAGGGGATTCCAATAAAAAGTTCGTAACATCCATAGTATAATCTACATCCTTTCCAGTTATTTTTTCTAATAAGTCTGCATACTGAATAAGCACTTCCCTAAGGGCAGGCTCTCTAGCAGAAATTTTAATACAATTTTCAATCCAAGTTAAAATTTCATTGTAATAGGAAATCAAATTCACTTTGTCTAAATTACTTGCACTATCTTCCGAAGGAGCAGTGCCCAGTAGAGTCAGGTAAAAAACTTTCTTGATATCGGCCGAGCATCTGTCAGCGAATTTTATATACCTGTCCATCTGCTTATATTGGTCGCCAGCAAAAATTTTATTTTCAATGATGATTACATACTTTTTATCCTTGACATTGCAAGAAAAAAACAAGTCCAATCGTCCATTTGAAAAATCCTTTTCCCTCTCAACATCTGTAATTTTAAGATCATCAGGACTTACATCATCAGCTGATATAATGCCTGTGGTCTTTAAAAAGCTCAGCATAAATTCTTTTTTAAATTTGCAATCGTTTAAAATCGAATAAATAAGTTTGGAGTGGAGGTTAACTTCATCATAGGGATTTAAAAGCTGGGAAAAAATATTAAAATCCGACTTCATCCCATCCAAAAGTTTGTATTTGTTGTAGATTAATTCTAGCCCGTAAAAAAATTTATCCATAAAAACCCTCTTAAAAATATTTAGAACTTGTTTTAGTTATTGTGTAATCTATTAGATTGTGTTGGTATGATTATAATCTTTAATTTAAGAAAAACAATTTATACTCTTGACAAATCTTTTTGTAGAATGTATTAAAATGGATTGTAATAGAATATTTTTGATATTTTAATAAATGTAATCAAAAGAGTGCCCAGCCAAGACTTGGGCACTTTTTTGTCTCAATTTCAATTCGGGGTATAATAATTTAACATAGTAAAAATAAAGGAGATGATTTTATTATTTATTACATTGGATATTTTTTTGTTTATGCATTTATTGGTTGGATTATGGAGGTTTCCTACCAGGCGGTGAAGACTGGGCGTTTTATTAATAGGGGCTTTCTAAACGGACCGCTTTGTCCGATTTACGGTTTTGGGGCCTTGGGTGTAATTTTGTTTTTGACTGATATAGCAAAAACCAATAAGTTATACTTATTTTTTGGATCGATTTTTATAGCCACAGCCCTTGAGCTTGTTGGAGGCTTTCTTTTGGAGAAGATTTTCCACAAAAAATGGTGGGATTATTCTGACATGAGATTTAATCTTGGCGGCTATATTTGCCTTGAATTTTCAATCCTTTGGGGCCTTGCCTGCTTTGTTTTGTATGAGGCAGTCCATCCTTTGATTGTGAGATTTTTTGCCTTTTTAAATCCAAAATTTATTTTTTATGGAAATATAATTTTACTTGCTATTTTTGCTGTAGATATGGCTCAAACCATCCTTACCTTGGTTGGACTAAATAAGAAATTTAAGAAACTTCAAGCCGCAAGTGCGGATATTAGAGGGGTTTCAGATGATATTGGCAAGCGTGTCTATGACAGGACCATGTCTATCAAGGAAAAGAGCGAGGAAATCAAAGACAGACCAAGGGTCAAAGAAATTGAGGCTAAACGTAGCCAAATCAGAGCTGATCTTATCAGTAAATTCGATAAGATAGGTGAAAGAAGACTAATCAAGGCCTTCCCTAATTTGATTGAAGATTTTGTAGATAAAGTTGATAAAGACCTAGATAAAATAGATAGGGATATAAAAGAAATAGGAAAAAATATTGAAAAATAGGGCTTAGGTCCTATTTTTTGTTTTAGAATAAAAGCAAAGAACTAAAAGAGTATAATTAAGCTAAAAGAAGTTTTTTGGGTGAAAATAGAAATGATTTAAAAATGAAGGATAAGATAATTTTAATAACCGACCTCAGGGAGGATAAAAAATTAAAAGTTAATATTAGATTTTACCAGGCTTTGGGTCTTGATTATCTTCTTCTTAGGCCCTTTGAAAGGCTTGATGAAAAAGAGCTTGAGGGTCTTTTTTCCTTAAATCATTTCTACGAAAAAAACGGCCTTGGCCTGGTCGTATCTTTCCATATTGGTACGGTAATGGCCAAACTTTTAGGAGAAGACCCTTTGAATATAGACTTTGCCGACCCGAAAATCAGGCAGGGTCTTTATCATTTCATTTCTTACCTTATTAAACATGGGATAAAAGCCTTTGATTTCTGCGGCCTTGAAAGCCTTGCAATTGGCGAAAGGGACCTCCTTGAAGCTTGTAGGGAACTAAATAAAAATACTTTTTTTAATAAAAAAGTTCTCGCCATGGCGGAAATTTATCCTAGTCAAAAGACCCAAATCGCCCTGGCAAATCCCAATTTTTCTGCCCTTTCTTTGGTTAGGTCAAAAGGGGAAATTGGGAATTTATTTAAGTTTTCAAGGGACTTTGCGGACGCTGGAGCAGGTCTCGCTTTATCTTTTTCAAATTTTCCAAAAAAGGGAATTAACTTTGAAAATTATCCCCAAGCTGCCAAAAGGTTAATTTTGATGACCCTTTTCTTTTTGAAAGGGACTTTGTTTATAGAAGAAAATCGGCTAGATTTTAATGATATAGAATTTTTGCGAGCCTTATTTGCTCTTAAAGAAAAAATTCAAAATCTAGAAAAAATGACAAAAATTTTGCCAAAGGAAGCTGATGTTTTGGCCTTTATTAGGGAAGGCGAGGGGAAAAAGATTTTGTATATGGCAAATTTTTCCGAAAAGGAGGTCCTCCTAGATTTGGCCTATAAGGTGATGGATTACAAGGACTATGACTTTTTGGCAGGGTCTTTGACCCACCGCACCCTTTATAGGACCACACTTTTAAGGCCCTATGAGGCTATCGTTTTTCAAAATTGTAAATATTTTGAAAGAATGTAAAGTATAAGAAAGTTAAAAATAAGGAGCAATGATGAAAATTATAGTAATGGGCATGGGCTATGTTGGCCTATCAAACGCAGTTCTTTTGGCCCAATCAAACGAGGTTGTGGGCATAGAAATTGACCCAGTAAAGGTTGACCTCATTATTAATAAAAAATCGCCATTAAAGGACGATTACATAATAGATTATTTGGCAAATAAGGACTTAAACCTAATTGCCAAAAATAGTGGGCAAGAGGACTTTAAGGATGCTGACCTAGTAATTTTGGCCCTTCCAACCAACTACGATGAGGTGGAAGAATTTTTTGACACTTCCTTTATAGATGACGCTATAAAAATGATTAAAGAAATCAGGAAAGACTTGCCAATCCTTATAAAATCAACTATTCCAATCGGCTATACCGAAGGGAAAAATAGGGAGTATGGGTGTGAAAATATAATCTTCTCCCCAGAATTTTTAAGAGAGGGCAGGGCCCTTTACGATTCCCTCCACCCTTCAAGGATTATCGTGTCAGATAAGACTGAAATTGGCCAAAAAATCGCCGATCTTTACAAAAAAGAAGCCCTAAATAATCCAGAAGTGATTTTGATGGGAAGAAGTGAGGCTGAGGCAGTTAAACTTTTTGCCAACACTTACCTTGCAATGAGGGTGGCATTTTTCAACGAACTTGACAACTTCGCCCTAGGCAAGGGCCTTGATTCTAAGTCAATTATCGAGGGAGTTTCAGCAGATCCTAGGATTGGAAACCACTACAACAACCCATCCTTCGGCTACGGGGGCTATTGTCTGCCAAAGGATTCAAAGCAATTATATGCTAATTTTGACAAAATTCCGTCAGCCCTTTTCAAGTCAATTATCGACTCAAATGAAGTCAGAAAGGACTATGTTTCAGAGGATATTTTGGCTAAAAATCCTCAAACCATTGGGGTTTACAGGTTGGTTATGAAAAAAGGTTCGGATAATTTTAGGAAGTCTGCCATTTTTGATGTAATAAATAACCTCAAGGCAAAGGGAGCAAATATTGTAATTTACGAACCAAACTTGGATGGAGAAGACTTTGAGGGTATGAAATTAATTCGTGATTTAGATGATTTTAAGAAAGTTGATTTGATAATAGCAAACAGGGTCGAAGACGACCTAAAAGATGTGAAAAACAAGCTTTATACTAGAGATTTATTTGAGAGGGATTAGATGACAGAAAAGAAAAAAGTGCCCCAGGTTCATTCAAAGCTCAGAAAATCATTTATTTCTGTGCCAGAAGAAATCTACAAGGCAAGCGGAATCAAAATCTTCGATAAGAGGATCAAATCCCTACTTTTTACTACCGACCTTGCCATAATTAGAAATTCAAACGCTGACTCAATCATGGCGGTCTACCCATACACACCTCTAAATTCCATCACTGAAGCGATCATTTCCATAGCTTCAGTTCCATGTTTTATAGGAGTTGGGGGTGGCACTACCCAAGGACCTAGGTCGAGATTTGTTGCCTATTATGCAGAGCTTGCCGGTGCCTATGGGGTTGTTGTAAATGGACCAATACCTCACGAAGATATTAGGGAAATTTCAAGGTTTGTCGACATACCAGTCATAGCCACAATTTCGTCTTTGAAAGATGATTATAAGGAGAAAATCAAGGCGGGTGCTGAGATTTTAAATGTTTCAGGCGGTAAATATACAGCTGATCTTGTTCGCCACATCAGGGATGATATTGGGGACGATTTTCCGATAATTGCCACAGGTGGCAAGGACGGAGAATCCATACTTGAGACTATAAGTGCTGGAGCAAATGCCATTTCCTACACTCCACCATCTTCATCCGATGTTTTTGGTTCTATGATGGATAAGTACAGAAACGAGGATATATAATGTACGGTGGATATTTTACAGATGTTGGAAATATAAAAGTGGGCCACGGGCAGGACTTTGAAGGGGGCACAGGCCTTTCCATAATTCTGCCAGATCCTGGAAACACAGCTGGTGTTGACGTGAGGGGAGGGGCTCCGGGCACACGTGAGACCGACCTTTTAAATCCCCTAAACCAGGTTTCTGAAGTTTCTTCCATAATTTTGTCAGGAGGATCTGCCTACGGACTCGAAGCGGCAAGCCACCTTATGAAAATTTTAGAAAAAGAAGGCATAGGATTCGATGTGGGAGTTGGAGTCGTGCCAATCATTTCCCAGGCAGTCTTATTTGATCTAGCCTACAAAAATCCCAAGGCAAGGCCAGACGCAGCCATGACCCGAAAAGCCTTTGAATCTGCGACCTATGATGATAAGAGCCAGGGCCTTGTGGGTGCAGGCACAGGGGCAACAGTTGGAAAAGCCCTTGGTCCAGAATTTTTGGTAAAATCCGGTTTAGGCCAAGCTTCTATTAAAAAAGGTGACCTAGTTGTATCAGCAATCGTTGCTGTAAACGCCTTTGGAGATATTTTCGACTACCATAAGGGAGTCCAAATCGCAGGACCTACTAAGGATGGAAAAATGCTTAAGACAATTGATTTTATCGACCAAATCCTAGGTTCATTTTCTGATATAAAGCCATCCAACACCACAATCGGTGCTGTCGCAACAAATGGAACTTTTACTAAGACCGAGCTTACAAAAATTGCCGGTATGGCCCACGACGGCTACGCCAGGTCCATAAACCCAGTCCACACTCTTTTTGATGGGGATACAATTTTTTCCATAGCGACTAATAAAATTAAGGCGAATATAAACCTAGTTGGGGCACTCGCCGCAGAGGTCATGTCTATGGCCATTTCCAATTCTATTTACAGCCTAGGCGAAAATAAGAATAAAGGAGACTAGTCATCTAGTCTTTTTTTCTTGGGAAAATTTGTAAATTTAGTCCTTATTTCTTGGCACATTATATAAAATTTTAGGAAAGCTTAGCAAATCCCAGTTAGGATTTTTTTAAAAAATTTTTTTTAGCTTGAATAAAAAAATTTCGCCACAGTTTAGGCCATAAAATCTTAAAGCCATTAGAGTCTTTAAAAAAACACGTTTTTTCGTATAAATTTCCTATATTATAGCGTTTTACTAGGAATATCAAAAAACCTTTTCATTAACAAAAAATTATGATATAATGAAAAAAAATGATAATATAAAAGGTGATAATTTTTGTCATGTAAAATAAAAATGATAAATTAATCTCTACATATCCAATAATGTTTTTAATTTTACTTGTTAAATCTTATTCTTTTGATATTTATCGTTTTTATTTGTGAATCTAATTTTCAAAACAGAAATTTATGACAAAAGGGGTGGTTAGAATGTTCACATAAGAAATCTAGCTGAATATAAAGGACGATACTGTATTATTTTTGAAAATTTTAGGAGAATATATGAAATATTTAAAAGAATTTTGTTACATACTTTTTTTCTTATTGTTGGGCTTTATTGCTAAGAAATTAACAGGACTACCAATTCCAGAACCAGTTTTTGGTATGATTTTCTTATTTATTGCCCTTTGCTGCAAGTTTTTAAAGGTAGACGATATTGGGGAAACATCTGATTTTCTAACATCAATACTAGCCTTTACCTTCACACCACTTGGAGTTGCCCTTATGGTACAATTTGATGTGATTAGAGACAATGCCCTAAAAATATTAATAGTTATGACCGTTTCTTGCCTCATCACCATGGCTGTCACAGCCAAAATCGTTGAACTAGTACAGAAAGCGAGGAAATAAAATGAGTGATTTTTTAAATACATATGTAGCAGATAATGATTTTTTCGGGATTGTCCTAAGTATAGTTATGTTTAGGATAGGAATGGTAATTAACAAAAAAACTAAGGTTGCCATCCTAAACCCACTTCTACTAGCTATTGTTTTTTGTATAGCTTTCCTAAAATTAACAGGAATTTCTTATGAAAACTTCAACAAGGGCGGCCACTATATTTCCTTTATGATTGCCCCAATTACAGTTGCACTAGTAGTAAGTCTTTACAGAAATATAGAAAAATTAAAGGCCAACCTAATCCCAATTTTAATTGGTGTTTTTGTTGGATCTTTCGTGGCTATCCTTTCAGCCTATCTTTTATCAAAGGTCTTTGGCTTTGATAGAGATTTGACACTTTCAATGATGCCACAATCTGTAACAACTCCAATCGCTAAATCCCTAACAGAGGAATATGTGGCGAAATTTGGGGCTGATGAAGTGACTATTAAGACCTTTGCGGCCATTACTGCCATCACAGTTATCCTAAGGGGAACTGTTGGTGCAATCTTTGCCCCAACAGTCATGAAGGTAATGAGGGTTAAAGACCCAGTTGCCCAAGGTATTGGTATTGGTACATCAAGCCACGCTATGGGTACATCTAAGGCTATCGAAATGGGCGAAGTTGAAGGAGCTATGAGTGGTTTATCTATAGCAGTAGCTGGTATTTGCACTGTTATCTTGATGCCATTATTTATAATTTTATTTTTCTAATATTTCATAGGTTTAATATTAGATGGCTAAAAAAATTTTTATGTACACAGGAAAGGGTGGGGTTGGCAAGTCAACACTTGCCAGCTCTACAGCCCTTCTTTCTGCTAAGAAAAATATAGAAACTATCTTAATCAGCATTGATTCAGCCCATAGTTTATCTGATATTTTTTCTATAAAAATAGGAAGTAACCTAACAAAAGTCAGGGAAGGTCTAACGGCAATTGAATTTGATAGCTCAAAAATTTTGGAAGAAGAATTTCCAAGTATAAAGGCAAGTCTGGCTAATGAGTTTAGGAAGGTTGATTTTTCAAAGATTTCTTATAATTCTAGCTACGATATGCCCTTTGTGGTGAACATCCTTTCCTTGCTTAAAATCCTTGATATATACGAAAATTACGAATTTGAAAATATAATTGTGGATTGCCCTGCTTCGGCATCTACCTTTGCCTACCTAAAAATTCCTGAAATGCTTACTTGGTATCTGGAAAAGTTTTTTGGGGTAGGAAAGGGTATTATTAGGACTTTGAGACCTATTTCTAAGTATAAGTATCAGATTAACCTACCTGATAAGGAGGCCTTGGATAAGTTAGAAATCACTTATCAAAGGCTAAAAAAATTGGAAAATCTTTTGAAAGATAAGAATTTATCAACAATTAGGTTGGTTGGCCTGGCTGAAAAGATGGTTATAGAAGAAAGCAAGAGGGATTTTGCCTACCTTAGCCTATTTGATTACAATGTGGACGGGTATTTTGTAAATAGGCTCTTTGCGGATGAAGATGTCGATTTTATCAAAAAACGTATCCAAATCCAGGATAAGAGGCTAGAGGAGATTGAAGCTTGTTTTTATAACCTCCCGATTTATAAGCTTGGCTTATGGAGTAAGGACCTAAAAAGTCTTGCCGATTTAGAAGACTTTGCCGAAAGTTTGGTCTTTAAGGATTCGCTTTTAGAGATAAAGGCTTTTGAAGAAGGCTATTACTACGAAAAGATGGCAAATGGCTATATCTTAACAATGTATATAGGCGAAGTAGATGATGTAGAAGTCTATAAAAAGGGTTCTGACATAAATATTAGGCTTAAAGATATAAAAAGGATTATTAGCCTGCCCAATGTTTGCGTAAATTCGGTAATTTCCAAATATTTTATCCAGGATGACAAACTTTTAATCTACTTAGAAAATAAGGGCCAAGAGGAGTTTTCTTTATGAGAATTATTATAAATACTGGCAAGGGTGGTGTAGGTAAGACCACAATTTCTGCCCTTACAGCTATAAATATTTCAAAAAGATACAAGACCTTGGTGATTAGTAGTGATCTTGCTCACAGTTTGAGCGATGTCCTAGATATACAATTAGATGATGAGCCCCGACAAGTTTGTCATAATTTGTATGCTCTTGAAATAAATGCTATTAAAGAGAGTAAGAAGGCTTGGGGCAATCTTAATCTCTACATAAGACAATTGGTAAAAGAAAATGCTATGGATGATATCCAATTAGATGAATTGTTGTTATTGCCTGGTTTGGACGATGTATTTTCCCTCTTAAAAATTTTGGAAATTTATAAGAGTGGGGATTTTGAAGTCCTAGTTGTGGATTGTGGGCCAAGTGGAGAAACCATTTCCCTCTTGTCTACAGGAGAAAAATTCAATAATTTGGCAGATTCTTTGGTGCCAGTGGTTAAGAGATTTAACAGACTTTTTGGTAGTTTTATTGAAAAGCAAACAGAAGTTAAAAAACCAAAAGACATAGTTTTTGACGAATTTATAAGTTTGTCACAAAAATTATATGAACTTGAAAAGATTTTACAAGACCCTAGCCAAACTACAATCAGATTTGTAAGTAAGGCTAATAAGGTTGTAGCAAATGAAACTTTCAGATCAGCTAGCCTTACAAATATGTACGGGTTTTTAACTGATTGTGTTTTTATAAATATGATTTATCCAGAGGCCATGAGAAATTCATCTTACGATAATTTGTTAGATGAAGAGGCTTATAATATAAGGGCTATAGATGATTTTTTTGAGGAAGAGAAAGTTATTAAATTGACCCTAAAAGATTATGAGGTCATTGGCTTAGAAGCCCTAAGTAGGCTTCATGATGAATATTTTGAGGACCAATATCTTGAAGATATTTTCATAGATAAAAAGTCCTTTGAATTAATCGAAGAAAAGGCGAGCAAGGTCATACTTATAGACCTTGACTATGCGAAAGGAGATGAGGTTAAAGTAGAAAAGATAGGTGAAGATTTAGAAATATCTTACCTAAATTTCAAGAGAAGGTTTAAGTTACCAGATACGGTGTCTTCGAGGAAGGTAAGTTCATATTCCTTAGAAGATAAGAAATTAAGAATTGTGTTGGATTATGATTAATATGAAATATCAAAATGAGAGGTCATAAATATATGGAAGGAAAAATGGAATTATTTGATACTTTCGCACAAAACCTTGAAAGTGTCAATGGCACTTGTTTTAAGGTGACTAAGAATGATTTAGCTGAAACAGTAGCCAAAATTTATAAGGACAATGCAATTGCTTCTACTTGTATGCTTGAAACAGACTTGGCTAAGGAAATAGGCTTGAGCGATTGCCTAAAAGCTAATGGAATCACAGTACATACAGACCATATTAGGTTAAATGGTGAAACCGCTAAGGGTGGAATTACAGAAGTAGAATATGGTATAGCAGAACTTGGTTCAGTGATCCAAGCCAGTGATAATGTAGATACAAGACTTATGGCGATTATGCCTGATTATTACATCGGAATAGTCAAGGGGTCAACAATTGTAGAAACATATGATGATATGTTTGATGTCCTAGCAGAACTAAAACCTTTCCCAAAATATGTGGGATTTATTACAGGTCCTTCAAGGACAGCAGATATTGAATGTGTTGGTACTGTGGGCGTTCACGGTCCTTTACAGATGAGTATTATTATTGTAACAGACTTATAATCTGAAGGTAATGAGGAGAAAAAAATGGTTGATACTATAAGTTTAAAAGATGAGATAAAGGATGCGCTCGATAACGCGACTTTAGGTAGGACCCTTGGTAATTTTTGTAAAACCTATCCACAAAGAAGGTTAAATTCTTACAAGGGCGTTGATTTCGAACAAACTCAACAGGCCATTAAGAAAGTAAAATCTTATGCAGCTGACCATGTTGATGAAATGATATCAGAATTTAAGAAAAATTGCGAAGCCAGAGGTGGCCATGTAATCGTAGTTAAAAGCAAGGAAGAAGCAGCTGAATGGGTTAAAAACTTCATAAAAGAAAAAGACATAAAAACAGCTGTTAAATCAAAATCAATGTGTTCTGAAGAAATTCATTTTAATAAAATTCTTAAGGATAATGGTGTAGAGTGCCAAGAAACTGACTTGGGTGAATTTATTATTTCCCTAGAAGAAAATACTCCAGTACATATGGTAATGCCAGCCTTGCACTTAAATAAGGAGCAGGTAGCAGACTTATTCTCAGACTACACAAAGACAGACCACGCACCAGTTATTTCCGAAGAAGTTAGGACAGCAAGAAAGGTTATGAGGGATAAATTTACCCACGCAGACCTAGGTGTATCTGGCGCTAACGTTGCTGTAGCTGAAACTGGTACAGTTTTCACAATGACCAATGAAGGTAATGGTAGGATGGTAGGTACCTTGCCAAAAGACCACCTCTACATATTTGGTATAGAAAAATTCGTAAAATCTATCTCAGATGCTAGGTGGATATTCAAGGCCCTTCCAAGAAATGGTACTGCCCAAAGAATTACTTCTTACTTATCTCTATACACTGGCGCTTGCGAAGTTGTTACAGATAAGGAAAATGATACCAAAGAAGATAAGGGATTTTATTGCCTAATCCTAGATGACCCAGGCAGGAGAGAGATCCTAGCAGAAGAAGAATACAGACAAATTTTTAACTGTATTAGGTGTGGAGCTTGTCTAGATGTTTGTCCAGCCTTTGCCTTAGTTGGTGGCCACGTTTACGGATCAAATGTTTATACAGGTGGTATTGGTACCCTCCTAACCCACTTCTTAATTGATGAAAATAGGGCAAGTGAAATCGAAAGCGTATGCCTCCAATGTGGTAGGTGCAATGAAGTTTGTGGTGGTGGCCTACCAATAGCACAAATGATTATGGGCATTAGGGAAGAAAATGTAAAGAAGAATCCAAACCCAGTTAAGAAATTTGCCTTAGACGCAGTTACAGATAGGAAACTTTTCCATTCTCTATTAAGGATAGCTTCAATAGCCCAAGAGCCATTTACTAAGGGTGGCACAATGATTAGGCACCTTCCTGACTTTGCTGCAGGTATGACAGGTGGCAAGGTTCTTCCATCAATAGCCAAGGTTCCACTAAGGGATATCTTCGATGAAATTGACCAAAAAGTTGAAAATCAAAAGGGTACAGTTGCCCTATTTGCAGGTTGTCTATTAGACTTTGTTTATGTAGATACAGCTAAATCTTTGATTAAAAATATGAACTCAATTGGTTATAAGGTTGAATTCCCAATGGGTCAAGCTTGCTGTGGTTGCCCTGCTAGCAACATGGGTGATATAGAAAATGCAACCAAGGAAGCTGAGATTAATATCAAGGCTATGGATGCTGAAAAATATGATTATATCCTCCTAGCTTGTCCATCATGTACTCACCAACTTCAATCTTACAAGGATTTCTTTGAAGAAGGAAGCGAGATGCACAAGAGGGCTGTGGAATTAGGTAGCAAGTGCGTTGACTTCTGCAAGCTCTTCCACGAGAAGGATACCCATGAAAACCATGGCGATGGCAAAAATGTTAAGGTAACTTACCATGATTCTTGCCACTTAAAGAGAACTTTGGGTGTCTTTGAAGAACCAAGAGACCTTCTAAAAGAAACTGAAGGTGTAGAATTTGTTGAAATGGAAGATAGCGACAACTGCTGTGGTTTCGCCGGATCTTACAATGTATTGTATCCAGATATTTCATCAAAAATCTTAAAGAATAAAATCGAAAATATTAAAAAATCTGGAGCAGATGTTGTGGCTGTAGATTGCCCTGGTTGTATGATGCAAATCAGAGGTGGTTTAGAAGCAGAAGGCCTTGATATAAAGGTTAAACATACTTCAGAAATTATATCTGAAAAGAGAGGGCTCATCTAAAAATGAACGTGATTGTAAGTGATGCATTGATTAGGGATAAGTTAATAGATGACTGTGTTTTTAAGGTCCATGAAGAGATAAAAAATATCTTATCCGACTATAAGTCAAGTCAAAAACTTTGTGACATAGTCCAAGATGCTTTGACTTCAAGTGGGAAAATGCTTAGAACTAAGCTATTAATTTGTATAAGTCTTATGGGCTTGGAGGAAATTTCACAAAAAGTAATTTCCCAAGCTGCGGCTGTAGAAATAACCCACCTTGCATCACTTATTCACGATGATATTATAGATGATTCTACATTAAGAAGATCGCACAAGTCAACTCAAGCAAAGTACGGCAAGGATGTAGCCGTCTTCGCTGGGGACTTTATGATAGCAAAAGTTTTTTCCTATTTAGCAAATGAAAACTTATATGAAGAGACTAAAGTAATAGCCGATACAATAAAGCATATGTGCAATGGTGAAGTTGGACAAAATCTTATTAAATATAGGCTTGATATGGGCGAAGAGGAATATTTTGAGAATATTTCAGGCAAAACAGCTTCATTTTTTAAGACTGTTTGCTATTTTGGAGCGAGAAATGCAGGTTTTAGCCAAATAGATACAGAAAGAATGGTCGCCTTTGGAGAAAATCTGGGCTTGATGTTTCAGCTAAAGGATGACCTTTTAGACTTGTTTTCAAATAAGGAAGTAACTGGCAAGGAAGGATTTTCCGACATCAGAGAAGGAATTTATACCTATCCGGTCTTACTTGCTTTAAAAGACGAAGATTACGGAGAAGAAATCCACCGTATCTTGGTTGAAAATAAGGAAAGAAAACTTGGCGAAGATGAACTGGTAAATTTAAGAAAGCTTTTAATCAAGGCTGAGGCTGATGCTTTGACTTCGTTAAAAATAAGGGCCTTAGCAGATGAAAATAGGTTCATTTTAGCAAGTATGAATAATAAAAAAGCCAAATATTTGGAAAAAATCCTAGCAAAGGTGGAAAATAGCTGATGCAAACTTACCAAAGAATGACAGTAAAAAACATAATAAATTTTGCCAACCCAAAATCCTTTGTGGCTTCTGTGATACCTGCAATTTTCGGTATCCTCCTTAGCCTGAAATTTGGCTATACCATTAGTTTTATAAGGGCCATAGCCTTGGTATTTGCCTGTATTTTCTTTCAGGCATCTGTAAATACTATCAACGATTACTGCGATTTTGTAAATGGAGTTGATAGTATAGATGACAACCTAAAAGAAGACGACAATGTAATGTTTTATAACCACATCAGGCCTAAAAGTGTTGACAATTTAGGTTGGATATTTTTAGGACTTGGCATAGGTTTTGGACTCTTGGCCTTGGATAGGCTTAATTACGCAAGTCTAGCTATTGGTATAATTGCTACAATCACAGTCTTGCTTTATTCTAAGGGGCCTTTCCCAATCTCATATTTGCCAATTGGGGAGCTTACAAGTGGCCTTGTGATGGGAGGTTTGATACCTCTTGGAGTCAATAGTGCCATTTCTGGCAGGCTAGACCTAGGGATTTTAATCCATTCCCTTCCTTTTATCCTTGGTATTGGCTTGATAATGATGAGTAACAATGCCAGTGATATAGAAAAAGATCAGAGGGCAAAAAGAAATACCCTAGCTGTAGTTATGGGTAGGGAAAAAATCAGGATTTTATACAAGATTAGTGTGGGACTCTGGATTGTAAGCCAGTTGGTTTTGACCTATTATCTGGCAGGCTATATTTTTCTTGGCATAAACCTTATCTTGTTTATGATTAAGGGAAAATTTCTTAAAAACCTAATTTCTGCAAGTCTTCTACCCGAAGATAGGATAGGACAAATGATGGGTATTGGTATGGCCAATGTCTTGATTAACGGCACTTACCTACTTGGTCTAGCTTTGAGTTTTATAGGATTTTAGGATGAATAAGAGCAAAAAGGTCTACGATATATTCCAAAATATATCGCCATATTACGATAGGGCCAACGATAGGATTAGCCTTGGTTTGCAGAAAAAACGGAAAAACGAATTTGTAAATGAGGTTTTAAAAACTTGCAAGGAAGATTCCTCTCTCCTTGACCTATGTTGTGGGACTGGGGATATAGGCCTTAGTTTAAAAGAAAAATCTCCCGCCAGGGTTGTGGGTGTGGATTTTTCTGAAAATATGCTAAAAATTGCTGAGGACAAGGCCAAGGGACTTGAAAATATATCCTTTGTGAAGGCAGATGCAAAAAAATTGCCTTTCTCAGATGGGACTTTTGATAATATCACCATTTCTTTTGGACTTAGGAATACTGATGACTATAAGAAAGTTTTGGAGGAGATGGTTAGGGTTGGAAAGGATGGAGCCTTTATTTACCTAATTGACTCGTTTTCGGTAGAAAATGTCTTGATAAAACCATTTTATATCCTGTTTTTTAAGTATCTCATGCCAGTTTTGGGTGGGGGACTTAAGAGGTATAGGGATTATGCTTGGCTGTATGAGTCTACAAAACTTTTTATCAGTCCCAAGGACCTGGTGGAGATGTTTGAGTCTTTAGGCTTAAAAAATATAGAGATTAAAAAAATGCTATTTGGTGCTTGTGTTATAGTGAGCGGACAAAAAATTTAAACCAAAAAATTTATAACGGGGGAAACAATGAGTGAAGATAAGTTTGATGTTATAATTGTTGGAGGTGGTGTTGCGGGTCTTGCAGCATCCATAGTTTTAGCAGAAAATGATTTAGAAGTTTTATTAGTTGAAAGAGGAGATTACTGTGGAGCTAAAAATGTCACAGGTGGTAGGTTGTATGGTCATAGTCTAGAGAAAATCATACCAAACTTTGCCGATGAAGCTCCAATTGAAAGAAAAGTTGTTAAAGAAAAAATATCTATGATGAGCGAAAAATCCTCACTTGACATAGGCTACTCATCAAAAGAATTGGGTAAGGATAAGGATTCTTCATCATATGTGGTATTACATAGCAAGTTTGACCAATATTTGGCAGAAAAGGCCGAAGAAGCTGGAGTAGCCATTATTACTGGTGTGCTTGTAGAAAAACTCCTATTAGAAGATGGCAAGGTAGTTGGTATTGACGCTACAGGCGAAGAAATGTACGCAGATGCAGTTATTATCGCTGATGGTGTAAACTCCCTTCTTTCTCAACAAATAGGTATCAAAAAGGAATTAGAACCAAACCAAGTAGCTGTTGGCGCTAAGGAAGTAATCGAATTATCAGAAGAGATTATAAACGAGAGATTCAACCTCGAAAGTGGCGAGGGTATGAGCTGGCTATCTTGTGGCGACCCAACTATGGGTGGTTTTGGTGGTGGCTTTATTTACACAAATAAGGATTCTGTATCAATAGGTGTTGTAGCAACCCTATCTGATATCGGATATTCAAACACAAAATTAACCGACTTGCTAGAAAGATTTAAGGAACACGATAGTGTGGCACCATTCATCAAGGATGGCAAGACCATAGAATATTCTGCCCACCTTGTACCAGAGGAAGGTATCCATATGGTTCCAGAAATTTACGGAGATGGCTTCCTTGTAGTAGGTGATGCTGCAGGCTTCTGTATAAACTTAGGCTACACCGTAAGAGGTATGGACTTTGCTATAGAAAGTGGTAGGTTAGCTGCCCTTGCTATCCTAAGAGCTAAAGAAAAAGAAGATTTCAGCAAGGAAAGCCTAGCAGTTTACCAAGATTTAGTAAATGATAGCTTCATCATGAAAGACCTTAAGACCTTCAAAGGTTTCCCAACAATCTTAAGCAGGAGGGAAATCTTTAGCGACCTACCAGAAATCATAAATGATGTTGCTGGAAGAGCCTTTACCGTAAATGGTGGAGACAGCAAGGGCTTCATAATGGGAACAGTAAATGATCTTGCAACAAGGATTAGCGCAACACAACTATCAGACTTTATTTCTACTGTAATGGAGGCACTATAATGAAAAGAATGAGTGTAGAAGACAAGCTAGGTCTTAATATATATCATACTGACGAACTTAATTCACATATTGATGTTGACCTAGAATTTAAAGATGAAGACGAAATAAACAAATTAATCTTAGCCTGCCCAGCAGCTTGCTATACCTATGTAGACGGGGTATTTGGATTTTCCCACCTTGGTTGCTTGGAATGTGGTACTTGCAGGGTCCTATCCCACGGCAAAATCGTAAAAGATTGGCAACACCCACAGGGCGAAGTAGGCGTAACCTTTAGACAAGGTTAGGAGAAATCCTACATAAGGTTAGAATATAAGCGGAAATGGACTTGATTAAGTCTTTACTTATCCTATAAAAATAACAATAAAAAACAACCCCTATTTGGAATAGATTTCTGCTGGACTTCCGGCAAAAAAAACATAGGGGTTGTTTTTTTATTTAATTAAATCCTACATAAAAGTAGCACCATCACAATAGAGGATTTCGCCTGAAACATAGGAAGCAAGGTCACTTGCAAGGAACAAAACTGCCTTAGCAACATCTTCCGGCTCGCCAATCCTCTTTAGAGGAATCATTTGTTTGACAGGTTCGATTTGCTCTTTTGGCAAAACTTTCACCATATCAGTGTTGGTAACACCAGGACCAACAGCATTAACCCTAATCCCATATGGGCCAAGTTCCCTAGCAAGAGAAATGGTAAGACCATTAATGGCAAACTTGCTAGTAGGGTAGGCAACGCCTGTTGGTTGACCATTTTTAGAAACCATAGATGAAAAATTAATAATAGCTCCAGCCTTATTTTCAATAAAATGTGGGAGGAAATTGTGAATCATATTATAAGTTCCATTGACATTTATATCCATAACCTTGGCAAAATGGTCAAGATCTGCATCCAAACTTGGGATATTATCAGAAATACCAGCACAATTTACAAGGACATCCACCCTGCCAAAGTCCTTTAAAACCTCACTAACAAAGCCTTTTACACTATCCTGATCAGTAAGTTTTGGCCAATAACCCTTAAATAGAGAAGGGTCATAATTTTCTTTGAGTTTATCTATAGCCTTAGTAGCTGATTCTTCCCTAGAGCCTAGGATAGCAACCTTTGCTCCGTTAGCAAGGAATTTATCTGCAACAGCAAAACCAATTCCCCTTGATGAACCTGTCACAACAGCAACCTTACCTTCTAATAATTTCATAAAACCTCCTTAAGATTTTCTATAATCTTATATACCCATTTTATAGAAATAATATAAAAGTTTCATAAGTTTGACATTTGGGCGAAAAGAGGGTATTATCAATAGGTAATCTCTACTCCGTAGTATAAACGGGGTCAATAGTCCACAGGGAGGTGAAAATATGAATAATTACGAAGCAGTATTGATTTTCAAGACTGAACTAGCTGATGCTGACAGAAATGCTCTTCTAGATAGATTCAAAGGTCATATCGAAGAAAACGGCGAAGTTGTATCAGTTGATGACTGGGGAAAAAGAAGACTTGCTTACGAAATCAACGATCTTAAAGATGGTTACTACTATATCGTAGATTTCAAGTCTGAACCAGATCATATCAAAGAATTTGAAAGAAGATTAAGACTTTCAGATTTCGTTCTTAGATACATGGTTATAAGAAAAGAGGACTAATATGAATAAAGTGATACTTATAGGACGCCTAGTTAGGGATCCTGAGTTAAGGTATACCCAAGGAAATCAAGCGGTATGCACATTCACATTAGCAATTGACAAAAAATTAAGTCGTGAAAGAAGAGAAGAAGCGGAAGCAGCTAATCGTCCAACAGCAGATTTTCCAAGGATAACAGTTTGGGGTAGGCAGGCAGAAAATGCCTCTAGATACCTCTTTAAAGGAAGTCAATGCGCAGTAGAAGGTAGGATCCAAACCGGTAGCTACCAAGATAGGGAAACAGGTAAGACAGTCTATACAACAGATGTTGTTGCTGACAATGTTGAGTTTTTAGGATCAAGGTCAGAAAGACAAAGTCATAGCTCAAATCCTGGCGATAACCAAGATGTCTACCAAAACAATTATTCCCAAACAAATTCTTACCAAAATAATCAAGCAAGTGGTCCATCCACAAACGATGATTTTTTTGATGATGACTTTACTGAAATTCAAGACGATGGCAGGATTCCATTCTAGAAAAGTATAAAAGAAAGGAATTACAATGGCAAGAAGATTTAAACCAAGAAAAAAGGTTGATCCATTTGTTAAAGACCCATCAAAGGTAATAGACTATAAAGACATTGAAACTCTTAAGAGATTTGTTACTGACAGAGGTAAGATTCTTCCAAGAAGAGTTACAGGTCTAAATGCAAAACACCAAAGAGAAATTACAAGAGCAATCAAAAGAGCTAGACAAGTAGCTTTATTGCCTTACGAAGAAAACTAAGATAAAAAATAAATAAAAAAATTTCAATAAGCAATCTGGGGAGCACCGCTCCCTTTTTATTTGCAATAAAACATGAATATTGAATATAACAAAGTATAGTTATAACTATAATTAAATAATAAAAGGAGGAGTTATGTTAATTGTTATTCTCTCTCTAATTGTAGCTATTTTGGCCCTAGTCCTAATGGCTTTCACAATCAAAGAGAAAATCCTTCCTGTATCAAGTGGTTCAAAAAGAATGCACGAGATATCAGGATACATCAAAAACGGAGCAATGACCTTCATCGCAAGCGAGTATAAGTTCATCGTTGCTTTCGTTGTAGTCGTATCAATCTTAATTTCGATATTCCTAGATTACAAAATCACAATCTGCTATATAGTAGGTTCATGTTTCTCAATGTTAACAGGTTTTATCGGAATGAGAACTGCCACAGAAGCAAACGCTAGGTGTGCAAACGAAGCTATGGAAGGTGGCACAAACAGAGCCTTAAAACTTGCCTTTGCAGGTGGATCTGTAATGGGTTATGCAGTAACAGGACTTGGTTTTTCAGGCCTATTAATCTGCTATCTTATATTTAGAGACCCAGCCATCGTAATGGGATATTCCCTAGGAGCATCATCTGTAGCCCTATTTGCAAGAGTAGGTGGCGGTATTTATACAAAAGCCGCAGACCTTGGAGCAGACCTTGTAGGAAAGGTAGAAGCAGGCATCCCAGAAGATGACCCAAGAAACCCAGCAGTAATCGCAGACAACGTAGGAGACAACGTAGGAGACGTTGCAGGAATGGGAGCAGACTTATTTGAATCCTATGCCGGAGCAATCATCTCAGCCATCACCCTTGGCCTTGTATCATACAGCGAAGCAGGACTAAACTTCACACTCCTACTCACAGCAGTTGGAATCCTATCATCTTTAGTAGCAGGCTTATTATTTACAAATAAAAACCACAAAGACCCACAAAAGGGCCTAATGATGACAATCTATGTCTCAGGTGCAATTGTAATAATTGCAGCAATAATCTTATCATTTGCTTATTTTGGAAACATAAAAGCAGCACTTGCAATAATTACAGGAATCATCGTAGGAATTTCAATCGGACTACTAACAGAAGTTTACACATCAGATAAATTCAAATATGTAAAAAATATAGCTGAAGAATCAAAAACAGGTGTTGCAACCAACATCATCTCAGGTCTATCAACAGGAATGCTATCAGCAGTAGGTCCAATCATCCTAATCGCCCTAGGCATCATCGTAGCCTACTGGGCAGACGGAGTATTTGGTATAGCCCTATCAGCAGTAGGAATGTTATCAACAACAGCAACCACTGTATCAGTAGATGCCTACGGCCCAATCACAGACAACGCCGGCGGAATCGCTGAAATGGCAGCCCTACCAAGCCATGTAAGAGACATCACAGACGAGCTAGACTCAATCGGAAACACAACAGCAGCCATAGGTAAAGGCTTTGCAATCGGCTCAGCAGCCCTAACAGCCCTATCCCTATTCGTAACCTACTCAGAAACATTAAACCTAGAAACAATATCAATTCTAGACAGCCACGTAGTAGCTGGAATGTTCGTAGGCGGCATGCTACCATTCCTATTTACAGCTCTAACCATGAACTCAGTAGGAAAAGCAGCCACAGAAATGATCAACGAAGTAAGAAAACAATTCAGAAATGACCCAGGCCTACTAGAAGGAACAAGCGAACCAGATTATCAAAAATGTATTGAAATCTCAACATCAGCTTCCCTAAAAGAAATGATCCTACCAGGCGTTTTAGCAATAGTAGTACCAATCTTTGTAGGACTAGTATTTGGCCCAACAGCCCTAGGCGGACTTCTTGCAGGAGCCCTAGTAACAGGCGTACTAATGGCAATCTTCATGTCAAACGCAGGTGGAGCTTGGGATAACGCAAAGAAATACATCGAAACCCTAGAAGGTGAAGATGGAAAAGGCTCAGATGCTCACAAAGCGGCAGTAGTAGGAGATACAGTAGGAGACCCATTCAAAGACACATCAGGTCCAGCCCTAAACATCCTAATCAAACTAATGACCGTAGTATCAGTAATCTGCGCTGGATTATTTATTTAAAACAAAACGGCCTCATCGAAAGATGGGGTCTTTTTTTGTGGGGGAATTGGGTATAAATTTGTTTTTATTTTCAATAGTATTTAGAAATTAATAATATAGATCAAATATGAATTGAAAATGAAAGGATAAATCAAATCCGTATTGAAAAGAAATTAGAAAATAAAACAGAATTAAATAAAGTGTAAGCCAAAGCTAGTGTAAGCTGAGTCTTGCACTTTTTTAATCCAAAAATCGGGACATTTTCCTTTAAAATCCTATATATAAATAGTGGGTATAGTAAAAATCTACACCATGAAAGGAGCGAACATGACGGCAGCATACTACACAATCCTACCAGCCGAAATTAGGCTAGATAAGAGATTATCTGCTTTTGAGAAGATTTTGTATTCAGATATATTGGCCTTGGCCAACAAGAAAGGTTATTGTTATGCAACAAACCAATACTTTGCAAAAACTTACCAAATGTCTATATCGTCTATTTCTCACGCTATATCAAAGCTGGTTGAATTTGATTTTATAAAAAGAATCTACGAATACAAGGATAATACAAAAATGATTGAGAGGCGTAAATTGTATGTACAAATAAATCACAATACCTTTATCAAAAATCTACCATACTCCCTAGCAGAAAATACCAAGCAGGGTATAGGAGAAAATTGCGAAGATAATAATATAAATATGAATAATATAAAGAATAATATAGACCACACCACAAAAGTATCTATGGAAAATTCTTCTAGACCTCCAAAGAAGTACGACTACCTACAAGCTATGTTGGATAGGATTTAGAAAGGAGAATAAATGGTCAAAATAATTTATAAAAAAGGCAAGAAATATTTAAATATAGACGGCAAAGAATATGGGCCCAAAGCCCTTTACTTCCACATAAAAAGGTCCATATCGACTTTGGAATATTTCACAAAGAATGGTGATTGGGATGAAAAAAGGCAAAGGGAGGTTAAAAGCAGTATCCAAAGACTTATAGATATCAAAAATGAACATTATCCAGATGATAATATTTGGTGATGGTTCAGCTTTGCAAAAACAAATAAGACAGTTCTGCATTTGATCAAAACTAGGCTGATTTATAAGGAAATAGTTTTTTGCCAATATTGTAATTATTTCTCATATAAAATCAAGAATTATAATTTACACTATACGGATTAATACGTATAATGATTTTTGTAAGAACTTTAATAGTTGGAAAAATTATGGTGAAATTATTGTTCTGTATATTATTACCCTATATATGCAGAAAAAATTTAATCTGCTTAAGGAAAGAGACTTCCTTAAGGCAAAATACCATAAAAGACTTAAAAAAATAAGAAGTAAGGAGAATTTTTATGTTTGTATCTTACCCAGCTGTATTTTTGAAAGATATAAAAAGCGATGCTTATACAATTTTATTTCCAGATTTGCCAGGTTGTATTTCATGCGGAGATGATGTTAAAGATGCCTTATACATGGCAAATGATGCCTTGGGTTGTTTTTTATTTGATGATTATTTAAAGTTAGAGGATATGCCAAAATCTTCATTATTAGAAGATATTGATCTTATAGATTTTATTGAAGAGGATGAATATAAATATATTTCTTTAGAAGGAAGTTTTAAGTCCTATGTTGGTCTAGATTTAACCGACTATGTAAAAAAACATGAAAAGAAAACTGTTAAGAAAAATGTAACCATACCTTTCTATCTAAATTAAATGGGCAAGGCTAGTAAAATTAATTTCTCCAAACTTTTAACAGAAGCCTTGGAAAGGGAATTTGAAATAGAATAAATTACTTATTGGCGATTACAGATGTAGTCGCTTTTTTTAGTTGAAAATTTAAAAATAATTGTATAGTTTTTTAGATTTTTAAAAGACTAGCATTAATTTTCTTGCTACAAAAAAACTACATTAGCTCATATTTTTATATAAAAAGCATTTTTATACAAAAAAGACAGAATAATAATTATTCTGTCTTGTGTATTTTGTATGTTTTTTTATTTTATACTGAATAAAAATTCTATGGTGCGGGATAGAAGATTTGAACTTCCACGACCTAAAATCGGTCACAAGATCCTTAGTCTTGCGCGTCTGCCAATTCCGCCAATCCCGCACGGGATTACTAATAAATAATACTATATTTTTTATAACTTGTCAACTATTTTTGATTCTTGTGTAAAATTTTTCTTACAATCTGCAAAAAAATTAGGTTTTGCCTTTGGATATGATATAATAATTTTGAGGTATATATGATTAAAAAATGTTTTGCAAAGATTAACCTTAGCCTTGATATTATCTCAAAAAGAGCTGATGGTTATCACAATATCGACACTTTGATGGCGAGGATTAATCTTTTTGATGAATTAGAAATAGAAAAGAGTCCTGATGGCAAATTTACTTATGAGTCAAATGTAAACCTGGGTAAGGTCGAGGACAACTTGATTTTTAAGGCCTACGAGGATATGAAAAACCTTGCAGCAGATAGGGCCACTGGTATTAGGGTTAAGCTTACAAAAAACATCCCGGTTGCCGCTGGCCTTGCGGGTGGTTCTACCAATGCGGCTGAGACTATGAAGGCCCTTAACGAACTTTGGGGCCTGGGTCTTACTAAAAACGACCTTATGGAGGCTGGGGCCAAGCTGGGGGCGGATATCCCATTTTTCTTCCTTGAAAGGGCGGCTCGTGCGACTGGGATTGGGGAAATCCTCGAGCCTTTTTCTATCAAAACACCCCTTAAGGTTCTTTTGGTAAATGACGGGACAAGCATAGCTTCTGCCCACGTTTACAAAAATACTAAGCTTTTTGGTCACATTAAGACTGGTGAAATCGCAAAGAGTCTTAGCCAGGGATCTTGGGATTTTGTGGATAAGTTTGAAAATGTAATGGAAGACGTGGTTTTGAGGGATTTTCCTCATCTAAAGGCCATTAAGGAAAATTTAACCGACCAGGGTGGTCTTAAGGCCCTAGTTTCTGGGTCTGGAGCTTCTATTTTTGGGATTTTTAAGGATGAGAATGCCCTGGATAGGGCCTATGAAAGCCTTAAGGATTCCTACAATTTTGTAAGAAAGGTGGACCTAATCGATGACTAATATTGGAATTTTTGATTCGGGTCTGGGTGGAGTTGCAGTTTTAAATGAGCTTGCCAAGAAAAACAAGGCTAATTATTTCTACCTAGGGGACAATCTTAGAGTCCCTTATGGCAACAGGTCAAAGGCTGAAATTACAAGCTTTGCGGCCGATATTGTTAATTACCTTGAGTCCTATGATATAGATTATTACATAATCGCCTGCAACACAATTTCTGTGACCTGCAAGGATTATCTTAAGGAGAAATTTAATAAAGAATTTATCACTATTGCCGATATGGCGATTGAGGCTGCATCTGGCTTTGAGGGTGATTACTTGACCCTTGCAACCAAGGCTACTATTGATAGTCACTATTATAAAAAGGCCTTGGAAGCTAAAAAAAACTGCAAGGTCTACGAGTCGAAGGCCATTGACCTGGTGAATTTAATTGAAAGTGGAATTTTGGAAGGTGCGACACTTAATGACTCGTTAGATGCATATTTATCCATTGCAAATGAAAAGAAAATTCCAAATATTATCCTGGCCTGCACCCATTATCCAATAATCAAGGATAGGATTAGAGAAAGGCTAAATTATGAGGCAAATATCATAGATCCTGCCCTTTATCTTTCTGAGAAAATAGTGACTGAAGATACCAAAAACGGGGTAAATATATTTATGACAAAGAAAAGTGAGGAAACTCGTGATTTAATCGATAAAATTATGGATGTTGACTATAAATTGAGCTTTATAGGAGGTTTGTAAGATGATTTACGCAATTATGGATATTGGTTCAAACACAGTAAGACTCTCAGTTTACAAGGAAAAAAACGGCGAGGCTGTGAATTTATTTTCAGAAAAAGAACAAGTTTCACTTAAATCCTACGTCAAGGACGGCAGGCTATCTGAAAAGGGGATAAAGAGGTTGTTTTCAACCCTTGCAAACTTTAAGGAAGTTGTGGATAACTTTGACGATATCGACGAGGTCCATCCTTTTGCAACTGCAACTGTAAGGGACGTAGCTAACAGGTCTGAGATTTTAGACCTTATGAAGGATAAGCTTGACCTTGATATAGAGATTTTATCTGGCGAAGAGGAGGCCCAACTCGCCTTTGTTGGTGCGGCTGTTTCTACTGATGTCAAGGAGGGGGTCCTTTGCGATATTGGCGGTGGTTCGACTGAAGTTGTTTTGATTGACCAGGGCAAGGTTATCAAGTCTTCGTCCCTTTCAATCGGCTCACTTTCGGCCTTTAACGACTATGTTGAAGGACTTTTTGCTGATAAGGCAAGCAGGAAAAAAATCGAAAACCGTGTCATCCAGCTTTTTGACGATGCTTCTATGTATAGGGAAGATTTCAACGTCCTATCGGCTGTTGGAGGTTCTGCCCGTGCTGCCCTTATGGTTTATAAGGAATATTACGGCCTAAGTGATGATGTCCGCTCCATGGATGCGGCAGATTTTGAAGCTATGGTCAAAGATATTATTAAAAAATCAGATAAGAAGAAAATGCGTCTAATCCTTGATATCAAGCCAGACAGGATCCACACCATCTTGCCAGGAATGATTATTATGAATGAAATATGCAAGTTTTTTTCAGTTGAAAAAATTAATGTTAGCCAAACAGGTGTTAGGGAAGGGTATGTCTATAGCAAACTTTTAGGAAGGAGCTAGGCATGAAAAAATATACACAAAATAGGGAATTATCCTGGCTTGACTTTAACAAGAGGGTTATCGAAGAGGCCATGGATAAGACTGTCCCAGTCCTTGAAAGACTCAAGTTTCTATCGATTTACGACACTAACCTCGAAGAGTTTTTCATGGTAAGGATTGGGTCTTTGACCGACTTGTCAAAGCTTAAAAAGCAACCTATTGATAACAAGTCAAACATGACTCCAATCGAGCAAATTGACGCATTACTTGAAAAACTTGTGCCAATGTACGAGAGAAAAGACCAGATTTATCTTGATTTAATCGAAGACTTGGCCAAGGAAGGTATAAATATACGAAAAGTTGCTGATTTAGATGAAAAAGCCAGGGACTTTTGCCAGGTATATTTTGATACAAAAATCGAACCGATTTTATCTTTTCAAATAATTGACAGGGTCCATCCACTGCCAAGACTTGCGAATTTAAGCCTGTCAGTAGTTTTTGACCTGGTCAAGAAAAAGTCCAAATCATCAAACTCAAAGGAAATAATCGGCATAATCTACCTACCTGAAAGGCTAAAAAGATATGTCATGATTTCCGATAGGACCTATGTTCTCATCGAAGATATAATCAAGGAATGTGGGGCAGAAGTTTTTGAGGGCTACAAGGCTGAAAATGCCTTTGTTATGAGCCTTACAAGGAACGCGGACATTTCCTATGACGATGATGATTACGATGTCGAGGAAGATTTCAGGACCTATATGAAGGGGAAATTAAAGAAGAGAAAGAGGCTAAAACCAGTAAGGCTTGAGGTTGATTCTCCACTTGTCGCTGAAGATAAGGAATTTTTATGCAAGAATTTTGAATTGAGCGAGAAATCAATTTTTGTTTCAAAAACTCCTTTCCAACTAGGTTTTATTTTTGATTTCATTGACAGCCTGCCAAGAAGGACCAAAAACGCCCTAACATATGAGCCTTTTGAACCACAAGGCTCAGCCATGGTAAATCCTTCAAGGCCAATGATTGATCAGATTTTGGATAAAGACATAATTTTATCCTATCCTTATGAGTCTATGGACCCAATGATTAGGCTTTTGGATGAGGCGGCAACAGATCCTACCGTAGATTCCATAAAGATTACCCTTTATAGGATTGCTAAGGATTCTAAAATTGCCAAGAGCCTCATTAAGGCTAGTGAAAATGGCAAGGAAGTCATTGTCCTAATGGAATTAAGGGCGAGATTTGACGAAGATAACAACATCTTCTGGTCGTCAAGGCTTGAAGATGCGGGCTGTAAGATTGTCTACGGTTTTGACCGCTACAAGTGCCATTCCAAGGTTTGCCTCATTACTAGGTATGTTGATGGGGAAATTTCCTTTATTACCCAGATTGCGACCGGAAATTACAACGAAAAAACCGCCAAACTTTACACAGATTTTTCCTTCATGACATCTGATATGGTTATTGGCCAAGACGCCAAGGATTTGTTTGATAATATTTTGATAGGAAATCTTGAAGGAGCTTACCAAAAACTAATGGTTTCGCCAAAATCCATGCCAGAAGGCCTTGAAAAATTAATCAAGGAAGAGATTAAAAAAGCCAAAAATGGCGAAGACGCCTATATCAGGCTAAAGATGAACTCAATATCTGATAGGGGCTTAATTGACCTTTTGGTTAAGGCATCTCAAGCTGGAGTTGAAATCAAGATGATGGTAAGGGGTATCACCTGCATCTTGCCTGGAGTGGCAGGAGAGACTGAAAACATTGAAATTTACCAGATTGTTGGCAGGTTCCTCGAACACCACAGGATTTACCAATTCGGCAGGGAAAACCCGAAAGTTTATATATCTTCGGCCGATTTTATGACCAGAAATATCAGAAATAGGGTCGAAGTTGCTGTACCAATCGAAGATCCTGATGTGAAAAAATACGTCCTAGACTTTTGCGATACCATGTTTGCCGATGATGTTAAAATCAGGAAATTATATGCAACTGGCGAATATTTGAGGGTAGAAAATAAGAATAATTATAATGCCCAAGAAGAGCTTATGAAAAAAGCAATCTCAGATTTTGAACAGGCAGAAATTAAGTATAGGGAAAATGATTTAGGAAATAATCATAAAATACTTAAGACTGATGCTGCAAAAAAAGATGACGAAAAAACAAGTTTTATAGACTGGCTTAAAAATATTTTTAAGAATTAGTCAAAATAAAACTAAAATTGATGAAAATCCGACAAAAAAGTCGGATTTTTTGTTTTTTTCTTTAAAAAATAGGCATTTTGCTCTATTAATTTTGTAAAATTCGTGTTATAATAATAGTAACGAAATGTAAGGTTAAACTAAAATAGGAAATTGAAATATATTTAATATTTATGCAAGACCTTACAAACCCACAGACTTACACTAAAATATTGAAATAAATAGAGGAATAAAATGTCAAACAAAGGTATCAGAGAGCTTAAGAGACGTAAAAGAAGAGAATCAAGAAGAAGGAGAAAAAAGGCAATTTTTATAGGTGCTGGATTGGTTTTGACCCTTACAACAGCTAAGTTTGCCCTTCAAAAAGAGGATGATTACCAAATCAGAAGACCAAGTGAATACAGGATTGCGTCTGGTCAACTTTTGGAAGATAATGCCAAAGAGGAAAAAGCAAACGCATCTGACGTCCACGTGGCAACTGAGATTGGTTTTAAAAATATAGATTTAAAAGATGAACAAAAGATCGAAGATAGTTCATACGAAAATGAGCTTGTTGAGTATGTGAAGTGCCTACAAACCCAGTATGCCTACCAATTTCCAAATGATTATTCAAAAACAGATAAGTTTGTAAAGAAAGGCCAATACCTAGGTTTTTATGGTTGTGAAAACGGTTTTGCTAAGGTGAAAATCGACGATTCTTATTATTATGTAAATAAATATGGACTTGCAAAGACAGATCCAAGCGAGACTGTAAAGGTTGTAAGCGGAATAGTTTATGTCAGCGAAGCCTATCCACTACCAGCAAATTTTGACCCAGGTGTGGACAAGACTGCTAGGCGTGCCTTCGAAACTATGCGCCAAGATATGGAAAGAGTCGGCCTCAACTTAAAGATAGCGTCTGATTACAGGGGCTATGAGCTTGAGGGCAAGATGCATGAGGCGGGCGAAGTTGATGCTGAAGTAGCCGGCACAAGTGAGCACCAAACAGGCACAGCCTTTGACTTTTTCACAGAAGGCTCTAAATACAATGACAAATTCGAAGCGACAGCCGAATATAAATGGCTTGCTGAAAATGCTTATAAATACGGATTTATCGAAAGATATCCAAAGGGTAAGGAAAATAAAACCCACCACAAGGCCCAAGCTTGGCACTACAGGTTTGTAGGGGTCGAAAATGCCAAGGAAATTTACGATAACAATCTTACTTTAGAAGAATTTTTAAAGATTTCATAGGAGGAAGAATGAAAACAATTCAGACAAAAAATGCACCAGCAGCTGTAGGAGCCTATGCCCAAGGCATAGTTACAGATAATTTAATATTCACATCAGGCCAACTTCCACTTGACCCAGAAACAGGCGAATTAGAAATGGAAATCAAAAAGGCCACAAAAAGAGCTCTCGAAAATATCAAGGCCATAGTAGAAGCAGGCGGTTCATCTGTTGATAAAATTGTAAAATGCAATGTCTTCCTAGATGATGTAAACGACTTTGCAGCCTTTAACCAAGTTTACGAAGAATTCTTCGGCGACCACAAACCAGCCAGATCTGCCCTAGAAGTAGCAAATATTCCAAAAGGCGCAGTAATAGAAATCGAAGCTATAGCCTTGTCCTAATTTTCCGAAAGGAAAATTATGGAAATCCTTATGTGGAGTCTTGAACTTGTCCTTATTTTCTGAAAGAAAATAATTGGAAAGCTCAGACGATACTATAGCCTTGTCCTAATTTTCCATAAGGAAAATTATGGAAAGACTTATGTGGAGACTTGAGCTTGTCTTTATTTTCTGAAAGAAAATAAGCAGAAAGCTCAGGCGATACTATAGCTGTACTATAGACTTGTCCTAATTTTCCGAAGGGAAATTACGAAAAGACTTATGCTGAGGTTTGAACTTGTCCTTATTTTTGAAAGAAAATAAGCAGAAAGTTCCACCGATGCTATAGGCTTGTCCTAGTTAAAAAAGGAATTTTGGCAATAACAGGATGAGTGCGCTCGATTTTTAGAGGATATTCATAGTCTTTGTGGATATTTTTCAAAATTATTCCTTATCATCCTTAAATGGAACATAATTATAAAATAGGATTTGTATTAGTTTTTATAATTAAAATCATTTCATAAATTATTTTACAAACTATGAAAAATCCATTTTATATTTTGTTTGATAATTTAAAATTGTATAGAAAACAAAAATGAGAAAAAATACAAACTTGACCCAGTGGGGTCATTTTTGTTTTTGAGGGAAATTTGGAATTAAAGTTAAGGGAGATAGGGATGGATCAGGATTGTGGATTTATAAAAGAAGATAAGTGGTTTAGGTATAGGGCAGCTGGTATTATAATCGAAGATGATTGCGTTTTGTTTGCGGGAAATGAAGCTGATGACTATTACTATTCCATAGGTGGTGGAGTCCATTTGGGAGAAAGTTCTGAAGATGCTGTAAGAAGGGAAGTATTTGAAGAAACCGGCGTCGAATACGAAGTTGATTATTTGGCTATAATCCACGAAAATTTCTTTGTTGGAAGCTCTAGTTTAAAAGGCGTAGACTGCCATGAGATTTGCTTTTATTACATGATGAAGCCAAAGGGTAATAAAAATCTTAAGAGCCATAGCCTTACAACGAGCGGCATAAAAGAGACTATGCACTGGATACCAATCGACCGACTTGAAAATTATAAAGCTTATCCGACTTTTATGAAAGATTATCTTAAGAGAGACCATAAGGGCATAGACCATATCATTACAGATGAAAGAGTCTTACAAGACTTAGCCTAATTTTGAAACCTTATAAGGATCATTTTTGGTAAAGTTTCCCTTGCACTTACTATAATTATGGCATTTGCCAGGTCTATAAGGTTGTGGCAATTATACAAATAAATCTATTCACAAGGACAGGGGATATAGAATTTATCTCGCCATTTTTGATTTATCATAGGCAAATTTATTAAAATAGGAAGATTTGAAAGCTTTAGGGAGCCTTTATGTCTAATAAGATATAACTAATATTATTAGTCGTAGATATTTTAATTATTATAGTAAATTACAATCTATTAAAAAATCCGAAACAATATCCACCAAAGGAAATTAGGGAAGAATTTAAAAGTGAGGCTATCTTCATATAAGTATAGTGGGCCATTCCATTATTCTCCAAAGACTAGTTAAAAGCCAAGCAAATTGGGAAAATGGAAATGCTTATTGGTATAAATCTCGTGTAAAGCTTGGAATGGTGGGCATAGGAATCACATTTTTTACAACAATATTAGGGGAAGTCTTTAACTTATTTGCCCCTTTACTAGGCGCGTTTATCATATTAATACCTATGAGTTTAGGTATGATATATATGTGTACAAGGATGGGAAAAGATATTTTGAAGGATTATGATTATAGAATATTTTTGAATAATTACGATCCTGTGAACTTTGAAAGGATACTTATGAATCTTGAAAATATTATTAAAAGTCAAAGGGAATTTTTTTGGAAAAATTCTACTAAGTCTTATGATTTTAGGCTTAGGCAACTAGAAAAGCTTGAAAATGTTATAAGGGACAATGAAAGTTCAATTTTAGATGCCTTGGAAAAAGATTTGGGTAAATCGAATTTTGAATCTTATCTGACTGAGTATCATTTTGTCCTAGAGGAGATAAGTTTTGCTAAAAGAAATCTTCATAAATGGATGAAAAAAGTGAAGGTGGGAAAGTCCCTTACAACTTTTCCAGCAAAAAGTTTTTATATTTATGAACCTCTTGGCGTGACTTTGATTATTTCCCCATGGAATTATCCTTTTAATTTAAGCCTGGGCCCAGTTGTTGGTGCAATCGCTGCTGGTAATACTGTGATTTTGAAAACTTCTTCTAAATCTATTGAGACAAGTAAAATTATCTCGAAAATTGTTGGAGATAATTTTAGAGAAGATTTTTTCGTCCATTTGGATAATACTAATCTCGATTACGATGAATTAATAAGCAGGCCTTATGACCATGTTGTTTACACTGGTGGGCCGGCTGTTGCCAAAAAAATTATGGCAGCCCAAGCACCTCACCTTAGCAAATTAACCTTAGAACTTGGGGGCAAGAGTCCATGCCTAGTTGAAAAGACAGCCGATATAAAAATGGCGGCGAAAAAAATTGCCTGGGCAAAAACTGTAAATGCAGGCCAAACCTGTATTGCCCCAGACTTTTTGATTGTAGATAAGGCTATAAAAGACAAGCTAATTTCAGAATTAAAAGCAAATATAACTGACTTTTACGGGGAAAATCCACTAGTCAATGAAGACTTGCCAAGGATTATAAACGCCCACCACTTTGATAGGCTTTTGGGTCTTATTGATGAAGATAAGGTTGTTTTTGGCGGAGACTTTGACAAAGAAATCCTAAAAATTGCTCCAACCATCATGGACGGGGTAGACTTTTCCAATCCAGTAATGAGTGAGGAAATTTTTGGACCAATAATTCCTATAATTGCTTATGACGATCTCGATGAAATTTTGGGGAAAATCAAAAGGATGCCAAAGCCCCTCGCTTTTTATACTTTCACTGGCAATAAGGAAATCGGGGATAAAATCATCAGAGAAATGGAATACGGAAATGGGGCTATAAATGACTGTCTGATGCAAATTGCAAATCCTAGGTTGGAATTCGGTGGGGTTGGCAATTCGGGAAAGGGAGGCTACCACGGATATTTTGGTTTTATGAATTTTTCCAATAGGAAAAGTGTGGTAAAGGCAGGGATTTTTGACAATCCTTTGAGGTATCCGCCCTATGAAGAGAAAAAGTTTAGTCTTATAAAAAAGCTTTTGGGATGAAATTTGAAATTAAAAATGAAACGAGATTTGCCCCGAAATTTTAAAGATATAGAAGATTTAAAAATCCTCTTGGGAAATATTATAAAACCTTCCCTATTATATAGGGGAATTTTGCAGGTAGTTTTTGCAAGGTTAAAATTCATATTTCATTCATATATGTAAAGATTAATAGTCGAATTTTTATATGCCCCAAATTTAGGATAAGGAAAATTTTCCAGACTATTCCGATAGGCAAGGATTGAATATTTCTTTGGACGATAAAATAACAAGGATTAAGGCAAGAGGATTTTTATAAAAAATCCCATTTATTAGTTTTATATTTTTATCCTTTAATTGATGAATTACTTATATTTGCAACAAAAAGCTCGAAGTTAATGCTCCGAGCTTTTATTTTTTACTTAGATTTCTGTGTTTTTATAATCTTCTGCTATTACTTTTGCAAGGGCTTTTAGTTCTTCAACTTGGGCATCTTTTACAGCTGAGTTGATTTTTACATCTTCGCCGATGTATGTACATTTAGCTGGCTCTAGGATTTCTTTAGCAATTTCTAGAGATTTTCCGCCCCATGACCAGTTGTTTAGGAAGGAAACTGTTCTGTTTTGGAAGCTTGTGCCAACTAGTTCTCTTAAAAATGCGTCCATCTTGTAGTATAAAATTGCGTTATAGTTGATTGGAGCGAATACTGAGTGGGTAAATCTGTGGCAATCTGCAACTGGATAAGAGAAGTCCCAGTCAGAGATGTCGTAAAGTACGATATCTTCAACGCCTTCTTGGGCTAGGAAGTTTGCAAGGATGTCGCTTGCTTGTTCTGTGTCGCCGTACATTGAAGCATAGACAATTACTACACCTTTTTCTTCTGGAGTGAAACCTGCCCAGTGGCTGTATTTTTCAAGGATAAAGTTGATTGAGTCAGCGTCTTTATAAACTGGTCCGTGAAGTGGAAGGATAGCGTTGATTGAAAGGCCTTCTATTTTTTTGAAGAGGTTTTGAACCATCTTTCCATGCTTACCTACTATATTTAGGTAGTAGCGTCTAGCTTGGTCTAGCCAGTCGCCCTTGTGGATAACTTTTGATGCATCGATATTACCTGCGATTGCGTTGAAGGCACCAAAGGCGTCAGCTGAGAAGAATAGGCCTTCTGTTGTTTCGTAGGTCATAAATACTTCTGGCCAGTGAACCATTGGAGCAAAGACGAATTTAAGGTTTCTTTTACCGATGTTTAATTCCTCGCCGTCTTTGATTTCTACATATCTGTCAGCAAATTTGTTGTCGTAGAATTGTTCATAAAACTTGTGGGTTTTGGCATTTCCAACAAATTTACAGTTTGGATATTCTTTGAGGATAAAGTCGATGTTTCTGCAGTGGTCTGGTTCCATGTGGGAAACAATAATGTAGTCAAGTTCTTCTCCATCAAGAGCTGCGGCAACATTTTCAAGATATTGTCTTGTGAATCCTCCTTCTACAGAATCCATGAGAACATTTTTTTCGTCCTTGATGACAAAGGCATTGTAAGAAACTCCGTTTTGAACTTCGAACAAATTCTCAAACCTGTTGATTCTGCGGTCATTCACACCTACCCAATAAATATTATCGAGTACTTCTATTATATTGTGCATATTAACTCCTTTGTTAAATTATTGTTTTTCTAAGTTAACTATACCAGTTTTTCGCCGATATTAAACTTATTTATTGAAAGAGTTAAAAAACTTTGATGAAGATGTTTTGTTAAAATGATAAGGGGTATCAGTTATGTAAAAGCATATTAAATTATTAAGGAGAATATATGACATACAAAATGCCAAAAGATATAAAAGAATTTAGGAAATTTGTTAGGGACTTCGCAGAAGAGAAGATTAGGCCACTTGCAGCCTACATGGAAGAGGACTTTCCTGTTGAAATCCTAAGTGAAATAGGGGAAGCTGGTCTCTTATCCCTTCCATTTGAGGAAAAATTTGGGGGCTGTGGTTTATCTTACGACCACTACGCTACTGTCGTTGAGGAAACAGCAAGGGTAAACAGTGGACTTGCAAGCCTTATCATTGCCCATACTTCTTTGGCTACTTGGCCAATTAATAAATTTGCAAATGAAAAACAAAAAGAAAAGTATTTGAACTTACTTCTTGATGGTAAAAACCTTGGAGGTCTCGGCCACTTTGAGGAAGATGAAGAAATTCAAACTACAGCCATAGACGAGGGGGACTACTTCCTTCTAAATGGTAAGAAAATCTTAGTTACCAACGCCCGTCTTGCAAATTATTACCTGGTAACAGCCCTTACAAACCCAAGAGATAAGGAAAATGGCCTTTCGATTTTTATTTTGGATAAGGATTGCCAAGGACTTTCTTTTTCAAAAACCTATGATAACTTAGGTTCAAGATCGGTTATTACTGGAGACTTGATTTTAAAAGACGCAAAAGTTCCAAAGGAAAATTTAATTGGAGACCTTAACAAGGCAAATGAATATATTGATGAAATCTTTGAGGCAAGTAACCTTGCAACAGCTGCCCTTGCCTTAGGTTTGGGAGATGCTGCTTATGAGGCAAGTCAAACTTATTTACAAAGTGGTTTGAAGACCTTTAAGGCTCGTAAGGCAGCCAAGGTCAACCGTCCAATCCTCGCTTCTATGGCAACAGACCTTAAGGCAGCAAAGATGATGGTTAGGGATGCGGCTTTAAAAATGGATGCTAAGGCAGATTTTTATGGCAAGGATACTTCCATGGCAAAGCTTTTTGTTTCAAAGCTTGCTGAAGATTTGACATCCAAGGCCCTTGATATGTGTGGCGGTACTTCATCATCTGCTACTGACCTTGATAAACTTTATAGGGATGCCAAGATTAGCCAAATTTATGATGGTCCTAGCGATCAAATGAAGGAAACAATTGCAGCCTATATTTTGGATAAAAAAGGTGCTAAGAAGGCTACAAAGGCAGAAGAAAATGGCAAAAAAGCGCCAGCTAAGGTTGAAGATAGGAAGAAGGAAGTCTTTGTTGGTGATATCAGGGAAGCTGTTAAGAAAGTTGTGGCAGCCCTCCTTGCTGATGGCCTTAAGCTTAAGAAAGACCCAGTTGACCTAGAAGGCCCTATTGAAGGTGCAGAGAGGGTTGTGGCTGTTGGTATGGGTCTTGGTGAAAAACAAAACCTAGACTTGGCAAAAGAATTGGCAAATATCACAGGATCAGTTCTTGGAGCGTCAAGACCTGCTGCCCAGGTTAGACACTATGTTTCAGATGACCACTATATTGGTGTAAGTGGCAAGAAATTTACTGGCGAACTTTACTTTGGTATAGGTATTTCAGGTACCCTCCAACACTTAAAAGGAATTGATTCTGCAAGAAAAGTTGTAGTTATAAACAACGATGAGGGGGCACAATTCTTTAAAAACTGCGATTACGGTATAGTTGGCGACTTTACCGAAGTCCTACCAATCCTAATCGAAGAAATCAAAAACCTATAAAATTAAATTTAGAGACCAGGACCCATCGGGTCCTCTTTTTTTTATCTAGAAGGGGTAAAATAAGATTAGGTGATAAAATGAAAAGAAATATAAAAATAAAATCTGCATCTTTTCCAGTTTCTTTGGGAAATGTAGCAGAAAATGTTAAAAAAATAAAAGAATTGATAGATGAGGCGGAAAAGGAAAAGGTAAATATTCTTTCTCTACCAGAACTATGTTTGACAGGAGCTAGTCTTTATGACGGATATTTGGAAGAAGACCTATTAAAGGCAGCTGAAAAAGGTTTAGAAGATCTCATTGCCTATTCGAAAGATAAGGACATATTTTTTATCGTTGGTCTACCAGTAAAAAAAGATAAAAAAATATATAACGTTGTAATTCCTATAAAAAGCGGTGATGCCTTGGGATTAGTAGTTAAGGAAAATCTCAAAACGTATGAAAAAACTATATTCTCAACAGATTATGAAGGTGCATTAACTTTTGGGGAACATTTTGTTGATAATAATGGTGAATTCCCAATCTATGTTGGTGGACTTTATATAGGTATAAGTATTGGAGAAGATGAAACAGGAAATATGCCAAAGTCACTGAATTTAAAAGAGCGAAATTCAGATATAATCCTAAATCCGTCCGCTTTTCCAAGACATATTGGATTTATTAAAAAATTAAGAGATGACATATCTTATTTATCAAAGGACACAATTTATGTCCATACACCAGCTTGTTTTGGTGGATCTTCAACTGATTTTGTCTATGAAGATAAAAGCATTATTGCAGAAAATGGAGAAATATTAGCTAGTGATACAGGAATATTTTCTCTAGAAGTAGAAGATGAATTCCACTATACAAATTTTAACAATTTTACTGACGAAGCTTATCATGTGGAGAAATTCCCATATCTGCCAACGGCGGAATATTCAAAAGATTACCTAGAAGACGCCCTTGAAATCCAGGCCCTAGGCCTCATTCAGAGAATGAAAGCAATTGGTACAGAAAAAGTATTTTTGGGAGTGTCTGGCGGTATTGACTCGACAGCAGTCCTCCTAGCCATTGATAAGGCTTATGAAATTGCTGGATTTGACAAGGAAAAAATCGGTGCGATTACCATGCCAGCCTTTGGCACAAGCGACAGGACCAAGTCAAATGCTTATTTGCTTTGCCAAGCACTTGGAATTGAATTAAAGGAAATAAATATTTCAAAATCCGTAACTGCTCATTTGAAAGACATTGGCCACGACGGAAAAACTCCAGATTTGGCATACGAAAACGCCCAAGCCAGAATGAGGACCCAAGTTCTCTTTAACCTATCAAATATGGGCGGGGGCCTTGTAGTAGGAACTGGAGATTTGTCTGAAAATATGCAGGGCTTTGCAACCTACAATGGTGATCATATGTCATCCTACAGCATAAATGCGACACTTATGAAAACTGAATTAAGGTATATGATTAAGTCCTACGCACATTTTACAGACAATGATAAATTAAAGGAAGTCCTAAATGATATCCTTGCCACACCAGTTTCCCCAGAACTTGTAAGCGAAAAAGCGGGAGAAATTACCCAAAAAACCGAAGATATCATCGGACCTTACGAACTTTTGGACTTTTTTATCTACCAGCATTTGACCTACCATAAAAGCGCAAAGGAAATTCTGACAGACGCAACCTATGCTTTTCGTGATACCTATGACAGGGAAACTATAAAATATTGGCTAAAATCCTATTTTAAACGCTTTACCCAATCACAATTTAAGCGATCTACTGCTGTTGACGGGCCAGATGTGACCGGAAGGAGCTTTTCGCCAAGGCTCGGTTTTAAGATTCCGTCCGATATGGGAAGTGAAATTTACCTAGGAAACTTAGATGAAAAATAAAAAGAAAATTGTGGCAGGCCTTGTCCTTGCCACAATGGTTTTGACAGGAAAATACCTCCACGACCAGGCCTTTGTAGGAGTTGAGAAAAAACTCACCATAAAAAGCTCCAAGGTCAATAATGATATAAAAATCACCCACATTTCAGATTTACATTCAAACGTCCTTAGTAATTTGGGGGAAGTTCTTGATAATATCAAGGCTTTTAATCCTGATTTGATTTTCCTAACTGGGGATATGATTGATTACCCAACAGAAAAAAAGATTGAAAGGACCATGTTCTTTCTAGAAAACTTGTCAAAATTAGGGATCAAAACTTATTATGTCTCAGGAAACCACGAAGAAGCCTCTGAAGAATCTGAGATTTTTTATGATAAAATAAAAAAATTGGGCATAATAAAACTTGATAACCAGGGAGAAAATCTTAGAATAGGGGATAATGAAGTATATATTTACGGAGTCCCTTATTGGGGAATGAATCTAGATAATTTCAAGCCAGGTCAAGGTCTAAATTTGGTATTGGCCCATTTTTCTAAAAGAATTAGGGATAATTACGATCCAAGGATGGATATAATATTTTCCGGCCACACCCACGGCGGCCAAGTCAGAGCACCCCTCATAGGTGCACTTGTAGCCCCAGGCGAAGGATATTTCCCAGATTTTGACAGCGGACTTTATTATTATAATGAAAGTCAGATTTACGTATCAAGTGGTCTTGGCAACACATTTTTACCTTTGAGATTCCTAGACCAAATCTCCTACACCAACATAACAATCGAGCGTCCTTAGTTTAGTGGTAAAACAAGGGTGTCCGAAGCCCAAGCCCAGGGTTCGATTCCCTGAGGACGTGCCAAAAGTTTTTTTAGAGAAAAAATTGAAATATTAGATTAGATTTGGAGAAAGAATTACATGGATATAGAAAAAATAATAAATTCTTGGGACCCCTATTCATTGTTTCCTTTTGCTCCAATAGATGAATATAGTTGGGAAATTTGTAAAATTGATAATTTTATCAAAAAAAATCATGATGTAGTTGATTTGAGTAAATATTTAGGGCAAATATTTGATGACGAGATAATTTTCGAGGAAGATAAGAAAGATTATTTGAAAATAGCAAAGAAATTATTAGGTCTTGGCTAGATATTGTGCTTTAATTGTGTTTTACTTAGTTATTAAAAAATTCAAATGTTAGATTAAGCACACTAATTTGATAGGTGTGCTTTTGTTGGCTACTTGAGTTTTGTTTATTAGAAATAAAACTAAGCCTTATATCGAATTCTATTATAGGTCTTGGATATTGAATATAAGTCAAAATGTAGTACAATGTAAACAAAGATTGGAGGTCCTTATGAGCGTTGTTTCACTTAGGTTAAATGAAGAAGAAAATAACTTGTTTAAATCTTATTCTAAGCATACGGGAAAAAGCCTATCAGAGCTTTTTAAAACAGCTTTGGCAAGTCAGATTGAAGATGAACTTGATTATGAAACAGGGCTTAAAGCCTTGGAAGATTTTGAAAAAAATCCTGTCACTTATTCTATAGATGATTTGATTTTGGAATTGGAAAATGACTTATAGGTTAGTTGTTTCAGAAGGTGTTAAGAAAAAAATTAAGAAAATGGACAAACATCTTGGTCTCATGCTGGCGAAAGATATGAAATCAAAGCTAGATAAGCTCGAAGATCCCAGAAGATTAGGCAAAGCTTTAAAAGGGGACCACAAGGGCCTGTGGCGTTATAGGATAGGGGCTTATAGGGTGATTTGCGATATTAGAGACGATGAGCTAATTGTCCTTGCTATTGATATAGGTCATAGAAAAAATATATATGATTAGAAATTTAAAAGAGCTATTAAGATAAAAATCTTTTGATGAGCTCTTTTTCTTATAAATATTTGATATTACCAGAAAGTCCTAAGTTTCATACAAACCTACCTCGCTGGCCTAAAGCCAGCTTTCTTGGCCTCTTTTTCTGTTTCAAAATAGACCGCGTTTTTTTCTTTGACTGTATCATAAGAATCCCATTCTGGGAGGTGGTAGACTTTGGAGTTTTTGTTTCCTTTTATGAGATAAGATTGGTTAATTTTTTCTTCTTTTTGTTCTGTCCCGTCTGACCAGATTCCTTTTTTATTATCTTGGGCAGATTTTTCTAATTTTTTTAAATACTCTTGGTATTTTATGTCCGGTTTATAGTAATTTGCGAAAGCCAATCCCTCCTTGACCAAAATCCCGTTTAGGGTTTTAGTTTCAATATCATTGAGGGTGGGATTATCGACTGGCTTTTCTAGCCAAATATACCTTAGGAGCCTATCGTATTTATCCCTATCAGAAATATCTTTTTCCAGGTAGATTTCCTTATTCTTTATAGTTTTGTTTGTAAAATCTTTGGCTTCGTCTGCCATAAATTCGGCAGGTTCGCCGTCTTTTGCGACTTCTGGTGTATTTACACCGACAAACCTCACCTTTTCGTCTTTTCCATCAATATCAACCCAAATCGTATCTCCATCAACGGCGTATTTGACTTTGGCTTTTTGGTAAATTTGCAAATCATTACTTGCAAATTCATCTTGATTTATATTTTCTTTTGGGATTTCTTGGCAAGATGTCAAAGTTACGGCAAAAAGGAGGGCAAGGATTATCCTAAACACGGTCTATTTCCATTTGGCAGGCAGGACATATCCCGTAAAATTCGAAGTTATGGCCATTTATTATAAAGCCTGTTTCTGCTGCAACTTGGTTTTCAAGCTCGTGGACTGGGCAAGATTTGATTATGTATTTTTTGTGACAACGAGAGCAGGTTATAAAGTGCTTGTGATCATCCTTATTTATCTGATAGTAGGAAATCCCATCGAGATCAGAAGTTTTGAGCAAAAGGTCGTTTTCCTCAAGGACATTTAGGTTGCGGTAGACAGTAGAAAGGTCGATAGCCATCTCTTTTTTTAGATCGTCATAGATTGCTTGACCGCTTACTGGCTCGTTTTTCTTGTCGATGTAGTCTAGTATTAGCTTGCGCTGCTTGGTTATTCTTAGGTTTTTGTTTTTTAGTAGGTCGTTTAATTTCATATTAGTCTCCTTAAAAGCATTATACTTGATTTGACAGATATAGAAATACCTATATAATACATATGCAAATCACTTGCAAAAGGAGTATATATGAAAAAGAAAAATTTATTTATAGGACTAGCTTTAGCCCTTGCAGTGACAGGCTGCGGAAATCAAGCTAAGAACGATACAAAACCAGAAACAAAAGAAGAAGTAAAAACTGAAGCAAAGGCAGAAAACAAAGCAGAATCAAAGGTAATCTACGCTTCATTTTACCCAATTTATAACCTCACCAAGCAAATCGCTGGCGATAAGTTTGAAGTTAAGGCATTTAACTCCCTAACAACAGAAAGCCATGATTTTGAGCCATCTGCTAAAGAAATTGCAGAATTATCTGAATCCCAATTAATCTTTATGAATGGGGCAGGAATGGAAGATTGGAAGGACGACGTAGAAGGAACTGTTGATATTACAATGGTTGACACAAGCCAGGGCCTTGATCTAATAAAGGCAGACCACGAAGACGCTGACGACCACGATCACGACCACGAAGACGCTGACCATGACCACGATCATGAAGACGCTGACCATGACCATGAAGACGCTGACCATGATCACGATCACGAAGATGCAGACCATGACCACGATCATGAAGACGCTGATCACGATGACCACGACCATGATCACGAAGAAGGCGAAGAACATCATCACCACCATCACGGCCAGTTTGACCCACACACTTGGCTATCACCTGTAAATGCCAAGGCCCAAGCTAAGGTAATTGCAGATAAATTATCAGAAATTGACCCAGCTAACAAAGATTACTATGAGGCAAATTACGAAAAAGTTGCCGCAGAGTTTGATGCAATTACCGAAGAGTACACTGATAAATTTTCTGGTGTAAAGAATAAAAAATTCATCGTTCCTCACGAAGCCTTCGGCTATGTAGCAAGAGATTTTGGTCTTGAACAAATTCCTCTAGCAAGCCTAACATCAACAGCAGACCCAGATGCTAAGGTTATGAAGGAAGTGACAGACCTTGCGAAAGCAAACCAAATAAAGACAGTTTTCTTTGAAAAAGGTGGTTCTGACAAGGCAGCAAAGACTATCGCTGATGAAATAGGTGCAGAAGTAGCCCCACTATCAACAATGGAATTTGCAACCCAAGAAGAAATCGACAAGGAAGTCACAATCCAAGAAATAATCAAGGAAAACCTTGAAAATATATATAAGTCACTAGCATAATATATATATGAAGCAAATCGAGATAAAAAACCTAAAATTTGGCTATAATGAAAATTTAATATTAAAAGGCGTAAACTTAGACCTTGACCAGGGAGACTTTGCCGTAATTTCCGGTGAAAATGGCTCGGGCAAGTCCACTCTAATTAAGCTAATCCTTGGTGAACTCAAAAAAGACCATGGGTCTATCATACTTTTTGGAATCGACATGGAAGACTTTAAAAATTTTGACAAGATTGGCTATGTGCCTCAGGTAAACGAGGCCATCAAGGTTGCCTTTCCGGTATCGGCCAGGGAATATGTAGGCCTAAACCTCTATAAGGAATTTTCGATATTCAACACAATCACAAAAAAATCCAAATCGAAAATCGAAAACACTTTTTCCACCCTAAAAATTAAAGACCTTATAGATAGGCCAGTTAATACCCTATCCGGTGGCCAAGCCCAGAGAGTTATGATCGCAAGGGCCATGGTAAATAATCCCGATATATTGATTTTAGACGAACCTACAGTCGGCATCGACCAAAAATCCAAGGAAGACTTCCTTGACCTCCTAGTCCACCTAAACACCCACCACGGGATTTCAATTTTGATGATAACCCACGAAATGGACATCTTGGGCGATTATGTGGACAAGGTCTTTAAATTAAAGGAGGGGGTCATATGCTAAGTTACGATTTTATGAGAAGGGCCCTTCTAGTTGGTGGGATGCTAGCCATAATCATTCCAATGATTGGCCTTGTTATGATAAATAGGAAAACATCCATGATAGGCGACGCCCTATCCCACTCTTCACTAGCAGGCATAGCCATGGGACTTATATTCGCCATAAATCCTATGTGGACATCCTTGGTATTTTGTGTTCTAGGAGCCTTCGCTATTGACATCATAAGGAAGAAATTCAAGGACTTTGGCGACATGGCAACAGCCATCATCATGAGTTTTGGCATAGGCCTTGCTGCGATTTTATCAGACTTTGCCCCAGGAGGAAAATCTTTTGAATCCTACCTCTTTGGGTCAATTACAACAGTTTCAAGGGAAGATGTCATCCTGGTTGGGATAATTTTTGCCCTAGTCGTCACCTTGTCCCTTTACTTTTATAACGCCCTCTTGTTTATATCCATAAACCCGATAATGGCAAGGCTTGCAGGTGTGAAGGTAGGAATGGTAAACGGTGTATTTACCTTCCTAACAGCCATCACAATAGCCATCTCAGCTAAAATCGTGGGTGCCCTCATGATTACATCATTAATGGTAATCCCAGTCGCCACAGCCCTTTTAATGAGCGATTCCTACAAAAAAACCTACCTAATCTCCCTAATATTTTCGGTAATTTTTATGATCTCAGGAATCACCATATCCTTCTACTACGGCCTAAAACCAGGCGGGGCAATAGTAATGATAGCCATAGGGACATTGGTAATTGTGGCAATAATTAAAAAAATAAGAGAAAAAATCAAAAAAATGACCTCCAAATAGGGGGTCTTTTTGCTTGGGAAATTTTATCTGTCCAAATTTTTGTGTACAAGTCCTGTTATAATAAAATTAGGAGGTGAGAAATGTATATGAATTATATTAAATAATAATAGAGAAAAATTTCAACGTTTATCTTTATCAAGATAACTTGATTTTAAAAACAATTTAACAAGTTGACGCAACTCTGAATTAATGATATAATGTAGTTAAAATATAGGAGGTTATTATGAGCGATTTTGAAAAAGGCGATAGAGTTATGGCTACTAAAAATATTGGTTTTACAATTAACAAAGGTGACAAAGGAGTGGTAGTAGAAACGGGATGGTTTGATTATATTGTAGTTAAATTTGAAGGAAAAGACAAAAAGCAAGTTGGCAAAGATGATATAGCTAAATGTTAGTCTGATGATATTTCATATCTAATAGATTTAATATTTGTAGAAATTGAAAAACTAATGGGCCTCTTAATCGTTTTGATTAGGAGGCTCTTATCTATATGTAATTATATGTTTCGTATAAGAGTTTTCATTTTAATTATTGTGAGAAATTATATTGAAACGATTCTGGAGGAAAATATGACAAGTATAGGAGAATTAAATAGAGAATTTAAAAATTTATTAATTGATTTTTCTAAAAAAGATTTAAATGATTATAATCCATATTCGAATGATGGTTTAAATTTAACACAAATAGCTGAAGAGTTTTTAGATAAATATAAAAAAGGATTAAGTGACTTTTCTTGGGTAAGTGCGTTAAATTGTAATAATAAAATTAGGAATGTTAAAACGGAAAAAAAGAATAAGTTTATAAATTCTGCAAATGTTAATTATGGATTACCTACTCATTACAGAGGCGATATAGAAAATGGATACTTATATTTATGTTTATTTAATCCAGGCTCTAATGGAATCAATGATGAATATAAAAAAGATGTAAGTATCAAAGAATATTATTCTAATTTCAAAGACGACGATGATGATAAAATCTTAATAGCAGAAGATTCCCCAGAAAAGATAGAAAGTTATATAAATGGCTGTGAGTCTATATTAACGAAAGAGTTAAAAAAATTTTTGCAAGATTTTAATAAAGATCAAAATAAATCAGAAATTAAAGACGACTTAGGATATTATACTTATGCGTATTTTTTGGATATAGCTAAGCAAGCTGGATATATAAAAAAAGATGGCAAAAAATATATACCACTATTCCATTGTCAAAAAAATAAACTTACTGATAGGGCTGGAAACTCTATTGAAGAAATAACAAATAAAATTGTAAATATTGATTTATTTCCATTTAGATCTAAATCGGCTAATACAATAGTTTTAGACTATGATAATAAATTTTCGCTATTCTCTGCATACATTATTCTTCATAGAATTGGCAAAAATATAGAATCAGATAATGATAAAAAGCTAGCATTCTGTTTCAGGTCATATGATACTTGGAGAAATGTACTTATAATTGCATTGAAGAAAATAATTAAAGATCAGAAAAAAAAGATCACAAATGAAGATATTGATGAAAATTTAGATAAGTTATATTTTGAATATTTTTATCAATTTCCTGGCCAGGCAGCTAGGATTAGTCCTAATAATTTAATGAGAAAAATTGGAAAATATAAATTTGATTCTATTATTAATTTGGTAGAAAAAAATAACTAATAATTAGCCAGGATTAATTCTTGGCTATTTATTTACCTTAAAGAGCCTATGCATTTTATTGTACACCAGGTTGAGTATAATATAAATAAGATATAAGGGAGGGAATATGTCAAGGTCCAATGTTTTATTTGTTTATAAATGTCTAGCTACTTATAGTGATTCAGATCATATCATGTCTATGTCTGACATTATAAGAAAAATCAAACTTGATTATGGAGCAGAGCTTGATAGGAGAACGATTAGAAGTTCTATGGATGAGCTTATTGATCTAGATATTAAAATATCAGAATACGCAGACAATAAAGAGGGATATTATTTGATTAGTCGTATTTTTGAAAAGTCTGAAGCATATTTATTAGCAGCCTCTATTTTTTCATCACCATATATAAGTGAAGAAAAAAGCAAAGAACTAATTAAAAAAATTGCAAATACTCAGAGTGAAAACGATAAATCTTTTGCAAATATTTTTGATAATTTTGAAAATATTTCTAGTAAAAAAGGTCTAAATGATGAAATTTTCTCAAATGTTGAAAAAATTAATCAAGCAATAAATGAAAAAAAACAAATAGAATTTAACTATCTTACCTATAATGATAAAAAAGAACTTGTTCCAAGAAGAAAAGAGCCTTATAGGGTTGATCCTTATAAAATTATATACCAAAATAACAGGTACTATCTATATACTAGCTATGATGGGAGTGAAAAACATTATCCATTTAGGTTAGACTTTATCAAATATGTGGAAATATGTGACAATAAAAGAGAAAAAATTGATGGTTACAAATATGATAAGCAAATTTATAATTCTACCAATGCATATTTGGGAGATAATAGTTATATAAAGATTAGATTTAATAAAGATATCTTAAATTCTGTAATAGATGAGTTTGGAAGAGATATAAAATTAGAAGATGATGGGGATAATTATATGTTTGCAAAATTTATTGCATCTCCAGAAGGCATAAAATATTGGGCCCTTTCATTTCTAAAATATATTGAAGTTTTAGAACCTCAATCACTTAGGGATGAAATAAGTGAAATAATTATGTCAAATCCCTATACAATTTAGATTTATGTTTTTATGATATAATTATCTATATAAAGAAAGGATTTTTATGAAGATTATTATTTCACCGGCTAAGGGTTTTAAACATTTTGATAATATAAAGACAGAAGGACTTTTATTTCCTGAAAAGACTAGGATTTTGCTTGAGAAGATTAGGAAGCTTTCCATGAATGAGATGGGAAATCTTAATAGGACCAATGATAAACTTACTGAAAAAGCCTATTTTGATTTTCAAGATTTTGACTTTGACGACCTCCCAAATCCAGCGCTTTTTTCTTTTGATGGTTTGGTTTTTAAGCAATTTACTATGGAAGATTTTCCAGATCTTGAATATTTAAACGACCACGTCTACATTCTTGATGCCTTTTATGGCCTTTTAAAGCCAATGACAGGGATTTCCGATTATAGGCTTTATTTTGACAATACCATGTACGACCTCTACGAATTTTGGGGAGACGATTTGTATAAAAAACTTTTTGAGGATGGGGATTTAGTTTTAAACCTTGCCAGCAAGGAATATACCAAGACTCTTAAGCCATTTTTGAAGGAATCTGACAAGTTTTTGACTGTAGATTTTAAGGAAGTCCGTGATGGGAAGTTAAAGTCAGTTGTTTCCTACATGAAGCAGGCAAGGGGTGCTATGCTTAAGGAAATTATCACAAGGAAAATTGAGGATATAGATGAGGTGAAAAAGCTAAATATAAATGGTTATACCTATGACCCATACAATTCGACTCCTGACACCCTAACCTTTGTGAGAAAGGGAGATAAATAATGAAACTCCTTCATTTATCAGACCTCCATATAGGAAAATCTTTGGGAAATTTTTCCTTTCTTGAAGATCAAAAATACGTTTTAGACCAGATTCTGGATATCATTAAGGAAAGGAAAATCGAGGCAGTAATGATTGCTGGAGATATTTTTGACACAGCGGTTGCATCGGCTGAGGCCCTTGATTTATATAATTATTTTATAGAAAAAATCGTTTTTGATATAAAAATTCCGGTCCTTGCCATTTCTGGAAACCACGATTCTGCCAAGCGCCTTGATGTGAATAAGAGGTTTTATAAAACAAATAAATATTATCTAGCTGGGGAATACACAAAAGAAGTCGTGACTTTGGAGGACGAGTACGGGCCAATCCACTTTTTCCTCTTGCCTTTTATGTCCCTTGCCAAGGCCAGGATAATTTTTGGTGAGGAAATCGCTGATTTTACAGATTTGTATAGACAGGCTCTTAAGGATTATGATTACAAGGACAGAAATGTCATAATTACCCATTGCTACGCTTCTGAAATAAGTCAGGGCCTTGAAAAAGCCTACAATGAGGGCCAAAAACCATTGACAATTGGTGGGTCAGACTTTATGGATGCTTCGCTTTTTATGGATTTTGACTATGCTGCCTTGGGCCACCTTCACTCTGCACATTATGTTCTCGACCCCAAAATCAGGTATTCGGGCACCTTTATGCCTTATTCCTTTGATAAAAAGGATGTAAATAAGACTGTGACCCTGGTTGATTTGGGCAAAGAAAGCCTTGATATAGAGAAAATTCCAATCAAACTTTTAAGAGATTTTGAAGTAAGGACAGGATTTTTTGACGATTTAATAAGCGAGCCGGAGAGTGATTCTTATATTAAATTTATCCTAGAAGATAAGGCCACAGTCGAAAATGCCATGGCTAAATTTAAGAAGAAATTCCCAAACGCAGTCCTTATAAATTACGCATCAAGGTCCGTTTTTGCCATGGATAATGAAGAGATAAATATTGACATAGAAAATAAATCGACCTTGGAACTTTTTGAGGACTTTGTCGCTTACAAGGATAAACGCCAGATGACTGATGATGAAAAAAACGTCCTAGAAGACGTGATAGGGGCTATAAATGAAGGTTAGGAAGGTAAAATTAAGGGGATTTTTGACCTACAAGGGAGAGGTAACAATCGACTTTACTAGACTTTTTGACAAGAAAATATTTTTAATATCCGGTCCCACAGGATCTGGAAAGACCACTATTTTTGATGCCATTACCTTTGCCCTTTACGGGGAAGTGCCAAGGGAAATTGCCATGGAAGACCTAAGGAGCGATTACCTTTCCGAAGATGACGATTTTACCTATGTGGACCTGGAATTTGCCCTGGGAGATAAAATATATAAAATCATAAGAGTTCCAAGCCAGAGGGCGGTTGAGCTTAAGAATCCTAAAAATATCGGTCACAGGGTTGAGTTTTATGATATAACAGGCGAAAAAATCCTCCTCGCTGATAAAATCAAGGAAGCCGATGATAAGATCAAGGAGATTGTAGGCCTTGATAAGAGCCAGTTTTCAAAGGTAATGCTTTTAGCACAGGGCCAATTTCAAAAGTTTTTGATTTCAAAATCTGACGAAAAATCGGCGCTTTTATCTGATATTTTTAAGACTGACGCCCAAAGGGCCATCCAAGATGAGTTAAAAACAAGGGCCCTTGATAATAGGAAAAAACTCGTCCAGATTGACAAGGACCTAGAAAATGTGGTTTCTTACAACGAAGTATTTGGGGAAAATATCTCATCTGACCTAATTTCTAAACACGATTTTAAAAATATTTTTGAAATTATTTCAGAAATCGAAAAAAAACAGGATTCATTTTTAAAAGAGATTTTAAAATTTTTGGATAATCTAGAAAAAAGAGAAAAATCTTTAATAAGCGATTTGGAAAAGGCCAAAACTCTCAATGAAAATATTGAAAAATACAAAAGAGCAGATGAGGCTTATAAGGAATTAGAAAAAGATGAGGAGAAAAATCTCAAGATAAGAGCTGACCTGGATTTATTAGCCTACGCTCTTTCCATAAAAATTTACCAGGAAAGGCTTGAAAAAACCAAGTCCGACCTTGTGGGATTTTTGGAAAATCAAAGTAAGGCTCAAAACCTTTTGGAAGATAAAAACCAAAGTCTAAAAGACATTGAAAAGGAAATGGAAAACCTTCCTGATTTGAAAAATAAACTTGACCAAGATAAGATTTTGTATTCTAACAAGGTCAAGGAAATAGGAGATTTTGAGGACTTTCTTGAAGTGAAAAAATCCTACGAATCCATAAAAGACTTGGATAAGGATTTGGAAATTCTAAAGGCAAAGATTAAGGAAGATGATAAAAACCTTGAAGACCTCAGAAAAGATTATGATAAGACCAACAAGGAAATGGCTGATGCCAAGGAAGAGGGATTTAACTATAAGGAAAAAATTTCTGACCTTAAGATAAAGATTGAAAATCTTCTTAAGGACTATAAGAAACTTGTAGAAAACAAGACCTATGAGGAAGAACTTGAAAAAATTGGCAAAGATCTTAAAAGTACTGAAAAACTCAAAGAAAAAGCCGATGAAGACCACGACCATATTGAAATCAACAAGTTAATAGATAGGTTAAATGCCGAGGGGATTTGCCCCGTTTGTGGCAAAGTCCACGAAGGCCTTAGGGAGAAACTCCCTCTTGGAGATTTTAATTTAGAAAAAATTACCAAGGATCTGGAAGCTTTAAGGCTAAGTCTTGCAAAAACCAAGGCAATTTATGAAAAAAGCTTAAAAGACCTGGGCACAGTTTATAAGATAGATGAAATTGAAAAGATTATTTCAGAAAATAAAGTACTTTTAAGGACTTATGAGGACTTGGAACATAAAAATAAGATTAAAATTACAGATTTGACCCAAAGTCTAAGTGTCATTGGAGAGAAAGGCAAGATCCTCAAAAAAGAAAAAGACGACAGGGAAAAAACCTACCAAGAAATTTCGGATAAGCTTAAAAATCTTGAAGACTTAAAGATAAAATACTTGGCCGGGGAAAAAGCCATGGCAGGCCTTGATAGGGAAAATCTTCTTGAGGAGAAAAAGAGCCTAGAGGTTGAAATTACAAGGAAAGATTGCCTTATAAAAGAAAAGGAAAAGGCCCACCAAGACCTAGTTTTAGCCATTTCCAAGGAAAAGTCAATCCTTACTGCCCTTGGGGAAAATATTTCAAAGGCAAAAGATGATCAAAAAGATTTTGAAAAAGAATTTGAAGAAAAACTTGGTCAAAGGTTTAAAAATATAGAAATTTACCAAGCATATTTGGCAAGGGAAGACGAATTAAAGGTTAATAAAGATTTTATTGAAGAATTTTTCAAAAATTTAGAAAGGGAGAAAACCACCAGGGAAAATTTCCTAGAATTTAAGGATAAAAACCCATCAGACTTAAGCAAATTTGAGGAAAATCTCAATGAAGTTGCAAGGGAGAAAGAAATCCTCGATGGGGAAAAAATCTCCGCTGCAACAAGGCTTGACCAGACCCAAAAAGACGGGGAAAAAATTAGGAAAATTCATGAAGTTTTCGATGGACTTTCAAAAACTGCCCAAATAGTTTCTGCCCTTTCTGATCTGGCAAACGGGGTCACAGGAGCTGTGAAGGGGATTGAAAGGCTTGATTTTGAGACCTTTATCCTATCTGTTTATTTTGACAGGGTCTTAAATTTTGCTAATAAGAGGTTTAATGCCATGACCGACGGACAATTTTCAATGGTGAGAAAGACTGAAGCTAGTGATGGGAGGTCAAAAATGGGCCTTGATATAGAAATCCTAGACTCAAACACCGGAAAGAAAAGGCCAGCTTCAACACTTTCTGGTGGGGAAAATTTCCTAGCAAGTCTTTCCCTTGCCCTAGGTCTTTCCGATGAAATCGGGGCGGAAAACGGGGGAATAAGGATAGATACCCTCTTTATAGACGAAGGCTTTGGCACGCTTTCTAAAGAATTTTTGTCAAATGCCATCACAACCATAGAAAAACTTTCCAAGGAAGACAGGTTTGTTGGCCTAATTTCCCACGTTGATGAACTCAAAGACGCCATTGAAGCGAAGATTTTGATCACATACGACCCAAGTTGTGGGTCAAGTTTGGAGATTGTAAATGATTAGACTAATAATTTCGAAGGAGGCAAGAGAGTCTAGCCTCTATCTTTACAAAAAAATTGAAGAAAGGCTTGAAACTAGGAAAAAATCTATTCTAATTGTGCCTGAGCAGTACACCCTAGAAACTGATATAAACTTCCTAAGGTCTGTAAAATACAAGGCCGTCATGGACGCTAAGGTCCTTTCATTTTCTTCCTTTGCAAGCTTTTTTATGGACAATTATAATGAGGGCAAGCTCGAATTTTTAAACAAGGAGGGCAAGGTTTTACTCCTTACAAATATCCTCCAAGACCTCAAAGATGATCTTGATTTATTTGAAAATTCCTACCAAAATATTGATTTTATAAACTCCCTTGTTGGCTTAATTTCAGCCTTTAAGGACAATAATTTTGATGAGGATTTTTTTAAGGCTGTGTCAGAAAGTGATGTTTCTGAGATTTCAAAAATAAAATTTGAGGAAATAAAGCTAATCCTTGATACTTATCAAAAGGAAATTGAGGGAAAATACTTAGACAAGGAAGATATACTCTATTTTGTGGCAGAAAATATTGGAAAAACTGACCTTCTTGATGGTTATGAGATTTTTATAGACAAGTTTGACTTTTTTGAGGAAAGAAAGCTTGATTTAATCTCTGCTCTTTATGAAAAAGGTCTTGATATCAATGTTTCCTTAAATATAAACCCAAAATATATAAATAATCCTCTAATTAGACCTGAGATTTTTGACAGTCCAGCAAGGAACTTTGACCTTTTTAGGGAGGGGTTTGAAACTGAAATTATAAGTTTAGAATCAAGTCCAAGGGCGGCAGATCTTGACCATTTAAGGGATAATTTTGAAAAATATCAGCCAAATATTTACGAGGAAAATCCACAAAACATCAGGATTTATGAATCAATTTCAACTAAGTCTGAAGTTGCAAATATAGCTCTTTTGATAAATAAAATTATAAAAACCAATCCAGACATTCGTTTTAAGGATATGGCAATTTATTTGACAGATACCGACCAGTATGAAAATGAGCTGATAAAAACCTTCGCCAGGTATGAAATTCCAATCTTTCTCGATAAGCGTAGGAAGATGGCAGATAACCACATCATAAAGACTTTTTTGGCCCTTTTAAGGCTTAGGGTAAATAATTTTAGGTCTGAAGATTTATTTTACATCTTAAATTCAAAACTAATCGGCATTACCGAAGAGGATGCTGATACCCTAATAAATTTCCTAACCTACAGGAAAATCAAGGGGTCTATGTTTGAAAAGGACAAGTACTTTGCCATGGACGAAGATTTTTACCAAAAAAATCTAGCCACAGACCCAAAGAAAGACATAAAAATCGCTAAAAAGCGTGAGGAATACAATGTTGTAAACCAAGTAAGATCTAGGATTTTAAATTTAATCGATGGTCTTGATGAGAAAAATCTGACAGTAAAAAACCTTGCTACAAAAATTTATAAGATGATTTCAGATCCTGGAATCAAGGCTGGAATCAACGATTTTCAGGACAAACTTCTAGCAAATGGTGCCCTTGATGATTATAAGGAAAATGAGCAGATTTGGGATGAATTTATAGGGATTTTAGACCAGCTGGTAATCTTGATGGGCGAGAGAACCATGCCTTTGTCCAGAGTTTATAGCCTAATCGAATCGGTTGCTAAAGACGTGCAAATTGGCTTAATTCCGCCATCAAAAGACCATCTCATAGTGACAGATTTTGCCCGTGATAGGGTTTCTAATAAAAAGATAAATATCCTAATGGGCATGGATGATTCTTATTTTCCAAGCCAGGAGGCCAAAGACTACCTAATTAGCCCAGACGAGGCAGAAGATCTTGAAGAAGCTCAAATTGACCTAAAGCTATACGCCAAAGACCGTGACAGGGCTGAGCTTTTAAGCCTTTATAAGATTACTTCAAGGTCTGATAAATTAATCTTATCTTACGCACTTTCTGACAAAGAGGGCAAGGATTTGAGCGAAAGTCTTGTAATCCGTGATATTAGAAAGATTTTCCCAGGCCTTAAGAAAAATATTTTGCTCGACACAAGGGCAAATGACGCTCTTTTTGCCAAGGAAAGCCTCAAAAAATACACACTTGGAGTCTTAAATAAGATTAAGAATAAAGAAAAACTTTCTAGACAAGATAAGGATTTAGCCATCGCCTTTATGGAATATTTGAGGGAAACTCCTTTAGACTTAGAAAATAAAGAAATTTACGATAAGATCAAGAAAGGTCTATTTTACAACAATGATAAGAGGCCACTCGATCCAAGTATCAGGGAAGTTCTTTACAAAAAGCACGCCTATTCGGTTTCTGAAATTGAGACCTATTCGGCCTGTCCTTACAAGCACTTTGTCGCCTACGGTCTAAGGCCAGATGTGGAAAAAGAATTTGACGTGGATGCTATGGACATCGGAAATATAGTCCATAAGTCCTTTGAAGACTTGTCAAAATTAATTAAGGATATGGACCTAGATGAGGTTGATTTTGAGGAAATTGACCAGCTTTTGGATGACAAATTTAGAGAAGGAATTGACGAAAACCTTGATAAGGAGAGGAAGGACAATCCGAAAAATAAGTATATACTTAAAAATATAAACCAGGCTGCCAAGAGGAATACCAGACAGATTATAGACCAGCTTAATAAGGGCAATTTCAAGCTTGAATACTTTGAAGAAGCCTTTGACAAGGGCGGATTTTTCGACCCAGTTTATGTGGATGAAGAAAATTACCTAAGGGGTAGGATAGACAGGATTGATATGGCAGGAAATTTGGTAAGGGTAATTGACTACAAGACCGGGTCTAAGGGTTATAACCTAGCCGCCATCCTAAATGGCAAGGACCTCCAGCTTATAATTTACATGATTGCAGTAAATGACGATAGGAAAAATCTCGAGCCAATAGGTGCTTTTTATATTTCCCTAAAAGACGAAATTGAGAGCTTTGGAGATTCGATTTCAGATGATGCGAAAATTGCCGCAAGTCTTGATAAGAAATTTGCCCTTGATGGGATTCTTCTTGATAAGGACGGCAAGGCCTTGACTTTGATGGATAGGGATTCAGATGGGAAAAAATCGTCAATTGTGGTTGGTAGACGCAATTATAAGATAAGCGAAGAGGACTTCAAAAACCTAACCGCCTATATAAAAAATATGGTAAAAGACTTGGTCAAAGACATCAAGGCTGGAAAAATCAACCTCGCACCTCTTAGGGAGGATAAGAATAAATCGGCCTGTACCTATTGCGATTACAAGGGAATTTGCAAGTTTGATAAGACCATAGATACTTTTAGGTTTAGGGACTTTGATAGGAGTCTAAGCTTGGATAATTTGGAGGCTAAAAATGACTGAACTTAAGTTAACAGACGGGCAAAGGACCGCGATTTACGAGAGAAATAAAAATATAATAGTATCAGCCGCCGCAGGTTCAGGAAAGACCATGGTCCTTGTAAACAGGGTGATTTCAATGATGGTTGAGGAAGGAATCGACATCGATAAGATGATCATAGTTACCTTTACCAACAAATCCGCTCAAGACATGAAGGATAAGATAAGAGAAGCTCTTGAAAAAAGAGCGGATGATTTTGATCTGGCCTTCATAAAAAGGCAGTTTAAGCTCTTAAAACTTGCACAAATCAAGACCCTCCACTCTTTTTGCTCTGATATGCTCAGAGAAAATTTCTATTATCTGGAAAATCTTAGCCCAAATTTTAAGGTCATGCCTGATTCTACAGGGAAAATCTACATGGCAGATGCCATTGATGAGGTTTTTGATAAAGAATATGAGAAAATGGACGATGATTTTGTCTATTTCTTGCAAAACTTTTCTGGAGAAAGGTCAGATTATAATGCCAAGCAAATCATTCTTTTGACCTACCAAAAAATCGTGGGAATGATTGATGGAATGGCTTGGCTTGAAGTAGCCAAGGATAAGGGAGAAAACCTAGAATATTTCAAAGATTTTATTAAAAATAAGTTTGATTTGATCTTAAAAACAATTGAAAATCTTGGAGCTAGGCTAAACCCAGACCTATCAGCCTCAGCTGTGAATTTGATTGCAAGTGATTATGAAATGCTTGCTTTTATCAGAAATCAGATTGATAATTGGGATGATTTTCCAAAGGCTCTCGCAAGTAAAAAGTATGTGACCTTTGCCAAAAAAATCAAAACTGAGATTGGCGATGATGATCTGGTCAATGAAATAAATGCTGCTAGGGATTCCTACAAGGCTGCTGTCAAAGATCTTGAGGCCATGATTACAAATACCGATTCCATGGCACTTGACTTTATCAATGCCAAAGAAGAGGTACTTTTTAGGGAGATTTATAAACTTACAAAGGATTTTAAAGAGACTTTTGATTCTAAAAAAAGAGCCAAGGACTACCTTGATTTCAACGATCTGGAACATGAATTTATAAGGCTCCTTGATAATGAAACCGCCAGGGAAAAGCTAAAAACTAAGTACAAGTACATTTTCTTTGACGAATACCAAGACTCAAATGAAATCCAAAACTATATAGTAGATAAATTAAAATCTGAAAGAAACCTATTTTTTGTAGGTGATGTCAAGCAGTCAATCTATGGTTTTAGGAGGGCAAGGCCTGATTTATTTATAGAAAAACTCGACTCTTATGAAAAAAATGAAGATTCGATGAGGATAAACCTTAACGAAAACTTCAGAACCGACAGGCTAATCCTAGACTTTAATAACTACATTTTTGACAGGCTAATGACCAAGGATATGGCTGATATTGACTACAAAAAGGGTGGCCACAGGCTAAATTATGGCAAGGAAGAAAAGGACCTTCTTGATTCTGCAAGAGTTGGAATGAAAGTCCTTGGCCCAGATGTTAAGGAAGAAATCTACCTAACTAGCCTAATCAAAGATTTAATTGCAGAGGGTTACGAGTACAGGGATATAGCCATTCTTCTTAGAAACGGGACTGAATCCTACAAGTACGAAGAAGCCTTCAAAAAGGCAGATATTCCTTATTTTAACGATATTTCAAAAGTGTCCACCCAGGCAAGTGAAGTTGGATTTTTCATTAATTTATTAAAATATCTTACAAATCCAAATGACGACCTTGTTTTGCTTGCGATTTTAAGGTCTGTTATCTTTGATATAGACGAAAATGACTTGGCGAAAATCAAGCTGGCGTCTGATTCCTATAAATTTTATGAGGCCTTCAATGCCTATGACAAGGATGATGAGGTCGGAGAAAAAATCAAATCTTTTAAGGCTTTGATAGAGGATTTGAAGGATAAGCTTGTTATTTTAAATTTATACGACTTTGCTAATTATTTATTCGAAAAGTCTGGCCTCTATGATTTTCTTTTGGCAAGAGATTTGGCTTGTGATAGGATAAATAATATTGAATCTGTAATCGAATTGATGGCTGATTACGATGCCGCAAACGACAATGGCTTGTATGGTTTTGTAAGTTTTTTTAATAATTTGGAATCAACCAGGTCTGACTCAATTAGTCCGACACGTGACCTTTCAGAAGGCGAAGATTTGGTCAGAATTATGACAGTTCACAAGTCTAAGGGCCTTGAATTTAAGATTGTAATCCTTGCTGGAGCTGATAAGGGCTTTAATAACAAGACAAATCCAATAATTTTTGATGAAAAAATCGGGATTGGCATAAATGTTGCAGACTATGATAAAAAGATTAAAATTCCAAGTATAAATAGGAAGCTTATTATCGAAAAATCAAGGGAAGATGACAAGAAAGAAGAGATGAGAATCCTCTATGTTGCCTTAACCCGTGCCGAAGAAAGGCTTTACATCACAGGCAATTTTGCAAAAACTGATAAGGCTATGGACAAGGTCTACAAAAACGAATCTTATCTTTCGCTAAATTCTCACTTGGAATGGCTATTAACTGCCCTTTCCTTTGATGGGATTACAAGCGAGTTTTTCACAGGTACCCAAAAAGAGTCCGCCTTTGATAAAAGAATTTCCTTTGATTTTATTGAAGAAGTCGCTGATTTAAAAGCAAACAGAGACGAAAATCTTTTTGATCTTTTAAATGAAAAGGCAGATAAGGAGCTTTTTAGTAAAATAAAGGACTATTTGGAATTTGCCTATGCCGGCAAAGATGATATTGGTAAGAGCCTTAAAAAATCTGTAACAGAACTTGCCAAGGACTTTAACAAGGAAAACGAAGGCTACGAATCCTTTGATGCAGAAGGCTTTAGTCGAAATATTTCCTTTAAGAAACCAAGTTTTATGGAAGAGGAAAAAACTTATAGCCCAACAGAAAAGGGAAGCCTAATCCACAAGGTCTTCCAAAAACTGCCTATGAAGGCCTACACAGAAAAAGACCTAGAAGATGAACTTGATAAATTAATCGAAAAGAAGATTTTTGATGAAAATATCAAGGAAATTATTGACCTTGATAAGCTTATGAGTTTTTACCAAAGCGATTTGATTAGGAAGTTAATTGCCGAAAATATTCCAAAAAGATCTGAGGAATCCTTCCTCATGGCCTATGACGGCTACTATGTAAATGGCCAGATTGACCTGATTTTTGAGGGTGAAGACGAGATAATATTAATTGACTTTAAGACTGACACCATAAAAAGAGAAGAAGCCTATAAGCCCCAGCTTGCTATCTACAAGGAAGCAATCGAGGAAGCCTTGGGCAAGAAAGTAGGGAAGTCCCTAATTTATTGGTACAATTTTAAAGAATTTCAAGAAATGTAAAAAAAGCTAGGATAGAGGGAAAATACTCTTCCTAGCTTTTTTTAATAAAATCCACCATTTATATCTATAATTGAACCTGTGATATAAGAAGCCTCGTCTGAGATTAAAAAAGCTACCAGGTCTGCGACTTCTTTTGGATCTGCAAAGCGACCCATGCCTATATCTTCCTTGATCAAATCAAGTTCCCTTTCACTATAATCATTTTTCATCATATCTGTAAGGACAACACCCGGAGCTATGGCATTTACCCTGATATTTGAAGGTGCAAGTTCTTTGGAAAGAGCCTTGGTAAAGGTGTTAATAGCGCCTTTGCTCGCAGAATAGCAAGCCTCAAGGGCTGCACCTTCCTTTCCCCAAATTGAAGAAATATTTATAATTACCCCGTCCTTTTGACTTATCATTGGACCAAGGGCCCTTTTTGTCGCAAGGAAAACCGAGTTAAGGTTGGTATTTACAATTTCCTGCCACTTTTTAAACTCCATATCCTGGATAAGGCCGACATAGGATTTTCCTGCGTTATTTATTAAGATATCAATATGGCCAAAATTATCTTCGGCAGTTCTAAAGAGATAGTCAACCTCATCTTCTTTGGAAAGGTCAGCCTTAACTGCGATTACATTGGAATTTTTATCCCTTAATTCCTTTAAAAGAGCGAGGGCAGCGTCCTCAGATTTATTATAATTTATTACGATTTTATAGGATTTGGCAAGTCTCCTAGCGATAGCCGCCCCAATTCCCCTAGAAGAGCCAGTTATTAATGCTGTTTTCATATAATTATTATATCATATGGGTATATAAATAGTAAGAATAAAGGAGAGATTATGAAATATATTAAGTTAAATAATGGTAGTAAAGTGCCAGCTATTGGCTTTGGTACCTACAAAATCACTGAAGAAGCCGATATGGAATTAGCTATTGGCAAGGCAGTAGAAGAAGGTTACAGGTATTTTGATACGGCGAAATATTACCAAAACGAAAAGATTTTGGGAAAATATTTGAAAGAAACAGGCCTAAAGAGGGAAGACTATCAGGTCGCAAGTAAGGTTTGGCCATCATCTTTTGATACAGATGCGGCTAAGAGAAGCCTTGATGAATCCCTAGCTGACCTTGATATTGGCTATATTGATATAATTTTGCTTCATTGGTACGGCAAAGATTTTGAAAAAGCTTGGGAGGTTTTTAAGGATTACAGGGACCAAGGTCTTGTGAAAGCTCTTGGAGTTTGCAATTTCACCATTAATCAGATGACAGAATTAATTAATTTAGGTGAAAAACCAGTCCTAGACCAGCTTGAAAGCCATCTTTATTTTCAAGATAGGAAAACTGTTGAATTTTTAAAGGAAAATGAAATTCTCCACCAGGCCTGGGGCCCACTTTCTTAAGGCAAGTCTAACTTACTTGAAGAAAAAATCTTAAAAGACATAGGGGATAAGTATGGAAAAAGCCCTGCCCAAATCGCCCTAAAATGGAATATTGATAGGGGAACTATGGTCCTTGTTAAATCTTCAAATGAGGGAAGGATTAAGGAAAATATCTCGATTTTTGACTTTGACCTTAGCCAAGAGGACATGAACGCTCTTGCCAGCCTTGATAGGAAGGAAAGATTTTCTAATGACCCAGAAAATAAGGAGTGGCTTGATAAGATAAGAAGAGGATAAAGAAAAGGGAGCTGTTGCAAATTGTGAATAATTATCGTCCCATCATCATAGGGTTATATCTCAAATTTTGCCTCTTAGAGCCGGCAGTCCACTTTAATCCCGCCGGCTCATAGGTGCGAAACTTCACGAGAAAATAGCCTGTCGGCTTATTGAGACCCCCTGATGATATTGGATTGATTTATTCATTCTGAAACAGTCCCTTTTTTGAGCAATAACAAATTTTTTCCGATAAGATAATTAACGTTTCATAAATGTAATACCATTTTCAAAATTTAAGCAAAATCTTTTTAACAAAAAACCCAAGCTATTCTCAAGCTTGGGAAATTTTATTTGTTGTTTGAGTTAGCCTGAACTTTACATAAGACTTTTAAAATCAGGATTCATTTTTATGAGCAATATTTCAGCTTTTTGTCTTAATTTTTCTGACTGTTTGATTAATTTTAAGAGGTCTGTTCTGATGTTTTTTGTTTTCTCAGGACAATTTTCTAATAACCAAACAGCTGCCTTTGATGTTATAACAGATCTTTCATAGGCTTCTTTTAGTTTGTTATATTTTTCTCTGTCAAAATTTTTGCTTTTACTTTCATTTAAAAAGTAATCTGGCAAATAATCTACTTGGTAATTTGAATAGTGGTTTTTCTCTCCAGTCCTGTCTGGTTTTATCGGGCCTTTATCTTTGTCTTTACCAGAATTTGGATTCTTATTTTCTTCTTTTTTGCCTCCACCATTTTCGGTTTTGGAGTTTTCAGTATTAGACTTTTGGTTTATAGGTTTATCTTTGTTTTCTGTTAGAGCATCGCTTATAGTTTTTAAAGTCTTATCAGAAATTTTTTGGGTTCCACTCCAGTAGTCTTCTGGGATAATTAGGTCAGAATTTGTAGTTTTTTTGCCGTCAATTGCAATACCCTTTGTGCCTTCAAATTTTATCTTGTTGGATTCTACTGCTTTGGCAGGATTTTTTGAGCTATTGCCGCCCCTAATATAAGCGGTGCTTACAGATATAGAACCATGGCCTGATACGCCAGATCCACCTTTTTTGCCTGAGCCAGATCCGCCTATAGCTACGAGTTTGCCCTTGCCGGTCACACTTCCACCATCAAGCTTCAGAGCGTCACCACCAACAGATGTGAGAGCGTATACACCGCCGCCAAATAGGTTTAGGGATGAGTTTTCTGTTATTTCTAGGTTTCCATTTGGGCCCACTTCTAGGGCTGGCTGACCATATTTACCATATGTTGCTTGCTCGTCGCCTCTTACGGAAACATCTCCTTCTATCTTAGCCCTACCTTCTACCTTTATGATTGGCTTGTCATTTGTGTTTACAATCTTGCCTTGGGCAGCGGAGTTTGTATTTGAGTAAATAGAAGAATTTCCAAGAATAGCCCCGTCTTTTAGGACAACTTGGCCCCAAATTGATGCGCCAGTTGTAATTTTGTCATCGCGTGGGTTGTAATTTACATTTAATTTTCCACTATTAGAAACTTCAATCTTGCCAAAGACTACAGAGTCATCTAAGTTTAGGATTCCGCCGTCTTTTACAATTATTTTTACAGATCCAAGGATTTTCATGTTTTTGAAGGTGAGGTTGGCTCCTTGGCCTACAACTAGGGTTTGGGTTGGCTCATCAATGGTCTCAAAACCTAACTCTCCATAGGTGCCAGATTGGTGAGATCCAAACCATGCCTTGAGGTCTTTTCGCACATTTACAATATTGTTTGAGTCATTGAATTTTGTGATTTTCCATGGACTCATTTCCCACATATATTTTTTATCTTGAGTTTGGATGAATTTAGCTTTTGATAAAAGCTCTTCTAGGCTTTGCTCTCCTAGGTTATGGACTTCTACTTCAGCTTCATTTGATTCCACTTTCTTTCCACGAATATCAGTTGCACTTATTTTTATTTTGAAAGTACCTGCCTTTGTTGGGCTTCCGCCAAGGCTTATAGAACCATGGGCGAAGTTTGCCTCTATGCCTGTATCTTTATCTACAACAACAGCTTTTACTTCTCTAAATTCATTGCCCCTGTCTTCTAGTTTTTTCCAATCATCCTTGCTAGGATTTTTTTTGTCTGTGTACTCTACGGATACAGCATTAGGATTGTTTGAAACTGAGACGCTACCGCCAGAAAAACCGTCTATCTTTGTCTGACCCACTAAAAGATTGTCAAACTTTCCTACTAGTCTTATTTGGTAGGTCACATCTTTTTTGTTCTTGTTATCAACAAGTTTTTTATCCTTGTATAAGTAATTGTATTCTATTCCATCATAGGTTATGGAAAGCGAATCATTGTTATTTAGCCCAACTATGCAGAGATCACCATCCATTGAAAAAGCATAGGTATTATTGCCAAAAACGGATGAAGGAGATGAGGTTTCTGTTTGAGTCTTGCCATTAATAATTATTTTTTCAAGTTTATTTTTATCGACCTTTCTCCCATCTGCTAAACCCAAGATATTTTTTCCAAAGGTTTCTTTATAGCTAAAGGCTATTTCATCAGTTTTTCCAGGATCTGGCTCTTCATTATTTTGTGGATCTTCTTTTTCTGCGCCTATGTTTTCTTCTTTGATAGAATTTTTATCTATTAGGTTATCACTCCATGAATCTGTAGGATTACTTATTGTAAAAGATAAGATCTTTTTATCTGATTTTATGACAACCTTGTCACCTGTATTCAATTTAGTGAAAACTATAGAAAATTCATCGCCATTTTCTCCCTTGGATAGGTAATAAACTCCCCTGTTTTTTGGTCTATTATCGCTAGGGTCTTCGCTCCAGGCTGATCCGTTAACCTCTACACTTTTTATATTATTTATAAATTCGTGGTCTAAAATAATTGTATTTGTCGCGTATCCACCCCTATATCCCTTTATCAAACTAGGGCTATCAGCAAAGGCTACTAGGTTAAAATTATTTTGACCTATCTGTCTTTCTATATTTGTATTTGCCAAAATCACACCTGATAGGGCCAGGCAGATGGCTATTTTTTGTCTTTTTTTCATAAAATCTCCTTGAATAATAATTTGCGATTATGATAATCATTATTAATCGCTCCAGCTAATTATAAACTATATCAATCAAGATTGCAAGGATTTTATCAGTTTTTATATATAGATATCATTAAATACTAATTTCGTTAAATTTTCAATTAGAAAGTAAAATTGAAAAGTCTCTGTATTAGAGTAAAGTTTAAAAAGAAGGGGCTGTTGCAAAAGTCCCAGTATAGAAAAAAGACGAGGAAACTAAACATCCTCGTCTTTTTCTGATACAATGTATTTATGAAAACAAGTAAAAATACAATATCATTAACTAATTTTACACTAGTTGATGATACAATTCAATTAAAATTAAACTTTAACACAGAAGTATACATCCAAGATGACATAAAACTAAGGCTTGTAAAAAATATAATTGAAAGGATAGACCTAACAGAATTAAGAAAAGTCTACTCATCATTTGGGAGAAAACCTAGTGTAAATCCAGTAACAATGCTTCAAATAATAATATTCTGCTACTCTGAAGGAATATTCTCATCAAGAGAAATAGAAAAATCATTCAAATATGATCTAAGAATAAAATATCTTCTTGATGGTCAAAATCCACCAGACCATAGCACAATCAATAGATTTAGACAAAAAATAGTAAATCTAACACCTAACCTACTAAGTCAACTAGTAGAAATACTAATAAAAGAAAAGCAAATAGACCTATCAAGTATATACATAGATGGAACAAAAATAGAAGCTTATGCCAACAGATATAGTTTTGTATGGAGAGGAAGCACAGAAAAATGGCAAGAAAAACTAAGAATTAGAATAATAAAGCACTTCAATTTAAATAAAGACCTAACACCATCCCAAGTATTAGAAGTAGTAAAAATAGTATTTAATCAAGTAAGTAAAGAATGTAGAGAAAAGAAAATAAACTTCGTACATGGTCAAGGAAAAAGAAAACACCAACTTCAACGAGAATATGAACAACTAAAAGATTGGAAAAACAAGTTAGAAACTTATCAAGAACACCTAGAAATAATGGGAGATTACAGAAACTCCTACTCAAAAACAGATCATGACGCAACCTTCATGAGACTGAAAGAAGACCACATGAGAAATGGTCAACTAAAAGCAGCCTACAACATCCAATTAGCAAGTGCATCAGTCTTTATCATAGGAGAAAATGTATCCCATCATCCAAATGACATGTACACCCTAAAACCATTCCTAACAAAACTACTAAAAAGTTATCCAAATAAACTAGATAAAATAGTAGCAGATGCGGGATACGAAAGCGAAGAAAACTATGTATACCTAGCAGAAAACAACTTAACATCCTACATAAAACCATCAAACTACGAGCAATCCAAAACACGAAAATATAAAAAAGAACAGGAATTCAGAAAAAGCCTAGTCTACGATAAAACTCAAGACAAATACATATCAAAAGAAGGCAAAGAATTCATAAGATGCAATGATAGGTACAAGAAAAGAAAAAGTGGATATGTAACAACTACAAAAGTATACAGGTGTTTTGCCTGGAACAAAGATGGTCAAAAAACTAAAGGGATCTACATAGCAGAAATCTTCCAAAAATATAGGGAAGAATCATTAAAAAAAATAATATCCGACCAAGGAATAGAAGAAAGACTAAACAGGTCTATTCAAGCTGAAGGAGCTTTTTCTAAAATAAAGTCAGGACTAAACTACAACAGATTCCACCATAGAGGAAAAGCAAATATAATAAGCGAAATATGCCTTTTATCAATTTCCCTAAACTTAAATAAACTAGCATCAAAAATAGAAAAAAAGAACTTAGAAATTATAAAATACAAAGCTGCTTAGGAAAAAAATATTCATGATAGATAGCTTTATTAAGTGACCCTAATTTTAATAAAAATGTGGAAAATTTATTCTTATCTTAAAAAACTCTATAAAAATTAATGGCTTGATACAAATACACAAGAAAAAAAGTGATGAGCAGAATAGATTTACCTATTCTCCATCACCTTTTTTTTAGTCTACAAATTTTTTAGCAAAGTCTACGAAGGCATCGCAGGCACTTTTTACAAATGGTCTTGTTTCTTCGATAAGTTTTCCATCCTTATCAAATAATTCGTTAATCTTAGCTAGGTATACTTCTGGCTTGCTCATTGCTATGAGGTCTACACAAGTAAAGGATTGCTTTAGGGCAAGGTTACTTGATACCCCACCCATTGTACCGATTGTTGAGCTAAACACTGTAGCTGGCTTTCCAGCCCATAGGTTTCCTTCTGGCCCACGAGATGCAATGTCAATTGCATTTTTTAAGACTGGGGCTAGGGACCTGTTGTATTCTGGTGTGATAAAGATAAAGGCGTCACATTTTTTGACATCTTCTCTAAGTTTAATGTAGGCAGGGTGAATTTCGCCCATGTCTAGGTCTTGGTTATAAAAAGGTGTTTCGCTTAAATCTATAATATATGTTTCAACATCTAGAAGTTCTGCAACTTCCTTGGCAAGCTTTTTATTCCATGAATTTTTTCTAAGTGATCCTACTAATAATCCTATTTTCATTGATAAATCCTTTCTTTTTTATTTATTTAATTTCTACCCTAAAGTCTAAAATATAAGCAAAAAGAGCTAGGCCTATATAATTAATCGTTTTTATTTCTTATATATTTATCAATGTTTGCTGCGGCCTTTTTGCCGGCTCCCATGGCAAGGATTACTGTGGCAGCGCCAGAAACAGCGTCACCTCCAGCAAAGACCCCGTCCTTGCTGGTCATGGTTGTATCATCTATTATAATGCCGCCCCAAGATTCGGTTTTTATATCTGGATTGGTGTGCTTGATTAGTGGGTTTGGAGATTGGCCGATTGAAACAATTACAGATTCAAAGCAGACTTCTTCGTATTTGCCTGTGGCAACAGGTCTTCTTCTGCCTGAAGCATCTGGTTCGCCAAGTTCCATTTTTTCAACTTTTACAGCCTTGACCCAACCATTTTCTCCAAGGATTTCTACTGGGTTGTGGAGGTTCATAAAATTAATACCTTCTTCTATGGCGTGGTGGCTTTCTTCTGCCCTGGCTGGCATTTCCTCAAAGCTCCTACGGTAGACAACTGTCACATCAGCGCCAAGTCTTTTTGCTGATCTTGCCGCATCCATGGCGACGTTTCCGCCACCAACTACGCAGACTTTTTTGCCAACATGGACTGGTGTATCATATTCTGGAAATTTGTAGGCTTTCATTAGGTTCATACGGGTTAAAAATTCATTTGCAGAATAAACTCCGTTTAGGTTTTCACCAGGGATGCCCAAAAACTTTGGAAGTCCAGCACCAGATGCAATGTAAATTGCCTCATAGCCCTGATCATAGAGGTCCTCAATTGAAAGGGTCCTGCCAACTATGGTGTTAGTTTTTAGTTTAACCCCAAGTCCGATTACGTTTTTAAGTTCTGTATTTACAAGTTTTTTTGGAAGCCTAAATTCAGGAATTCCATACATCAAAACCCCACCTGCTGTGTGGAAGGCATCAAAAAGTGTTACTTTGTAGCCGAGTTTAGCAAGGTCTGCAGCCGCTGTAAGGCCAGATGGGCCTGCACCAACCACAGCTACCTTTTCCTTATTGGCATAAACTTCAACTGGTTTTTTATATTTTTTGTTGTTGTGATAATCTGCGACAAATCTCTCAAGCCTGCCTATTCCAACAGGTTCACCCTTAATTCCCCTTGTACAAACGCCTTCGCATTGGTTTTCTTGTGGGCAAACCCTACCGCAAATGGCAGGAAGGTTGTTGGTTTCAGCTATTTTTTCGTAGGCAGCATCAAGGTTGCCGTCAACTATAAATTGGATAAATTCAGGAATTTTAACAGAAACAGGGCAGCCTTTTACGCAAGGTTGGTTCTTGCAGTGGACACACCTAGTGGCTTCTTCAAGGGCCATTTCTGCAGTATAGCCTATAGCAACTTCGTCAAAATTTTTATTTCTAACATTTGGGTCCTGCTCAGGCATCTTTACTTTTTCATTTGACATATTAAATTTTGCCATTTCTTACCTCCCCAGTTAGGTTGCAAATGTGTTCTCTTTCCTCTGTGGCATAGTTTCTTGACCTATTCATGGCCTCATCAAAATCTACCAAAAATCCGTCGAAATCAGGTCCGTCAACGCAGGCAAATTTCATTTCCCCGCCAACAGTAAGTCTGCAACAGCCGCACATACCTGTGCCGTCAACCATAATTGAGTTCATGGACACAGTTGTTGGTATTCCAAGTGGTTTGGTAATATTTACCACATTTTTCATCATTATAGCAGGGCCAATTGTAAGGACGTGGTCGTATTTTTTTCCTTCCTTTAAGAGGTCTTCTAAAACCTGGGTTACAAAGCCCTGTCTGCCGTAGGATCCGTCATCGGTTGTTATGTATAGATTATCCGAACAATTTTCAAGTTCATCTTCAAGAATTATTATGTCCTTATTTTTAAAACCCATGATGACATCAACATTAGCGCCGATTTCGTGGAGGTATTTGGCCTGTGGAAAGGCTATAGCAGTTCCAAGACCGCCGCCGATTACGCAGACATTTTTCCCTTTCAAATCGTCTAATTCAGTAGGTTTTCCAAGAGGGCCTACAAAGTCCAAAAATCCATCACCAGCCTTAAGGCCGTTCATTCTCATAGTTGTGCCGCCCACAACTTGGACGATTATTGTAACATTTTCTCCATCGACACCTGAAATTGTAAAAGGCACTCTTTCGCCCCTTTCATCGAGCCTTAGGATTATAAATTGGCCAGGCAGAGCTTTTCTTGCAATCTCCTCATCCTTTACAACAAACTTGATGGTTGTATCATTCAAATTTGTTTTTTCTATTATTCTTGCCATAAGTCCTCCTTTAGACAAAGATTTCTTTCCTTAATTATAACATACTTCACAATAAAAGATATGTAAAAATTGAAAGGCCAGGAAAGGTGAATTATTTATAAATTATAGTATTATAAAGCTATTAAGATAATAAGAAGGGAGAATTATGGAAAAAAATCAAAGAAAATACACAAATAAATACCTCCTAAAAAAGTTCGTACCTTATTATGGACCCTACAAGAAGGTTTTAACCATAGATTTGTTGGCAGCAGCCTTTACAACCGTATCTGAGCTAATCTTGCCACTTTTATTATCATATCTTACAGACTGGGCACAAATAGGTGTCCTTGATGGTCCAAGGATAGTGAAAGTTGCGATAATCTACGCAATAACCAAGGCGATTTCAGTCATAGCCAGGTATTTCATGCAGTCTATGGGCCACATTATGGGGGCGTCGATCGAAAGAGATATGAGAAAAGACGTCTTTAACCACCTCATGGAAATGGATACAGAATTCTTTAATGAAGCAAAAATCGGCCAGCTAATGACCAGGCTTACCTCTGATTTATTTGAAATTACAGAGTTTGCCCACCACGTTCCGGAAGAATTCCTAGTTGGGGCCATCAAGCTAATAATATCCTTTATAGTCCTACTTGCAATAGATTGGAAATTAGCCCTAGTAATCTATATCCTAATCCCACTAATGTATGTGGTTTCAAGGAAGTCTAGGGCGAAATTTAGGAAAGCTACAAAAAATTCTAAGAAACAAATCGGGGAAATAAATGCAGGCGTGGAAGATACTTTACTTGGTATAAGTGTTGTAAAATCTTTTGCTAATGAAGCTATAGAAAAATCCAAATTTGCCAAGGAAAACGACAAATTTGCCGACATAAAGGCCGACCAATACTATAACATGGCCAAATATTTTATGGTCAAGGACACTTTTTCAGGCTTAATGTATTTGGTTTTAATTGTAATCGGTGGTTTGCTCGTAATAAATAAAGAAATCACCCCAGGTGACCTAATCGCCTTTACCATGTATCTAAACATGCTAGTTGCAACCATTGAAAGGCTGATAAACTTCACAGACACCTTTGAAAGAGGAACAACTGGCATAGAGAGGTTTATTGAAATTATGAGCCTAGATAGGGATATTTTTGACGCTGAAGATCCTCAGATCCTTTCAAATGTCAAGGGTAAGATCGAATTTGAAAGAGTATCCTTTAAATATCCAAACACAGCAAAAGGTGAACCTTATGTCCTAGAAGATATGTCCTTTAAAATTGACGTTGGGGAAAATATTGCCCTAGTCGGTCCGTCTGGAGCAGGAAAGACCACAATTTCAAAGCTAATCCCAAGATTTTACGATGTAAATGAAGGGGAAATTAGGATTGACAATACAAATATTAAGGACCTATCCATTGATTCTTTGAGAAACAATATAGGGATCGTCCAGCAAGATGTCTACCTATTTTCAGGCACAGTTAGGGAAAATATTGCCTACGGCAAAGAAGATGCCACAGAAGAAGAAATCAAGGAAGCAGCAAGACTTGCAGGTGCAGATGAATTTATAAAAGATTTGCCAAATGGTCTTGACACCTATATTGGCGAGCGTGGAGTAAAATTATCCGGAGGACAAAAGCAAAGAATATCAATAGCCAGAGTCTTCCTCAAAAACCCACCAATCCTAATCCTAGATGAGGCAACCAGTGCCCTAGACAATAAGAGCGAAGCCATAGTCCAAGCATCATTAGAAAAATTATCTAAGGGTAGGACTACACTAACAATAGCCCACCGCCTATCAACCATCATAAACGCCGATGAAATCATAGTCCTAACCTACGACGGCATAGTAGAAAGAGGCAACCACAAAGACCTCCTAGCCAAAAAAGGCGTCTACTACAACCTATACAATTCAAATAACACAGATTTATTCGGCTAAAAAGAACAGACCCCAGTGGTCTGTTTTTCTTGGTAATCTCATCTAAAGATGTATAATATTAGGGATAGAAAGGACATTTTATGAAAAAACTATTTGGTAAGTTCCTCCATGGACTTGCGACTCTTGTTGGAACTATTTTTTCAGTTCTAATTAATTTTATGAATATACTAGTGATGACCTTTGAAGGAATCAGATCTCTTTTGGCCCTTGTCTTTATGGTGGGCTGTTCGACCTTTATTTTCCTTCCAACCCTTTTATTATTTTTGCCTGCCAAGGTCTGGTATGCGATTTTTATTATCCTTGTAATTCCAGTGCTTGGACCTAAGTTTATTTCTATTTTGAGGTATGGAAATTATGTCCTTACCGAATGGATGTATGATAGGGCAAATTACCTAATAACTGGGGAAAGGGTCGGATTTGAAAATATTTCAGACTATTCTGAAAAATACAGGATTGACCAAGAAAGAGAAAGACAAAGACAGGCTGAAGAAGAGGCTCGTCGTCGCCAAGAGCAAATGTACGACTACTTTGAAGACCTCTTTGGTAATTTCACCTACTATGATACTAGAGATTTTAACCAGGGAGATTTTGGAGGTTTTTCTGGTGGCAATTATAGTGGCTATCAAAATTATGGCGGTGGATTTGCTGGAGTTAATGATCTTGGCTTTAAGGAAAGGTATGAAAAGGCTACAAGTAAGCTTGGAGTACCGCTAAATACAGACATCTATGATGTAAAACTTGCTTATAGGAAGCTTGCCAAAAAATATCATCCAGACTTGAATAAAGAGCCAGATGCCAAGGAGAAATTCCAAGAAATTAACGATGCCTATGAGTTTTTGTCTGAAGAAAATATCAAGAAGTACAAGAATAATTATCTATAGGAAAAACCATGCACGATACAATTAAGAATGAAAAAGCAGCAGTCCTATTATCAGAAGTTGCCTCTGATGCTGGTGCAATCATGCTTGCAAGCGGGGCAGAGATATATAGGGTTGAAGATACAGTAGAAAGAATAATAAGGTCTAAGACAAACGCCAAGGATGTCGACGTTTACTCAACATTTAACGTAATTATCCTATCTTTCACCTACGATAACGAGGTCCATACCAATGTTAGGAGGGTAAAAAATAGGGCAAATAAATTATTTTACGTTGATAAGGTCAACCAATTTTCAAGGGATTTTTGTTCGGGCAAATTAAGCCTTGAAGAAGCTTTAGTAGAACTTAAAAAAATTAAGGCTGCCAAAGGAAAACCACTTTTTGAAAAAATCCTAGGAGGTGGGATAGCTGCTGGAGCCTTTTCCCTTCTTCTAAGCGGGGGCCAGGATGAGATGGCAATTTCCTTTATAGTAGGACTTCTTTCTTACTATGCAGCAAACTTTATGGAACAAAATGGGATTGGTTATTTTGTGGTAAACTATCTCTATGGGGTCATTGTTTCCATCTTAACCATGATTTTCGCCCACTATCTTCCTGGAATTGAATCAGGAATAATCATTGTATCATCTATGATGGCCCTCCTTCCTGGAATTATGATTACAAATGCTATGAGGGACTTGATGAGTGGGGATGCGACTAGTGGCTTAACTGGAGCTGTCATTGCGATTTTAATTTCGACAGCCCTTGCCATGGGAGTTGGTACTCCTATTACAATTATGAAGTTTTGGGGTTAATATGATTTATTTTAGAGAATTTATAATTTCAGCCATAGCGGCAGTTGGCTTTGGTTTGATTTTTGATTTACCAAAAAAAGCTATTTATATTTCAAGTTTGGCAGCAGGTTTTGGTTGGGTAATCTATAAAATAACCTTGGAAGTTACTGGTTCTGTTTACCTAGGATCTTTAGTTTCTGCCCTTGTAATGGCTGCAACAGCAGAGGTTTTGGCTAGGGTTTTCCATTATCCAGCCAGTGTTTTTATCCTTCCAGGTATAATCAATCTTTGCCCAGGTGAAGCGATTTATAAGTCGATGACCAATTTTATAGCTAATGAAAATCTTCTTGCCCTTTCTTATTTTTATAAGGCCCTAGGAATTGCAGCAGCTATTGCCTTTGGTGTTTTGTTGTCATCTTCATTTTCAGCTTCACTTAAGAATTTTAAATTGAGAAATCAAAGAAGGACAGACTTTACAAATTTTAGGAGAAATAAATGAAAGAAATATACCTAGCAGGCGGATGCTTTTGGGGAGTAGATGCCTATTTTGGGGGCCTTGATGGAGTTGTTGCTACAGAATGTGGCTACGCTAATGGAAAAACTCCCACAACTACTTATGAAGAATTATACAAAACAGACTTTGCAGAAACAGTCAAAGTGACTTTTGATGAAGAAAAAATTTCTTTAGAGGATATTTTAGAACATTTTTATTATATAATCAATCCTTTTTCTTTAAACAGGCAGGGCAATGACCTAGGCCGCCAATATAGGACTGGGATTTATTCTAAAAATGAAAAAGACTTGGAATTTGCAAGAGATTTTCTAAGCAAAAAACAAAAGGAAGCAGACAGGAAAATCCTAGTAGAAGCCCAAGAATTAAGGTCTTTCGTGGTAGCAGAAGCCTATCACCAAGACTATTTGAAGAAAAACCCAGCTGGCTATTGCCACATAGATTTAAGCGATGTATTGGAGATAAGATGAAAAAAATTACAAAAATAATGGCCCTAGGAGTGGCTTTTTTAATCGGCCTACCAGGCCTAGCCCACGCAAGCGATGTAGTAAAATACGATTCGACAAATCTTGATGAGATCTTAATGAAAAATGGAGTTAAGGTTGATACCGAAAAAGTTAAGACCAGGCGTGAGGCTCTAATTAAGAAAAATCCGACTTTAAAACCAGCGGAAGAAAAGAAAAAACCAATTGTTTATCCAAAAACTGCGGTTTATACCAAGGTTGTAGATATGAGTGAACACCAGAATCCTGTGGCCATAAATTACGATGTTTTTGCCAAGGAAATTGACGGGGCTATCCTCCGTTCATCTATTACAACCTTCAAAGAAGACGAGGAAACTGGCGAAAAAACCTATTACCTAAGGCGTGATCTCACAGTTGATAGCCACTATCAAAACCTAAACGCAAGAAATGTGCCAATTGGTTTCTACCATTATTCAAGGGCGACAAATGTGGAAGAAGCAACCAAGGAAGCAAACTACGTCCTTGATTATATCAGGGGCAAAAATATTTCCTTGCCAATCTATTTGGATATGGAAGATAATATGAGACAGGCTAAGGTATCTAGGGAAGAACTCTCAAGAGTGGCAGACACCTTCCTAAATATAATGAAGAGAAACGGCTATGTAGCAGGGATTTATTCCTACCCACACTTTGCCAAAAACCACCTAAATAGGGAAGTTAGAAACAGGGGCAATTTCTGGATTGCCGACTATGCCGGAGTTGGCTTTACAGGCTATACCGACACAGAATTTGACATCTGGCAGTACGCCCACAAGGGCAGGATTGCTGGTTACCCAGGAAATCTTGATGTAAACTCACTTTACAGAGATTATCCGCTTCTTATCAAGGGCAAGTCTAGGAAAAATTACAATGACCTTATCCAGGAAATAATCGACGGCCACTGGGCTGAGGGTAAGGAAAGAGAAAAACGCCTCAAATATGCGGGCTATAACTATAATCAAGTTCAAAAAGATGTTGATAAAAAATTAAGATTGAAGAAATAAAAAATAAACATATACTGTAACTAGGAGTGTGAATTATGGCAATTAAATATGATATAGTAGAAAATATTGGCATCCTTTCAACAAATGCAAAGGGTTGGACCAAGGAGTTAAACCTTGTTAGCTGGAATGAAAGAGAGCCAAAATACGACATCAGAGACTGGAACGAAGATCACACTAGGATGAGCAAGGGGATTACCCTTACAGCAGAAGAGGCAGAAGTCCTTAAAAACATCCTAGCTGACGAATTCGAAGACTAAGTAGACTCTCCCTTGATGGGAGAGTTTTTTTCTAAGGAGAAGATATGGCATATTTTTACGCCCTTTTATCTGCAATCTTTGCAGCCTTAACATCAATCTTAGCCAAAATCGGTATTTCTGACATCAATTCAAACCTAGCCACAGCCATTAGAACGACAGTGGTCCTTGTATTTTCTTGGATAATGGTTTTTATAGTCGACGGCCAACACGATATTGGAGCTATTAGCAAAAGAAATTTAATATTTCTAATTCTATCAGGTCTTGCCACAGGTATTTCTTGGCTTGCCTTTTATAAGGCCCTCCAAATGACTGATGCATCAAAGGTTGTGCCAATTGATAAGCTAAGCGTAGTTTTTACAATTATTTTTGCCTTCATAATTTTGGGAGAAGCGGCAAGCAAAAAAGCGATAATCGGTGCGATATTAATCACTATCGGGACCCTGGTAATGGTCCTTTAAAAAGGAGTTAAGATGAAAATTGAACTTACAAATGATAAAACAAAATTAATTGCAGATACAAATGGTGCTTACATAGAAGAATTTACCTACGATGGCAAGGATGTATTTTTCCCAAAATTTGAGACAGAAATAGCTGGCAAAAAGAAAACCAGGGGAGGGTCTCACCCTTGTCTTCCATCTTTTGGACCAAGCGAGATCAATGATTTAAAAGACCACGGCTATGGTAGGGATTTTGATTGGGAAATAGTTCAAAAAAGTGATGATAAAGTCATCTTAAAACTTTCTGGCTGATGTGGCTATGAGGGCATGGATTCCTTAATTTCCTATGACCTTGGTGAAAAATCTTTGATCGCTGAAATTAAAATGATAAATAATTCTTCTAAAGATTTGCCAGTTGCACCTGGTTTTCACCCATACTTTAGGGCGGGAGACGATTTTGAAGTTGATGGTCTAAATTTCGGAGATTTTAACCTTGAAGACACTTATTTTCTAGACGCAAGCCAAGTTTCCTTTAAGGCGGAAAATTTTGATGTCAAAATTACTTCAGAAAATTTCCAAAAGTTTGCAATATGGACAGATTTCCTAGATAACTATAGGTGTGTGGAGCCTTGCTACAATGGCAAGTCCTTTGTAAAAGATGGAAATCCTTACATCCTAAAAGATGGGGAAACTTTTTTGGCTCAGATGAAAATAGACATAGAAGGATAAAATTAACCAGGCCTTGGGTCTGGTTTTTTTCTGGTCTTTACTGGTTCTTGATAAAAATCGTCTATAATATAGGGGAGGTGAGAAGATGGATATTTGTATAATTGAAGATAATTTTGCCCTGGTCGAGTCCCTCAAGGACCTCTTAGAAAATGAAGGCTATGGGGTGAATTATTTCCAAGACCTTGGAGAAATTGACGATTATTTGATTTTAAATAAATATGATTTAATAATTTTAGACTTAATGCTGGGTAATTTTGATGGTTTGGATTTTCTAAAAATAATTAGAAGTGAGATTAAAAGACCGATTATAATTTTAACAGCCAAAAACGGCAAAGAAGACGAGCTAAGGGGCTTGAGTCTTGGGGCAGATGACTATATCAAAAAGCCCTTTGATCCAGATATTTTACTTGCCAGAATAAAATCAAAATTAAGGATAAATGAAAATTCGGAAATATCCTATAGGCAAACGACTTTTGATTTTGAAACGGGTTTGGTTAAGAAAAATGAAAGCAAAATCTATTTAACAAGTCAAGAAAAAAAGATTTTAAAAATTTTATTTATCAATAAGGGAAGGGTCCTTTCCAAAGAGAGTCTTCTTTCCATGGCGTCGGATAATTTTGATTCTGCATCAGAAAGGACAATTGTGACCCATATCTATAATATCAGGAAAAAAATCCTAGAAATTGGGGCAGATGATCCGGTAGAAAATGTTTGGAAGGAGGGTTATAGGTGGAAAAACGAGTAAAAAATTTGGCCTTGGGCCTTCTCATGGATAATTTTTTAAGGGTCTTAGTTTATGGAATTCTAACAATTATTGCCCTCAAATTAGGCCAAGAATACCTTTATCCCCTAAGGCTAAAAAAAGATTTCGCCATGGGAGTTTTTATGATTTATTCTCTATATTTTCTTAGAAAATTCTACATTGGCATTGATAAGAATATTCTGAATGATTTAAGAATCCTTGAAGATTCTATCAAAAATGATGACTATGACAAGGACCTATCATTAGCAGAATTTGACCTAATTAACAAGACTCTTAAAAATAAAAATAAAAAAATAAGAGAGAAAGATTCTTTCATCAAAACAAGCTTAGCAGCAATTTCCCACGATATGAAAACACCTCTGACAGTGATAAATACAAATCTTTCTTTAATAAAAAATGAGGATGAAAAAGACCTAAATAGACTTAGGAAAATCAAGAGAGAAACCGAAAAAATTGCCACATACATTGATGATTTGATGGAGGTGAGTGGGGGATTTATTGACCAAATAAGCTTAGAAAAAATTTCCCTACCCGAATTTATTATAAATTTAAAGGCGAATTTATCTCTTTTTGAAGATATGAGGGAGGAAGAAATTGGAATCATAAATGAAATTGACTTAAAAAATGATTTTTATCTAGAAATTGACAAGATAAGGTTTGATAAGGCTCTTAGCCAGCTTTTGACCAATGCCTTTGAACACAGAAAGAGTGCCGTCTGGCTAGAAATTATGGAAAAAGATGGAAAAATAATAATCACAGTTGCCGATGATGGGCAAGGTTTTGATGAAAAAAGCCTAAGGGATGGTAAAAATCTATTTTATACAGATAATTATGGCAGGACATCCGGCAAAGGCACTGGCATGGGGCTTTTTATAGCTAATTCCTATATAGAAGCCATGGGAGGCGCCCTTGTTCTTGAAAACCAAAATGGAGGACGTGCCAAAATTTCCTTAGATATAAGGGAGGAAAAGAATGGAAAATAAATTATTTTTAATATTTTTAATAATTTTTGCCTGTCTTGACCTTTATAAATTGATAAAAAATAACCTAGGATTTTTTAGCTTTTTTAGGCCCCTAAGTCTAGCTCTTACCAATAAATTTATCCTTGAAGGGATAGACCAAAGGCTTTATGTAATTGCCCTTATATACTTTTTGTTATTAGCCTATATTTACAGAAAAAATATTAGAAAGGAAGAAGAATATGAAAAAGAAATTTGATTTTTATGACTTTTTAGTCTTTATTTTTGGCCTTGTTGGCTTTGGTGGATATTATTTACTTATGACCCAATATTTTAAAGTCAATCCTTTTGAAGGATTAGCCATTATACCAAGCATTTACTTTGGCATTTCGGTTTTTACCATGGTCTTTGTATATGATATAGTTAATGAGAAAATTGGAGATATTTTTCTCTTAACACACAGGACCGTCCACCTAGTTTCCTATATTTTTGGACCAATAATACTAATCTATGAAAAATTAAAGTAGTAAGATGCCGCCTTAGGGCGGTTTTTACTTTGCCTTAAAGCCTTGAATACAAGCCTTAGAAAAGTATATTGAGAGAATGAAGAAGATTTATTTTGACTATGCGGCAACAAGCATAAAAAGAAAGAAAATTTTAGAAGATATATTAGAAAAGGCCGACTTATTTGACGGAAATCCCGATTCTAGCCATTCTTTTGGAAGGGATGCCAAAAAGATTTTGGAAGAATCTAGAAAGGCTATTGCGAAATCCATCGGAGCAAAGCCAAGCCAGATAATTTTCACATCTGGCGCCAGCGAATCAAACAACACAGTCCTTTCTGCCTTCAAAAATAAAAAAATTATTACAACAAATATTGAGCACGACTCGATTGAAAATACCTATGATCCTCAAAATACAATTCTTATTGAGGCAGATGAAGAAGGCATAAGCCTTGATCAAATAAAGGAAAAAATCACAGACGATATTAAACTCGTTTCTGTAATGATGGTTAATAATGAAATGGGCCTTATAATGCCGATTAAGGAAATTGGTGAGTATTTAAAGGAAAAAGATATTTATTTTCACGTCGACTGTGTCCAAGCCTACGGCCATTTGGATATAGATGTTGATGAAATGAATATTGATTTCCTATCACTTTCTGGCCATAAGATTGGCGGCATAAATGGTTTTGGTGTGCTTTTTGCAAGTGAAAACCTCCCTTCTTTTATAAAGGGCGGTGAGCAGGAAAAATACCGCAGGGCAGGCACTTCCTATGTAATGGGCGCTTATTCCATGGCTAAGTCTTTCCCTTGCATGATTTCTGAAAGAGAAAAGATCAAGGATTTGAAAAATTATTTGCTAGATTCTTTGGCTAAATCAAAGTTATCTTACCAGATAAATGCCAATCCAGAAAAAACTGTAGACCATATAGTAAATATTTATTTCAAAGACTATAGGTCAGATTTTTTATTAACCTATCTTGATATGCACGGGATTGCCGTTTCTGCAGGATCTGCTTGTAGGGCGGGAGCTGTGATTCCTTCAAAGGTTGTAGAAAGAATTTACGGACCAGACAGGGCCAGCCATTCACTTAGGATAAGCCTTGGTTTTGAAAATACAAGGGCAGACATAGATATGCTTTTAGAAGTTTTAGGAGAATTAGATGACAGATAAAAAAGATATAAAGGTAATAGTTGGGATCTCAGGTGGTGTGGATTCTTCTGTTGCGGCCCTTCTTTTGAAAGAAGAAGGATATGATGTGACAGGGATTTTCATGAAAAACTGGGATGATACCGATGAAAATGGCTTTTGCACTGCCGAAGAAGACTTCGAAGATGCAGTAGCCGTTTGCAACCAAATCGGGATTCCTTATTATTCTATAAATTTTGAAAAAGAATACTACGATAGGGTTTTTTCCTACTTTCTTGACGAATACAAGAAGGGCAGGACTCCAAACCCTGATATCATGTGCAATAAGGAAATAAAATTCAAGGCCTTTTTGGATTTTGCCAAAAATCTTGGAGCAGACTACCTTGCAACTGGACATTACGCCAGAGTTGATAGGACCGATGGGGAAACAAAGATGCTAAGAGGTCTTGATTCCAACAAGGACCAAACATATTTTCTAAGCCAATTATCCCAAGAACAAATAAAGGACGTTTTATTTCCAGTAGGTGATTTGCAAAAATCAGAAGTAAGGGAAATTGCCAAAAAAGCAGGCCTTGCAACTGCAAACAAGAAAGACTCTACAGGAATTTGTTTCATTGGTGAAAGAGATTTTAACGAATTTCTTTCTCACTATCTCCCAGCTCAACCGGGAAATATTGTCGATACACAAGGCAAGGTCTTGGGTAGGCATGACGGGCTTATGTATCACACAATCGGCCAAAGACGTGGACTTGGCATAGGTGGTGAGGGAGAAGCTTGGTTTGTTTATGGCAAGGACCTTGAGAAAAACGAACTTTTAGTTTGCCAAGGCAAAAAAAATCCGCTTTTATTTTCAAATAAGCTTTACGGATCAGAATTTTCTACAATTTCTGATAAAGAGTGCCCAAAGGAATTTGATTGCACAGCCAAGTTCAGATACAGACAAGCGGATATAAAGGCCCATGTCAAAGTCCTAGGAGATGGCAAGGTTGAAGTTACTTACGATGAAACCAAGGCTGTAACCCCAGGCCAAGCCGCTGTTTTTTATGACGGCGAGGTTTGCCTAGGTTCTGCCATAATCGATGAAGTTTACATGAACGATAAAAAATTGAGAGTTTAAAATCAATTTAAAAAATAAAATACAATAGGATTTTAAATTGAAACAAAAATAAACCTTGAAGACCATTTAAAAATGGATACTTCAAGGTTTTTTCTTATATATTAATTTCTAAAACAATAGGGGTGTGGTCTTGTCTTTCGCCGGAGTCAATCATATCTGAATTTGTGATTAAGTCTTTTATCCTATCAGAAACTAGGAAATAATCAATCCTCCAGCCGGAATTGTTGATTTTACTTGTCTTAACCCTTTGGGCCCACCAGGTGTAACGGCCTTCTACATCGCCGTGGATGTGTCTGAAGGTGTCTGTAAATCCACGATTAAGAAGATTTGTAAAGCCTTCTCTTTCTTCATCGGTAAAACCAGCTGATTCGTGGTTGTTATCTGGGTTTGCTAGGTCAATTTCCTTGTGTGCAACGTTAAAGTCGCCAGCTGCTATTACTGGCTTGTTTTGATCTAGACTTTTTAGATAATCAGCATAGAGCCTGTCCCAAACCTGCCTATCAGGAAGTCTTACTAATTTGTCACCGGCATTTGGTGTATAGACGTGGGTGAAATAAAAATTATCAAACTCTAAAGTGATTATCCTACCCTCAAAATCCATAGTACAAGGTGCACCAATTTGTGGGAAGGATGCTTCTACTTCTAGACCTTTTTTGTAAAGGGTCATAGTCCCTGCATAAGATTTTCTCGCAGGCTCCTCGCTTTGCCTATAAACATAATCATATTCTGGGAAATATTCAGCAAGTTTTTCCACATGTTTTTTGCTAAGGCCAGAATAAGGAAGTTTGGTTTCTTGGATGGCTATTACATCAGCATCTTCTTTTACAAGCCTATCTAAAACCAAACGGCTCAATAAAGCCCTTGCAGAATCAGATGTAAGGGCAGCATTTAGTGAATCTATATTCCATGAAATAAATTTCATAATTACCTCTCTTTATTTATTCTCTCTTATTAATATACAACTTTAAAAAAACTTTTAAAATTTCTACAAATTTAACACAAAATTAACACCCTTTTGGGTATTATATAGTTAAGAAGACACTAATATAAGAATTTTTAAGGAGGGTGTCATGAAAAAATCTAAATTATTACTAGCCCTAGCAGTGTCAGCTATGTTGATTAATAGCGCCTATGCTAGCGAAATGAAAAATCAAAAAGTAAATGAAATCGAAGCAGAAGACCCTATTACAAATCCAAAAGTAGCAGAATACAAGGTAAAGAAAATTTATGAAGAAGGGGTTGATATTGTGGACGTTAATAACGAAGCTGATGTCTACAATGTTCCAAAATCTTATTTTAAGGGCATGGACCTTAAAGAAGGTAAGATTTTCACCCTTTATACAAATAGGGAAATCTTAGAATCAGATCCAGCAAAATTTGGGAAAGTGTATAAGGTTATCGAAGGCAAGGAAAGTCACGTTACTTCTGATATTTATGTAATCAAGACCATAAATGAAGAAGGAGTAGATTTATACCTTAAATCAAATCCTGATGACCTTTACAATGTTCCAAAAAAAGAATTCAAGAATATTGATTTAGTAGAGGGCAAAGAAGTAGAAATCGTAGCAGATGATGTACTTTACGCTTCATATCCAGCTAAATTTACAAAAATCCACAAAATAAGTGAAGTAAAACCTAAGGAAGAAAAGGTCGTAAGAGATTTTGTTGTTAAAGAAATCAACGAAGAAGGGGTCACCCTTTATGAAGTAGGCAATGAATCAAATCTTTATAATGTGCCAAAATCTGAATTTAAGGATATGAAAGTCGAAAAAGGCAAGGTCTTTACTATTACATCTGATAATATTTCTCTAAAATCCTACCCAGCTCAATTTGGCAAGATTTTCTCAATTGTTGAAAAAAAGATGCCAGCTAAGACCATGGTAAAATCTTATGTTGTAGAAAAAGTTGCCGACGATATGGTGACTGTTCACGAAAAAGATAACAAAGAAAGCAAATATAATATAGCTAAAAAAGACTTTGGTAAAGCTATGCCAAAAGTAGGCGAGACTTATAAAATAGAAACATCAGAAGAAATCCTAACTTCAGACCCTGCTCAATTTGCAGCAGTATATAAGGTAGAACTAGAAAAAGAAGCCCCAAAGAAGGCCGAAAAGCCAGCTGATAAGAAAAAACCAGCTGAAAAGGCCAAAGAAAATAAAAAAGAAAATAAGAAAGAAAGTGAAAAAACTCTATCTGACATCTTTGTAGTAGAAAAAATCGACCAAGAAGGTGTGACTGTTTATAGAAAGTCAAACAAGGAAGATAAGTACCTTGTTCCTAAAAAAGATTTCGGAAAGCTAGAAATCAAAGAAGGTAAGGAATACAAGATTTTCACAGACGATATAGTCCTAACTTCTTACCCAGCCCAATTTGGAAAGATTTATAAAATCGAAGAAGTGATGGCAGGAAAGAACAAAAATCCAGCTAAAAACCCAAAAACTGGCCTAATCGGCACAAGCCTTGCCCTTGTTGGATTAATCGGTGCAAGCATAGGCTATAAGAAAATCAAATAAAATCTAAGATCAAACGGCACCTTGTGGTGTCGTTTTTTTGTCTTTAATTCCCTTTATTTGCAAATTATGTTAAAATTATTAGTAGGATAAAGGAGGCAAGGATGACTAATTCATATTTTAAAACCGACCTATGCCACATTTTTGATGTATATGAAAGATACACTTTTGTAAAAGATGAAATCGGCTATTGTTTTCAATTTTTTGCGGCAGTTTATGACCTAAGCCTAAGTGAACTTGAATTTATAATTAATAGCATACATTTTGAGAGGGGTGAAATCTTTAAAAACCTCGATTCTGTTGGATTTTTCATGGGGAAAGATGTTTCGGAAGAATTCCTATCTTTGGTTGACAAGGGATATTTTACAATAGAAACTCAAAACATTAGCGATGACAATTACTATTATTCATATTCCCACACAGAAAAGGCAAAAAATCTTTCAAAAGACCTAGATAAAAGACTTTCAAGCCTCCTTGATGACTTTGGTCGTGGCAAAGACTTGGTTGATTTTGCCTATACAGACGTGATTGAAAAATTAAACTACCTTTTTGATGATTTGAGGATTTTGGGAGACGATAAGTACATATTGGATATAAAAGCTGATAAGGACTTAGATCCAGAATATACCAGGCGATATGAGCTCGTGAGAGATATTAAAAAAGCCTTAAATCAAAAGTATCCTTACCTATCTATAATAAATTTTGATGAATATAAGGAGCCTTCTTATGTCGTTCTTGTTGAAGATGATGAGAATTTTGATGAAGACTTTTACGATTGTGTTGAAAATTACCTAAAAGACGGCAGGCACCTTGTAGAAATTGAATACACTTTGAATTCTAGAAGGAAAAAGACAAGCCTACTTGTAAATGCAGAAGACTTTTCAGATGTGATTGAAATGGGAGATTTGGATTACAATGACATGGAAGATGGTGAGGCCTTCACTCATTTTGTGATGTTGATGGATGATTTTAACAGGAACCATAAAAAAATTAAGGAAAAGTTAAGAAACCTCTATTCTTTTATTGCCCCTGCCTATGATTTAAGCCTTGGAGAATTTGAATTTTGCTTATATTACTCTACAATTTATACTTGTCATGACGATGAAATCTACGATATAGACGGATATTTTATCGATGATAGTAAAGAAATTGTGGCAAGTCTTATTAAAAAAAGATACTTATATAAGGATGAAGACGGGTTTACACTTACAGAAAAATCTGATGCTGTTTTTAAACATATGGGGGCATTATTTGCATCCACAATGGAGAAAAATAAGGAGGATTATAAAGAACTTTTAACTTGTGTAAATAATTATTATGATGCAAGTGAAAGTCTTGATAAATTTACGGACGATTTTGCCTATAGATTTTGCTTTGAGGGCTTCAATATTGAGGATAAGATAAGTGATGAAATAGACGAATATAGCCTGTCTGTGCCATTTGATAAGGCAGTCCTTCCTATAGTTAGTAAACATTTTTCCAATCCAAAAATCCTTGCCGTAAAAGATGAAGGTTCTTATATCAGCATTATTTTTACAAGTGATGATGGGCCAGGCAATGAAATGCTAGGTCGAATTTTTAAAAAAGCTTTGGGAGACTTGTGATTATATGAAAAAAATATTTAAGATTTTTTGTGTTTTCGCTTTGATAAATTTGACTTTAATTGGAAAATCTTTTGCAAGTGATGATGAAAAAATCCTTAAAGACGAACTTTATCAGGCTGTGAGAGATACAATAGATGGCAAGCTTTATTATCAGGTAAATATAAAAACTGTTTACGGATCAAGTGATATCAATATTTACATGGCAAATACCGACAAAGATACCTTGCCAGCGGCATCTACCATTAAGCCCTTCATCGGCCTATCCCTTTTAGAAAAGGTTGAAAATGGCCAAATGCTTTATACAGAAGAAATCAAAAAAGACCTTGATCTAAGCCTTCGCCTATCAGACAATGATGCTACAAATAGGCTAATTGAGGAAATAGGTGGTTTTGAGGAAGTAAATTCCTATATTAAATCCTTTACAAAAAATGAGAGGACAAGTTTAAATAGACTTATGCTAGGCAAAGGCGAGGAAAATATTGCTAATGCCAAGGACCTAACTTTGGCCCTTTATGAGATTTATAGAAATGACAGCGAAATTGGAAAAGACATGGCAAAGTCACTTTCAAATCCATCTACAAAGAGGGTCAAGCTTTTAAAAAATGTAAATCCTGCTTATAAAACAATGAACAAAACTGGGGAGCTTAGTCACATCGAAAACGACGTAGCCTTTATAGAAACAGGATCTCAGGCCTATATCATAAGTCTAATGACAGAAAATGACGACTTTATGGATACCTACAATCAAATCCTCCTTATAAACAAGCTTGGCGAAAAAGTCGCCAAGGCCTATGAGAAATATGAAAATGCCAATAAAAACAAGGAGAAACTTGCCGAAGAAAAACTTTTGGCAAGGCTTGATAGCAAGGAGAAAAAACTTGCCTATGCCGTCTATAAAAACCAAATTTTTATAAATGCAGGCCAAACCCTCCTTGAATCGGATTTGCCAGCCATAGACCAAATTAGACCTGTCCTTAGCGAGCAAATAGAAAATTCGAAGGCTGTTTTGGACAAATCTAAAAAGACTTTGGCAAGTTTTTCCAAGGAACCAATCCAAAGTGAGGAAGATATGATTGTAAACCTGGTAAGGCTTCTTTATACCAATAAGGAATTAAATTCTGACCTTAACAGAAAGCTTGCCCTAGCCTTTTATAATAATAAGTCAGCTACTATGGCGGGGAATATAATCCTAAAGGAAGCTCCAAAGAAAAGTCTTGGGATTAGAAGACCTCTTCTTAGAAATATCAAGGCTTCAGAAAAAATCCTAGATAAAACTCAGTCCTACTTTGAAAAGTTAAATGCAGAAAATTAATTTTCTCATATAATAATCATATGATACTAATAGCAGATGACCTTATAAGAGTTGATAAATACATATCTGACGAACTTGACGAAATACCAAGGGAGAAGATAAAAGATTTTATCAAATCTTCTTTAATAAAAGTAAATAATGAGAAAGTCAAACCTTCAACAAAGCTTAAGATGGGTGATGAAATTTTTATAGACGATTCACTTTTTGAAGTCCCAGAGATTGTCCCAGAGGATATTCCACTTGATATTGTTTATGAAAATGATGACTTTGCTGTAATTAACAAGCAAAAAAACCTCATTGTCCATCCAGCAGGGTCAATTGTGACAGGGACCCTGGTAAATGCCCTGCTTTTTAAATACGGCTACGACGGCCTTTCCCACATTGGCGGGGAAGATAGGCCAGGAATTGTCCACAGGCTCGATAAGGACACGACAGGTCTTATGTTGATTGCAAAAAATAATGAATCCTATCGATATTTAAAGGAGCTTTTTGAAACCAGACAAGTAAGAAAAGAATATCTGGCCATAGTTTTTGGTAATTTTGACCAAAAGTCTGGCAGAATTGAAAACTTCATGGATAGGGACCCTCATAATAGAAGGAAGATGTCAGTTCGTCCTAGTGGGAGAAAGGCCATATCTGAATACCAAGTCCTAAGCGAAGTAGACGGTTTTAGCTTAGTGAAGGTCCACATCGTAACAGGTAGGACCCACCAAATAAGAGTTCACATGACAGACATTAACCACCCACTCTTGGGAGATCCTGTTTATGGCAATTTTAAACACAAATTCAACCTAGACCATCCACTTCTACACTGCACCCATTTGGCCTTTATCGACAAGAACGGCAGGGAAATGGTCTTTGATAAGGAAGTGCCGGAGGAATTTGACAGGTATAAACAAATCCTAGGCTTATAAATTATAAAATATTAAGTAACAAAATTAATTTTCAAATTAATCTAAGGAGTCCTAAAGAAATTTAGGTCTTTTTTCTATTAAATTTGCCTTAAATTGGGAAAATAGATTGAATTAACTATAGAAAGCTATTATAATGTATAGTGGATTAGAATCATTATCAGTTTATTTTACAAAATTAATATTTATTTTTTATAGGATTAATCCTTGCCTAGATTGCCTATTTTTGATTGAAATTTTGTATAATAAGGGTAGGATAAGTGAAGAATTGGAAGGTGAAAAATTTGGCATTATTTAATATATTTAAATCATTTAGTCAAAAAGAAATCGAAGAAAATAAAAAAATTGTCGATAAAATCTTAGCACTAGATGAAGATATGCAAAAGTTAAGTGACGAAGACTTAAAACATAAAACAATTGAATTTAAAGAAAGATTAAAAAACGGAGAAACCCTTGATGACCTCTTAGTTGAGGCCTTTGCTGTAGTTAGAGAAGCAAGCTATAGGGTACTAGGAATCAAGCATTATCCAGTACAACTTTTAGGTGGTATTGTACTACATAATGGACAGATAGCAGAAATGAAGACAGGTGAAGGTAAGACTCTTGTAGCAACACTTCCATCTTACTTAAATGCCTTATCTGGAAATGGTGTTCACGTAGTAACTGTAAACGACTACCTAGCAAAGCGTGACCAAGAGTGGATGGGCAAGGTCCATACCTGGCTTGGTTTATCTGTAGGTTGTATTATTTACGGACTTACAAACAGTGAAAGAAGAGAAAATTATAACGCTGATATTACTTATGGTACAAACAACCAATTTGGTTTCGACTACCTAAGGGATAACATGGTTATCTATAAGGAAGACATGGTTCAACGTGGCCTAAACTACGCAATCGTAGACGAGGTTGACTCAATCTTAATAGATGAGGCTAGAACACCACTTATTATTTCTGGCCAAGGCGATGAATCAACAGATACCTATCAAAAGGCAAATGAGTTTATCCAAACTCTTGAAGGTAGAATCTTAGATCCTAATGAAGACGCAGATATTGACCCATTTGATAGGGAATTTAAAGTAGAAGACGTAGACTTCCTTGTAGATGAAAAGAGAAAATCATCAAACCTTACAGAAAAAGGTACAAAAAAGGCTGAAGAATTCTTTGGTATCGACAACCTTTCTGATACAGAAAACCTAGAACTATCTCACTATATCAACAACGCCCTAAAGGCTAATACAACAATGACAAGAGACATTGACTATGTTGTAAACCATGGCGAAGTTGAAATCGTAGACGAATTTACAGGTCGTATCATGCAAGGTAGGAGATTCTCAGATGGTCTTCACCAAGCAATCGAAGCTAAAGAAGGCGTAGAAGTTAAGGCAGAAAGTAAAACACTTGCTACCATTACCTTCCAAAACTACTTTAGAATGTATGATAAACTTTCAGGTATGACTGGTACTGCAAAAACAGAAGAAGACGAATTTGACGAAATCTACAAGCTAGACGTAGTTGAAATTCCAACTAATAGACCAGTTCAAAGGGAAGATGACAACGACCACGTTTATATCAACGAACGCGGCAAGTTCAACGCAATTATAAACGAAATTAACAAGGTCCACGCAACAGGCCAACCAATCCTTGTAGGTACTATTTCAATCGAGGCAAGTGAAAGACTTTCTGATGCCCTAAAACAAGCTGGCATCAAGCACACAGTCCTAAACGCCAAAAACCACGAAAGAGAAGCAGAAATAGTTGCCCAAGCTGGTAGACTTGGTTCAGTAACAATCGCAACCAACATGGCGGGCCGTGGTACAGATATTACCCTTGGTGGTAACGTAGATTTCATGGCTAAACAAAAGCTAAGAAGAGAAGGAATTTCAGACGAACTAATCGAAGAAGTTGACTCATTCTCAGCAACAGATAACCAAGAAATCCTTGATGTTAGAAAGAAATTTAGACATTATAAAGATCAATTTAGACCAGGAATCAAGGCTGAAGAAGCCGAAGTAATCAAGGCAGGTGGTCTATACATCATCGGTTCTGAAAGACACGAATCAAGACGTATTGATAACCAGCTAAGAGGACGTTCAGGCCGTCAAGGAGACCCTGGTAAGTCAAGATTCTTTATATCTCTAGAAGACGATTTAATCAGATTAAACGGTGGTGAAGCTGTAGCAAAATTTGTTCAAAAGGCAGATTTTGACGAAAACGAACCAATCGTATCAAGAATGGTAACAAAGTCAATTGAAAAGGCTCAAACAAGAGTTGAAGCAAATAACTTTGCAACAAGAAAGAGAGTCCTTCAATACGACGACGTTATGAACAAACAAAGAACAATCATCTACAACGAAAGACGTGAAGTTCTAATGGGTCATGACATGAAAGAAACCATAATCGATATGATTAAGCAAGTCATAAAAGATGCAGTTTATACTTTCACTAACCCAGAAGTTAAGCCTGAAAATTGGGAAATGACAGCCCTTCTAAACTACCTAAATGGTCTAGGAGTTCCTGTAACCCAACTTCATTTTGAAAATATAAATTCATACACCCAAGATAACCTAATCGACTATATCACAGGTGCAACTCTTGCTAAATACGAAGACAAGGAAGCTACTTTCGGACCAGAAAACATGAGAGAAGTTGAAAGGGTAATTCTTCTTAGGGTTATTGACCAAAAATGGATGGACCACATCGATGCAATGGATCAAATGCGTAAGGAAATCGGCGTTAGGGCTATGGGCCAAGAAGACCCAGTTAGGGCCTACACTAACGAAGGTTTTGATATGTATGAAGAAATGACCAGGGCAATCCAAGAAGACACTGTTAGATACATGATGAATGTAGAAATCAGACAAAATATCCAAAGAAAGCAAATACTTGTTCCAGAAGAGGAAAGCCATGAGGATGTAACAGGTCCTTCTACAGATGAAGAAGACTACGAAGGTCTAAATAGAGCTGAACGCAGAAGATTAGACCGTGAAGCTAAGAAATCAACTGTAAAGAAATAATATGAGAGAAATATTTGAACTAAAAGAAGAAATCAAAAACCTCGAAGAAACTTTAAACCTAGTCGGAGATAGTCTTTGACCCGGCTAGGCTAAAAGAAGAAATAGGTGGCCTACAAAAGAAATCAATGAGCCCAGATTTTTGGGATGATTCTGACAAGGCCCAAAATGTCATGGCGACTCTTTCTGATAAGAAAGAAGACTTAAAAGCCTACACAGACATAGAAGAAGCTATCAAAGATAATAAAGATTTGATAGAATTGGTGGAATTAAGCGATGATGAAGAGCAATCCATCCTAGAAGAGGTTGATTCTAACCTTAAAAAAATCAAAAAAGACCTGGCGAGCCTAAAACTTAAGACCCAATTAAATGGAGAATACGACAAAAACAATGCCTACCTTTCCATAAATGCAGGTGCAGGTGGTCTTGAGGCGACAGACTGGGCAGACATGCTCTTTAGGATGTACACCAGATATTGCGAAAAAAGGGGCTTTAAGGTTGAGGTTAAGGATTTAAACAACGAGGAAGCAGGCGGTATTAAGTCTGCCACCATCCATGTAAAGGGTCCTTATGCCTATGGCTATCTAAAGGGAGAAAAAGGCGTTCACAGACTTGTGAGAATATCGCCATTTGACAGCCAATCTAGGCGTCACACTTCTTTTTCTTCAGTAGATATATTTCCTGAATTAGACGAGGATACGACTGTAGAAATCGATCCATCAGATTTAAGGATTGATACCTACAGGGCAAGTGGGGCAGGCGGTCAGCACGTAAATAAGACTGACTCTGCAGTTAGGATAACCCACATTCCAACGGGAGTAGTTGCCACAAGCCAGGCTGAAAGAAGCCAGATGCAAAATAGGGAAACAGCGATGAACCTCCTTATTTCAAAACTAATTCGGATAAAAGAAGAAGAGAAAAAAGAAAAAATAGAAGACATCCAAGGCAAATATTCGCAAATTGCCTGGGGTAGCCAGATAAGGTCTTATGTTTTCCAACCTTACACCATGGTCAAAGACCACAGGACAAATTATGAGATGGGAAATGTAGAAGCAGTGATGGATGGGGACATCCAGGGATTTATAGACGCTTATCTAGCAAAAAATGAAAATTAATAGGGAAGCATTAGCTTCCCCTTTTTTGGATAAAAAGGAGAAATTATGGGAGATATAATTTTAACAGGTGACAGGCCAACAGGTAGACTTCACCTTGGCCATTATGTTGGTAGTCTACGAAATAGGGTAAAGATGCAAAATGAAGGTGGTTATGACAAGATGTACGTCATGATTGCAGACAGCCAGGCCCTTACAGATAATTTTGATAATCCGGATAAGATCCGTGAAAACCTTATCGAAGTTGCTCTTGATTACCTAAGTGTGGGCATTGACCCAGAAAAAGTAAGCATCTTTGTCCAATCACAAGTGGCAGAACTTACTGAACTTACCTTTTATTTTCTAAACTTAGTTACACTTTCAAGACTTGAAAGAAACCCAACTGTTAAATCAGAAATAAAACTAAGGAACTTTGAAACTAGCCTTCCAGCAGGATTTTTGATATATCCTGTAAGCCAGGCTGCGGATATTTTGCTCTTTGATGCCAATTTAGTTCCAGCAGGTGAAGACCAGGAGCCAATGTTAGAGCAAGCCAGGGAACTTGCCAGAAGCTTTAATAATATCTACGGGGAAATTTTTGTAGAACCAAAGGCAGTTTTACCAGAATCAAAAATGGCTCGCCGTATGCCAGGAATTGATGGGGCTGCTAAGATGAGTAAGTCTTTAGGAAATGCGATTTATCTTGCAGATGATAAGAAAACTGTCAAGAAAAAAGTCATGTCCATGTACACAGACCCAGACCACATTAATATTGACGATCCAGGCAAGGTGGAGGGAAATATTGTCTTTTCCTACCTAGATGTATTTTCAAATGACAGCCATTTTGAAAAATATTTACCTGAATACAAAAACCTTGACGAACTAAAGGCCCACTACCAAAGGGGAGGGCTTGGTGATGTTAAGTGCAAGAAGTTTTTAATCAAGGTCCTAGAAGAGGAATTAGAACCAATTAGGGCAAGGCGTGCCGAGTATGAAAAAGATATAGAAAAAGTCTTTGAAATCCTAAAGAAAGGCACAGCTGATGCCAGGGTCCAAGGAGCTAAGAAAATCGAAGAGGTCAAGGCTGCCATGGGAATTGATTATTTTGAAGATGACCTTCTTATAAAAGAAATCCAAGAAAAATATAGGGGCTAGTCATGAAGCTCCCTAAGACAAAATCCAAAACTATCTTTGTCCTATCAGCCACAGGTTCTGCGGTTGGTATGGCAAATGTTTGGGGTTTTCCTTATAAGTTTCACAAGGGTGGGCTATTTTTCTTGATTTTCTACCTGATTTTCATCTCGCTTTTTTCCTACGTTGGCTTATCAAGCGAATTTGCAATCGGAAGGATGGGCAAGGGATCAGTTGTAAATTCTTATGAAAAAGCTATAAAAACCTCCCGTCCAAGCTCAAAAATAGCAAAAATTTACGGCTATTTTCCGCTTTTAATTTCTCTAATTATTGCGGTTGGCTATACGATAATCGTTTCCTATGTGGCCAAGGCCTTGGTGGATACCATAAATGGAAGGCTTTTGATTACCCCACCATCAGTTTGGTTTGAAGACTTTTCTTCAAGGTCCTTCGCCGTTATGGAAGTCCATCTATTGATAATTGTCATGGTAATTTTAATAAGTCTTGGTGGCTTTAAGTCGGTTCAAAAAATAAACTCGGTTTTGATGCCATCTATGATTGTAATTTACCTTATAGTTTTAATCAAGATGTTAACGCTTCCAAACATAGGGGAAGGCTATAGGCTGCTTTTTAGGTTTGACTTAAAAGATTGTAACATAGGCACAGTAATTTCTGCCATGGGAGATGCTCTCTTTGCCCTTTCTATTACGGGTTTTGGAATGATTTTTGTGGGACGAATGCTTGCTGATAATCACGATATAGTGACAAACTCTGGACTTACAGGCCTTTTTGATACCATAGTTGCTCTTTTGTCAGCCTTTATAATTGTGCCAGCAATTGCAGTTTTTTCTATGGGCCACGCTGAGGGACCTGCCCTAATTTTCCACATCCTGCCTAGTATTTTTAATTCTATGAGGATAGGAAGTGGCTTTGCAATTTTATTTTACATGGCAATAATAATGGCGGGATTGACTTCACTTCAAACAATATTCGAATCGATTTCCCATACCCTAAACCAGGAATTTAAAATGGATGACAAACAAGCCTTGCTGTTAGTAGGCACTCTTGTCCTAATCTTAGGAGTTGACCTTCACCCATTAGCTAGGTGGTCACACTTGATGGATATTACAATCTATTACCTAATCCCACTCGGGGCCATGCTTGGTGCTGTGGTTTGGTTTTATATTATGGATCCAAAAGTTCTATTAAAAGAGATAAATCTTGGGGCTAAAAAGCAAAAAACTGAAAATTTCATAAAAATTGGAAGATACATTTATACACCGCTAGTAATAATAGTTTGTGTAGCAGCGATTCTTTTCCATTAATTTTTACTCCTACAGAGATTTTTCGCTAGAAACTTTCTAAGTTTTTAGGTAGATTTCAAATCTTTGTAGGAGAATTTTTTTCTTGAATTATTTTCAAAATGGGTTATAATTAGACTATGCTTTAAAGTGATATACCGACAAAGAAAATAAATTTTTATATAAATAAAGGAGAAAGAAATGAATAAGTTTAGTTCGAAATTAGGATTTATCCTCACGGCAGTCGGGTCGGCCGTTGGCATGGCCAACGTGTGGGGCTTTCCATATAAGTTTCAAAAGGGAGGCCTGATTTTTCTTATAGCCTACATATTTTTTGTAAGTGTTTTTTCTTATTGTGGACTTGCAAGTGAGTTTGCAGTTGGAAGATATGCTCAAACAGGCACACTCGGTGCCTACAACAAGGCCTTCAAAAGCCGCAAGGAAGACACAGTTTTAGGTAAGTTTATTGGTTACATCCCATTAATAGGATCTTTGCTAATAGCTATTGGCTATGCAGTTATTGTAGCCTACGTTCTAAAGGCCTTAGTTGATTCCTTATCAGGATTTTTATTAACTACTGACACTACATCTTATTTTGATAGTTTTTCCTTAAAACCATTCTCAGTAGTGCCATACCACTTTTTTATAATTGCAATTACATTGCTTTCATGTATAGGCGGAGCATCTACCATTGAAAAATCAAACAAAATTATGATGCCAGCCTTCTTTGTACTTTTTGTAATCCTAGCAATAAGGATATTTACACTTCCAAATGCTATTGAAGGATACAAATACATGTTTAGGTTTGATAAAGAAATGCTATCTTGGGGAACAATTCTCCAGGCTATGGGCCAGGCATTTTTCTCCCTATCTGTAACAGGATCGGGCATGCTAGTAGTAGGAGCTTATCTTTCTGACGATGAAGATATAGTTTCATCTTCAAAAATGACAGGATTTCTTGATACAGTTGCAGCCATGCTTGCGTCTTTTGTAATAATTCCAGCAATTATTGTTTATAGTATGGACCAAGCAGGTGGACCTGGATTATTATTCCAAGTCCTACCTACAATCCTTCAAGATATGGCCTTTGGTAGGATTTTTGCTATTATTTTATACGTAGCAGTAGTATTCGGCGGTATATCATCCCTACAAAATATGTTTGAAGTAGTAGCAGAATCCCTTATGCAAAGGCATCCAAAATTAAAACGTAATTTGGTTCTAGTTTTAATCGGAATAGTAGTTTTTGCAATAGGTGTGAATATGGAAATGATTAGCCAGTGGGGGCCATTTATGGACATCATCTCAATCTACGTAATCCCAATAGGGGCAATGATTGGGGCTGTCACCTGGTTCTGGATTTTGAAAAAAGACCAATTACTCGGTGCAATCAACCTTGGTTCAAAGAAAGTCTACGGCGATACCTGGTACAATATAGGAAAATTCCTATATGTACCCCTAGCAGTTATTTTATGTTTAATCGCAGTAATATTTAGAATATCATTTTAATCAAAAAAGCGGGTCTAAGACTCGCTTTTCTTATGTTTTAGATCTTATAAAGTTATTTTTATTTATGGTATAGTTACTAGAGATAGTATATAAATAAGCATAAATGATTTGAAATATATTCAGATTCGTATTACGATTTATATTTATGATTTTTATGAATAGGAAAAGGTATGAAAAGAATACTTATAATTGAAGATGATAAAAATTTAAATAAAGGGCTTTCGATAGCTTTAAATAAAAATTATGAGGTTTTCTCTATAAGCACTGTTAGTGAAGCTAAATCTTTTATTTCTAGTGTTGATTTGATTCTACTTGATATGAACTTACCAGATGGCGATGGACTTGAAATAATAAAATTAACGAGAAAAACTTCATCAATTCCTATTATAGTTTTATCAGCCATTGATCTAGAAGCATATATAATTTCTGCCATAAATTTAGGTGCAGACGACTATTTGACTAAACCTTTTTCTCTGGGAATCTTAGAAGCCAAGATAAAGAGAGCTTTTGAAAAAATAGGTCTTAGCGATTTAAATATTTATAATAAAGATGGTTTAGATTTTAATTTTAATGAAAATACTTTCTTTGTAGATAATAAAAACATAGATTTCACTAGGACAGAGACAAAAATTTTATACTACCTGATAAAAAACAAGTCTCAAGTTATTACTAAAGAATTGCTATTTGATTTTGTTTGGGGAATAGATGATGAATTTATTGATCAAAACACTCTTAGTGTCAACATTTCTAGAATAAGAAATAAATTAAAACCTTATGACCCAATAGAAACAGTATTTGGAGTTGGATATAAATGGAAATTTTAATAGGTATTCTAGTAATTTTAATTGGAATTCTTTTATATAAATATATTGTCTTGAGAAGTGAAATGAGTGAGCTCTCAGACTATATTGATAAGGCTTTGGATGGAAATTTAGAAATTACAGAATTTGATGAAAAGGAACTTTCTAAAATAAAATCAAAACTTGTTAAATTCTTATACGCAAACCAAGTAAAAGAAGCAAAAATAAATACAGAAAAAAACAAAATAAAAGATTTAATAGCAGATATATCTCATCAAACCAAGACACCAATTACTAATCTTTCTCTATACATCAGTCTTTTAGAAGATGATCCAAAAGATGAGTATATTGAAATTATAAAGTATGAGCTTAATAAACTAAATTTTTTAATTCAAAATCTAGTAAAATCCTCTAGGCTTGAATCGGATATTATAGGATTACAAAAAAACCAAGCAAATTTAAAAGACCTAGTAAATGATGTTTTGAAAGAATTTAAAGTTAAATTAGATGAAAAAGACATAAGAATAGATTTAAAAGATGAAGACTTTTTATTCGCTTTAGATGAAAGATGGCTTAAAGAAGCTATCCACAATCTAGTAGATAATGCTATAAAATACTCACCAAAGGGATCTACTATTAATATTTCAATTTATAAATCTTACCTAAACTATAATCTAGACATAGAAAATGAGTGCAAAGACTTATCAGAAGAAGCTTTGCCAAAGATATTTGAAAGATTTTATAGAGGAAAAAATTCAGTTTCCAAGGACGGTTTGGGTTTAGGTCTATATATAGCCAGAGAAATTATAGAAAAACATGGTGGAAATATAAGAGCGTCTTTGGACGAAAATAGAATAAAATTTTCAGTAGACTTCCCCTTGTGAGAAGTCTTTTTTCTTACAAAATTGTAAGAAGTCTTGTAAGTATTTTGTAAGATATGAATGTTATATTAAATGTAAAGAGGTGATAGATATGTTAAAAGTAGAAAATTTAAAAAGATATTATAAAACAAATGACGTGGAAGTAAGAGCTCTTGACGGAGTATCTTTCGATGTAGAAAAAGGAGAATTTATTTCCATAATTGGAGCAAGCGGTTCTGGTAAATCAACCCTGTTACATTTACTAGGGGGACTTGATTATCCTACAAGTGGAAAAGTTTTAATTGATGGTGCGGATATTTATGCTTTAAAAGATGATGAGAGAACCATTTTTAGGAGAAGAAATATTGGTTTTGTATTTCAATCATATAACCTTTTGCCCATGCTAAATGTATATGAGAATATAATTATTCCCTTTGGTCTTGATGGGGACAAGGTAGATGAAAAATATGTTAAGTCTGTGATAGACATTCTTGAGATAAGCGATCAAAAAAATAAAATGCCCAACGAATTATCTGGTGGACAACAACAAAGAGTTGCCATAGCAAGAGCCTTGGTTACAAAACCATCTATAATTCTAGCTGACGAACCTACAGGAAATTTGGACTCAAAATCATCTTCCCAAGTTGTTTATCTACTAAAAAAGATTAATAAAGAGCTTGGAAATACTATTCTTATGATCACTCACGATGATGCGGTAGCTCAAGCCGCAGAAAGAACTTTAAGGATAGAAGATGGAAGGCTGGTGGAAAAAAATGAAAGTCAAAAATAAAGCTTATATAAGACGTCTTGCAAAAAGTATTTTAAATGCGAATAAAAGCAGGAGAAATATTCTCTTATTAGCAATTGCCTTAACTTCTATACTATTTACGAGCCTATTTTCAGTAGCCTTAGGTTTAGGAAAGAGCATGGAAACCCAAACAATGAAAACTATTGGTACAATCAGCCATGGCTGTTTTAAAGAACTTTCTGACAAAGACATAAATATTTTATCCAAGGATAAAGACATAAAGGATTTTTCAATAAGAGAGAAAGTTGGTATTCTTAATGATGAAAAAATAAGTGCAGAACTATCCTATATGGACAAAAATGGATTTGAATGGTCGCTAATAGAAAAAGTTAAAGGGAAATTTCCTGAAAAAGAAAACGACGTATTTATAGATTTAGCAACTGCAAAAAAATTAGGTTATAAGGGTGAAATTGGAGAAGAGATTGAAATTCCCTACAATATAGAAAAACCTTACACAGGAGAAATTATCGAAAATAAAAGTGATAAATTTATTATTTCGGGGACTTTCCAAAATCCTATTGACTCAAATGTTGGTGTAGGACAAATCTATTTATCAAAAGCTTATGTTGATAAATTATCCCTTCCAGAAAATAATAAAGATTTAGAAGTAATGCTAAAGAATTCCCTTATGATAAGGGATAAACTTTTAAAAATTGCAGAGAGAAATGGTTATAAGGTGGCAGATAATCCTGGAGATTTATCCGACAAGGAAATAAGGATTGGCCTTAACTTTGCGTATCTTTTATCAGGCGATAATAGTTTTGATTTTAATACATTTCTACCCTTCTTAGCTTTTTTGATTTTAGTAATAGTCGCGGGATATTTGATAATAAATAATATTTTCAAAATATCAGTAAATGAAGATATTAAACTTCTGGGACTTTTAAAAACAATTGGAATGACAAAGCCACAAATCAAAAAACTTGTTCATCTACAGTCTATAGCAGCATCCCTCCCATCAATAATAGTTGGAGATATAGTCGGAATTTCTATAGGGAAAATTATTTTAAATAAAATATTTGCAAATAATGAGATGCTAACAGATGTAAAATTATCGCTAACGGTAATAATCTTAATTATTTTATTTTCGACAGCCTTCACTTTGCTTACAGTATTTCTATCAGTTATGAAACCTGCAAGATATGCAGCAAAAGTTTCTCCAATAGATGCCAGCAGATACAATGAAACCACGATAAAAAAGAAATATAAAAGCGAGAATATTTCTCTAGGCAAGCTTGCTAGAAGGCAAGTCTTTTCCAATAAATTTAGATTTATTTCAATTATTCTGTCTATGAGTCTATCCGCTGTTATTTTGAATAGTGTCTTAACTTATACAGGCAATATTGATTTAGAAAAAGGAATATCTGATGTAATTGCAACGGATTATAATATAGCAAGTCCAAAATATTTTAGATATATGTATTTAGACAGTGAAGAAGGAATTGACAAAAAGTTTATTCATGAAATAGAAAATCAAAATGGATTTAAAGCTGGGGGAGCATTATACTATTATGGTTATCAGTATTCTTATCCAGATATAAAAATAGAAGACAATAAAGTTGCTCCAATATTATTGGGCATAGATGATTATCTAATAAACAAACAAAAATTTATAGATGAAGATTTTGATAAAGATAAATGGAAAACAGGAAATTATATTATTATAGGAGAATATGGAGATAAAAAATCTTCATTTAAAACTGGCGATAAAATAAAAATCAATGTAAAAAATAAAATCAAAGAAGTCCAAGTGATGGGCAAGATTGAGTATAACTTTTCAAATGGTCTTAGGTATTTTCCTGTAATTCAGGAAAATATAAACGACCAATCAAGTCCTACTTTAGGTTTGGAATATATTTATATGAATCCAAATGAATATAAAGATTTGACTGGAGATAAAAGTATAATGTCCTATGGATTTGATGTGGAGGATAGTGAAAAGGAAAATTTTGATGAATTATTAAAATCTTTTGAAAACGATCCAGGATTTTCTTACGATTCAAGGGAACTTCAAATAAAGTCCATTGTGGATTTTAAAAACCTAATAGAATTTGCTGGTTACAGTCTATCTATAGTATTATTCTTAATATCTGTACTGAATTTTATAAATGTCATTGCTACTGAAATTTTGAGAAATATGGTTAACTTATCAATTCTTGAAGCAATTGGAGTGACTAAGAAAAATATTAAAAAATATTTGGTGAAAAAGAATTTGATCTATTCTTTATGTGGCTTAGTATTTTCTTTCATCATTATGGTTATTGTAGATAAATTTATCTTGATGGATTTTATGGCAGCAACTAAGTGGACTTCCTATAAATTTGTAATCATGCCGCTTATCCTTGTAAACTTTGTAAATATAATTATTGGGATATTATTTACAGGTAGATTCTATGAAAAGCATAGCCAAAATAGCCTTGTAGACAGGATTAGAAGTTTAGAGTAAAAAAACATCTAAAAATATAAAGATTTAATTGAGTTTCGAGTAAAAATTTATAGTATAATGTAATTTTTAAAATAAATGTGTTTATTTAAAATTCTAATTTTAATAAAGTAAAATCCCTTTTTAAGTTTTTTAAAAAGGGATTTTTATAATTAGTCTAAAACCATTTCTGTAAGTCTAAGAGGCTCGATGTATTCATTGCCCTTGTAGACTCTCATATTTCCGCCAGAGATTTCATCTATTAGGATGACTTTGTCGTTTTCATCTAGGCCGAATTCTAGTTTTATATCATAAAGGTCAAGATTTTTTTCTTTTAGGATGTCACGGATTAGGCCGCAAATTTCTTTTGTAAGTCTTTTTAGTTCTTCGTATTGGTCAGCTGTTGCGATGTTTAGAGCTTCTAGGCAGTCTTTTGAAATTGTAGGATCGCCTTTAGCGTCATCTTTTATTGTTATTTCAAAAAATCCATCAAGTGGGGCGCCTTCTTCTATGTATTTTCCGTATCTTCTGTAAAAAGATCCTACTGCCCTGTATCTGCAGATAAATTCAAGGCCCTTGCCAAATACTCTTGCTTTTCTAACTTCCATTGTGTTTTCATCAATGTTTGCACCTACATAATGGGTTGGGATATTTTTTTCATTTAGTTTATTAAAGAAAAATTCTGTCATCCTAAGGCCTGCATTGCCTGCACCTTCTATTGATAGGCCAACTTGGTTTTCACCTGGGTCAAAAACGCCGTCCTTGCCAGTAACGTCGTCTTTAAATTTCATCAAGATGTTGCCATTTTCGAGGCTGTAGATGTCCTTTGTCTTGCCTTTGTAAATTAAATCCATTATTTTCTCCTTATACATTTACAATAATGATATAATACTTACGACTTTCTTACAAATAAATTTTATTTACTAAGAATAATTTGTCAAGCCGACTTATAAAAAAATTTAATTTTCACTTTACCATTGAAAAAAATAATAAAATAGATATACTAATTTTGTAGAAGTAAAGATAAGGAGTTAAAATGTCAAAAATAGCTGTCATAATGGGTTCAAAATCTGACTACAAGACTATGAAAGAGTGCTGTGCTGTACTTGATAAGTTTGGCATAGACTACGATAAGAGGGTTGTAAGTGCGCATAGGACACCAGAGTTAATGGTTGACTTTGCGAAAAATGCCAGGAAAAACGGCTACAGCCTTATTATTGCTGCGGCTGGTGGTGCTGCGCATTTGCCAGGTATGGTTGCTGCGTCAACTACTCTACCTGTAATTGGTGTCCCAATTAAATCATCCACCCTAAACGGTGTTGACTCGCTTCTTTCTATTGTGCAAATGCCATATGGTGTGCCTGTTGCAACCATGGCTATAGGAGAGGCTGGTGCAAAAAACGCTGCTATTACTGCCCTTTCGATTCTTGCTATAAGTGATGAAAAATTAGCAGAAAAGTACAGGGATTTTAAAATTGAATTAGAAAATATAGTAAAGGAAGATATGAAAATATGATCAAGACTATATTACCCAAAAGCACTATCGGTATAATCGGTGGCGGCCAACTTGGACGAATGCTCGCTATGAGCGCAAAAGAAATGGGCTATAAAGTAGCAATTCTAGATCCAGGTGAAGACGCCTGCGCAAGAAAATTTGCAGATTATTTTATCCATAGTGCTTTTAATGTATACGAAAATATCGAAAAACTTTGTAAAATGAGCGATGTAGTGACTTTCGAGTTTGAAAATATAGACATAGAGTCCTATAAAAAGCTTGAAAATAAGTACAATTTCGTTCAATCTTCAAGGCTTTTGGAAATTAGCCAGCACAGGCTAAGGGAGAAGGAATACGCCAAATCACTCGGTATTCCAACTGTAAAATATTTTGATTCTAATAAGGATGAGTACCAAATTAATGGCAAGTTCGTCATGAAGACCACCAGGTTCGGCTATGACGGCAAGGGCCAAAAAATCATTTCTTCAAATGAAGAAGTTGAAAAAGATACCATCCTTGAAGAATTAATCGACCTTGATAAGGAAATTTCAGTAGTTGCTGTTAAGGATATAGAGGGAATCGAAATTGTAGGTGTGGTGGAAAATGAACATAGAAACAATATTCTCTATAGGTCAAATATTCCTGCAAGGATCACCAAGGACCAGGAAGAAAGGACCATTGATTATACAAAAAGAATCCTAGCCGACAATGACTATTACGGAGTCCTTACAGTTGAGTATTTCATATCAAATGGAGAGGTAATCTTCAATGAGATTGCCCCAAGAGTTCATAATTCTGGTCATATTACCCAAGAATCTGCGACAAAATCCCAATTTAGGGCCCACATAGAAGGTATTTGCGGTCTTAAGGTGGGAAAAATCGAAAATAGGGAAGCAACTCTTTATAATATCCTAGGTCAAAACGAAGAATATTTTATCAACCTAATCACCAAGAAACAAGGCTACCTTCACTTATACGAAAAGGAAGCTCGCCACAACAGGAAAATCGGACACATGAACTTTTTAGGAAGCGTATATTTGGAGGATGACTTTGAATAAGAGAATATTTGTACAAAAAAGACCTGCCTATGATAGGGAAAGTGAAAATTTAAAAAATCTTTTTAATAGGGACTTTGACCTTGATTTAAAAAATGTCAAGACTTACGTAATCTATGACCTTTACAACATAAGTGAAGACCTATACCAAAAGGCCAAAGAGAGAGTATTTTCAGAAATTATGACAGATGAGGTTTTTGAAGACCTTGATTTATCTGACAAAACATACATAGCCTACGAAACCCTCCCAGCCCAATACGACCAAAGGTCAGATTCAGCCATGCAGGCCTTAAGATTAATTGACGATAAGGCAGATGTTTTGGTGAGAGCAGGAAAACTTGTTGTATTGGACGGGGAAGTTTCAGAAGAAAACTTAAGAGAAATTAAAAAATACCTCATAAACCCAATCGAGTCAAGTGAAAAAGATCTTTCTAAAATGGATTTTGCTATTGATTCTAAAATGAAGCCTTTAAAGGATTTGACAGGTTTTAGGGACTATGGAAAAGAAGAGTTAGAAGGACTTATAAAGGATCTTTCTCTTGCCCTAGATTTAGAAGATTTGGAATTTATCCAAGACCGTTACAAAAAAGAGGAGAGAGATCCAAGTGAAACTGAAATCTACGTTCTAGATGTATTCTGGTCTGACCACTGTAGGCACACTACCTTTGAGACAAGCCTAGATGAAGTAAAGATAAATTCAAAACTTTTTCAAAAGGAAATGCAAGACGCCTTTGATTATTATTTGAAATTGAGGGAAGAACTTGGAATAACCAAGCCAATTAGGCTTATGGATATGGCTTCAATTTTTGGCAAGTACCACACCAAGGTCTTAGGAGATGCCAATATAGAAGTTTCTGAAGAAATCAACGCTTGTTCCTTCTTTACAGAAATTGAAAATAAGGGCAAGAAGGAAAGGTGGCTCATTCAATTTAAAAACGAAACCCACAACCACCCGTCAGAAATCGAACCATTTGGCGGCGCGTCAACCTGTATAGGCGGTGCCATTAGAGATCCACTTTCAGGTAGGTCCTATGTTTACCAAGCCATGAGGGTGTCAGGTGCGGGCAATATCCTAGAAAAAAGAGAAGAAACCTTAGCCAACAAGCTCCCACAAGTAGAAATTTCAAAGGGGAAAGCCTTAGGAAACTCATCTTATGGTAACCAAATCGGCCTTGCAACTACCTTTGTAAGAGAAATCTACGACCCTTCTTATGTGGCAAAAACTATGGAAGTTGGAGCAGTTGTAGGAGCTGTTAAAGACGGAGATTACAAGAGAGAAGAACTTGTTCCTGGTGATATAGTTGTGATGATTGGCGGAAGGACCGGTCGTGACGGTATCCAAGGTGCATCAGGATCATCTGTAGTTCACGATGACTCATCCCTAACTACAGCATCAAGCCAAGTCCAAAAGGGAAACCCAGTCGAAGAAAGAAAAATCCAAAGATTATTCAGAAAACCAGAAGTCACAAGACTTATCAAAAAATCAAACGACTTCGGTGCTGGTGGTGTATCTGTTGCCATAGGCGAGCTTTCAGAAGGAATTGAAATCTTCCTTGACAGGGTCAAAACCAAATATAAGGGCCTTAATCCAACAGAAATAGCCATTTCCGAATCTCAAGAAAGAATGGCGGTAGGTATAGATAAAAAAGACTACGAGGCCTTTGTAAAAGAGTGTGAAAAAGAAAACCTCGAATACGTCCACGTTGCAAATATAACTGACAGAAACCGCTTAGAAATGTACTACGGAGACGAAAAAATTGTAGACTTTAGCGCAGAATTTTTAGAAACAGCAGGTGTTCGTAAACACGCCAAGGCAGATTTGGTTGATAATGTAAGGGAAAACCCATTTGTCACCAAGGAAGTCACAAAGGAAGCAATTCTTGAAGAGCTAAAAGATTTAAATGTCACCAACCAAAAGGGTATGGTTTCAATGTTTGACTCAACCGTTGGTGCCCAAACTGTGATGATGCCATTTGCAGGTAAGGAAAGGATAACCCCAGTCCAAGCCTCTGTTGCAGCCATTCCTACACTTTATTCCACACCAGATACTGCAACCATCTTGGCCTATGGTTTTATACCAAAAATATCAAAATATTCACCATTCCTATCAAGCATCTACGCAGTTCTAGAATCTGTGGCAAAAGTTTATGCGGTTGGAGGAAATAGGGAAGATTTATACTTCTCCTTCCAAGAATATTTTGAAAAACTTTTAGATGATCCAGAAAAATGGGGCAAGGTAAGCCAGGCAATGCTTGGATCTATCATAGCCCAAAGAGAAATCGGAAGACCTGCCATAGGAGGCAAGGACTCCATGTCAGGGTCATTTAATGACCTAAATGTAGTTGAAACCTTGATTTCCTTTGCATGTACACCTGTAAAAATTGCTGACGTAATTACACCAGACCTTAAAAAAGTCGGTAATAAATTATATATAATAGAAATAGAAAAAGACGAAAAAGCCTATCCAAATCTAGCTAAGGCCATGGCTGACTTTGACAAATTAAATTCTTATATCAAGGATAAAAAAGTTGTATCAGCATATGTCCAGGACTTTGGATCAGTAAGTTCATCTTTAATCAAGATGGCCCTTGGAAATAAATTAGGATTTACAATCGACTATGACAAGGCCCTTGATTTTAATCCTTGTTCAATTGTTCTAGAAGCTAATTGTGATTTAGACTTCAAAGAAATCGGTAGGGTAAGCGAAGAAATTTCTATAAATGGAATTGAAATTAAGCTTGAAGATGCTGAAAAAGCTTATATGTCAACTCTTGAAGAAATTTATCCAACCTACTACAACAAAAACGAAGGAAAGGTTGAAAATCTCGTAGCAGAGAAAACTCATAATGTCTATTACAAAGAAAAAATAGACCAAGTTAAGGTAGTAATTCCAGTATTTCCTGGTACAAACTCAGAATATGACACCCAAAAGGCCTTTGAAGAGGCGGGAGCAAAGGTAAGTCAAGTTGTCTTTACAAATATAAAAGAAGACGACATTGAAAAATCAATCGATGCTTTCGTTAAGGAAATTAAAGCTTCCCATATAATAGCCTTCCCTGGTGGATTTTCAGCAGGAGATGAGCCAGATGGTTCAGCGAAATTTATTGTAAATATACTTAAAAACGCCAAGGTAAAAGAAGCAATCCATGCCCATCTTTCTGATAAAAAGTTAATCCTAGGTATTTGTAACGGCTTCCAAGCCCTTATAAAATCAGGACTCTTACCTTATGGAAAGATAAAAGACCTTAACGAAGATGACCTAAGCCTATTTAGGAATGTTGGCTTTAGGCATATATCAGATACAGCAATCACAAGAGTGGCTTCTACAAAATCTCCATGGACTCAAGGTTTTGAAATTGGTGACCTCCATGAACTTGTATTTAGTCACGGAGAAGGAAGACTCGTTGGCAATAATATCGAAAAATTCAAGCACCTTGCAGCCTTCCAATATGTAGACGCCGATGGGGATGCGACCCTAAACGGCAAATACAATCCAAATGGATCAGCCCTAGCCATTGAGGGAATGGTGAGTGAAGATGGTCTAATCTTAGGCAAGATGGGCCATTCAGAAAGGTCCTACAAGACCCTTTACAAAACCAATACTTTAAAGGATAGGCAAGACATATTTAAAAATGGTGTGAAATATTTCACCAGATAGATTTTTTTAAGGAGTAAAGATGTTTGGAATTTGGAATACAGAAAAGGCTCCAAGTGTTGCCTTTTATGCCCTTCACGCCCTCCAACACAGGGGTCAACAAGGTGCAGGTATTGTCTCAACAGAAAGAACTAGGCTTAGGGGCTATAGAAATGTTGGCCTTTTGGCAGATGTATTTAAGGATAATGAAAAGCTAGAAAAAATTGATGGTTCAGCCGCCTTGGGTGCCCTTTGGTACTCAAGCGGTAATTCCACAAACGTTCAAAATATAGAACCACTTTTGTACAAATTTAACGACGGCCACCTAGGTATTGCCATGAATGGTAATCTAAACAACGCTAGTTGGCTTAGGGCTGAGCTAGAAGATGAAGGAGCAGTTTTCCATTCAGCAAGCCATGCAGAAATAATCATGCACCTAATTAGGCGCTCTAGGAAAGAAACAATAGAGGAAAGATTTAAGGAGGCCTTAATTAAGCTAAATGGATCATTTTCTGTAATGCTTTTAACCCAAGATGCCTTATACGGTGCGGTGGATAGGCACGCTACAAGGCCACTAGTTCTCGGAAAACTCGGTGATTCCTACACAATCGCTTCAGAGTCTTGTGCCCTAAATGTAATAGGGGCAGACTTTTTAAAAGATATTTCCGCTGGAGAAATTATAAAAATTGACGATTCTGGTTTCGAAATAGGAAGCTTCTGCGAGCCTTCAAATATAGCCATAGAATCCATGGAATTTATTTATTTTGCAAGGCCAGACTCAACTATCATGGGCAAAAACGTCCACACAGTTAGGAAAAATACAGGCAGGGTTTTGGCGAGAGAATTTCCTGTGGAAGCTGACATAGTAGTCGGTGTACCAAATTCTTCCCTATCCCTTGCAACAGGTTATGCTGAAGAAATCGGCCTTCCATACGAGATGGGTCTTATCAAAAACCAATACATAGGCAGGACCTTTATCGAGCCTTCCCAAAAGCTTAGGGATATTGGGGTTAAGATGAAATTATCAGCCCTTGGTGATGTTGTTAGAAATAAGAGGGTAATCCTTCTTGACGATTCAATTGTAAGGGGCACTACCTCCAAAAGAATCATTTCCATGCTTAAAAAGGCAGGAGCAAGCGAAGTCCACCTAAGGATAGGCTCACCAGAGATTATTTTTCCATCATTTTCTGGAATTGATATGAAAACTTCCAATGAACTAATCGCTGCCAACCTCAGCAAAGATGAGGTTAGGGACTTAATTGGTGCAGATAGTTTGGAATTTATAACAGTTGATGGTCTTAAAGAAGCAGTAGGCTTTGACTTTGATAGTCCAAATAAGGGAATTTCCCTTGATATTTTCACAGGTGACTATGTCGAAGGACTTGGCAATTATGAAGAAGAATTTAAGGCAGAACTTACAGATATACAAAAAGATTTTTTAGCAAAGGGGAGTAAATGAGCGAGAAATACAAGGCAGCAGGTGTTAGCCTAAATGCCGGTTATGAATCAGTTGAGAGAATAAAAAAACACGTCGAATCCACAAAAAACAAGGGCATGATGGACATGATTGGTAGCTTTGGCGGAGCCTTTGACCTTTCTGCCTATGGTTTTAAAAATCCAGTTCTTGTAAGCGGTACAGATGGGGTTGGAACCAAGCTTAAACTTGCTTTTGACATGGATAAGCACGACACAATCGGTATCGACGCTGTGGCTATGTGTGTTAATGACATCCTTGCCCAAGGAGCAATTCCACTTTTCTTTTTAGACTACATCGCTTGTGGCAAAAACGACCCAGCCCAAATCGAAGCTATTGTAAAGGGTGTTGCTGATGGTTGTAGACAGGCGGGAGCAGCTCTTGTAGGCGGGGAAACCGCAGAAATGCCAGGTTTTTATAAGGAAGGCGAGTACGATATAGCAGGTTTTGCTGTTGGTGCTGCCGAAAAAGAAGATTTAATAAATCCAGAAAACACAAAGCCTGGCCAAGCTGTGATTGGTATTCCGTCTACAGGTTTTCATTCAAATGGATTTTCACTAATTAGAAAGGTCCTAAAGGATGAAAATATAAGCTTAAATGACGAATTTAATGGGGAAACCATTGGCGAAGCTCTTTTGAGACCTACAAGAATCTACGCCAAGGAAGTAAAGACCCTACTTGATAATGTGAAGGTTGCAGGCATTTCCCACATTACAGGTGGTGGATTCATAGAAAACCTCCCAAGGGCTCTCAAAAAAGGTCTTGGCATGAAAATTTATAGGGATTCCTATCAAGTTCCAGAAATTTTTAAATTTATAGAACAAGAAGGAAAAATAGACCACGACGAGATGTACCAAGTCTTTAATATGGGCGTTGGTCTTGCAATAATTGTAGACGATGCCGATAAGGAAAAGGTCCTTGACCTAATCGACGACGCCTTCATCCTAGGAGAAGTCACAGACCAGGAAGGAATCGTCCTTCTATGAAAAAAATAGGAATATTTGCTTCAGGGACAGGCACAAATTTCGATGCTTTAGCAAGTTCAGAACAAATAAAAAATTTGGCAGATATTGATATTATGGTTTGTGACAAGCCTGGGGCCAAGGTTATAAAAAAAGCAGAAGATAAAAATATTAAGGCCTTTGTCTTTAATCCAAAAGATTATGAAAATAAGGCAGCTTACGAAAAAGAAATTCTAGAAAAAGTCAAAGACCTTGACTATATCTTTCTAGCAGGCTATATGAGAATTCTTTCTAAAGATTTTCTAGAAAAATTTAAGGGCAAGGTTATAAATATCCACCCTTCTCTACTTCCTAAATACAAGGGCATAGAGTCAATCAAAAGGGCCTATGAAGCGGGAGAGGAATATATTGGGGTCACAATCCATTATGTAAACGAAGAAATCGACGGCGGGGAGATTCTTGCCCAAGATAAGTTTAAGGTTGATTACACAAAGAGCCTAGATGAGATAGAAAGTCAGGTTCATGAGGTAGAGCATAGGCTTTACATAAAGACAGGAGGAGAAATCTTAAAGGGGGAAAAATGAAAAGAGCTTTAATAAGTGTCAGTGATAAGGCAGGCGTGGCAGATTTTGCCAAGGGCCTTGTGGCAAATGGTTTTGAAATAATTTCTACAGGTGGGACTTTAAACCACCTAAGAGAAGCAGGAGTAGATTGCATTTCTATTGAGGACTACACAGGTTTTCCAGAGATTTTAGAAGGTAGGGTCAAGACCCTTCATCCAAAAGTCCATGGCGGTCTTCTTTCAAAAAGGGACAATGAAAGTCATGTGGCAGAGCTTAAAGACAATGACATCCACTATATTGACCTAATTTGCGTCAACCTTTATCCTTTTGCAGAAACCCTTGCAAAAGAAGGGGTAAGCCATGATGAAATCATTGAAAACATCGACATCGGTGGCCCTTCTATGCTAAGATCTGCTGCTAAAAATTATAAATTTGTAACTGTAGTCACTGATAAGAACGACTACGACACAATCATTAAAGAATTAGAAGAAAAGAGCGAAACAAGCCTAGAAACAAGACAAAGACTTGCAGGAAAAGTTTTCAACAAAACTGCCCAATACGACTCCCTAATCGCATCTTATTTTAATAAAATAAATGGAAGTGAGGAAACTTTAAATCTTAGCTTTAGACTTGAAGATGAACTAAGGTATGGAGAAAATCCTCACCAAAAGGCAGCTTTCTACGTTTCAGACGAAGAAGTATCCTATGCACTACAAGACTGCGTCCAATTACATGGCAAGAAAATGTCTTACAATAATATCCAAGATGCCTCAGCTGCCCTTGATATCTTACAAGAATTTGACGAAACAGTTTGTGTAGGTCTAAAACACATGAATCCTTGCGGGGTTGCCACAGGAAAGACTGTTTATGATGCTTGGATCCGTGCCTTTGAAGCAGACCCAGTTTCAATTTTTGGCGGTATTGTTGCAATTAACGGCACAGTTGATAAGAAAACTGCAGAAAAAATGCACGAAATTTTCCTTGAGATAATTCTTGCCTATGATTACGAAGATGAAGCTTTAGAAATCTTAGAAAAGAAGAAAAACGTCAGAATTTATAAGATTACAAAGAAAACTAATAAAAATCCAAAATTAATAAAATCTGTAAGGGGCGGAATTCTAGTTCAAGACTACGATGACAAGGTTTTTGAAAAACTAGAAACAGTTACTGAGACAAAGGTCAGCGAAGAAGACCTAAAGGACCTAGAATTTGCCTACAAAATTGTAAAACACGTTAAATCAAATGCAATCTTACTTGCCAAGAACGGCCAAACTGTAGGTGTTGGTGCTGGTCAAATGAACAGGGTTGGTGCAGCTGAAATTGCCTTTAAGCAAGCAGGCGATAAGGCAAAGGGGGCAGTTCTTGCATCAGATGCCTTCTTCCCATTTAGGGACAGTGTTGATGAGGCAGCCAAACACGATATTAAAGCCATCATCCAACCAGGCGGATCAATTCGTGACGACGAATCAATTGAAGCTTGTAATGAAAACGGCATAGCCATGGTATTTACCGGCATGCGTCACTTTAAACATTAATATGGCAAGGGTATTAGTAGTAGGAAATGGCGGCAGGGAGCACGCCATTTCTGATAAATTATATAGGGAAGGCCACGAAATTTTCATGCTGGGAGAAAATCCTGGTGTGGCCCAGTTTGGAACCTGCATCACTTGCGATGTCACAGACCTTCCAAGTTTTTGCAAGGAAAATAAAATTGACCTTGTCTTTGTAGGCCCAGAAGCCTTTCTGGTTGACGGAATCGTAGACCTTTTAGAAAAAGAAAATATCAGGGTCTTTGGCCCAAACAAATCCGCAGCCATTCTTGAAGGATCAAAGGCCTTTGCCAAAGATTTGATGAAAAAATATGGCATACCAACAGCAGCCTACGAGACTTTTACAGATTACGAAAAAGCCTTGACCTATGTTGAAAAATCTTCTTTTCAACTTGTAATCAAGGCTGACGGCATTGCTGCAGGTAAGGGAGTAATCATTGCCCAAAATCTCGACGAGGGAAGAGAAGCCCTAAAAGAGATAATGATGGACCAAAAATTTGCGGAAGCAGGTGCATCTGTAGTTATAGAAGAATTTCTCGAGGGCGAGGAATTTTCCCTCCTTGCTTTTGTGTCAGGCGATAAGGTTATGCCAATGAAGGTTGTCCAAGACCACAAGAGAGCCTTTGATAATGATGAGGGCCTAAATACTGGCGGTATGGGCGTTTATATGCCAATTAAGCATATCACAGACGCAGATATTGAAGAAGCCTTAGAAAAAGTTGTTAGACCAACAGCCAAGGCTATGATTAAGGAAGGCAGACCTTTTAAGGGGATTTTGTTTGCTGGCCTTATGAAAACAAAGGACGGGATAAAAACCATAGAATACAACGTCCGTTTTGGAGATCCCGAGACAGAAATTATCCTTATGTCTATGGAAACTTCCCTTTACGACTTGGCTGAGGCAGTCCTTGACGGTAGGGAAATGGAAATTAAGTGGAAGGATAGGGCCTATATAGGCGTTGTCCTTGCTTCAAAAGGCTATCCGGAAATCTACCAAAAAGGTTTTGAAATAACAGGACTTGACGGTCTTGATTCAAAAGTTTTCCATATGGGTACAAAGGAAAGTGACGGAAGGATTCTTACAAACGGCGGCAGGGTTTTAATCGTGTGTGCAGAGGGAAATAGCCTAGAACAAGCGAGAGAAGCCGCTTATAGGGACATTGAAAAAATCAAGTGCGACAATCTTTTCTACAGAAAAGACATCGGACATTTATCATTAAAGTGAGGGAAAATGAAGACTGATTATCAAATATCTTTGGAAGCTAAAAAAGAAAAAATAGAAGACGTTGCAGCAAAGATTGGCATTTCAGCCGATAAATTAATAAAATATGGGGACTACAAGGCAAAGATCAAAAGAGAAAATTTTGATAACTTATCAGAAAACCTAGTTTTAGTCACATCTATAAACCCAACTTCATCTGGGGAAGGAAAATCGACTGTGACCGTAGGCCTATCTGATGGCCTAAATAAAATCGGCAAAAAATCTACAGTAGCCCTTAGGGAACCTTCTTTTGGACCAGTTTTAGGTAGAAAAGGTGGGGCAACAGGTGGTGGCTATGCCCAAGTTGTCCCAATGGATGAGATAAATCTACATTTTAATGGTGACTTTCACGCCATCACATCAGCTCACAATGCAATTATGGCAGTAATTAATAACCATATCTTCCAAGGCAACGAACTTGGCTTTAAAAAAGTCATGTTTAACTATGTAATGGATATGAATGAAAGAGCCCTTAGAAGGATAAAAATCAATGCCAATGGCAAGGACGAGAGGGATTCTTCATTTGATATCACAGTTGCAAGTGAAATCATGGCTATTTTATGCCTTGCAGAAGACCTAGAAGACCTAAGATCTAGGATTGGCGATATCATGGTAGGTTATAACCAAGATGACAAACCTATTTTTGCAAAAGATTTGGGAGTTGAAGGTGTTGTTGTGGCCATCCTTAAAGATGCCATGAATCCAAACCTAGTCCAATCTTTGGAAAACAATCCAGCAATCATCCATGGCGGTCCATTTGCCAATATTGCCCACGGCTGTAACTCTGTTATTGCAACAAAAACAGCCCTTAAATATTCTGATTATGTAATCACAGAAGCAGGTTTTGGGGCAGATCTTGGTGCAGAGAAGTTTTTAGACATCAAATGTAGAGTTTCCGGCCTACGTCCAAAGGCAGCTGTTGTAGTTGCAACCATCAAGGCCCTTAAACTTCATGGTGGAGTGGAAGAAGCAAACTTAACTGAAGAAAATCTTGAAGCCCTAAAAGAAGGGGTTAAAAACCTTGAAAAGCACGTCGAAAATATGAGAAAATACAATCTTCCTGTAATAGTTGCCCTAAATCAATTTGTGACAGATACAGATGCTGAAATTAAATTCATGGAAGACTGGGCAAAGGACTTTGACGTTGAATTTTCCCTAACCCAAGTATGGGCAAAAGGCGGTGACGGAGCTATTGACCTTGCCAATAAACTTGTGAAAATAGTTGAAAATAATAGTGAAGAAGTAAAACTTCTTTACAAAGATGACCTATCTACAGAAGAGAAAATCAACACAATCGCCAATGAAATCTACGGAGCAGCCAAGGTTAATTTTACAGATGAGGCAAGGGCGGTCCTTGATAAAATCGACGAACTTGGTTATAGAAATTTCCCAGTTTGTATGGCAAAAACTCCAGCATCTCTAACAGATGACGGCAAAATCAAGGGCAGACCAGAAGGCTTTGAAATCACAGTTTCTGACATCAAAATTAAGACAGGATCAAGGTTCATAGTTGCCTATCTCAATAAGGTCTTAACTATGCCAGGCCTTCCAAAACATCCAAATGCTCTTGATATAGACGTTGACGAAAATGATAATATTATAAATTTATTCTAGAAAATACAAAAAGGATTGAAGTTGAAAGATAAAATCATCAAAATTAAGGAAAATTTAACCTATTATATAAAATCTTTGTCCTTTACGAGTTCATATATAGACGAGCAAAAAATGTATAAGAGCACAGATTGGGAAAAAGAAGTTAAAATTTTGCCCTTGGGTGCCAAGGTATTGATGGTACTTTTGCTTATCTTCTTATTAATAATTCTATAAAAGTTTACAAGCGGCTCCGGCCGCTTTTTTAATATTTTTGTGAAATCCTTTTTTTAAAAAGATTTTGGGTATTATATAAGTAACAAGATAAAGGAGGATAAGATGAAAAAGTTTTTATTAATATGTGCCTTAGCCCTTGCTATTACAGGCTGCAATAAGGAAGCTAATCTAGAAGAGGGTGTAAAAATAAGCCAGGCTAAGACTGATGTGGATGCGGTAGAATATTTTGGCGAAGAAAAGAAATTAGACCTTGCCTATAACACATATTCCCTAAAAGGACTTGATACAGAAAATCTAGAAATGAACTTATTTACTATAAAAGACGGGGAAGTTTCTAACTTTGTAGATGGACCTTTACTTGATGTCAAAGAAAATTCTTTAATTGGTATTGGTTTTAATGAAGATTCCTATATCGACTTTAGGATAAAAGGAGATAAAGTATATTATTATACAAGTTATAAGTCAGATTCCGCTATGGACAAGGACTATTTTAACAAGACTTATTGGCTAGACCAAGCTGATATCAAGGATAAGGAGTCAGCTATCCTCTTTGTTGGCATGTCAAAAGATGATAAGGATATCGATATTAAAAACATCACAAAAGAAGACCTTAGAAAAATGACTGAGGAAGATAAGGACCTTAAGATTTTAGCCTATGAACTTATACTAGATAAAAAAGAAAAGTAATTTTCATATTTAGGAGAAAAAATGATAAAGAGAAATGTATTATTAAGTCTATTTTTAATACTAAGCTTAGCGTCTTGCAAAGTAGATGTAAAAAATGCAGAAGATGTTATGCTTACAAAAGAAGACTATGAGCTTAATGTGCTTGAAACCTTTGATGGTGGAGATAATTTAGATTATGGTGCAGGAGTTTATTCCTTCAAGGGAATAAGGCCTGATGATCTTCGCCTGACTCTTTCAACTTATGAAAATGGGGAAATTTCAGAAGCTTTTGATATTGAGCTTCCTAAAATAGAAGATAAGGACAAGCTTGGTATAGCGGTAAATTCTAGCAAAATATATATATACGATCTATCAGATAATAAAACTTCTCTACTTACCAAATATGAATTTAAAGATAAAAAACTTACTCACAAGATGTCAAATGGCTGGCAGTGGGATAATGGTGGTGTAATCAAAGACGGAGAGCGATATCCAGTATTTGCAAGTTTTTCTAATGAAGCTAATTCTTTGATAACCCCAATTTTTCATGAAGATGAAATTAGAGAATGGATAAAAAATAATAAGGAATACTCAGGTATGCTCTTAGAATTAAGACTTGAGGATAGTGAGTAATAACATTATAGAATCTATTATCAAAACATAAGCGGTTTCGGCCGCTTTTTTTGAATTATTTAGGAAATCCTTTTTTTTTTTAATTTTGGGTATTATATAAGTAACAAGATAAAGGAGGATAAGATGAAAAAGTTTTTATTAATATGTGCCTTAGCCCTTGCTATTACAGGCTGCAATAAGGAAGCTAATCTAGAAGAGGGTGTAAAAATAAGCCAGGCTAAGACTGATGTGGATGCGGTAGAATATTTTGGCGAAGAAAAGAAATTAGACCTTGCCTATTATACTTATTCTCTAGAAGGACTTGATACAAAAAATCTAGAGGAGCAGTTATTTTCAATAAAAGACGGGGAAATCTTTGAGATTTCTAGAGGACCAGTGAACGCCACAAAGTCAAATGCTTTAATAGGTCTAGGTTTTAATGAAAATTCTTATACATTCTTTAGGATAGATGGCGAGGAAGTAAAGGATGCGTCAAGCTTTAGGGCTGATTATTCTATAGATAAAGACGTATTTAAGAAGACCTATTGGCTAGATCAAGGAGATATTAAGGATAAGGAGTCAACTATCCTTTTTGTCGGCATGTCCAAAGATGATAAGGATATTGATATAAAAAATATCACTAAAGAAGACCTTAAAAAAATGACTGAAGAAGATAAGGACCTTAAGATTTTTGCCTTTGAACTTATTTTGGATAAGGAAGCAAAGTGATTTTTAAATCTTGATATAATTTCGATTATCTAAGGAGGAAGAAATGAAAAAGAAAAATATATTATTAAGCATTTTGCTCATAATAATCCTAGGAGCATGCAAAATCGAAAGCCAAAAGCCTGGAGAAGTGGGGCTTATAAAAGAAGATTTTGACCTTGATCTTATGGATAAATATGATGGTGGTAATATTGTCGATTTTGGAACTGGAGTTTATTCCATTAAGGACGGCAAAGACTCAAATTTTAAACTGAAACTCACAAGTTTTGATGAGGGAAAAGAAGAAAAGATTTTTGATATTACCCTACCAAATTTGGAAGAAGGAGAAAAATTAGGTTTTGAACTTTCTTCAAACCAGGTTAATGTCTATGTGATCTCAGATAAGAAAATTTCCCAAGTCACAAAATTTGACTTTGAAAATCAAATTTTTGAAAATAAGGAAGCAAAGGTTTGGGAATGGACAGAAGGTGGCATCATTAATGAAAATGGACCTTATCCTGTATTTGCAGCCTTCCTTACAGATACAAATGAATTTTCATTTATAGGCATAGAAAATCCAGATTTTAGGTCACAATTTAAAAATAATAAAGACTTATCGGCCCTAGTATTAGAAATAAGCATAAACGATGAGAAATAATAGTGGTCAAATCTATTGTTTTTCTTTAAAATACTTTTAGCTAGAATGACAAAAAAATATATTATATAAGTAGGAAAGGAAATGTTATGGTAATTTTAGGAAAACACTTTATTTACTACTAACAATAGTTTATATGAGATTTTTCTTATTTGTTTTAAAAAAATCTTTTGATAGAGAAAACTCAACTACTATAAAATTCGCAACTAGGGGCATGGTATTTTTTGTATATACAATTGCGATTCTAACCCTCTTTGCCTATGCGATTTTTGTGACAGAAATGGGTGCTACTAAGAGGATAATAGCAGGTCTTATCGCTATTTTCATGTCTATCTATTTTGGTATTATAATTAAGAAATATATAAAGAAGGAAGCTTACTAATGTGGTTAATTTTTGGAACGTGTGCGATAATCACAGCTCTTTTAAATATAATGAATTTTAAAAAACGAGCAAATATTTTTAGGTTTTTATCCTTATCCTTCACAAGTCTAACTGTCTGTGCTTTTTATGCCGATGGGGCAGGAAGGGTTGTAAGAGAGGATTGGTCAGGCCTTATGGATACCATGCCAACCATATCTAAGGCCCTTTGGATATGTGTGGCCCTTTCAATTCTTATAAATTCTATTTCATTAATAAAATCTCATAGAAAAAAATTGCAAAATTAAAAGGCAGCTTAAATAAGTTAAGCTGTCTTTTAGATTTTAAAGATCATTCTTATTATTCCGAAAATTAGTAGATGAACTGGATAAAAGAAGTAGTTAAATATTTTATTTTGCTTGCCTTTTTCACCATTATATAGAAGAACGGTCGCAAAGCCGAGGATGGCATAGATTTCCTTGATTATTACAAGATAACCGAGTCCCGATGCCACAAGTCTTTTGTCATAGAAAAGATAATATAGATAAATTATTATGATGGCATAGTACTCATAGTCAGACGAGATGAGCATTGAGCCGAGGCTTGAAAGGGCCACTATCAAGATAGAAACAAAGATCCATAGGGGTCTTTGTTTGATTTTTTCTTTTAGTTTATCTATGACCATGATAGTAAATAGTCCAAGGGCAAGGCCCCAGAGAATATTTTGTGACCAGGTATTTACAAATTCAGCCGACTGGAACATATCGTAGGGAATTTCTGAAATTACCGCAAAAATAAGTAAATTTCTTAAATATTTCCATTGTGATTTTGTTTTGAAAAATCCTTCTACAATCATAAAGGCAAAGATAGGAAAGGCGATCCTTCCCAAGATGTCAAAAATAGTTGTAATAATGACCATAGGGCCAGTTCCTGTTAGAAATGGGGTTATGATTGCCTTGTTGAAATGGTCTATAAACATTGAAGCGAAGGCTATATATTTTAATTGGGCACCGTTTATGCCCTTAATGCTTTTGATTTTTTCCATAAAATCTCCTTTTAGATTATTTGAAGATTTTATCCCAAATATATAAAAATTGCAAATTTTTGACGAAAAAAATCTCCGACTAGGATTTTCTAGTCGGAGAATGGTTTTTTATCTTATTTATTTTTCTCAATTGCTGCTTGGGCTGCTGCAAGTTTAGCTATTGGAATTCTGAATGGTGAACAAGATACATAGTCAAGTCCTACGTTGTATAGGTATTTAACAGTGTTTGGTTCACCACCGTGCTCACCACAGATACCTAAGTGGAGGGCAGGATTAGATTTTCTACCTTTTTCAACAGCTGTTTCTACTAAGAAACCAACACCTTTTTGGTCTAGAACTTGGAATGGATCCTTTTCTAGGATGTCTTTTTCGATGTAGGCTGGTAGGAATTTACCTGCGTCATCTCTTGATAGACCGAAGGTCATTTGTGTTAAGTCGTTTGTACCAAAGCTGAAGAAGTCTGTGATTTGTGCGATTTCATCGGCAGTGATAGCAGCTCTTGGAATTTCAATCATGGTACCAAGTAGGTATTTGATTTCCATGCCTTGTTCTTCAAAGACTTTTTCGATTTCTTTTACAACTATATCTTTTACATAGGCAAGTTCGTGAACATCTGATGATAGTGGAATCATGATTTCTGGAACTACTTTTACGCCTTCATTATTTAGTCTAATAGCTGCTTGCATGATTGCTCTTGCTTGCATTCTAGAGATTTCTGGATAGATAACGCCTAGTCTTAGACCTCTGAAACCAAGCATTGGGTTTACTTCTTGAAGTTCTGAAATTCTTTCGTGAACCCTTGCTGGTTGGATTTTTAATTCTAGGGCAAGGTCAGCTATTTCTTTTTCTCCCTTTGGTAGGAATTCGTGAAGTGGTGGGTCAAGAAGTCTTACAGTTACTGGTCTTTCTTCCATTAATTTATAAATTTGATAGAAGTCTTCTTCTTGCATTGGAAGAATCTTATCAAGGGCAGCTTGTCTTGTTTCAACGTCAGCAGCAAGGATCATCTTTCTAACTTGGAAAATCCTGTCATCTGCAAAGAACATGTGCTCTGTCCTACATAGACCAATACCTTCAGCACCGAATTCTAGAGCTTGTTTAGCGTCTCTTGGTGTATCAGCGTTTGTTCTAACTTTCATATCCCTATACTCATCAACCCATTCCATGAATTTACCAAAGGCACCGTGCATTTGTGGTGGTTGAGTAGCAAGGGCACCTGCAAAGATTTCACCGGTTGAACCGTCAATTGAGATTGTATCTTCGCTAGTTAGGACAATGTCGCCTACTCTTAGGGTGTGTTCAAGTTCGTTAACGTGGATATCTTGGGCACCAGATACACAGCATTTACCCATACCTCTTGCAACTACTGCTGCGTGGGAAGTCATACCGCCTCTTGCAGTAAGAATACCAACTGCTGATACCATACCTTCAAGGTCTTCTGGGCTTGTTTCTTCACGAACAAGTATAACTGTTTCACCGTCTTTTGCTCTTCTAGCTGCTTCAGGTGCTGAGAAAGCAATCTTACCTACAGCTGCTCCTGGAGATGCTGCAAGACCCTTTGTTAAAGCTTGGGCTTTTTTAACAGCTTCTTGGGTGAAGGTTGGGTGGAGAAGTCCGTCAAGGTCTTGTGGGTTAACTCTTAATAGGGCTTCTTTTTCGTCAACTAATCCTTCTTCTACCATATCTACTGCTACTTGGACAGCTGCTTGGGCAGTTCTCTTACCATTTCTAGTTTGAAGTAGGTAAAGCTTGCCCTCTTGGATAGTAAATTCCATATCTTGCATGTCTTTGTAGTGTTTTTCAAGAGTTTGTGCTGTATTATAAAATTCATCATAAACTTCAGGCATTAATTCGTGAAGGTGGCTGATTGGTTCTGGTGTACGAACACCTGCTACTACGTCTTCACCTTGAGCGTTCATTAGGTATTCACCATAAAGTACGTTTTCACCAGTAGCTGGGTTTCTTGAGAAAGCAACACCAGTACCACTTGTTTCGCCCATGTTACCAAATACCATGGTTTGAACGTTTACAGCTGTACCCATTTTATCATCAATATCGTTTAACTTTCTATAAAGGATAGCTCTTGGGTTGTTCCATGAAGAAAATACTGCCGAAATAGCAAGGTCAAGTTGTTTTCTAGGATCTTGTGGGAATTCTTCTCCAGCAAGTTCTTTGTAAACTACCTTGTATTTTTCAACAACGTCAACAAAGTCTTCTGCTACAAGGTCGTGGTCTGTTGAAACGCCTTTTTCTTCTTTCTTAGCAGTTAGGACTTCTTCGAATTTATTTTTATCAAGTCCCATAGCAACGTCAGCAAACATTTGGATAAATCTTCTGTAAGAATCATAGGCAAATCTTTTGTTATTTGTCTTATTTTCAAGGCCTTTAACAGCTATATCGTTAAGACCAAGGTTTAAGATTGTATCCATCATACCAGGCATTGAAATAGGAGCGCCTGATCTAACTGATACTAGAAGTGGGTCTTCGTTGTTACCAAAAGTCTTGCCATTATGTTTTTCAAGGTCTTTGATGTGGTTTGTGATTTCTTCATTTAAGGCATCCCAAAGTTTTTTATCTTCTTTGTAATATCTTATACATGCCTCAGTTGTCACAGAAAAACCATATGGTACGTTGATTCCCATATTTGTCATTTCTGCTAGGTTTGCACCTTTGCCGCCTAGAAGGTCTCTCATTGTCTTGTTACCTTCATCGAAATTGTAAACGTATTTTGTGCTCATAATTTTTTCCCTTTCTATATTTTATTTAATTTGCTTGTGATAATTTCTGAAGTTTCTTCTATAGACCTGTAAGTCACATCTATGATTGTGCAGCCCAAGTCATTCATAAGCTCAAGCGCATAATCGATTTCCCTGCCTATTCTTTCCTTTGATGAATAAAGCGAATCTACAGATAAGCCCAAAGACTTAAGTCTTTCTTCCCTTATTTTTTTTAGAACATCCTTATCGATTGTAAGGCCAAAGATTTTATTTGGATCAATTTCAAATAATTCCTGAGGCACTTTTGAGTCAACAAGGATTGGAATATTGCTTACCTTATATCCCTTGCTCGCAAGATACATGGATAGGGGAGTCTTAGAAGATCTTGAAACTCCAATTATTGCTATGTCACAAAAAGCAAGCCCCCTAAAATCTTGTCCATCATCATAATCAATGGCAAAATCAAGAGCTGCTAGTCTCCTTTGGTGGACTGGGTTTAGGGAATTTTTGTCTTTCTTATTTTGTGGAAGATTTTCCAAAAATTTATTCATTTCCTTTACAGAAAAATCTATTAGACCAATTTCCCTAAGGTTTCTACTAGCTAGGTAGTTTTTGACATAGGCCTTCATTTTAGAATCTCTAAATGAGTGGTAAATTATCGAAGAATTTGAATCTGTAATTGATGTTAGTAGCTTAGTTAAGTTTTCTCCATTAATAATCCTATCAAAAATCTTTATTTCATAGGGTTGATTAAAGTGGCTCATAGTTTCCTTTACTATATCTATTAGGCCAATAGAGCTACCATCTGAGATTATATATACTATTAATTTCATAATTTCTCCTACACCAAGACTCTATACCTATTATACCAAAAAAATTGAAATAATGAAAATATTTTCATCAAAAATTTATAAATATCCTTAATTAATAGTGAAATATACGATATTCAAAAGCTTTTTACCAATGTTTTTCATATTTATTAGGAAAAGGAAATCAATATCATGTAAGAGATTGAAATTAAATTAACAATCACTAAGTTTATTGACTTTTGGGGATTTATTAATATAATAATCTCAACAGTTTAATACTAACAATGAAAGAGGATTAGCTTAGGAAGTCCTTTAGAGAGAAGATGGTTGGTGAAAATCTTTGGAGTAATTAGGTGAAGGTTGCTTTCATATATGTTAATGTAGCATGCATAAATGCAAAAGAGAGTCTTTTTATAAGAAATTTAGGTGGTAACGCGATAATTCGTCCTAGAATGCGTTGCCATTTTTTTAATTGAGAGGAGAAAATATGGATACAAAGTATAGTCCACAGGATTTTGAGAAAAAAATCTACAAAGAATGGGAAGAAGGCGGCTATTTCAAGGCAGGAGTGAATCCTGACAAAAAACCATTTACAATTGTTATGCCACCGCCAAACGTTACAGGCCAACTCCATTTGGGCCACGCCCTAAATAATACCTTGCAAGATATAATTATTAGGTATAAAAGACTAGCTGGTTTTGAAGCCCTTTGGATACCAGGCACAGACCACGCTTCTATTTCTACAGAGGCAAAGGTAGTTGGTAAGATTGCTGCTGAGGGAAAAACCAAGGCAGATCTTGGCAGGGATGGTTTCCTTAAAGAAGCATGGGATTGGACCCACGAATACGGCGGCACAATCAAAAGACAACTAAGGACAATCGGCGTTTCTTGCGATTGGGATCACGATTCTTTTACAATGGATGAAAACTTAACCCGTGCTGTCAAAAGAGTTTTCAAAAAAATGTACGATGATGGTTTGATTTACAGGGGCAATAGGATTGTAAACTGGGATCCAATGGCAGAAACAGCTATTTCAGATGCAGAAGTTTACCACAAGGACCAAAAAGGCAAGCTTTGGTATATTAAATATAATTATGAAGATTCTGATGATTTTATAACTATTGCTACAACTCGTCCAGAAACTATGCTAGGCGATTTGGCTGTGGCAGTAAACCCAGAAGACGAAAGATTTAAAGATAAGATAGGCAAAAATTTAATCCTTCCACTTGTAGGTAGGAAAATTCCAATAATTGCAGATTCTTATGTAGACATGGAATATGGTACAGGTTGTGTAAAAATAACCCCATCCCACGACCCTAACGACTTTGAAGTTGGAGCCCGCCACGACCTCGGCCAATGTGTTGTTCTTGACACAAAGGCCCATATTGTTGATGGCTATGGCAGATATTCAGGTATGGATAGGTATGAAGCCAGAAAAGCCATGCTAGATGATCTTGAAAAAGAGGGCCTACTTGTAAAAATCGAAGAAATCGACCACGCAGTCGGTTATTCTGAGAGAACTGACGTTGTAATTGAGCCATTAATTTCTAAGCAATGGTTTGTAAAGATGGATGAATTTGCCAAAATGTGTATAGATGCCTATAATTCTGGCGAATTAAAATTGATTCCAGATAATCTTTCAAAAACCTACATGAATTGGCTTGAAAATATCAGAGATTGGACAATTTCCCGCCAGCTTTGGTGGGGCCATAGATTACCAGTTTTCTATACAGAAGACGGGGAAATCATAGTCTCAGAAGACGAACCAGATGAAAACGGAATGCTTGAAGGTAAAAAAGTTACCCAAGAAGAGGACACTCTCGATACCTGGTTCTCATCAGCTCTTTGGCCTTTTGCAACCCTAGGTTGGCCAGAAGAAAACGAAGAATTTGATTATTTCTTCCCGACAGACATTCTGATAACTGGCTATGATATAATCTTTTTCTGGGTAATAAGGATGGTCTTTGCATCTCTTTATACAACTGGAAAAGTTCCATTCTCCCACGTTTTATTTACAGGTCTAATCAGAGATAGCCAAGGTAGAAAAATGAGTAAATCACTTGGTAATGGTGTTGACCCAATAGATGTAGTTGACAAATACGGTGCAGATGCCCTTAGATTTACCCTAATTACAGGCAACTCTCCAGGAAACGACATGAGATATGACGAGGATAGGCTACTTGCATCAAGAAATTTTGCAAATAAGTTGTGGAATGCATCAAGATTTGTCCTTATGAATATAGATGAATCTGATGATTTAGAATTTGACGGAAAAAACCTCACCCTAGAAGACGAATGGATTCTAAAAAGGCTTAACCAAGTTATAGAAGACGTATCCAAAAACCTTGATAAATACGAAATCGGCCTTGCAGCAGATAGGATTGAGGACTTTATTTGGAACGAATACTGCGACTGGTATATAGAATTTGCCAAGATTAGACTTTATGGTGATGATGAAGAAGCAAAAGCTAATGTAAAGAAAGTTCTTCTTTACGTACTAAAATCAATGCTTATCCTCCTTCATCCATTTATGCCATTTATAACAGAAGAAATTTATTCTTCCCTACCAAATAAAAAGGACATGCTAATCGTAGAAGATTGGCCACAAATCAAGGAAGAATTTAATTTTGTAGAAGAAGAGAAAAATGTAAACTCTGTAATCAAGGCGATAACTGCAATCAGAAACCAAAGGGCAAGCTTAAATGTACCTGCAAAGACTAAGCAAAAACTAACAATTGTTGCGGAAAACGACAAGAATAAGGACCTACTTGAGCAAATTAAGGCCCAATTTATCAACCTTGCTAGTGCAAGCGAAGTAGAAGTTTTAAATAAAGACCAAGCGAATATTTCTGATGATGGTCTTGTAAAACTTGTCTTTAACGAATTTTCTGTATATATGTCCTTAGATGAATTGATGGACTATGAAAAGGAAAGAGAACGTCTAAAAGGCGAGATTAAGAAAATTGAATCAGAAATCAAAAGGGCAGAAGGCAAGCTATCAAACAAGGGCTTTACAGACAAGGCTCCAGAGGCTGTAGTAAATAAAGAAAAAGAAAAACTAGCAGACTATAAGGATCTTTTAGAAAAAACAAAGGCTAGTCTTGAAGAAATTAAGGATAAGTAATGTACGGTGAGTTTTCCTATATCTATGACAAACTAAGTTTTGATATAGATTACGAGGGCTACGCCCAAAACATCAAGGATTTAGCAAAAGATTATAAAATTGGAAATGAGAATATGCTTGAGCTCGCTTGTGGGTCAGGCATGCTCACCCAATGTTTTTTTGACGACTTCGAGAGGATAGACGCCCTTGATATTTCAACAGATATGCTAAATTGTTTTGCAGAAAAATACGACAATGACAAGGTGAACCTCATCTACTACGACATGGTGGAATACGAGAAAAAAGATTTTTACGACCTAATAGTAATCCTCCTAGATAGTGTAAACTATGTCACAAATCCTGCTGACCTTGAGAAATTATTTAGAAATTCCTTTGATAATCTTAAGGACAATTCACTTTTGGTTTTTGATATAAATTCAGAGATGAAAATGCGAGAAATCTTCGGGTCAGAATGCTATGTTTATGAATATGAGGATATTTTCTATACTTGGGATAATTACCTAGAAGAGGACTTAATCGATATGAATTTAAACTTCTTTGTAGAAAATCCTGATGGATCCTATAGGAGAATTGAGGAATACCAACAAGAAAGAATTTACTCAATTAATTATGTAAAAACTTTGCTTGAAAAAGTTGGTTTTACTGATATAAGGATTTACGATGAGGACACACTTGATGATGTAAATGAGGAAACTTTGAGAGTCTTATTTTCAGCAAGAAAGGCGGCAAAATGAGTATAGGTGTAGTAAAATTTTTTGATAATAAAAAAGGTTTTGGTTTTATAAAATGGGGCGGAGAAGACCTCTTCGTCCATTTTTCAGATATAATTTCTGAAGAAGAATTTAAGAAGCTAGATACTGGAGATAATGTAGAATTTGAAAAAATGGAAGCTCCAAGAGGCCCACAAGCAAAAAAAGTTAAGAAATTATAAAAAAATCCCTCGGTTGAGGGATTTTTCATTTAACTAAATCATAGTTATATAGGTCAACACCTGGTGCCATAGTTAAGTTTTTATAGCCAAGTTCAGCTAGTTTTTCAATAGCCATACCAGATCTGCCATTGGTTCTGCAGTGGATTACAAGTTTTTCATCCTTATCAAGGTCAAAGTCATTTTCCAAAATTTTATCAAGTGGAATATTTGTGGCATTTTTGATGTGGCCATTTTTGTATTCTTCTTCTGTTCTAACATCGATAATTTTATAGGAAGGGTCAAGTTTTAATAATTCGTCGCCTGAAATAGTTTTAATATTCATTCTTTTCTCCTTTTTTTATCACTATACTATAAAATTATTTTATTTTGTTTAAAAACTGACACTTTATGGTAAATAAATATAGAGGTGAATTATGAAAATTTTAATTACAGGATTTGATGCCTTTGGAGGCGAGAAAATAAATCCGGCTAGTCTAATCTTAGATAAGCTAGGAGATGAAATTGATGGTCATAAACTAGAAAAACTCTTGCTTCCTACAAAGTTTGTTGGAACTGCAGATATACTTGAAAAGAAAATTATCCAAACAAGGCCAGATATAATCATTTCTCTTGGCCAAGCAGGCGGGAGGACTGATATTACAGTAGAAAGGGTGGCTATTAATATAGCAGATGCTTCGATTGCTGATAATGATGGTAAGATGCCTATTGATGAAAAAATAAGATGGGATGGGGAAAATGCATATTTTTCGACACTGCCAATTAAGGCGATAGTTGAAAATCTCAGGAAAGATCAAATCCCAGCATCAATCTCAAACTCAGCTGGGACCTATGTTTGTAATTTTATTATGTATAATGATTTATATTTTGCAGATAAATACAAAAATATTTCGGCAGGTTTTATCCATGTCCCATATTTACCAGCCCAGGTTTTAGATAAGAGGAATATGGCTTCTATGAGTCTTGAAAATATGGTCAAGGCTGTAGAAATTATTATAAAAACTAGTGCTGAATATAAGGGAAGTGAAGACTTAAAAAAGGCTGAAGGGAGGATATGCTAATGATTAAAACTCTTATTAATATTAATATTATTATCTTAATATCACTTATTCCACAAATTTATTATTTGATAAAGGAAATTCGCTACAAGTCATTAAATATGACAAGCAAATATTTTAAAAGGCAGGCTGTTAGAAAAGAGGATTTTTATGAAGAAGTCTACCTTACAAATACCGATGGTTTTGATTCTTTTGTAAGAATCCTAAGCTGCAAAAATCCCAAGGCCATAGTCCAACTAATCCATGGAGTGGCAGAACATTCGGGAAATTATTTGGATTTTGCAAACTTTTTAAATAAAAACGGCTACATAGTTGTAATAGGAGATCATAGAGGCCACGGCAAATCAATTTCAACAGCCTATCCAAATGGTTATATGAAAAGGGCAGAAGAAATCGTGGACGATGAGATAATGATTGCAAAATACATGAAAAAAGAATATCCAGGCCTAAAATATTACATGCTAGGCCATTCAATGGGATCTATGCTTGCTAGATTATTTATAAGGAAAAATGATGATTTACTAGACAAACTTATTTTAACTGGAACTGTCCCTACAAATCCACTATCAGCCTTAGCCTTATTTTTCTTTAATATAGGATGTTTTTTCTTTGGAGATAAGGGAGAAAGTAGGTTGATTGACGCTCTCGTTGGAGCAAAGGGTTTGGATTTTATATCCTACGATGAAGAAAATATTAGAATAAAAGCTAATGACCCACTTAGGATTTTTAAGTTTAAGACAGGGTATTCAAGGGTCTTAGTAGAGATTAATAAAAAATTAGGCCGAAAATCCACATATGAGTGTAAAAATAAGGATTTACAAATTTATAATATGGTTGGCGAAGATGACATTATAACCAAGGGAGATAAGGGAATTAAGTCCAGTCTTGATTTTTTAAAATCAATTGGTTATAGAAATATCCAAAATAAGGTCTATAAAAATATGAAACATGAAATCCTAAATGAAACCGATAAAAAAATGGTTTATAATGATATATTGAAATTTTTTGATGGTCAATAATTTGAGATTTTAGTAGGATTTTATAATAAAATACTTTGTTATAAAATCAAATTATGTTATAATATAAGTAATAAATATAAAGGAGAAGTCATGAAAAATACAAAAAAAGTCCTTGCAATAGCTTTATTAGCAAGCTTATCAGTAAATAGCCTTGGTTTTGTAAACCCACAATGTGAAAAAATCGCTTATGCAAGCGAAAAACTTGATTTTGGCGTATCTACTAAAAATTTTGAATCTAAGGCTGTCACTTTAAATTTAAAGCAAGATGAGGCAAATAAGTCTGCTGCTTTGGCTGCAATCAGAGAACTTAGAGGAAAAATGTGGGATGAAAATGTACCATATATATCTGATGCTGACTCAAATCCAAAAAATATGAAGTTAAGAGAATATCTAAAGACAAAGGGAATCACATCAAAAGAAGCCTACATCAATAGGACAAAATGGTCTACAGACCTTGAAAGAATAGCCATCCAAAGGATGTATGAAGTTAGTCTTACAGGACTTTCTCACCAAAGACCTGACGGTAGTGATTGTGCTACAGCCGTGCTTCCAAGTGGTACAAGAACTTATGCAGAAATACTCGCAAATAACTCTGATTCTTATACTCCAGATAAAGCCTTTAATCAATGGGCTTATGGCAAGAGGGCAAACTACGGTGGCAAAAGCGAATACGAACTTCTAAAAGAATCAAATGGTGTTTATAATAATGGAAATGCCCACCTCCACATCATCCTAGATCCTGAATACGACCATATGGGCCTAAGCATAATTTATTCTGGTGGATTAAATTATGTAGGTGTTGAATTTGGATATGCAAATAATTCAGGCTCAAATGCTACAGGAATTGTCGGAGATTACACAATGTACTTTGGCAAAGCTGATGTTGAAGAAAGTCCAAAGAAAGATAAGAAACTAACCGAGGAACAAAGAAAGAAATTAGAGAAATCTATAAGCGAAAATAAGACACAAGTTGCTGCGGTTAAACTCTTATTTGAAACTTCTCCAAAAAAGGTAGAAAAAGTCAAAGACCAACTTTTAGCATTGATGGCTAAGTCAGAAAAATTAATCCAAAAAGCAGAAAAAATGTTACAACAATAAGTAATTATAATCCCCTAATCTCTTATGATTTGGGGATTTTCTAGTAAATTTTAAAAAAGATAGTAAATTATAAGTAAAGAAAGAATAGGGGATATTATGGAAAAAATTATAGAATTATTACCTATTAATAATGTAACAAATATCAGTCCAATTGAAGGTGGGGATGTGAATGATTCCTACAAGCTTGAGGCTGACGGTGGATCTTATTTTATGAAGGTCCATAAAAACAAAGATGCTTCATTTTTTGAATGTGAAAAAGCCGGCCTTAAATTGTTTGAAGAAAATGGAATTTTTGCGCCTAGAGCCCTCGCAAGTGGGGATATAGATGGGTCTGCCTATCTACTTATGACCTACCACCACGAAGAAAGGGCTGGTAGCCAAGAAGATTTAGCCAAGGTTATTGCAGATATTCACAAGATTAAAAGTCCTGATGGGAGATTTGGTTTTCCTTATCCATTTATAGGGACAGCTTGTGATTTTGACAATGAATTTAAAGACACTTGGAAGGAAGTTTTCCTTTTCGAAAGAATGGACAAACTAAGAGATATGCTTATTAAAACCAAGCTTTGGGATGATAAGGATAGAATTAGGTACGAAGAAGTAAGGTTTGTTATAGAAAGAGAACTTGATAAACATAAGTCAGAGGCAGTTTTACTCCACGGCGACCTTTGGGCAGGAAACTTTATGTTTGATGAAGACGAAAGACCAATCGTCTTTGACCCATCTCCACTGTATGGTGATAGGGAATTTGATATTGGAGTTTCAACAGTTTTCGGTGGTTTTAGAAAGGCCTTTTATGAGGAATACAAAGACCTAATGCCACTTGATGAAGGCTATCAACAACGTCTTAACTTCTATAGGCTCTATATTTTAATGAAATATATGTTAAGGTTTGGTCCAGTTTACGATTCATCTGTAAATGACCTAATGAAGATAATTACTAAGTAAAAAAGTGCTTCGGCACTTTTTTTATTGGAATTTTTTGCCTTTAGAAAAGCTCCTTACAGCAGTATAATGATACATAAGCTAGAAACAGGAGGTACTATGGAAGATATTAAGGCTTTGATTGAAAATTTACTTAATGATATCAAAGATGTAGATAAAAAGAAAATTAAAAGAAAAATTAATACTGAACATATCAAAGCTTCTATCAACCTTGACATAGGAGAGAAAAATGATGGTTATTATGTTTCGAAACTAAGGCTTACAGGAAATCTAATAGATGTGCCTAGCCAAGTTAAATCGCAGAGTTTGAAGCTTTATATAAAGTTTGCAAGACTTGGCGAAAAGGAAGTGAAGATTACAAAATCTCCTTATTTTTATAACCAACTTTACGTCCTAGCCCGTGATTATGTAGAAGATTTTATAGATCCCTATCATGAAAAAAAGTCGGCAAGGATCTATAGGAACATAAAAAGTCTTATTAATAGAGATTTAGAGCCTCTTTTTGGGCCTGTTGCTGAAGAATTTCTAAAAAAATTCCCAAGCCTTAACAAGGATGTAATTGATTTTTACAACCTAACTTCAAGTGGGAAAGTGGCTGTATTTTGGGATATGGATGGAAAACTTCGTGATAGGTATGATTTTCAAAAGGATGAGGAAAGGGCCTTACTCCAATTAAGTCAAAGGCGAAATGTCCTTTGGGAAAATCCGAATTTGGCAGACCTGACAATAAATTTATTCCTTAAAAGTTTGAAATTGGTATTTTCCAATCCTGAAATTAATAGTGATATTATAAAAACTTATGCCAGGCCATACACACTTTCAAAAAATCTTTTGGATAGCCTATTTATAATTACAGAAGCTAATGTGAGGGGGTATTTTTCCTTCCTAGCTGAGATTAAAACCCAAAAGGCTATTGATATTCTCTTAGAAAACCAATGCGATGACATTTTGATAATTTTTATGGAATATCAATTAGTTTACCTGGATAATTTGGAAGATAAAAAAATAGAAGAGATTTATCTAGGATACCTTAAGGATAATTCTCAGAAATCTAATGATATAGCCGCTTTTATAGAAAGTTTGGCCCTAGATCGTCAAGAAGAAATCCTAAGGTCTTTTGAGAATAGGGAAAATTTTGGAGAAATTTTGGACAATCTACTAAAAGCTGATTTTACCCCGACAGTAGTTTTGGCACTTTTTTATATTTTTAAAAATTCTAGGCAAAGGCCTAAGGATAAAAAAGTTCTTTTTGAAATTATAAGGGAAGAAAATTACCAAGATTTTTTAGATCTAATTAAGGAGAGAAACTTCGATATTGACCTTGTTTCAGATATTTTAGACCTAAGGGAAATTAAGGCTAAGAGGATTAAACTTGATAAAAGCCTTGTAAAAAAATCTAGGAAAGATTTGTCAAAGACAGTTGAAACCATAAATGATTTTGTTGGTGGGGATGATGACTTTTCAAAAGATGAAGAAACTTTAGAAGGAATTGGAAGTGCTGATGAAAGTGAAAAAAATCAAATTGCCAATGATAAAATTTCCCCATGGGCAAAATCTTTTTTAGAAAAAATCTTGAAGGAAGGCTTTATTTCAAAGGGCGAAGCTACAAATCTTGCTATGGAAGAGGGGCTTTTCTTGAATGTTTTTATTAATAATATTAATGACGAATTATATGAATATATAAATGACCAGACTTTAGTAATTGAGGATGACAGAATCCTTATTGATGAGTTTTATGTGGAAATGGTAAAGGAGTTAATTGATGGATAGGATAAATCCAAAAGAAGCGAGCACTATTATAAGAAGTCTTGAGGCGGGAGTTGTGCCAGACATTGGTCTTGGACACCTCCTTGTAGGCAGGAAGGCTGAAGTTGACGAGCTTATAAAGATTTTGGCAAATATAGAAAATGGAGATTCTGACTTGAGGTTTTGGGTTGGTGATTTCGGGTCTGGCAAGTCTTTTATGCTAAAAACCATAGAAAACCTAGCCCTTTCAAAAAATTTTGTTGCCTCAACTATTGACCTAAATCCATCAAGAAGATTTTATGCGACAGACAGGAAGGCTGTAAACTTATATTCTACAATTATTGAAAACCTCAAGACAAAAAACGCCAGGACTGGCAATGTAATTGAAATTATTTTTGAAGAATGGATTTCAAATATTTTTGCCATGTTAAGTTCTGATAAGGCCTATGATTTAAAAGACCTAATGGCAGGAGAATATAAGGATGAGGTGATAGGAATTATCCTTGAAACCCTGGCAAAATTTAGGTCGGTTGGTCTTTCTTATGAACTAGGCCAGGCCATTTCAACCTATTATGAAGGTTTTATCACCAATAACAGGATCCTAAAGCTTAAGGCCATGAGGTGGATAAGGGGAGATATTACCACAAAGACAGAGGCTAAAAAAGACTTGGGCATAAATGAAATAATAAATGACGATAATTATTTTGAGGCTATAAAAAATCTTGCCGAGCTTTTCCAAGAAATTGGCTATGCTGGCTTTGTGATAAATTTTGATGAGGCGGTAAATCTCTATAAACTCCCACACGCCACAACCAGGGAAAGAAATTATGAAAAGATTTTAAATATTTACAACGAATGTAAATCAAACCAAGCCAAGGGTTTGTTTATTAATTTCGGGGCGACAAGAAAGACTGTTTTTGACGAATCGAGGGGTCTAGCTTCCTATGGTGCCCTAAAGGGCAGGCTTGGAAGCGAAGCTTCTATGGATAGTGATTTTGTAAATACCAACAAAACCGTCCTCGGCCTTAAAGTACTAACAGACGAAGAAATTTACACCCTCCTTGAAAATCTGGTAAATATTTACAACACTCATTATAAAACACAAATATCCATAACAAGTGGTGAAATTATTTCCTACATGGAAGGCCAGCTAAATAGGCCAGGAGCAGATGAGTTTTTGACCCCAAGGGCAGTGATAAAGGATTTTATAGAAATCCTTGACATAAAAAGGCAAAATCCTAATACAGAAATTGCTGATCTTTTAGCTGATAAATTTGGAAACCTACTTCCAGTTTCAAAAGACCCTGACAACCTAGATGACGAAATAGAAGTGATATGACAAAGACTTATGACCTATTATCTAGGGATATGAGGAAATATATCTACGAAAAAGGCTGGCCATCACTTACAAAGATTCAAGATGCAGCAATCAAGCACGTATATAGTTCGGAAAATAATTTAATCCTTGCAGCTCCAACAGCATCTGGGAAAACTGAGGCAGCCTTTTTGCCAGCTATTTCTCAGTCACAAGATATTAAAAATAAGCTGAAAATTTTATACATTTCACCTTTGATTGCCCTTATTAATGACCAATTTAAAAGAATCACTGAAATGTGCGAAGACCTTGATATAGGGGTTACTAGCTGGCACTCAGAGGCATCAGCCAGCCAAAAGGAAAAGCTTGTGGAAAGTCCTTCTGGCATCTTACTTATAACTCCAGAATCCCTGGAAGCTATGCTAATTTCAGATAAGGGAAGGGCAGAAGTTCTATTTAAGGACCTAGATTTTATTATAGTTGATGAAATCCACGGATTTTTGGATTCAAATAGGGGCCTTCAATTGAAGTCTCTCCTTGTGAGAATACAAAATTATACAGAAAAAATTCCTAGAATGTTGGGCCTTTCTGCAACTATAGGTGATAAAAACTACGACCTAGCCAAAAGTTTTATCCTAAATGGGAGAGATACTAATATCCTTCTAGATAGGTCAAAAAATGACTTAGTGACTAGTCTTGATTATATAGAATGCCAAGATGTAAACGAAGAAATCGCCAAGAAAATTTTGGCATATAGTCTTGGAAAATCTACCCTTGTTTTTCCAAATTCCAGGGCCAAGGTTGAAAAGCTATCCTATTTGCTAAAAAAACTTGTGGCAGAAAATCCCTATGACATTAAGGTTTTTTCTCACCATTCTTCAATTTCAAAGATAAAGCGAACAGAAATTGAAAATTTTGCCAAAACTAGCAGGCAAGATTTTATAATTGTAGCAACATCTACCTTAGAACTTGGAATTGACATAGGGGCGGTTGACCAAGTTATCCAAGTAGGATCTCCAGCATCAGTTTTATCTTTATCCCAAAGGCTCGGTAGGTCAGGAAGAAGAACTCGTAAATCAGTCATCCATCAAATCTCCACTGATAAGTGGGATCTAGCCCAAGCCTTGACTTCCTTGATGCTTTTTGAGGAAGGAAAGCTTGATAAGATAGACGTCCCAAAAAAATCCTACGATATTTTTGCCCACCAAGTTCTAGCGACCCTACTTGAAAAAAACGGCTTACATATAGAAGAATATTATAAATTAAACCAAGATTTAAAATCTTTTATAGATATTTCTGACGAAGAATTTATGACCCTAACTAAATATCTTTTAGAAAAAGATTTTGTAGAAGAAATTGACGGTCAATATATAGTCGGTATGGAAGCTGAAAAATTAATGACAATGGGTTCTTTTTATAACCAATTTGTGGCGAAAAAAACTTACAGAGTCCAAACTGACAAGGCAACCTTGGGAGAAATTGAACTTGGAGAAAATCTAAGGGTGGCAGATAGGATTTATCTTTCTGGTCAAGTATGGAAAATCGAAGCTATAAACCACAAGACTCGAAAAATCAGGGTAAGCCTTTCTGAAAAGGCAAACGCTAGGAGCTTTGCAGGAACGGGCGGATTTGAAATTAGCGGAGAAGTAAGGGAAAAGATGGAAGAAATTTTATTAAATCCGTCGAAGATTGACCTTGATGAAAAAATAAAAGAAATAATTCATAAATTGGGCGAAGAAATCTCTGATGAAACCTATCACTTTGTAGACCTTGATGGCAAGACTGGCCTTAGGACTTTTAGGTCAACGAAAGTCAATAAGACCCTAGCCCTTATGTTAAATATAAAAACAAAGTCCTTTGATTATTATGTCGAAGATAAGTCATCAACCATATTGGGACCGAAAATCAAAAAAGATTTTGAAGATCTAAGGCAAAATCCCCTTGAAGACTCTGATATACAAGCTTTTCTAAGCGAAAATCCAAGACTTATAGAAGGCTATATCTCCTTGAATAAGTTTATGGTCCTTGTGCCTGATTCATTGAAAGTTATTTATATTATAGAAAATATCCTAGACCTAAGTGGAGCAAAAGAATACTTACAAAACTTGTAATTAAATTTTTCCTTATTTCGTGTTATTATTAAATTAACATAAAGATAAGGAGGATATTATGAAACATATAAAAGAAATGTTACTTATAGGCCTAATAGTTTTTGGAGGTATTTTTCTAAAGGCATCTGGTTCTATAGGACAAAAAGATTATGAAAACGAACTAAGGGACAAGAAGGCCAAGGTGGAAGAATACTTGGGTCAAGTAGAAGGAGTGGAGAAAGAATTTGTAGAAAAAATTCTAAACCACCAGGACAAAAATCCAAGCGTGGCTGTATTCGAAATTACAAATGTAGACACAGGTGAGTCTTACAAAAGAATACAGGCTAGTGATAAGGAAAATAAAATTGAAATTGGCGGTAGACTTGATGATACAATCTTTTTTAGAAAAGGCAATGAAAGATTTTGGATAGATCCAAGTAAAAAAATTTATTACACAGATACTTTTGATTACAGCAAAAATCCAAAAGAGCCTTCTATTATTTCTAGTAATGAACATTGGATTTACGAAAAATTCCTAAGTGGCTATGACAAAGGTATCGAAAAAATTGGCGACACCTATAAGGTGACTTGCCTTGATGATTTAAACAAGGGCTCTTATGATATTTACGACCTAGAGGGAAATTGGCTAGAATCTTTCACCGACAATAGCCAAGGAAGATGGAAGGAAGTTCTTGTTTCAGAAACTACAGATGTTAATGAAATATACGAAAAACTCCTAGACCTAAAAGATACCTATACAAGGGTTGATGATTTAGGTCAAATAAAAAACAAAGGTAAGCAATGAAATTTGAGAGAATTTTAAAAGTAGAAAATCTTGAAAAATATTATAGTAAGGAAGACAAAAGGGTCTTATCCCAGCTAAACTTTGACCTTCTTGAAGGAGAGTTTTTAGGCCTAATGGGCAAGTCTGGCTCAGGTAAGACTACTATCCTTAATTGTATAGCAAGCATAGGGTCCTTTAACAAGGGCTCTATTTCCTATTATGATAGGGATATTTCACTCTTTAAGAGGAGGGCGATTTCTTCCTATAGGAAAAATGTGATTTCTTATATTTACCAAGATTTTAAACTGATTGATATTCTCACAGCTTATGAAAATATAATTTTGCCTTTAAATATTGCTAATAAGCCAATTGATAAGGCAAGGGTCTTAGAAATTGCAAAGATTTTAGAAATTGAGGACATACTTGATTCTTATCCGGAAAGTCTTTCTGGAGGGGAAAAGCAAAGGGTAGGTATAGCAAGGGCATTGATAAAAGATTCAAAGATTATCCTTGCCGATGAGCCAACAAGTTCTCTGGATAGCAAGCTTAGCGCAAATGTCCTAAGACTTTTAAAAACTTTTAATAAGGTTCACAAAAGATCAATAATAATGGCAAGTCACGACACAAGAGCGATTTCTTTTACAGATAGGGTTTTATTTTTAGATGACGGCAAGATTTATAACGAGCTAAGGCGCAAGGAAAATGAGTCTAGGGAAGAATTCTTACATAGAATTGAAAACGCAGATAGGAAGTTTTTCAGATGAAAAGAAATGAATCTAGCACAAAACTTTATCTTTTAATCTTAATAATTTCTTCCATAACATCCTACATAATTTTATCCATCGATAAGTCGGAAGTTTTTTCCTATATCTACGAGGAAAATAGGTATTATCTTTTAGATACAGTTAGGCTGATTTACATAATTTCCCTAATTTTTATTTTTATTTTGATTTATTATGCGAGTTTTTACTTGATAAGCGAGAGGAAAAACGACATTGGACTTTTGATGGCAGAAGGGCTAGGACAAAAGAAGTTATTTAAGCTTCTTTTTAAGGATTCCCTAAAAGACCTTATGAGGGCAAATATTTTGGGCCTATCCATATCTATTTTCATCAATGAATTTATAAACCTTTTGACTGTAAAGGTCCTAAGTCTGGGTCTGACTTTCCATAATTTCAGCCTATCATTTAAGGCCATTATTTTGACTCTGGTTATAAGTTTGTTTTTAAACAGCCTATCAATTCACACAATTGTGAGAGATTTTTATAAGAAGAATCCAGATGAGATTTTTAGGGGCGAGATAAGGTCAAGGTCTGATTCCTTTCTATTTTTGGCCCTAGTTTTATTTTTACTAGGAACAATTTTAAATTATGATTATTTTTGGGAAGATTTACTCTTCCTACTAAGTCTTATAAGTATATTTTTGCTTATACTTTTTTTTATATTATCAAAAATTCTCCAAAAGACCAGCGAGAGGGATTTGATTGTAAGGAAAAGTTTGAGCCTAACCTTCAAAAAAGACAAGGCTTCCCTCTTATTTACAAGTTTTATGCTAATTGTAGGGACCTATATCCTTGCGTACACAATTTTAACAAGTATGGCATCCAGAAATGCCTTAGAAAGACCAGCAGACTTTACACTCTATGAATCTCAGGAAAAGATAGATAATTTATCGAAAGACCAAGACATGGGCCAAATGATAGGGGAAATTTATCCGGTTTATGGTTATGAGTATTGGGATATTGACACGAGTGAAATTTACAATTTGGTTAGGGCAAATATTAGTCTTGATAGGTCTACTAAAAATGATTTTTTCTTTGAGCCACGATTTTTACTTAAGGAATCCTCTTTCGAAAATATTTATAAGAGCGTGTTTAGCCTGGGGGATAAGGAAGCCATCCTTTTAGCAAGTAACGAAAATGAAAAATACGCCTTAGAAGATACCATTTCCAAAGAAAGCTTATTTATAAAGCTAGGAGGCGAGGAATTTAAGGTAATACCCCTTCTTATGTCAAATAAAATTTTTTCCAATGATGTGATTAGCCTTTCAAGCATGGTTGTTGTAAATGATAAAGTATATCAAAATCTCATAGGAGATAAGGCTCCCTTTGCCTACAATGTGAATTTGAGAAAAGATTTTGTAAACTCCTTTGGTTTCTCTAAGGGGTCAGATATGTTAAGACAGGCTTTCATAGACAGGGGATATAAGTACGAATCCTACATCTGGCAGGCGAAAAATGCTATATCTAAGATTACAGAAAACCTATATACCTATTTTTATTTGAGTTTGATTTTTATCCTGGCAGGTCTAAGCTTTTTTACAATTAGGATTTTCATGCTCTTTGAAAAGTCTAAGGAAAAATTAAGAATCCTAAGCCTCATGGGCCAAGATATGGAAGAAATTAGGTCTATAATTAAAAAGGAATATACAACGCTTTTTCTCACTGTGGGCCTTGTTTCAATTATTGTGTCAATATTTTTATTTACCAACATACCATATACAATGGATATATTTTCAAAATTAAAGCTTAGTAAAATTATAGGGACCTTGTCCCTAATTAGTCTTGGGATTTTGGTCTTAATAGGCCTATTTTTGAGGTTTATTCTAAGGATGAGCTACGAAAGGATACTTAATTATGAAGAAGATTTTAATAATTGAAGATGACAGAAACCTCTTAAAAGAACTAAGGGAATTTTTAGAAAGAAATGGCTATCAAGTAGAAAGTGTGGATAATTTCTTGATAGCAAGTCAGATTGCCCTTGAAATGAGGCCTGACCTTGTAATTTTGGATATAAACCTACCTGGGATTTCTGGTTTCGATATTTGTAAGGAAATAAAGGAAAAGTCAAATATCCCAGTTTTGATGCTTACATCGAGGGTTGGGATTGAAGATGAAATCAAAGGCCTTGAAATCGGAGCTGATGAATATTTGGCAAAGCCAGTTGATACAAGGAGATTAATTTTGAGGATGGAAAAGCTTTTAGATCTTTTTGACCATTTCCAAGATATTATAAGTGTCGGGGACTTAAGCCTTGAATTATCAACATGTAAATTATCTTACAAAGAAGCTTACTTAATTTTGCCCCAAACTGAAGCCGACATAATAAAAAAACTAATGGAATCCTACCCTCAAATTGTCACAAAGGATGAACTTTTGATGGCGGTTTGGTCTACAATTTATATTGACGAAAACATCCTTCAAGTAAATATAACAAGGTTAAGAAAAAAACTTAAAAACCTGGGCCCTTATAATATCTACAACAAGAGGGGCCAGGGTTACGGCCTAGGAGAGATAGATGACTAGCACATTAAAAGACGGACTTCTTTGGATAATTGCCTTCCTAGCCTTGGATGCCTTATTTATTTTTTTAATCTACCTAATAAGTCCGGGCCTAATAAGAAATTTCATAATATTTATCCTCTTATTTACAATTTTGGCCCTTGCCTTTATTCTAAGATCAATTAAAAAGAAAAATGAAAAGAAAAAGGCCCTCCTTGAGGAATTTTTGCTAAATAATTCCTTTATGGCCAAGGATATGCTTGTGGCAGAATTCGGCCATGACTATGGACAAATCTTTGAAGACTTTCAAAGGACTATAAAGATTAAGGATAAGAGACTTGAAGAGTCTAGGGCCAAGCTTATTTCTTATAGGGATTTTATAGAAATGTGGGCCCACGAGATAAAAACTCCACTTGCCTTTGCAAATTTATTTCTTGAAAACCACAAAAATGATTTTGACAGGGAAAGCCTCGATAAACTTAGTCTTGCCAACACAAATATAGAAAATTATATCAACCAAATCCTTTACTACGCAAGAGTCGATGCCAACAAAAAAGATTACAAGATGGAAGATGTCCTCATTAGAGAATGTCTAGATGAAGCCATCAAGGCCTATTATCCATTGATTGCAGAAGAGGGGATTATAATTAAGGAAGATGTGGGAGAAGTAAAAGTATTTACAGATAAAAATACCCTGGTATTTATCATTTCCCAGATTATTTCAAATGCTATTAAATATTGTGATGGCGTTATAAACATCACTAATAAGGGTAAAAATCTTTATATAGGAAATAACGGACCAAAGGTTGCAGACCAGGATATAGCTTTTATCTTTGAAAAGGCCTTCACAGGCGAAGTTGACAAGATTCATAAATCAACAGGCATGGGTCTATATCTCGCAAAACTCTACGCTAAGGACATAGCAATAGACATAGAGGTGGTCGAAAATAGGGACGGAAACTTTGTAATAGCCTTAAAACAATAAGGAGAATATATGATTTTAAAACCCTACAGGGCAGTATTTAGCCTCCATGATTCGAAAATTTTCGATATCAAGAGGAGGGAAAAGGACCTTGAAATAAGCCTAGCAAGTATGGTTATTTTTGAAAATGACAAGAATTTGGCCATAGATAATCCAAAAATCATCTGCCATGACCTCATAGATATAGAAACTAATATGGATTGTCCTGTGAGGATAGTAGGTTTTGAGAAAGAGGCTAAAAAATTAACTTTAGATGAATTTAAGGACTACACCTTTGATATTATAGAAGAAGCCTATGGGGAAGGTATCATTCACTTTTATGGGATAGGAAATATTTATAAAGATGAGAAACCATCCGCCTTTGATATGACCATAGATATTTTCTATAGGGGAGAGATAGAGGCTATTTGGAAGAAGAAAAAACAGATTGAAATTAAGGGATAGTATGGAATTAACAAAGAAGTTTGAACTTCAAAGATGTAAAAATAAAATAAAATACCAGATAAAACATGAAGATGTGCCTATTAAGCTTGATCCCAACCTTGATGAGGCCATTAAATACCTCTTGTGGTATGTGCCAAATATAAATTCTGAGCAGGCTAAAAAAGAGGACCTCCTTACCAATATGGAATACGATGATTACGTATTTGTTGAATTGATGGCTGCTATGAAGCTAAGGGATGAGGATGTACTTTTCACAGATGCTATAAAAAAGTCAATAGTAGATGATTTTAGGGAAGGAATTTGCCCAAATGATCAAAAAATCGCCATGACCTTGGCAGATGGGGAGACAAAAACAATGAGCCTTCTACGACACGTTAGAAATGCTATTGCCCATGGGAATTTTAACGTGGTTGAGGGTCTGCTTGTGGGCTTTGACATAAAAAGGCAAGCTGATGAAAAGATTCAATACAAGGGGATTTTTAAAATAAATCCTGAAGGTCTATTAAGAGCCCTAAGGAAAATCCACTTTGACCTATCAAGCCAGGAATTTATTTCAGAGGCCTTTAGAAGGGCAGGTTATAGGGTTGAGCCTTACCAAGAACAATACCAAAGAAGTCATCGTTTTGACCTCTATGCCAAAAAGAATGACAAGCGTTTTGCCCTAGAAATAAGAAATTACGAGTATGGTCACAAGGTATCAAAAAAAGAAATTTCTAAAATGCTAAAGGATTTTAGGGGCGGGGCTGATGATTTAATCCCAGTTTTAATTATAAATTCAAACTACCTTACAGATGCGGCCCGCAATAAGCTATTGAGGGAAAAAGTTATAATACTTGATATAAAAAATATTAAAAAGATGCACAAAGGTAGGGATATGGTTTCAGAGATACTTAGAGATAATTTGGTTTTTTAATAAGATATTAAAGAAATTTGCAAAAAACTTTAAATTATTTTAAGGTCTGGTATAATGTGCCTACATCGTAATTTTGTAAATATGTAATTAGGAGGAATTATGACAGATATAAATAATCAAAACCAAGGCGAAAATCTTAGAAGAAATCGCCAAGAAAGAAGAAGAGATATTGCCATCGAAAGAGAAGGCAAACTAGAAGCGGGTAGAAACCTTTCATGGGGATCTATCATAGCAGGAGCAGTTTCAGGCGCTGCAGTATTTACTGTACTAAGCCTTTTAACAGCAGCCCTAGGCTTTGGAATCTTTTCTGCAACATCAGCTAACCCATTTGCAGGAATCGGATTTTTCACTGGCCTTTGGACAGCAATTACCCTTATAGTTTCATTTTGCGCAGGTGGTTTTGTAGCAGGTTATGCAGCAAGATCGACAGGTCTACTTCACGGAGCAATTACTTGGGCAGTAACAGTTTTACTACTATTCACCCTAGTATTTAACGCAGTAGCAACAACTCTTGGCATTGCAGGCCAAGCAGCAGGAGCTATAGCAGGAGGCGCTTCAAATGTAGCAGGATCTGCTCTAAGCGGTGCAGGAGATGCTGCAAGCTCAGCAATTGGGACAGCTGTTGATAAGGTTGGTGAAGGCATCAAAGATGTAGATACAGAAAAACTTCAAGCAAACCTTGAAAAATACCTAGCTGACACAGATGTTAAGGAACTTCAACCTGACTACCTTGAAGGTCAAGTAAAGGAAAGTAAGGATGAAATCGCTGCAGCTGTTAAGTCAATAGCTTTAAATCCAGAAAGCGCCGGATCAGAAATTGATAAGCTAACAAAATCACTTTCTAAGAAAGCTGAAACAATTGCAAATGCAGCAGATGAAGATGCTATAGCAAGTGCAGTAGCAGAAAATTCACAACTAAGCGAAGCAGAAGCTAAAGAAATCGGCAAGAACATCTATGATGAACTTGATAAGGCATCTGTTGAAACAAGCAAGGCAATCAACCAAGCAAGCGATGAGATTAACAAACTTGCTAAGGAAGCAAAAATTACTGCAGACGAGACAGTAGAAAAAGCTAAAAAAGGTGCTGACAAGGCATCAAATGCAGTATCTATTGGTTCAGTTCTAACCTTCCTAGGCCTAATCGCAGCCCTAGCAATATCAGCAATAGCTGGTAGAAAAGGTGAAGAATTCGCTTTAAAAAACTTTAGATAAGCATAAAAAATAGACCCAAGAGGGTCTATTTCTTTGTCCATTTATCTAATGATTGAAAGCATTGATAAGATTGGGTATTTTGAATTTATTCTTTGGTTGTATTCTAGATACCTATTTGGTTTTTCGGCCCTGGCTGTATTTAAGGAAATAATGAGCCCTGAATGGTCAAGGACGAAAAGAGATGGTGGAAACTCATAAATCCTATCTTCCGCAGTAGGATTTGGATCGAGTGCGTTTTTCACTACATAGGCATTTGATGATTCCTTAAAGATTGAAGCAAGCTTGATTGCTTCATTAGCTGTATTTGAATTTGTCAAAATATAAATATTTCTCGATGCAAATGTCTGGTCTTTTTTTATTTTTAAGGAAACCTGGTCGTAGTACATATAAGGGTTAAGGTCGTAATGCTCTATTTTTTCCTTATATTTACTAGAAAGATTTTTTACAAATGCAGTTTGGTAGGCTGAATTTTCGTCAGCCTTTATATCTTTTAGATTGTTTTCAATCAAGGTTCCCCTGTAGAAAATCAAGTCTTCTTTGGTATAGTCTTGGTTGATGAAATACTTGGCAAATTCGTTTACAAATAAATTATTAAGCGAATTGTTATCAGATAAGTCAATTATCATAGTTGAAATACCAGGAGCTGCTGTTACATTTTTTATTACTTCATCGATAATTTTTTTAAGGTCATTTACCCTAAAATTTGGTAGGGAAATTCTTAAAACATAGCCGCTTTCAATACCTACAGAAGCCTCGCTTACATTTTTATCGTTTATTATTCTTTTGTAGCGGTTGACAACCTGAGGATTTTCCAAAATTTCCTTCATAGAAGATCCGGTTTTGTTTTTATAGTAGTTAAATAAGTCGGTGTAGCTATCCTTATCCAAAATCTTGGTGTAGGAGTCATTTATTAGGCTCAAATATTCACCCAAAAGCATAAAGAAATCTTGGTCGGTCTTTGAGCTAGTAATTTTTTTTCTGTACTCATCGCTTTTTTTACTAAATTCTCCAAAAGATTCTGCATTTGACTTATCAACGGCAAAATTTTTAACGATGGTTTCATAGAGTACATCAAAGTCAGCGTTTTTCTCAGCGCTAGTTAAGCTTCTGCCTTCGGTAGAGGAGATGAAGGCTGTTTTGGATAGGTCATCAAGGACCTCATCTCTGAAGGCTGGATAGCCAGTTTTAGCATAGGTATTTAGCCTTCTTATTATAAAAAAGCTAGGGATTACAATAATTAAAATTGCAAGGGCAGAGAGGATTATCCTACGCCTTTTGTAGACTCTTTCTCTCTCACGCCTGGCTCTTTTTCTCCTAGATATTTCTCTAGGAGTGAGATTGTCATCATCTTTTACAATCCTGATTTGACTAGGCCTTTTCTCTTTCCTTCTTGTATTTTCTGTTTTTCTTCTAGAGTAATTTCTCTTTCTTCTTGTCATTGGTCATCCTGTTGTTTTTTTCAAAAATTATAGCAAAGTCGCTGCCTTCGCCAAGCTTTGATTTTACTTTAATCTTGCCGGATAGGGCTTCGACGAAATTTTTTGTAATGGCAAGGCCGAGGCCAACACCATTTTCCTTTGTATTTCTAGAATCTTCAACCCTGTAAAATCTTTCGAAAATTCTTTGTATATTATCTTCTTCGATACCTATACCAGTATCAATTACATTTATAATAATTTCCTTGTCAGTTTCTCTAAGGTGGATATCAATGGTGCCGTCCTTACCAATTGCCTTGATAGCGTTTGAGACAAGGTTTTGGATAATCTGTGTTAGCTTATCTCTGTCAGTTGAAAATATAACATCCCTGTCAAGGTGGGTTTCTATAGTTATATTATTTAATCTCGTCTTGGCAAGAAAGGTAGATGCAATATTTTCGATTAATTCAGTAATATTAACATTAGATTTTGATAAAATAGCGTAGGACACATTTTCGTCAAAGGTGTTTTTAAGACCTACTACAAGGCCCTCAAGTCTTATAATTTCATTCGATAAAAGATCTAAAGTCGCTGGATCAGCATCCACAACACCGTCTTTCATAGCCTCAATGTAGAGTTTGAGGTTGGTGAGGGGAGTCCTAAGCTCGTGGGAAATGTCTTGGGCATATTGCTTTCTTATCGATTCCTGTTTTTTTAGGTTGTTTGATAGGTAATTTATATTATCCCTTAAGCTTTCTATTTCCTGAATGTCAGAATCTTCTACTATTACATCATAGTTACCTTCTTTGATCGCAACTGTTGATTCGTCAATAGAGATAATTGGTTTTGAAATATTTGTCGAAAGAATTATAGCAATTACAAGACCAATGGCCAGAGAAATTGTAATCGCATATAAAACTGCCTGGGTAAAATTGCCTTTCATTTCATTTACGCCAGTGTAGTCTCTATTGTAGTAAATTTCAATCTTTCCTGCCTTGGAATTGTTATTTTCATCGATAAAACTATATTCCTTGGTCAAAATTTTCGAGTGGTCTGACTCGTCACGGCCCTTCAATTCCTTGATTAAATTATTATTTTCATCGTAATATCTTATATCAACCATTTGGTCTAAGGCCATATTCGATAGATAAGCCCACATAGACTGGCCGCTTATATTTGGATCGTTGTTTAACCTTGTGAATTGCTCTACAACTTCCTTGGGCCTCTTATCATCGATAGCCTTAAAAAGGTCATTATAGTTGATCGTAACAAGGAGGGTAATAAGGATAGAAAAAACTAGGATACAGGATAAGATTCCTGCTATAAAGTTTTTTATTATCTTATTCTTGAGGGTAGTCATCTATACCGCCAGACTTATAACCCATACCGTAGATGGTTTTAATATACATTGGCTTTTTTGGATTGTCTTCGATTTTTTGCCTGATGTTTTTGATGTGGGTATCAATGGCCCTGTCATAGGCATCGTAGTCATAACCGAAGGTAATTTCTATAATCTCATCCCTGGTATAAATCTTGTTAGGATTTGAAAATAGGGTTTTAAGGATAGAAAATTCATTTTTAGTAAGGTAAATTTCCACACCATCCTTAAAAAACCTGTTGTATTCAAGATCCATTTCAAGCCTACCGTCAAGGGTTTTAATAATGTCAGCCCTAGGGATATTGTATTTTTCAATACGTCTAAGGACTGCTTTGATTCTTTCTATAAGCTCTCTTGCTGAAAATGGTTTGGTTACATAATCATCAGCCCCAAGCCTTAGGCCGGTGACCTTATCGTCCTCTTCAACCTTGGCAGATAGCATGATTACTGGTACTGATGACCTATTTCTAATTTCTTTCATCACATCTTCGCCAAGCATTTTTGGTAGCATTAGATCAAGGATAACAAGGTCAATATCTTCTGATAAAAACTTCTTAAGTCCCTCTTCACCGTCAAAGGCCTGGTAAACTTCATAACCTTCTTTGACGAGGTAGGACTTAACTATATTATTTATACTTTCTTCGTCTTCTATTATTAAAATTTTAATCTTTTCCATAGTTCACCTTCCACAATTATTATACCATATTCAGGCCGATTTTTCGTCTATCTTTAGCTAATGTTTAAAATATTTAAAATTGGATATAAATATAAAGAGAAAAGAATAAAACCCAAAGGAGGAAATATGGGAAATTTAGGATTTATTTGGACATTAATTATAGGAGCCCTTGCTGGATGGATAGCAAGTAGGATAATGAAAAGAGACGCCGAAATGGGAGGTATTGCAAATATATTTACAGGTGTGCTTGGTGGTTACCTAGGTAACTGGCTACTTGGAAACTATATGGGAGGCAAATTCTCTCAAATAATTTCAGCTGTAATAGGTGCAGTAATTTTATTATTCATCCTAGGATTAATCCAAAACCGTAAAAAATAAGAATTCATGCCAGGCTTGAGCCTGGCTTTTTTAATGCAATTTTATATGATTTTCTAGGAAAAAACTATTAAAATCTACATAATAAATTCACCGTAGTTTAATATAAAGAATATAGTTTTATTGAGTTAAATACTTTATATGAAATAATTTTTGCACATAAAAAAGGGCCTGCTTTTGCAGTCCCTTTTTTATATTTACGGTTCTGGGTTTTCTTCTGGAGGACTTTCTTTTTCTTCTCCTTCAGGTTTTTCACCTTTTTCACCTTTTTTATTTTTATCTTTGTCCTTATCCTTATCCTTTTCTTCGTCCTCGTCTTCATCTTTCTCTTCGCCTAGGTCTGAATAGGTTTTTGGCATCCTGTTTGCCCAGTCTCTAGGGTAGATGTTGCCGAAGTTTGCAGGATTATAGTTAGACTTTGGATTTATAAAGGACCTTGTTGTTACGAATTCTTCAGGAGTCTGTTCACTTACTAAGAGGTTGTTCCTAGAATCGACAGTAGCCCATTCGTGTACATCATCTTTTTGAGTTGGTTTGTTGTTTGGTCCAAATATTTCTGTTCTTACAGTTCCCCTAGGATCTGCATATGAAGCTTCTGTTGGAAGCATACCGCTCATGGTATCAACTTCCATAGAGATAATTCCCTTCGGAACATCAAACTTAGCTGGTTCATATCCTTCGAGGATTTTATTATTTATCACATTCCACATGAGGGCTGCACGGTCAGCAGAGTTACCTGTTAGGGAAATATTTTGGTTATCACAACCCATCCAGATTCCAACTGTGTAATAAGGGGTATAGCCCATACACCAAAAGTCGTTATAATCATCTGTTGTACCAGTTTTTGTAGCAAATTCTGTTCCATTTAGGAAGATATTTCCATAAAACTTGCCCGCATCTTCTAGGGCAGAAGTGATTTGATAAGCTGTTTCTGGACTTGTAACCTCGTGAGAAATCTTATCCTTATCTTCAAATAAAACCTTGCCTGTTGAGTCAACTATTTTTGAAAATGTAAGTGGCTCAAGATATTTACCGCCATTTGCAAGGGCTGCGTAGGCACCAGTCATATCTAGGGCTGTAAGGCCGTTTGTCATGGCACCAAGTCCCATAGCTGCGAGGTTTTCGTCGTTGGTTTCCCTGTTTTCATCACTTGTTACAAAGTTATCTTTGCCATTTTCTTTTATAATGCCAAAGTTTTTGAGATATTGTAGGGATGTGTCAATACCAACCTTGTCAAGGGTTGCTACTGCAGTTGTATTTATGGAAAGTTTGAGGGCTTCTCTTAGAGGCTTAACTCCCATAAAGTATCCATAGACGTTGTTTGGCCAAGGCTTGCCATCTTCATCCATCATAAAAGGTACATCATCAAGGCCTGTTGCAAGGTTAAATCCATTGTCAAGGGCTGGGGTATAGGTTGCAAGAGGTTTCATTGATGAACCAGGTTGGCGGGGAACAGATGAGGCCCTGTCTAAGATCCTTTGGCCTTTTTGATCACGTCCACCCATGATTGCCTTGATGTGGCCAGTCTTGTGGTCAATAATTACAGATGATGATTGAGGCTGGATAACCCCTTCTAGGTCCATAGCATAAAAGTCCTTGCTTACAGAAAATGTTCCGTCTTGGTAAGATTTTATGAAGTTTTCGTTTTCATCTAAATAATTTTTGGCAATAACAATATGTTCTTCATCGTCTAGGTAGATATTTTTATTAGAAGAAAGATCAACCATACCAACCCTGTGGGTTCTTAGGTTTTTATTTTCCTCATCTAGGGAATAGTAGTCTCTAAAAACTAGCTTGGTTTGGTCTAGGTAGGCCTTATTTGTAGTTAAAACTAAATTTCCCTTATCATCAAGGTGGGCATCATCGGCTGAAAGCCTGATGTCGTTGTTTTCATTTAGGAAATTATTCCTTGCATAGTAAAGGAGCCTACCGCTTGAATTTACAATATTTCCCCACTTATCATATTTCATGTCAAGGAGGGGAGGAACATTCCAACCAGAAGTATCACCCATGAGGTAGGATGAAAAGTTAGCATATATATCTTCAAGTTTTCTTTGCATTTCTTGGTCAAGGGTTGTTGTAATCTTAAGTCCGCCATAATAAAGCCTGTCCCAAGCTTGGTTTTCACTCATATCTTGAGTTTCCATTAGTTTTGCTACAACTTGCTTTTCAAGAAGGGTGTTGAAATATGATGTAATTTCTGTATTTGCCCTTTCGGCAGGTTCTATTGATTTGGCAATGTCAAAGCTTTTCGCTTCTTCCATTTCCTCTTCGCTAATATAACCAAGCTCTAGCATTTTATCTAGGACATAATTTTCTCTTTTAAGTGGTGCATCATTAAAAACTGCAGAATATTTTGTCCCGTCAATGGTAAATTCTCCAAGAACTCTCTCATCAGTCACTTCACTTGTCTTAATAGCCTTATAGAGAGAATATTCTGATGGAGATTGGACAATACCTGCAAGAGCCGCACATTGGGCAAGGTTTAAGTCCTTTACATCCTTGTTAAAATAAGTATTTGCAGCAGCTTGGACACCGTAGGAATTTTGCCCCATAAAGACCCTATTGAGGTAGGCGCCTAAGATTTCCTCTTTTGAAAGGTGGTCTTCTATCTCAAGGGCTAGGTATATTTCCTTAATCTTTCTTTGGTAGGTTTGGTCGTTTGTAAGGTAGGTATTTCTAGCAAGCTGTTGGGTAATAGTTGACCCACCTCTAACAATGCCGCCTGCCTTGATATTTTCAAACATTGAACCAATTATAGAAATAATATCTATACCCTTATGGTCCTTAAATCTTTCGTCTTCAACAGCTATGAAGGCGTTTTTTAAATTATCTGGTATTTGGTCATAGGGAACTATTTCTCTAAATTGGCTTGTTGCAATTGCATCAACTTCGTTGCCATCTTCGTCAACTACAGTCGAGTTCTGACTCATTTCAAACTTGATTGCATCTGCATCTATTTCTGGTGCAGTCTTCATAACTTCAAGGATTGCTCCTCCGGTTATGCCTGCAAAAACTATCATAATCGACCCTAAAAATAGGATAACTATAAGTAGGAGTTTTAATATGATAGCGAATATTTTTTTAGTCATATGGCCTCCGTTTAATCTTTAAATTTATACTTACTTCTATTTTATCATTTTTTGCGGTTAAGTTCCATCCTTTATTAAATTTTAGATAAAAGTATAATGAAACGGAAAGGATTTTTATGCAAGAAGTTATACAAGTCAACGTCCTAGGAAAGGATGACGACGAAGAAATAAAAATATATGAATTAGAATCCCTGATTAACACTGCAGGTGGAAAGTCTGTTGCCTTTGTAAGCCAAGTGGTAACTAAGGTTAACCCTAGGTTTTATATTGGCAAGGGCAAGCTTGAAGAGATTAGGGATTTGGCAAATAAATTAGAAGTAAAGACCATAATATTTGATGTGGAGCTATCAGCCAGTCAATTATATAACCTAGAAGAAGAGTTAAAACTCAAGGTTGTTGACTGGACATCTTTAATTTTAGATATTTTCGCCCAAAGAGCCCACACCAAGGAAGCAAGGCTTAAGATAAAACTAGCCCAACTTAAATACCAACTACCAAGGATAAATAAGTGGTTTGCATATCTTTCACGTCAGGCAGGGGGCATTGGTACCAGAGGTCCAGGTGAAACCATGCTTGAGACCGATAGGAGGGCTATTGAAAGGGATATCAGGTCCCTAGAAAAAGCCCTTAAGGATGTAGAAAAAACCAAGCGTTTAAATCGTAAATCCAGGGATGGCACTTATAATATTTCCCTAGTTGGTTATACAAATGCCGGCAAGTCTACGATTTTAAATGGAATGATGAAATTATTTGGGTTAGAAAAATATGTTTATTCTGACGATCTTCTTTTCGCAACCTTAGATACGTCAACAAGACGCCTTGATTTTTCAAATACCAAGGTCACCCTTACAGATACAGTTGGTTTTATTGATAACCTATCAAAGGAATTAAATGATTCCTTTCTTACAACTCTAGAAGAAATCAAGTTTGCTGATATGCTCTTAATTGTAATTGATTCTTCAAATAATATAGAAGGGCAAATTTCAACTATAGATAAGTCCCTATCCGAAATTGAGATGGACGATAAGGAAATTATCTACGTTTTCAATAAGATGGATAGGGTCAAGGATGATACGGCGGTTTCTTTGTATAAAAGAGACTATGAGAGGATTTTCATCTCGGCTAAGGATGACAATGACCTTGAGAGTTTAAAAGAGGAGATTGTAAAGGTCATCAAGGAAGATTACAAACAAGTGAGAATGCATATTCCTTTTTCTAAGGGATCAGTCCTTGATTATTTTATGACCAATTACGACATCCTAAAGACAGATTATGATAACGAGGGGACTATTATTGACCTTGAGATAAGTAAGGGAGACTATGGTAAGTATGAATCCTACATCAACAAATGACTACAAGACAATAAAGGGTACTGTGGTTTCAGAGTTTGAGGTTGAAAAATCAGTCTTCATCACAACAGCTAAGTACGTTGAAAGTGAAGAAGAGGCCATAGAATTTATAGAAGAAATTAGGGGAAAATATAAGGATGCAACCCACAATTGCACAGCCTATATAATTAACAAAACCCCAGTAATCAAAAGGTATAACGACGACGGCGAACCCCAAGGTTCTGCAGGACTCCCAATGTTATCAGTCCTTGAAAAAGAGGAAGTCACCAATGTCGCTGTAGTTGTAACAAGGTATTTTGGAGGCAAACTTCTTGGCAAGGGCGGACTTATCCGTGCCTACACCAAGGGAGTGGCAGATACAGTCGGCCCCAATGCCCTTTACAAAAGAGACTATTTGAGAGTAGAATTAATTTTGTCTTATACTATCCTAGGTCAAATCGAAAATTATTTGAACGAAGAAAAGTACCAAGTTATAGACAAGTCTTATACAGATGAAGTTAAAATTGAACTTTACGTAAGAAGTGACAGGTACGAAAAATTTTCCGAAGACCTAATTAATATGACAAGTGCAAATATTATAATAAATAAAAAAGAAGAGCTGATGCTCTATGAAGTAAGGAGTTAAAAATGTCTGGACATAATAAGTGGAGTAAAATCAAAAACAAAAAAGGCAGCGAAGATGCAAAAAAAGGTAAAATATTCACCAAGCACGCTAGAAATATCACTGTAGCAGCTAGGGAAGGTGGACTAGATCCTGAATATAATGCCAGCCTTAAGACTGCAATTGAAATGGCAAAAGCTGATAATATGCCAAATGACAACATAGATAGGGCCATTAAAAAGGCAAGCGGCGAAGCAGGTGGGGATAATTATGAGAGAGTTATCTACGAAGGCTACGGTCCAGGCGGGGTTGCCTTTATAGTTGACTGCCTAACAGATAATAAAAATAGGACTGCCCCTGATATTAGACATATTTTTGATAAGAATGGCGGTAACCTCGGAACAGACGGATCTGTAATGTTCCTTTTTGAAAAAAAGGGAGAAATTATTGTAAACGGCGAAAGTAAGGACCTCGATGATTTTATGATGGATGCCTTAGAAGCAGGAGCAAGCGACATAAAAGAACTTGAAGAAGGTTATTACGAAGCTCTTACAGAAGTGGCAGATTTTAATGATACTCTTGATAAACTAAGGGATATGGGTTATAAGATTGAAAGCGCTAATATTTCTTATCTCGCAAATGAAATTGAAGTAGACCCAAGCCACCACGAAAAACTATTTAAATTAGTGGACGCTCTTGAAGATAATGACGACGTTCAAGAAGTCTACAACAACTGGGCTAGCCCAAGCGAGGACTAGGATGGAATTTGACATAAATAGGGTTGCCTTTACAATATTTGGCTTAGATGTCTATTGGTATGGGATAATAATTGTCACAGGCATCCTTGTTTCAGCGATTTTCGCAAAAAAAGAATTCGAAAGAAGGGGCTATAAGGCAGATATTGTTGACGATATCCTCTTTGCCATCCTTCCTGTAGGAGTAATTGGTGCAAGGATTTGGTATGTGATTTTTGAATGGGACTACTATGGTGCCCACCCAAATGAAATTATTGACATTAGGGGGGGAGGTCTTGCCATCCAAGGAGGGATTATCTTTGGCTTAATCGCCCTATATATATTTAGTAAAAGGCGTGAAATACCAATGATTGACCTTACAGATATACTTTCTCCATCTCTTGCCTTTGCACAGGCGGTTGGACGTTGGGGGAACTTTGCCAACGCCGAAGCCCACGGCTATCCAACAGATCTCCCATGGGGAATTATCATAGATGGGGTCAAGGTCCATCCAACATTTTTTTATGAATCCTTTGGGGACTTTTTGATATTTTTATTCTTGGTTATCTATAGAAAGAAGAATCCGTCTAAGGGTTTTATTTCAGGAATATACTTCCTAGCTTATGGCATTGTGAGATTTTTTGTAGAGGGTTTAAGGACTGATTCCCTATATGTATTTGGCCTAAGAACAGCTCAGCTTGTATCAATTGTATTTATGATTGTAGGAGTTTGTTTATTAATTTATGCCAAGAGGGAAAATCTCCCACCACATTTTTATAAAGAAAAGAAAATGGTTAAAGAAGATAAGATTATCAAATTTAAATAATATAAAGATATCGACCGGTTATAAAAACCGGTCTTTTTGTTTGCTTTTTTCTGCTAAATAGGATAAAATATAATTGAAGTGGAAGATAGTGGTAAAAGGTGGTACGAAATGTTCCTAGGTGAATACATCCATAAATTGGATAACAAGAACAGAATAATGATGCCTAGTGACTTTAGGGAAGGTCTTGACGGATATTTCTACCTAACTAAGGGACCAGAAAAGTCTCTTATTGTTTATACAGAGGAAGAATTTCAGAAAAGATCAGCCGCCCTTGACCAACTAGCTTACGAAAATAAGAAAAATCGTGCTATAAAAAGGCTATTTTTCTCATCCACTGTCAAAGTCAACCTTGATAAGCAAGGGAGGATTTTGATCAACAAATCTTTGAAGGATTATGCCGGAATCTCAGATGAGGCCATGATTATTGGCAATAACACAACCATAGAAATATGGGATAAGGATATCTGGGATGAATATATAAATGAAGTCGAGGTGAATTTGTCCGATATTATGGATGAATAATATGAAATTTGAACATACACCAGTTCTCTATAGGGAATGTATAGAAAATTTAAATATAAAACCTGACGGCATTTATGCAGATTTGACCCTAGGCAAGGGAGGTCATTCTAAATTAATTTTAGAAAATCTTTCCCCAAAGGGACTATTAATAGGCATAGACCAAGACAAAGCTGCCATTGAAGCGGCTTCAGAAAACCTAAAGGACTATGATAACAAGGTATTTTTTAATACTAATTTTGAAAACATAGGCAAGGTTTTAACTGAGGCAGGTTTTAATAAAATTGATGGTGCTCTAATGGACATTGGCGTCAGCTCTTATCAAATAGACAATCCAGAGCGTGGATTTTCCTATATGCACGATGGACCTCTTGATATGAGAATGAATAGGCAAAATGAGTTAACAGCAGAAATAATTGTCAATGAATACTCCCAGGATGAGCTTTCTAGAATATTTTTTGACTACGGCGAGGAAAGATTTTCTAAAGCCATAGCTAGAAATATTGTAAAAGCTCGCGCAAACGAAAGAATTAATACCACTTTCAAACTCCGAAATATTGTTATGAAATCTGCGAGATTTTCAGAAGCCCATCCTGAGAAAAGAGTATTTCAAGCCCTACGAATCGAAGTTAATAGGGAGCTTGATGTCCTAACAAAGGCAATCGACACAATAATAGATTTTATTGATAAAGATGGCAGACTAGCGATAATTACTTTCCATTCTTTAGAAGATAGGATAGTTAAAAATAAATTTAAGGATCTGGCAACAGGGTGTACTTGCCCGCCAGAAATTCCAGTCTGTGTATGTAACCACGAAGCTAAGGTAAAAATTATTACCAAAAAGCCAATTACAGCTAAGGCTGATGAGCTAAAAGCAAATTCTAGGTCAAAACCTGCAAAATTAAGAGTATGTCAAAGGATATGATATGGCTGAACGTTTTGAAAAAAGATTAGTAAAAAATAATAACAAAAATCGTGTCAGACTTAGGGTTAAGGAAAAACCAAAAGTTATGAGGTCATATCAGGTAGATAAGCTTAGAAAAAGAGATAGGAGAGTAAAATACGCCGTTTCTTTTTTGGTATTTGCCTTTATAACTACTTTGGCAACTCTTTTAATTATTAAGAGAAGAAACTTGTCAAATGACAGATTTGAGTATAATAGACTACAGGCAGAAATTGTAAGCTATGAGCTCCAAAGAAATAGACTTCAAGATAATCTTGATGAGGCAATTGACCTAAACAGGATTCAAAGATATGCTATTGAAGAAATGGGCATGGTTTATAAAAATGATAAAAATAATTAACTGCCGTTAGGAATTATTATGGACAATATATATTTAATAACTATTATTGGCATTTTTTTGAGTATGGGACTTGGAAAAGTCATAATTCCCATGCTTAAAAGAAAGAAAATTGGACAAAACATTAGAGAAGTAGGGCCTCAAAGCCATATGGCTAAGGCAGGCACACCTACCATGGGCGGGATTATATTTATAATAGTCGCCTTTGTTTTGAGTCTAATTATCTTACCAAAAAATCTAGAAACTTTGATCTTAGTTATTTCTATGCTGGGATTTGGAGCTATTGGTTTTATTGATGATTTTAGAAAACTTGTTCTCCACCAATCTGAAGGCCTTAAACCTAAACAAAAATTGGTTTTACAATTTGTTTTAGCAGCCTTAATAGCAGTCCTTGCATATTTTAACGACAAAGAATCTATAACAAAACTTTTAATACCATTTACAACTACCTACCTACCAGTGTCAGTCCTTGGATTTCCTATAATGATTTTCATAATTGTAGGAACTTCAAACGCCACAAACCTAACTGACGGTCTTGATGGACTCTTGGTAAGTGTGTCTATTCCGGTTTTTATAAGTCTTGCAATTCTTGCGGGATCTGGGACAAATAAATTGTTTGCTATAATTATGCTAGGTGCGATTCTAGGATTTTTGATCTACAATTCAAACCCAGCTAGCGTTTTTATGGGAGACACTGGATCGATGGCTATTGGTGGAGCTGTAGTGGCCCTTGCCATTAACCTAAAAATTCCAATATATCTTGTGATATTTGGAGGAGTATATGTGATGGAGACCTTATCTGTAATTATCCAGGTAATTTCTTATAGGTATAGGAATAAGAAAAGAGTATTTCTTATGACACCTATCCACCATCATTTTGAATTAAAGGGTTATAAGGAGCAAAAAATTGTAGTAGGATTTATGATTTTGTCTACAATCCTATGTCTAATTACTTTGGTGGCAATACTATGAAAAAAGTTTTAGTTTACGGACTTGGTGTAACAGGAATTTCTTCAGTTAAGGCTTTAGATAAACTGGGTTTCGAAGTTTACACCTATGATAAAAATAAAAAAAATATAAATGAACTTGAGGGCTATAATTATAGCCCTATTTCTGATTCGAATTTTAGCAAATACGATTTTGTTTTAAAATCACCTGGGATCAAGCCCAGTGATGATATCGTGAAAATTTTAGAAAAAGATAATGAAATTATTTCTGACATAGAAGCTAGTCAAAGACTTTTCTCGGAAAAGGAAAAAATTGCAATTACGGGCACAAATGGAAAGACTTCTACAACTTCTATGGTCACTCATATTTTAAATGAGTGTGGCCATCCTGCTTACGCCGTAGGAAATATCGGCGAGGGAATTTTGTGGCAGATGTATGATAAGAAAGGGGTCTTTGTAGAAGAACTCTCTTCCTTCCAGCTTCATGATACACAGACTTATAAACCACACATTGGAGCAATTTTAAACATCAAGGAAGATCACATAGATTGGCATGGATCTTTTGAAGATTATATAAATAGCAAATTAAAACTTGCGGCAAATCAAGATGAAAGAGATTATCTTGTAATAAATCACGAAGATGAAATAAGCCAGAGCCACTTGGAAGATTTTAAGGCTCAAGTTTATGAGTTTTCAAGCCAAAATATTGTAGATAGGGGTCTTTTCCTCGATAACAATAAAATCTGCTTTAGAAATGGCGGTTGCAATATAGGGGAAATCCTTGATGTTAGAGACTTATCTGTAATTGGAAAACACAATTACGAAAATGTTATGGCTGCGATTTTGCTAACTTATTTATATGGCCTAGATTTAGTTGATATTGTCAAGGCAATTAAAACTTTCAAGTCAATTTCTCATAGACTTGAATATGTCAGAACTCTCTCAGGGATTGATTTTTACAATGATTCTAAGGGAACAAATGTGGATAGCTCTGTAAAAGCAATTGAAAGCTTTGATAGACCGATACTTATAATTGCAGGCGGCTATGATAAACATATTGACTACACTGATTTTGTTAAAGCCTTTAAGAAAAATGGCAAGGTCATGGTCTTAATGGGAGCAACTAAGGAAAAATTAAGGACCTTGTGCGAAAAATACCAGATTAAATATATATTAGTAGAAGACATGAAGGAAGCCATTGTTACAGCCTATGAAAACGGCGAGAAGGGCGATGTGGTCTTACTTTCTCCAGCTAGTGCTTCTTGGGATATGTATAAGTCCTACGAGGTAAGGGGAGATGAGTTTAAGGCTCTTGTAAATAGATTGGAAGAAAAATGAGAGTAATACTATCAGGTGGTGGTACGGGTGGACATATTTATCCTGCCATTGCCATTGGACAAAAAATAAGAGAAGAAAATCCAGATAGCCAAATAATTTATGTTGGAATTAAAGGTGGTCCAGAAGAGAAGATTGCCGCAAAAAATGGTTATGAATTTAAGGCAATCGAGGCTATGGGCATTCCTAGAAAAATAAATAAAAGACTTTTTAAAGCCCTAGCTACAAACCTTAAGGGTTTTAAGGAAGCGAAAAAAATCATCAAAGATTTTAAGCCAGACCTTGTTATTGGAACAGGCGGTTATGTTTGCGCACCGATATTATACCAGGCATCTAAGGCGAAAATCGCTTCAATAGTTCATGAATCAAATTCTTACCCAGGTATGGCTTCTAAGTTTTTATCAAAAAAAGTCGACAGGGTTTTAATTTCATATAAGGAAGCTGCCAAACATTTTAAAAACAAGGACAATATAGTAGTTACAGGAAATCCAGTTAGAAATAATTTTGATTTATCATTTACAGATGAAGACCTAAATGAACTAGGCATTGACAAATCTATTCCAGTTGTATTTTCCTTTGGCGGATCAAATGGGTCCTTTGCTTTAAATAAGGCAGTTATTGAAATGAGTGAGGACTTAAATGGAGAATTTTACCTCCTCCACCAAACAGGAAATAGGTTTTACGATGATTTTATAGAAAAAGCTCATAAATCAAAATACCTAAAAGCCTTTGCTTATATTGATAATATTGACCTATTTTACGGGGTTTCGGATTTGGTAATCGCATCGAGCGGAGCTATGAGCCTTGCTGAAATATCATCAGTAGGAAGACCTTCGATTTTAATTCCAAAAGCCTACACAACTGAAAACCACCAGGAATATAATGCCCGTACCTATGTCGACCATGGAGCAAGTTTAATGATTTTAGAAAAAGATTTATCGGGTGCCCTCCTAAAAAAAGAGATTATGAGTATAATAAAAGATAGGGAAAAAATTAAACAAATGGGGGAGAAAGCTTGCGACCTTGCTGATGAAGATGCCTTAGATAAAATTTATCAGCAAATCAAAGAGCTAATATAAATGACAAATAATAACGACGATAGGTTAATAAAAAAAGGATCTAGGGTATTTAATAAAAAGTATATAGCAAAAAAACGTAGCAAGGAAGAAGAAAGAGGAAATTCAAAAATTTTTATTTTTTCCTTGGTTTTAGCTTTTTTACTAGGAGTTTTTTACAATCTCTACACCCACCCTTTTATGAAAATCCAGGATATATACATAAATGGAAATAGGGTCACCGAGGATACTGAGATTATAAAAAAACTCAAGTCGCCTCTAGGTAAAAATATTTTATTATATAATCCAACTAAGTACGAAGATGATATAGAAAATCTAGAATATATAAAAACAGCTAAGGTGAGGAAGGTTTTTCCAAAGATTTTATCAGTTAAGGTAGAAGAAGATTTTCCTATGTTTGTGATTAAAAAATACGGCAAGGAAATCACAGTTACAAACAATGGCTTAGTGACTGATAAAAAACCTTACAGCAAAGAGGCAAGGCTTATAGAAATAAAGACTAAGGGAATTGAAACTACACTTGGACAAAGCTTTACTTCATCTAAGGCAAGTCAAGATTTTATAAAAGAAGTACAAGCTTCCTCTTTGATAGGCAGCATAAGCCAATTAAATTTGGAAAATAAGCTTGATATTGGTATAATGATACAAGATATTGAGGTTAAATTTGGCGATTTAAATAATAGTTCTTATAAAATTAAATTGCTAGAGAAAATTTTACAAGACATTAAAAGCAAGGGACTAGAAGCTGCAAGTATCAACTTAAACAATGGAGATAATCCTCTTGTGGTTGTAAAATAGAAGTCTTTTAGTAATAATCTTAATAAGTAGAAAAAAACAATGGGGGATTTTATGGCAAATATTAACATTGATATGGACAACAACTCTTTAGCTAAGATTAAAGTTATAGGAGTTGGTGGTGGTGGCAACAATGCTATCAGCAGAATGAGAGATAACGGACTATCAGGAGTAGAGTTTTTAGCTCTAAATACAGACCTACAAACTCTTCAAGAATCAAACGCAGATTTAAGACTACAAATTGGTGAAAAACTAACTAGAGGTCTTGGTGCTGGTGCAAATCCAAGTGTTGGAGAAAAAGCAGCAGAAGAATCTAAGGGTGAAATTGAAGAAGCAATCAAGGGCGCTGACATGGTATTTATCACAGCTGGTATGGGCGGTGGAACAGGTACAGGTGCAGCTCCAATTGTAGCTCAAGTTGCTAAGGAAATGGACATCCTAACTGTAGGTGTAGTTACAAAACCATTTACTTTCGAAGGTAGAAAAAGAGCAACTCAAGCAGAAGCAGGTATTGAAAAACTTAAAGAAAATGTAGATACACTAATCACTATTCCAAATGATAGACTTTTACAAATAGTTGAAAAAAGAACATCAATGGTAGAGGCCTTCCAAATGGCTGACCAAGTACTTATGGATGCAGTTAGCGGTATTTCAGAGCTAATCGCAGTACCAAACGTAATCAACCTTGACTTTGCAGACGTTGAATCAATCATGAGCGATCAAGGTATTGCTCACATGGGAATCGGCAGGGCAAGTGGAGAAAATAGAGCTGTTGACGCTGCTAAGGCTGCAGTTAATTCTCCACTTCTTGAAACAAGCATTGACGGAGCAAACGCAGTATTACTTAACGTTACAGCTGCTGAAGTTGGATTAATGGAAGCAAATGAAGCTGCAGAATTAATTAGAGAATCAATTGACTCTGATGCAAACATCATCTTTGGTGTTGGACAAGATGAATCTCTAGGAGATGAAATCAAGATTACTGTTATAGCAACAGGTTTTGACAATAGTTCTAGATCTCGTAGGAATGATAGAAACACTAATAGAGCTGATGAACTAAGAGCTCCACAAAGAAATTCCCAACCTAGCCAACAAAGAAAATCATCAAATCCTTTTGATGATATAGATCTTCCAGACTTCTTAAAATAAGATGAGATGTCCCTATTGCAACTCAACCAATACTAGGGTAGTTGACTCAAGGTCGACTGACGATGACAGGGCCATCCGTAGGAGAAGGCTTTGCGAAGATTGTGACAAGAGATTTTCAACCTACGAAAGGTACGAAGATTCTACAGTCATGATTATAAAAAAGGATAATACTAGAGAAGCCTTTGACCCAAGAAAGGTCATATCAGGGATAGTGAAATCCTGCCAAAAACGTCCAGTATCTATGGATCAAATAGAAGAAGTAGCAAAAAATATCGAAACCAAAGTCAACCACACTGGTAATAAAGAAGTGACCTCAACATATATAGGCGAGCTTGTTATGGATGAGCTAAAAGACCTTGATTCTGTAGCCTATGTCAGATTTGCTTCTGTATATAGGGAATTTAAGGATTTGGAGTCCTTCTATGAGGAGATTATAAATTTAAAAGATGATAAAGGTGCTAATTCTTAGCATCTTTTTTCTTTAAGGAAGAAAAATGGATTTATTTGAACTAAATAGGAAAATTGAAATGGAAAAATCTGCACCTCTTGCAGATAGGCTTAGGCCAAAAAGTCTAGATGCCTACATAGGCCAAGACCACTTGGTAGGAGAGGGCAAAATCATAAGAAGGATGATTAAGGCTGATAGGATTTACTCGATGATTTTTTATGGGCCACCTGGCGTTGGCAAGACAACTCTAGCAAAGATTATCTCAAATTCAACCAACATGGCCTTTGAAGAAGTCTCAGCTGTGGCAAGTGGTATTGCAGACTTAAAGGAAAAAATTCAAATCGCCAAGGATAACCTAGCCTACGAAAATAAAAAAACTATTTTATTTGTTGATGAAATCCATAGGTTTAACAAGAGCCAGCAAGATTATCTGCTTCCATTTGTGGAGGATGCTACAATTATATTAATTGGTGCAACAACGGAAAATCCTTATTTTGAAGTAAACAAGGCCTTGATTTCAAGAATGTATGTCTTTGAATTAAAAGAACTTACAGAAAAAAACCTTAGTGATTTGATTGACCTTGCCCTAAATACTGATGAGGTTTTAAAAAATAAAAATATAAACCTAAGCCAATCTGCGAGGGATAAATTAATAAAATATTCAAATGGTGATTCGAGAGCCCTTTTAAATGCCTTAGAAATCGCCATATTTTCAGAAAATGAAAAAGATGGTAGAATAGAAATAGACTCTGAAACTATAGAGAATTCTACAAGTAAAAAAATTGCTGTATATGATAAAAATGGTGATAGGCACTATGATACCATATCGGCCTTTATCAAGTCGATGAGAGGTTCTGATATAGATGCGAGTTTGTATTATTTGGCAAAGATGCTAGTTTCTGGAGAAGATATAAAATTTATAGCAAGAAGGATGATAATTTTTGCGGCAGAGGATATATCAAACGCTGATCCCTATGCCTTAGTTTTGGCTAATTCGACTTTTGAGGCTGTAAATAAGATAGGCATGCCTGAAGCAAGGATAATTCTTGCCCAAACCGTGACCTACCTAGCGGCAGCGGTCAAGTCAAATTCTACCTATCTTGCAATAGATAAGGCCCTCGATTTTGTAAGGACAAATCTGGATAAGACCGTACCAAACAAATTAAAGGATAGCCATTACGCTGGAAGCAAAAATCTGATTACAGAAGAATACTTATACCCTCATGATCACGGTGGTTATGTAGATACAAATTATTTGCCAGATGATTTCGCTGGTGAAAAATTTTACCAGGCAAAATATTTAGGCTATGAAAAAGAAATGATTGAAAGATTAGAAAAAATAAAGGAAGGCAAAAATGAAGATTAGAGAATTAATGAGACAAGCTGATAAGTTTGTTGATAAGGAAGTAAAAATCGAAGGTTGGATAAGAAACTCAAGATTTAGCAAAAACGTAGGTTTTATCGATCTAAATGATGGTTCTACTTTTAAGAACCTACAAGTTGTAGTTGGAAAAGAAATCGAAAACTATGACGAACTTGATAAACAACACCTATCTGCATCTTTATGTGTAGAAGGAAAATTTGTTGGGACAGGTAATAACAAAAATCCTTACGAAATCCAAGCAAGTAAGGTCACCGTTTTAGGCGAATCATCAGAAAAATTCCCAATTCAAAAACAAAGACAAACCTTTGAATTTATGAGAACTATCCCACACCTTAGACCAAGAACAAATACCTACAGGGCTGTTTTTAGACTTCGTTCAATCCTAGCTTTTGGTCTTCATAAGTTCTTCCAAGAAAGAGACTTTGTTTATGTAAACCCACCAATCATCACAGCAAGCGATGCTGAAGGTGCAGGCGAGATGTTTAACGTAACAACAATCGACCCTAACGACCCACCAAGAAGAGATGACGGAAAAGTCGATTACACCAAAGATTTCTTTAGCAAAAAATCATATATGACCGTATCTGGCCAACTTGAAGCAGAAGACTATGCCCTTGCATTTGGTAATGTATATACTTTCGGTCCTACCTTTAGGGCAGAAGTTTCAAACACACCAAGACATGCTGCAGAATTCTGGATGCTAGAGCCTGAAATGGCATTTGCAGACTACAATGTTTGCATGGATACAGCTGAAGATATGATAAAATATGCCATTGACTTTATCCTAGAAAATGCCAAAGACGAAATTGAATTTTTCAACCAATGGATAGACAAGGGCTTAATTGAAAGACTAACAAAGCTTCGTGATTCTGAATTTGCAAGAATTACCTATACAAAGGCAATCGAATTACTAAAAGAATCTGGCGAAAAATTTGAATTCCCAGTTGAATGGGGCATGGATCTACAAACCGAACACGAAAGATACCTTTCAGAAAAAATCGTAGGTGGTCCAGTATTTGTAACAGATTATCCAAAAGACATCAAGGCTTTCTATATGAAGAGAAACGACGACGGCAAAACTGTTGCAGCCTTTGATATGCTTGTGCCAGGTGTTGGAGAATTAATCGGTGGTTCTCAAAGGGAAGAAAGATACGACGAGCTTGTAAAATCTATGATTGATAACGGCTTAAAGCCAGAAGAATACCAAAACTACCTTGACCTAAGAAGATTTGGTACAGTTGTCCACTCAGGATACGGCCTAGGTTTTGAAAGAGCCATGATGTATGTGACAGGCATGAAAAACATCAGAGACGTAATAGCCTACCCTAGGTATGTAAACGCCTTTGCAAGGGAAAATTAGGAGGAAAGATGAGGGAATATAATCCAAATGCCATTGAGAAAAAATGGCAAAAAATATGGAAAGAAGAAAAAACTTTTAAGTCTGAAATAGACCCTAATAAAAAGAAATTTTACCCACTTGTAGAATTTCCATATCCATCAGGCCAAGGCCTTCACGTTGGCCACCCACGTCCATACACAGCTATAGACGTAGTTGCCCGTAAGAGAAGACTTGAGGGTGAAAATGTAATCTATACCATGGGTTGGGATGCCTTTGGTCTACCTGCTGAAAACTATGCTATAGCAAATAAAATCCACCCTGCTATCATTACAGAAAAAAACATCGACCACTTTAGGGGACAAATGGAATCTATTGGTTTCTCATTCGATTGGGATAGGGAAATCAATACAACAGATCCAGAATATTATAAGTGGACCCAATGGATTTTCCTACAAATGTATAAGATGGGTCTTGCCTATAAGTCTGAAACATCAGTAAACTGGTGTCCATCTTGTCTTGTTGGTCTTGCAAACGAAGAAGTCGTTGACGGCAAGTGTGAAAGATGTGGGGCAGATGTTGAGCATAAGCTTAAAAACCAATGGATGCTAAAGATAACTGCCTATGCCGATAGGCTAATCGATGACCTTGAAGGAGTTGATTTTGAAGACAGGATAAAGACTAGCCAAATCAACTGGATTGGTAGAAGCCACGGTGCAGATGTTAATTTCAAAATCAAGGGCAAGGAAGAAAAGCTAACAGTTTACACAACCAGACCTGACACAATTTTTGGTGTATCTTACATGGTTGTATCTCCTGAACACCCAATCCTTGAAAAATATAAAGATGAAATTAAAAACTACGATGCAATTGTAGAATATCAACACCAAGCAAGTCTTAAATCTGACTTTGAAAGATCAGAATTAAATAAGGATAAGACAGGTGTAATGATTGATGGTCTATCCGCAATTAATCCCCTAAATGAAAAAGAAATTCCAATTTGGGTTTCTGACTATGTTTTAATGGGTTATGGTACAGGTGCTATCATGGCAGTTCCTGCTCACGATGAACGTGACTTTGAATTTGCTAAGAAATTTGATATGCCAATCGTCCGTGTATATGACTCAGAAGAAGACCTTCCTGTGACTGACATTGAAAAAGGAATTTCAATTAATTCTGATTTCCTAAATGGACTTACTGCAAGCGAGGCAAAGAAAAAAGCCATTGAATATATAGAAGAAAAGGGTCTTGGCAAAGCAAAAACAAACTTCAAACTCCGTGACTGGGTATTTTCTAGACAAAGATATTGGGGTGAGCCAATTCCAATGGTTTACTGTGATGACTGCGGTTGGGTGCCAGTAGATGAAAAAGACCTACCAGTAAAATTACCTGAAATTGAGTCTTACACACCAACAGCCACAGGTGAATCTCCACTTGCAAAGATTGACGAATTTGTAAATACAACCTGTCCTCACTGCGGAAAACCTGCAAAAAGAGAGACAGATACCATGCCACAATGGGCAGGATCTTCTTGGTACTACCTAAGATATGTAGACCCACATAATAAAGAAGCTCTTGCAAGCAAGGAAGCCCTTGATTATTACACACCTGTTGATTGGTACAATGGGGGAATGGAACATACTACTCTCCACTTACTCTATTCAAGATTTTGGCACAAGGTCCTATACGACATTGGAGTAGTTCCAACAAAAGAGCCTTATATGAAGAGGACAAGCCACGGTATGATTCTAGGTCCTGATGGCCAAAAGATGAGTAAATCTCGTGGTAATGTAATTAATCCAGATGATATCATCAGAGATTTTGGTGCAGATACACTTAGGACTTATGAAATGTTCATGGGAGACTTCTCGTCAGTTGCAAAATGGTCAGATGAGGGAGTCAAGGGCTGTAGAAAATATCTTGAAAGAGTTTATAACCTTCTAGACCTAGTGGAAGATGGGGATGATTATTCTAAAGAATTAGAAATCCTAACAAACCAAACAATTAAAAAGGTAAGCGAAGATTACGAAAACCTTAAGTTTAACACAGCCATAGCTCAACTTATGACCCTTTCAAATGAGATGAGAGCTCTTGGAAAAATTACTAAAAAAGATTTCAAGACCTACATTACTTTATTAAATCCAGTAGCTCCTCACCTAACAGAAGAGCTTTGGGAAATGGCAGGCTTTGAAGGAAGGCTAACAGACACAAGCTGGCCAAGCTTTGATGAAAACAAGCTAAGTCTTGATACAGTAGACCTACCAGTTCAAGTTAATGGTAAGATGCGTGGAAAGATTACAATATCAAAAACAGCTACACAAATCGAAGCCCTAGCCCTTGCCAACCTTGATAAGAATGTAAATACCTACATCAAAGACAAAGAACTTAGGAAGGTAATCTACGTTCCAGGCAAAATTTTAAATATAGTTGTATAAAAAAATAAAATCCATTGACCGAGTCTGGTCTTTGGATTTTTTTGTAGAATTTCTATTTTTATCAAATATTCACAAAAGTATGGTATTATAATCTAGTAATTGACAGATAGTAAAGATAAGTGTATGATAGCACTACATACATCATACAGTGGAGTAAATATGGAAAAGTTCGTAAAAGATCAAATTTTTAATATAATAGGGGCAATCCTCTTAATATTAGGTATTGTCCTGGGCTTTGTAGGCTTCCACAAGGGATATTTTAATTCACTTGATACTTTTAGGGAATTAATTTTGGCCAAGGGAGCTTGGGCACCCCTTGTTTTTATGGGCCTGCAAATTGTTCAAATAATTGTGCCGGTTATACCAGGCGGTCTTACCTGTGTTGCAGGAGTGGTGATTTTTGGTGCATTTTGGGGATTTATTTATAACTACATATCAATATGCCTAGGATCTATACTTGTGTTTTTCATTTCTAGGACCTTTGGTAGGTCTATTGTAATTAGGATTTTTGGCGAAGAACTTTATGATAAATACAAGGGAAAACTAAATGAAGATAGGTACGACAAGTTTTTTGCCCTTGCGATTTTCTTGCCAGTTGCACCAGATGACTTTCTTTGCTACCTAACAGGTCTTACTGAAATGTCGGTAAGGAAATTTGTTGCAATCATTCTTCTTTGCAAGCCACTTAGTATTTTTGCCTATTCAATGGCCTGGGCCCTTGGTCTTGACTTTTTAATTAAAAAATATTTATAGGAGGAATAATGAAATTTGAAGACTATATAATATTTTCATTTCCAGCCTATTTTGTAATTGTTGGTTTTATTTCAAACATGATTAAGGATAAGCCCATTGATAAAAAATACGGCTATAGGACTGAACTTTCAATGAAGTCCAAGCAAAACTGGTATTTTGCAAATGATTTTATGGCCAAAGGCTCCTTCGCCCTTGCTTTTATCTTTATGGTTTTGGGTTTGGTCTTGAATAATTTTGTCGATATGACCAGGTATAGAAGAATTTTATTTATTATAATAGAATTTATGTCCTATGTAATTTTAGGAATTACGCTTGAAAATAGGCTTAAGACAGCCCACAAAAAATAGGAGGAAAATATGTTAAGATTAATTGCCTACATCTTATTAGCACTTGGGATTATACTACTAATTCCAAGTTATTATCGAAAATATAAAGAAAGTAGAGATAGGTCAGACTTGTTAGAATTAATAGGTCTAGGAATTATGATTCCATCTCTAATTATCTTAGTAATAGGTCAATTTATATAATAAAAAGCTCTCTAGCTCGGAAATTCCAAGCTGGAGAGCTTTTTAAGAGAGTAATATCCTCAACTTTCTAAGGCTTTTCTATATAAGTTTTTAGATAAGCGTATAAAAAGTAAAAGGCAAATGAAATTCCTATGTGGCCTATGCCAGCAATGCCGGATATGGCTGCACTTATGCCACTATTATCTAAGCCATAGATTTGATAAAAACCCCTTGCGATTAGGGTGCTAATTACTAAAATTAGCGAAAAATTATAGGTATTGAAAAATCTTTTTTCTTTTTTATCTTCTTTTAAATCAAAACTTTTTGCAAAAATACTTAAGATTAAAAATAAGAAAAAACCTAAAACAAGGGTGTGGGTGTGGGCAAGGCTTAAATTTGTATGGCTAGTAAAACCAATAATCCTTGTATATTCTCTGTAAAAAGCTCCGATAAATAAGCCAAAAAGTGAGTAGATGAACGATGTTTTAAAGTATTTTTTTGTCATGTTTGTCTCCTTTCATAGCCTTATATCCGATCAAAATTGTCCAGATATAGGCACAAGTTTTTGGTACCATAAGGGCACCGATAGCTGGTAGACTTTGTTCAAAAAGCACAACTGGCAAATAAAAACCAAAGCTTAAAACAATGGTAAGCCAGAGGTTTTTAAAGGCAGTGTCTTTTCTTTCCCTTGATTTTTGGTAAAATATAACAATTATAATTAAACCCATTATTGTAAAGGGAATATTTCTATAAATCCCCCAGGTAAGTGGGGAAGAAGTGGTTAAAAATTTATTTTCTGGGCAGAGAACTAGCAAAATCCTCAAAACTGCTAGGGTCCAGATTGTAAGAGTAAGTCCCTTTTTATCCCCAATTTTATAACGTTCTCTCCAAACATAGTAGAGAATGAGGTAAAAAATCGTCATGGTAATGGATGTGATTAGCTTGCCAAGGCCAAGAGATCTTGTATAAGATTTTAGACCTGTGGTATTAAGGGCGATGGCACGAGGTACTAGATGAAAGGCATCACCAAAGCCTAGGACCAGGGCCATTATGCCGAATAAATAGTAGGCTTTATTAAATTTTCCTTCTTTAAGCATTTTTGTGCCGAGAAATATAACTGTTCCTAGGTAAAAAATATCAAAAATTGTTTCAAATACTCTTTGCATATAAACTCCTTACTGAACATTGTTCATTTAGAGGCCTTATAAATCCCGCTTAGGATAGCGGGTTAATATAAGGTCTTTTTTACAATTTTTAATAGCAAGTCTTTGTTATAATTTTTATCAACTATAAAACAAAGGCTGGTCGAAATAATAAATTCAACTAAATCATCCTTAGTAAAGTCATCGTCGAAGGCATCTTTTTTGATATTAGGATCTCTATCCAGTATATAAATCAAATTTTCCCTGAGTTTTTCGATGTAGGTTGCCATTGAGTCCTTGGCCTTGCCGATGCTCTGAGATTTAAAACTTAGGGAGTGGATGGTAAAAAAGTTTGGGTACTTTTCTATACCAAGACTTAGGTGGGTAAAAATATCCGATAGGTATTTCAAAAAGTCATCGGCTCCCTGGTCGTGCTCTTCTATTCGGAATATATCTTCCCAAACACTTTCTATAGTTGAAATCATAAGGTCATCCTTGGATGAAAAGTAGTTATAGATTGTACCTACTGCAAGGTCACATTTTTTTGCTAACTTCCTTATGCTTAGGGCATCTAAGCCTTCGCTTGCAACCAAGTCTCTAGACTCTTTAAGGATTTTTTCTTTGGATATAATCATATATGACTCCTATATGAACATTGTTCATTATCATTATAAGCTGAAATTTTTACTTGTCAAGATTTTTTTTATTTCTCAATTCATCATAGTGTGCTTTTCTCTTAGGATTTTCCTTAAACCAACCCTTAAGAACTCTTTGTTCTTGCTCAATAACTTCACCAATTGACCAAAAACAACAACAGGCAATTACACCAGCAAAGATGCTAGGGATAAGGGATTTGATGTAGAGGGAAAGGAGAACAAAAATTATACCAAATAAAATAAAAAACTTGTTAACCTTCCTCCCAAAATAATATTCGCCCTTGATCACAAGGGGATGAAAAATTCCAATAAGAAAAAATGTTACTACTCCAATAATAATTCCTTCCATATCTCCTCCTTATATAATTATCATATATATTGAAAAATTGGTTAAATATTTAAGAAGACTCATAAAATCAATGGATGTAAAAGGGTTTTTACATAAAAAAACTTGAGTGTAAAGTGATATAGATAGACTAAATACATAAAATTTCTTAATATAGACCTAGGAGGTAAAAATGAAGATTGGAGATAAATTAAAAAATGCCAGGTTAAAAAAATCCATGACCCAGGAAGAGGTTGCAGAAAAACTTTTTGTTTCAAGGCAATCAATATCAAACTGGGAAAATAATAAAACTTATCCTGACATAGGAAATGTAATTGCCTTATCAGACTTATACCAAATAAGTCTTGATGAGCTCTTAAAAGGGAGTGATAATTTTATGAAACATTTGGAAGAATCAACAGATATAGTAAAATCAAATAAAAAACTCATATTTTTTATAGGTCTTGCCTTGACAGCAATGATTGTAATGGCGCTTTTTACAGAATTTTTGCCAGAAAAAGTATTCTTAATTTCTATATTTAGCCTAGCAGTAATAGCAACAGGCTTAGTATATAGTGAGATAATTAAAAGATTTTAGGAGAAGGAAATGGATATTAAATTAATAATAATGATAATTAGCGGAGCAGTATTCGTGGTAGGTGGTTTTATCCTCCAATACAATATCTATCAAATGACCCAAATTGATGCCAAGGCTAGAGGACTTAAGCATCCTAGATTACTGGGTGTTTTAAATATTTCTGGAAACAACGGCAATGCCTTTTTGTTAGCATATTTAATAGGGAGAAAAAAATATCCTATACAAAATATTTCTAGTAAGGATTTGGCAGAGCTTGAATCCTATAAGAAAAAATCTCTCATTGCCTTATCAATGAACCTTATAGCATCCTTGGTTTTTGTAATAGCCTTTATATACTATAAGGGGATGACATTATAAAGACCTAAAAAGCTTAGGCAATTTCTCGCCTAAGCTTTTTTCTATACATATAATTCTGCCTGGGTGGTGAACATTTCTTTATAAAGTCCATCCTCTTTCATGAGTTGATCGTGGGTACCGTTTTCTGTGATTTTTCCATCGTCACAAACAATTATCCTGTCAGCATACTTGGTAGATGATAGTCTGTGGGAGATGAAAAGGGATGTTTGACCTTTGGAAATTTTTAGCATATTTTCAAAGATTTCCTGTTCGCTCCTTGGGTCTAGGGCACTGGTTGGCTCATCCATTATGAAAAATTTCCCCTCATGGAAGATTGAGCGGGCAAGGGCAAGTTTCTGGCCTATTCCTCCTGATGGTTCGACTGACTTATCTGAGAATAGATAAGTTAGGAAAGTATCTTCTTTTTCTACTTGCTTTCCTATCCAAGATGATAAATTGAGAAGGTCAAAGGCCTTATCCATTTTTTTGTATTCACCATCATCGATATTTTCCTTCAATTTACTTGTAATATTTTCACTAATCCTAAATGGAAATAGCCTAAAGTCTTGGAAGGTAGGGGATAGGATCTCATAGTATTTCTTAGTTGAAATCTTAGAAATATCTATATCGTTTAGGTAGATAGCCCCTTCGGTCGGTTCGTAAAATTTACACAAAAGTTTTACAATAGTAGATTTACCAGCCCCGTTTTTGCCTACAAGGGCCAGGGTCTCTCCATTTTTTATTTCAAAAGAAGCATCTTTTAGGACATAGTCCTTACTTGCTGGATACTTAAAGGATACATTATCAAATCTAATCCTAATTTCACTTGTGTCAATATCGGTGATTTCTCCCTTATCAAGTAGGCCTTCTTCCATATCTAGGAAGTTGAAAAATACTTCTAATTGAGCATTTACTGAAATAACCTTGGCGTAGTTTTGCTGGATGAGGTTAGTTGCGTTTATGACTTGTATTAGGGAGTTAAAGTACATGGTAAAATTTGCAAGGCTAATGGTCTTATCGATTAATTTATAGGTTAGGTAAATTAAAGTTAAGATTATTGAGCCATTTGCACTTACATTCATAATACCAGAGTAAATTCCATTTTTGTTGAAGTAATCAGTTGATGATTTTATCATTTCTTGTTGGTAGAAGTCTGCTTTTTCTAGGACCAAATCTTGTCCTTCATAGATTTCTATATCCTTAAAATACCTAAGATCTGCTGCAAATTTTGCAAAAAACCTATATGATCTGAGATCTGAAATATTATTTTCTTGGTATTTTAGTTCATTTTCCTTAATTAGCCTTACGAGTTTTTTATTTATTAAAACTAGCAAAATCAATAGAATAATTATTGCTGGATTTAATTTTACAAGAATACCTAGTGATAAAATCCCCGTTATAACAGCGGATATTACTAAAACTATGATGTCATAGAGGGTGTACATTTCCCAAACAGCATAGTGGGCCTGTTCCATCATATCTTGAACATCCTTGGAGTCAGATTTTTCTATAGGAAGCCTTAAAGATTTTTTTGCTATCCTAAAAGTGAGTTTATCTGACATATCTTCAAAGACTAGGGTCAGGTAATTATTTAAGCCCCTGTAAGTTACTTCTTTGATGAAACCTAGGACTATAACCAAAAGGCCAAGGCCTAGACAAAATGAAATTCTTTTTTGTCCCATAAGCTCATCTATAATTAGCTTTGGAGCGAAGATATTTATAAGAGGCAAGAACCCAAGGACTAGGTTTGTTATAATGACCTTGAAGGTAAAACCTGGGTGGTAGGTGTCTATTAATGTAAAAAGTTTTCTTATATTTTTCATAGGACCTCCTTATAATTGTCTGCTTGTAGATTGTAGAGGTCTTTATAATCCTCGCAAGTATTCATCAGCTCATTATGAGTCCCATTTGCGAGAATCTGGCCGTCTTTAAGATGAATTATCCTGTCACAAAACTTGGTAGACGCCAGCCTGTGAGAGATAAAAATCGAAGATTTATCGCGGGTCAAATCGTCATAGAGCATATAAAGCTCTCTTTCATTTAGAGCATCCAACTGAGCTGTTGGCTCATCTAGGATTAAAAGCTTAGCCTTGGATTTTGCAATGGCGCGGGCCAAAAATAGCCTTTGCTTTTGGCCACCTGATAGGTCGACTCCGTCATTATCGAGAATCCTCAAAAGAGTTTGGTCTTCTTTTTTATCATAGGTATTTATGATTTCATCTAGGTGGGTCATTTTGTAAATATCATCCAAATTCCTATCGTCAGTTGACATTAGGATATTTTCCTTAAAGGAAAATGGCAATAGATTTGAATCTTGAAAGACAGCTGAGATTAGCTTTTTATAGTCTATATGAGATTTATTAATATCTTCTCCATTTATTAAAATCCTACCTTCTGTCGGCTCATATAGACCTGCGAGGATAAGGGCGAGTGTAGACTTACCTGCACCATTTTCCCCTACAAGGGCGATTGTTTCTGAGTCTTTTATCCTAAGGTTAATATTTTCTAATACATATGCATCTGTTCCCGGATATTTAAAGGAAACATTATCAAGAATAATTTCCATCTGGTCTGGATAAATTTCTTGATTTTCGTCTTTGTAAACTTCAGTTATCTTAAAAAATGGCTTAAACATGGTAAAGTTTCTCCTAATATCAGAAAAAACCCACATGGTCTGATGGTTAAAGGCAATAAAGGTAAAGATTGCTGTAAAATATACATAGAAATTCGCTATAGAAATCCTCCCTGCAATAAGACCTGTCATTAGCCAGTATATGATAAGTCCGTCCCTGATTAGGTTAAATACATTTGCTAGGGTAAAAATCCTAAGGGTCTTTGTATTAACTTCTCCTAGGCGGTTTATCCTATCCTTGTTGGTTTTTCCGTAATAGGATTTAAAAATCCTTATGATATCAAAAATTAAAATATCTTGCTTTGATAGGGGAGATTTCATCTCATTATTAAGCTTAGAAAACTTATCCCAGTTTGGACTCATTTCATCCCAGTACTTGTCATAAGACTTAGGAACTTGGTTTAAAAGTAACCAGGAAATTATGGTTAGAATTATTGTTGTAGCAAGAACCCAAAGGTCCATAGAAGCAAAAATCCATAAAAATCCACCAATCGAAATAAGAAGGGCAAAGACTTCTGGTAAATCCATCATTATGCCACCAACACCGCCCCAAGGCGATTCTACAGCCTTCATGGCATCACTTATTTTTTCGGATTCTGCTTTTTCTTTTTTCTTGGCATAAGGGAGATAGAGTGAGTACTCTGTGATCATATTCATCAGCTTATAGCGGACGTGGTTCATCCTCATCCTATAATTGCCCATAACAAAGGCATCAAAAAAGCTAATTAGTGAAGAAATAAAAAATAAGCCTATAAAAAACATTGGGAAAACTTTAGGATTTTCCTGGTAGTTTTCTAAAATATAGGCAGGTGAAATAATCCATAAGAAGGGTTTGATCCCTACAAATAGACCGTAAAGTGCGATTAGTAAAAACATGATTGGCTCCATATGAGCCATCTTTTTAATCAAAAATTTAAATTCTTTCATAGTGCCGAAATCTCGGCATCCTCCTTGGTTTTCATATGTAAGTCAAGGAGCTATCCTTACTTACTAGTTACGGGTTTTCTTTCCTATTTTTATTATTGTCATTTTTCTTTTCTCCTTTCTTTAAACTTTTAATAATTTACCGCAACAAGGTAAAAGTGTCAAATTCTTATCTACCAGCGGCAAAAGAAATAATTGTATTTTTTCCTTCTTTTCTAGTATCTAAAACCTTAAATCTTCTTATTTTGTAGGTATTATCAAAATTAATATAAGAATTAATCACAGTACCAAGACCAGCCACTTCTGTTATTCCAGCCTTCGTAGTGATAGGTAGGTTGGAATCGATGGCGTAGTTTATCATCTCATCAAAAAGCTCAGGATCAATGTCTGATGTGTATTTAAGCAGGGTAATATAGGCCTTGTCTTCGCTTAGAAATAAGTTTGTTTTAACATTACCATAAAATCCCTCTAGGAAAATTTGAAAGAGGATGTAGGCGGTATTGTAGGATAGGTTTCTGTATCTTAAAGCCTTATCAACAACTAATTCGATTGTATCGTCTGTGTATTTGCCCTTTACAGAAATAAGGTCCTTGCCTTTATTTTCCTTTACTTCAACAACTTCAAGGCCTCCTGCAGTCTTGTAATCGTTTATCAAAAAATCATCACTAGGCATAAAGATTGTTTTTTCTACTAGAAGCTGGCTGATATTATTTTTAAATCTCTTATCTTTCACTTCTGCGGTGAAAGTTAAAATCTCTGGATATTTTTCGTAAATTTTCATGATTTTCTCCTCTAATCTATTATATCATATGATATAATGAAATAGAGGTTTTTATGAAAAAAAGAATCATCCCTTTTCTTTTGGGTTTAATCCTTGGAATTCTGGGCTTTATTAATTTTGAAAACGCAAATATCCTTTATTTTGGATTTATTTTTGGAAGCCTTTCCATATTTTTTTATAGGAAAAGCAAAGAATATGCCATATTTTTTCTCGTAATCCTAGTGGGATTTTCTTTAGCGAGTTTTAAATTTTCTAGGATTAATCCAAAGGAAAGTAAAAATGTAAATATAAATTTTACTATAATTGATAAAAAAATGAGCAAAAACTCATTAAGATATACAATTAAAATTATTGAAAATGGGAAAAAAGCCTTCATGTTTGATGAAAATGACTTTGATATTGGAGATCAAATCTCATGTGCCGGAGATCTTAACCTTGTGAGGAGAAATACTAATCCAAACCTCTTTTCCTATAGGTCTTATGCTATTTCAAAGGGGATAGGACTTGAATTTAAGCCTAGAAACTTAAATCAAGAAGTAACAAGAACAAGGTCTTCCAATATTTTCCTAAGTCTTAGAAGATCCTTTACATCTTATGTAAATAGGATTTTTAGGGGAAATTTATCCAAAGATTCTGCTGACTTTGTAATCTCAGTGGTTTTAGCGGACAATTTTTTCGAAAAAGGAGATATAAATAAGCTGGGCCTTGCCCATATTCTCGCCATTTCAGGTTTTCATCTTAATCTATTGATGAGTTTTATGGTTTTAATTTTATCGAAAATTGGTCTTTCCTATAAGAAATCCATGGCTCTTTCACTAATATTAGCCTGTCTTTATGGTTATATAATTGGTTTTGCCTATTCTGTTCTTAGGGTAATAATAGTTAGCTCAATTGTTTTTCTAGGGTTTTTATTAAGGCGAGGGGTAGACAGAGTTAAAGCCTTGATGGTTGCAGCGGTTGTGATTTTATTTATTAATCCTTTCGCCATCTTAAATACAGGTTTTATCCTTACCTTTGTGACAATGCTTGCAATTTACAAGATTTATCCAAGACTTAGTACTTATTTTAAAGAGGGTTTTATCAGGAAAAATCTAGCCTTTACAACCAGTATCCAAATTGCAGCCTTGCCTTTTACTGTCTATTATTTTAGGTATTTTAATTTTCTTAGTATCATTGCAAACTTTTTGGTAGTGCCTGTTTTTGAACTTGCCATGTATATTATTTTTAGCCTGATATTTTTATATCCGATTTTAAAAGGATTACTACAGCCAGTTTTTATAGTCCTTGATATAATGATTAGGTCAATATTTAATATGACTGAAATACTTGCGAAAATTAGGTTTTTATCTTTTAATTTTATAGCAGAAAGCATTTTTATTAGCCTTTACCTTTTTGCCCTTATATTTATACTTACAAATATAAAAAACAAAAAAGGCTTAGATAAATTTTTCAAGTCTTCTCTTGCCATTGTACTTTTATCAATGGCTGTCAGAGGCCTCGATAGACCGATTGAATACCAAATGATAGACATAGGTCAAGGGGACGCATTTTTGCTTAATGATAGGGGAAAATATTATATGGTAGATGTGGGTGGGCCAAAGTATAAGGATTATGATTCGGGAGAAAGGATTCTTGTACCTTACTTACAAAGTCTTGGAATTAAGGAGCTTGAGGCGGTGTTCATAAGTCACGAAGACTCTGATCACGCTGGTAACCTTGATATATTAAGGGAAAATATTAGAATTAAGAAAATTGTAACTGATAATAAGGTTTCAAAAGAATTTATAGAAAAATACCAGCCAAGTTTTATGGGCATAGGTGATGAGCTTAAGTTAACATCTGGTAAAATCACCTGTATCTATGATGGGGCAGAGGGGGACCTTGATAAAAATGACCAATCCCTAGGTCTTTTACTTGAGATTAGGGGCAATAAAATCTTAAGTATGGGAGATTTATCGTCACCTTATGAAGATAAACTTAAAGTAGAGGCTGATATATTAAAATTATCCCACCACGGTTCAGCGTCTTCTAGCTCTAAAGAATTTATAGGCCAAGTTAATCCAAAGATGGTTTTAATTTCTGCGGGAAGGGATAATACTTATGGCCATCCAAATAAAAAAGTTCTTGAAAATGTAAGGGATATTAAAAAATACAGCACTCAAACTGATGGCCTTGTAAAAATCAACTTTTATAAGGATAGGGTCAAGGTAGAAAAATATTTGAAGGGAGGATTTTTTAGGTGAAATATATTGATTTTTTTAAAAACTTTTCTGGCTTAAAAACATCTGGCATATATTTATTTGATTCAAAAGAAGAATATTTAAATACAACTATAATCGAAGAAGCAGAAAGACTTATAAGAATAAAAGACTTCAACCTAATTAAAATAAAGGGAGAGACCGATTTTGACACAATAAAAAATTCCTACGAAACCTATCCAGTCATGGAAGATAGGAAGATTATTATCTGGCAAAATATAGATTTATCCAAGGATGGGGTCAAAAATTATAAGGAAATTTTAGATAAGCTTGGAAAAGATGCCAAAGATTTCCCTCCATATGCAACATTTTTGATTTTTTCAGACACAAAACCATTTAAGGGGAAATTTTATAAGGAAATTTCTAAAAATGGGACAGTAGTTGAAATTGATAGGTTAAATAATAATGAATTAAGGTCTTTTATTGGCAGAAGATTTATAAAAAATAATAAAAAGATTTCAAATGCTCATATAGATGAGATTATCAATAGGTTTTCTTATCTGTCTTATAATAGCGAAATTGATTTATTTGAGATTGTAAATTCAGTTGATAAGATAATTTCAAATTCATCTGACGAGATCATCAAAAAAGAAGATATAGACGACCAGCTTGACCAGGTCTTAAATTTAAATATCTTTAACCTTACAGATGCCATAGCTAGTAAAAATACAAAAGAAGCATTAAAAACTCTTCTTTTAATGGTAAAATCTGGGGAAGACCTCTTTATGATTTACCATATGTTAATAAGGCAGTTTAGGATTTTGACAGCTGTAAAAAGTTTGACTAAGGCTAATTTCAATGATTCTTTTATAATGAAAGCTGCCCAAATTGGTCCTTTTGAATTAAGAAAAGCTAAGGCTAATATAAGAAATTATTCCTTGGACGAATTGACAGATATAAATGAAAGGCTTATGGATATGGAAATAAGATCAAAATCCGAGGCCTTTGAAATGAAGGATGAATTGATGAAATTAATTGGTTTTGTAGGAATATAAAAAGAGTGGGCGTCCACTCTTTTTTGATACTTATATTTAAATAATTTCTTGACCTCGCTCGGGATAAAATTCGTCGCTCTGAGCTTTTTTCCCTGCATAAGGTTTTTCTATTATTTTCCTGCGTGCTTTGCACTTGTAAAATAATGAAAAACGCACAAATTTTGCTCGCACTACACGTGCAATTTTCGACTACGAAAAAAGAACGCTCCTATTCGTCGCGTCGCTTCTTCTTCGCTGCATAAAGTTTTTCTATTGTTTTTTCTGCGCAACTTTGTTGCTTGAAAAACAACGAAAAACGAGCAGATATTGCTCTCAATATCTGCTCTACTTTTAAATGAGTGATTATCAGTAGTCATATGTTAGGATCCATTACTGATTATCACTCATTTTATTATGCGTTTAGTTTTTTAGCTAATTTTGATGTAGTTGCTGCTACTCTGTTTTTGTGGATAACATTTTTGCTTTCAGCTTGTTTTAGCTTTTTGTCAACTACTTTAAAGATTTCTCTAGCTTCTTCAAGATTACCTGCTTCTACTGCAGCTTCAAACTTTTTGATGTATGTCTTGATTTCTGATTTTCTAGATTTGTTTCTAAGGTTATTTCTCTTAGCAACTTCTATTCTTTTTTGACTTGATTTAATATTTGCCATCTATTTTTCACCTCTCTTCTGTTTTGCTTGACTTATGTATTCTACCATAATTTATTAAAAAGCTCAAGTTTTTATTTATCTTATGTAAATTTTTGAGAATTGACCCAAACTAGTATATAATTAATAAGAATGAGAGGTTATAAGTATGAACGAAGAAAAAAAACAAAATAAAAAAGAAAATTCACTATTAAATATCATTTGGGATTGGGTTAAAACCATCCTTATCGCCCTTGCTATTACATTTTTTGTTAAGGCCTTTATTATTGATGCTACAAGGGTAGCGGGAAAGTCAATGCTAAATACACTCCACGACGGGGATATGCTTATGGTTAATAAAATCGGCAAGCATTTTAGGGATTATAAAAGAGGAGAGATTGTTATTTTGAAAGCTCCTGATTATCCAAACAGACTTTATGTAAAAAGGGTAATCGGTACTCCTGGAGACCTTGTTGAATTAAAAGACGGTGATGTATATGTCAATGGTGAAAAACTTGATGAAAAATATGTTTCAGTTGACGAGACCCTTGCCAAGACAGAGCAAACAGGCTGGGTCCTAGGAGATAAGCAATATTTAGTTTTTGGTGATAATAGGGCCAATTCTAATGATTCAAGAGATTTTGGACAGATTTATAAAGAAGAGATTGTAGGCCACGCATTCTTTAGGATTTATCCTTTTGAAGATGCAGGTTTGATTGACAACAATCCTTATGGAAATTAATTAGTAGGAGTTATATGACAAAGAAAAAAGAAAATATTAGGAATTTTTCTATCATTGCCCATATCGATCATGGAAAATCAACTTTAGCAGATAGGCTTATTGAAAGAAGCGAAAATATCAGCCAAAGGGATATAAAAGAGCAGATGCTTGATGATATGGAGCTTGAGCAGGAACGTGGGATTACGATTAAATTAAAATCAATTAAAATTCACTACAAGGCTAATGATGGAAAAGTTTATGATCTAAACCTAATTGATACTCCTGGTCACGTTGACTTTAACTATGAGGTTTCAAGATCCCTTAAGGCCTGTGAAGGAGCTATTCTTGTTGTTGATGCAAGCCAAGGTGTAGAAGCTCAAACTTTGGCCAATACTTATTTAGCGCTTGAGCAAGACTTGGAAATCCTTCCTGTTTTAAATAAAATCGACCTACCAAGCGCAAGAGTTGATGAAGTAAAGCTTGAAATTGAAAATGAAATCGGTCTTGACACTGATAATGCACCTTTGGTTTCAGCAAAGACTGGCCTAAATATTGAAGACGTTCTAGAAGATATTGTTGAAAACATACCAGCACCAGAAGATCACGATGATAAACCGCTTAAGGCCCTTATTTTTGACTCTTATTACGATTCCTACGTGGGAGTAATTTGTTACATAAGAGTTTTTGAAGGGGTAGTCCGTCCTGGTGATGAAATTAAGATGATGAATACAGGCAAGGTTTTTGAAGTAAACCAAGTTGGCTATACATCAAGGGGCAGGATTGCTACTAAGGAACTAAGGAGTGGTGACGTTGGTTTTATTGAAGCGTCTATCAAGCAAGTTAAGGATGCTAGGGTAGGGGATACAATCACAACTGTTGAAAATCCAACTGATAAACCACTTACAGGTTATAAGGAAGTCCTACCTATGGTTTATTCTGGTATTTATCCTGCAGAAGGTGAGTCCTTTGATAAATTAAGAGATTCATTGGAAAAACTCCAAGTAAATGATGCATCCTTAGTATTTGAGCAAGAAAATTCTCAAGCCTTAGGTGTTGGTCTAAGGGCAGGTTTCCTTGGGCTTTTGCATATGGATATCATTACACAAAGGCTTGAAAGAGAATATGACCTTGATATTATAGCTACAGCTCCATCTGTAATTTATAGGTTAAAGCTAAAGGGCCAGGATAATGAGAAGGAATTACAAAATCCTAATGATTTCCCAGACCCAACAGAAATCCAATATATAAAGGAGCCTGTAACAATATCTGAAATTATCACACCAAAAGATTATATAGGCCAAGTAATGGATCTTGCCCAATCTAGACGTGGTGAGTTAATAAATATGACCTATATAGATGAATCTAGGGTGTCAATTAAGTACAAAATTCCTCTAAGTGAGGTAATTTATAATTTCTTTGACTCTTTGAAATCAAGAACTAAGGGCTATGCTTCACTTGACTATGAAGTAACTGACTACCAAGTTTCAGACCTAGTTAAGCTTGATATATTGATTAATGAGCAAAGCGTCGATGCCCTTTCTCTTATTGTTCATAGGGATAACGCCTACTCAAGGGGCCGTGGTATTGTTGAAAAACTAAAGGATGAGATCCCAAGACAACAATTCGCAGTACCAATCCAGGCTGCTATTGGTGGTAAGATTATAGCTAGAGAAACCGTAAAAGCTCTTAGAAAAGACGTAATAGCTAAGTGCTACGGTGGTGATATTTCAAGGAAGAAAAAGCTTCTAGAAAAACAAAAAGAAGGTAAGAAGAAGATGCGTCAACTTGGTAACGTCGAAGTTCCACAAGATGCCTTCTTATCAGTATTGAAACTAGATGACGAATAAAAATAATTATTTTAAAAGGATGTGAAATTCACATCCTTTTTTGGTCTCTTGCTAGGCTTAAGAAGATAAAAAACAAATAGATTCCTAAAGCTAGAAAGGCGATATATTTAAAATCGGTCACTGGATAGTAAGTCGATGTATTTAGTCCCTTAAGGCCAATAATTGCTAGGAAAAGTGCGAGGGGACCCCCAATTAGAAGGGTTTTTATTAGTAGACTTATGGATTTTTTTTTGATTTTTTCAATCAAAAATATTAATAGACCAAGGCCTACAAAGCCTATTATAGAAAGTCTTGCATAAAATCCTAAAAACAATCTTGGAAGGAGGGTTTGGCGAACTTCTCCAGATCCAATAACCATATTTGGCATGGATTCATGGTTTTGGTATAGAACAGTTTTTAGTTTATCCTTGTGGAAGGTGAGAGATTTTCTTGGCCTTTCTTTATTAAAAATCTCGTCATATTTTGTAGTATAGGCATCAAGATAGATGGCGTCTTCTGTATCAATATAATCTATTCCGCTGACCTTGTCAGAAAATTCCACGGTATAGATATCTTTACTCTTATAAACCTTATACAAGTCCTTTTCGTGCTCAAAGTGCCTTGGGGTATTGAGGTAGGAGATGATAAAAATAAGTATAGACCCGATTAGGGCAAGGACAGCCAGGGTAAAATATCTACTTTCTTTTTTTATCCTTTTTTCTACAAAATCAAGGGGTTTAGTCTCTTTGTTTTCGATTTGTATTTGATCTTTCAAAAGATTTTCGCATTCTGGACAAGTTTTTAAATGGTTTTCTACAAAAGTTTTTGATTCTTCACTTAAGAGTTCTTCCTTATATAGGGGAAGTAAATCTTTTATAATTTCACAATTATTCATTATTTTCCTCCAATAGTATTTTTAATTTTTCTTTTGCCCTGTGGAAGACTACACAGGCCCAGTTTTGGTTTTTATGGTAAATTTCTCCAATTTCTTTAAAAGAAAGTTCGTTAAGCCTTAATTTTACAACGTCTTTGTAAGGATTGTCCAGATTATTTATTGCCATATCTAGTTTTGTTAAATTTTCTTTTTCTAAAAAATCTTTTTCAAAAGATTCCAAAGCCAAGTCAAAATCTTCGATACTTTCTGTCAATAAAATCTTCTTGTTTCTCTTGTAATAATTGTAATAGGTATTTTTGCCTACTTGAAATAAGTAGGATTTTACCTTTGAATCCTCTATCTTTTCAATACTTTTCATTGATTTTATGAAGACTTCCGAGCATATATCCTGGGCGACTTCTTTGTTTTTGCATAGATACAGCAAAAACCTATAAAGGTCGTCAAAATATATCCTATAAATTTTTTCTATATCCATGACCCCTCCTTCATATAGTAGACAAATAACTTAATCATATCTTACAAAATTTTAAAAAAAATTCCATTATTGTATAGTATTCCTAACAGACCAAAGGAGAAATTATGGATATTAAAGTTGATTTTACAGATTTGTTAATTAAAACTGACAGATTCGTTTTGAGACCCTTTAAAGATTGTGATTTGGAAGATTTTTATGAGTATGCAAAGACACCTGGACTTGGAGAAATGGCTGGTTGGCCACACCATGAAAGCATAGATGATACTAGGAAAGTTTTAGAGAGGTTTAAGAAAAACAAAGACGTCCTTGCCATAGAGAAGGATGGAAAGGTTATTGGCTCCATCGGTCTTCATCCTGTGGATGATGAGTTTTATAAAGACTTTGAAGATGGGAAGGGCAAGGAAATCGGCTTTGTCTTAAGCGAAGATTTTCAAAGGCAAAAGATAATGACTGAGGCTGTTAAAGCTCTTATGAAATATGCCTTTGAAGACTTGGATCTAGATTTTATTTCAGCTGGTTATTTTAGGAATAATTTTAAGTCAAGGGCATTTCAAAAAAAATTAGGCTTCACTTATTATGGCAGCCATATTGTAAAAATCCCTCTTGGAATTTTGGCACCCATCCATCAAACTATTTTCACAAAAGAGGATTATCAAAACAATAAAATTGGTAGTGTGGAAGAGAAAAAGAATCCTAAAGCTAGTGAAGAATTGGTATTTAAATCCGATTGCGAAATAATTAAGAGATTAAACTTTGAGAAAGAAAATGAATTTGTTTCTAAAAATACAGAAAATTCATATTATCTTGTCGTAATTGAAGGCAGAGTCAGGGTTATTTCAGAAAATAAGGAATATACTTATTTTCCAGCTGATGCTTTAAGAATAAAAAAAGGCCAGGATTTTAAAATTATATCAAGGTCTATTGCTAAGGTTGTATTAATAGAAGTGACAGGTCATCATGAATAAGGTCGGAGCCTATATCCACATCCCTTTTTGCGAGAAAAAGTGCTATTATTGTGATTTTGCAGCTTTTCCAAATTTGGAAAATTGGATAGAGCCTTATGTAGATAATTTAATAAAGGAAATTAGACTCTATAGGGAGAGGATGGATGTTATTATAGATTCTATTTACATCGGTGGAGGCACTCCTTCATATATTGATCCAAGCTTTATAGAAAAAATTGTAGGTGAAATTTATAAATTTAAAACTGAAATCAAGGAATTTACCATAGAAGTAAATCCCAAATCCCTCGACATGGAAAAATTACAAACCTATAAGGCTTTGGGAATTAATAGGATTTCCTTAGGGGTCCAGTCCTTTGATGATACGGTTTTAAAAAATATTGGTAGAAACCATACTAGCCAAATAGCCATCAGTGATATTGAAATGATTAAAAAAGTTGGCTTTGATAATATTTCCTTTGACCTCATGCTAAATTTGCCTGGCCAGGATTTTGAGAGTGTAAAAAGAGATTTGGAAATGGTAAAAATTTTAAAACCTAAGCACATTTCTTGGTATTCATTAATTTTGGATAAGGGTTCGAGGTTTTATGCCCTTGATAAAGAGGGCAAGCTTGACCTTATGGATTCTGATCTTGAAGTTGATATTTTTTCTTATTTGATAGACCAACTTGATAATCTTGGCCTTCATAGATATGAGGTATCAAATTTTGCCCATAAAGGTTTTGAGTCTGTTCATAACAAAAAATATTGGAACCAGGAAGGTTATCTAGGATTTGGAATTGGAGCGGCAGGTTATCTTTCAAATCTTAGATATAATAATACTAGAAATCTTGCTATTTATGATAGGATGCTTAAGAGAAACGACTTACCTATAATTAATAAGGATTTTGTTGATAAGGATGAAAATGAGAAGGAATATATAATTTTCAAACTCAGGGAAACAGAGGGCATAAATCTAGAAGTCTTTAGAGCTAAATACGGTATAGACTTGCTGGAAAAATATAAAGACCAAATAAATAAATTTAAAGATGATGGATTTTTTGAAATTGATAAAGCTATAAAATTTACAAAAAAAGGTATGAGCTTATCTAATGAATTTTTTGTAGAAATAATCTAGGCTTTTAATTTCTATATTTTTGGGTATATAGGAAATATAAGAATTAAGGAGATGAAATTATGACAATTAAAAAAGTAACAGTGGCTGGCGGAGGTGTATTGGGTGCACAAATCGCTTACGCAGCCGCATTTCATGGATATGATGTAACAATTTGGGGCAGACGTGATGATTCAATCGAAAGAATCAAACCAAGGATTGACCGTCTGCATCAAATATATAGCCAAGAATTAGAAGTGGCTCCTTCTTATATTGGTGAGAAAAACCCAAACTACCCAAGATCATTTTTTGCATCTAAAGAAGAAATTACTGAAGATAGAATAGCTGAACTAAAAGAAGTAAATGAAAAAGTCTATAAGAGTTTTATATACACAACAGACTTAGAAGAAGGATTTGGTCATGCTGACCTTGTTATAGAAGCAATTGCTGAAGTAGTTGACCAAAAGAAAGACTTTTACGAAAAAGTCGCTCCATTCTTAAAAGATGAAGCCATACTTGTAACTAATTCTTCAACCCTACTTCCATCTATGTTTAGGGAATATACTGGCAGGGAAGAAAAATTCTTAAGTCTTCACTTTGCAAATAATATACACAGACAAAACCTAGCCGAGGTTATGAGACACGATAAGACAGATGATGGTGTCTTTAAGGAAGTTATCGAATTTGCAAGATCTATTGGTATGTATCCAGCTGTAATCAAAAAAGAACAACCGGGCTATATCTTAAATTCAATCCTTGTTCCTGTAATTAATGCAGGCCTTACCCTTTATGGAAATGATGTGGCAGACCCAGTAGATATAGACATGGATTGGAAAATCGGTACTGGTTCACCAAAGGGCCCATTTGAGATAATAGATATTGTTGGAGTCACAACTGTAGTTAATATTTTAAGCAGAAATCCAGCAGCAAATGATCAAGAAACACCAATTGGTAAGGCTATGATTAAGTTAAAAGAAATGTTAAATAAGGGACATATTGGTATAGAATCTGGTCAAGGCTTCTATAAATATAAATAAAAACCTTTTAAAAGTGGCTTAATTGCCACTTTTTGCTTGAAATAAAAAATAATTTTATAAAAATAAAAATTTGGATTTAATATTACTTGACAATTATTCCTAACTTAGTATATTAATATTAGCAGTCGGAAGTAAAGAGTGCTAAAAAGGAGTGAAAGACTTTGAAAGATAGAAGAATGCAGATACTTTTCACTATCATAAATTCTTATATCTTGGGAGGAGAGCCAGTCGGTTCTAAGGCTTTGGCGGATGATTATTCTTTTGATGTATCAGCTGCCACAATTAGAAATGACATGAGCGACCTTGAGAAAAAAGGTCTCTTGAAAAAGGCCCACACTTCAAGCGGTAGACTCCCATCAGACAAGGGTTATAGGTTTTTTGTAGATTATTTACTTGAAAATGGTCTTATAAATGAAAGGCCTAGACCAGACTATACTAGTTTGAAAGATTCACTAGATAAGAGATACCACAATGCTACGGATATAGTAAGCTCTGCCACAAAGATTTTGGCAGGAATTACAAACCTAACAGCAGTATCAGTTACTTACAAAAATCAAATCAAATCTATTGCTAATATTGAAATGTTAAGGGTGAGCGAATCTTCCTTGCTTTTGATAGTGGTTTATGATAATGGTTTTATAGTAAATGACTTGATTAGGTTAAATTATGGTCTAGAAGACGAAGACCTTGAATTTTTAAACAGGCTCTTACAAAGAGACTTAATCGGGTCAAATATTTTAGACTTGTCTGATAAGATTAGGAAAATTGAAGAAAAGTTAAACCTCAATTATAAGTATTTACTCGATATAATCCAAACTAAGATGAAAAACGAATCTGACAAAGATTCGAAAAAAGAAATCAAGATAGAGGGTTTGGGTAATATATTCAGATTCAAAGAATTTGATGATATAGTAAAGGCTAAGGAATTTATCAATCTCTTTGAAAGTCCAGATATTATTACAGATTTTCTAACTGATAACAATGATAAAAGCCTTGTCATCACTATCGGAGAAGAAAATGAGATCGACCAGTTAAAAGAAAATACAATCATAACTTCATATTTTAAGGTAGATGAAAACACCATTGGGACAATCGGTGTGGTAGGTCTAACTAGGATAAATTATAAGGAAGTAATTGAGAGTATAAAACTAGTTTCAGATTTATTAAATCAATAAGAGGAAGGTGAATGATTTGGCAGACGATATCAAAAAAGATGAAAATCTTGACGAAGAAGTTGAAGATATAAAGGATATAGAAGACGAAATAGAAGAAGAACTTGAAGAAGAAATCATAGATGCTGAAATAGTTGATGATGAAAAAGATTCTTCAGGAAATAACGAATATATAGAAAAATACCAAAGGCTAATGGCTGACTTTGCTAATTACAAACAAAGGGAAGAAAAGGCCAAAGCAGATTTTAAGAAGTTTGCATCAAGCTCTTTGATAGAAAAATTATTGCCAGTTCTTGATAATTTCGATAGGGCTCTTAAAGATAAGGACCCAGAAGACCCATTTGTTATGGGAGTTATAATGACAAGGGATGAACTCTTAAAAACTCTTAAAAATGAAGGTCTAGAAGAAATTCCATCAGACGGCGAAAAATTTGATCACAATCTTCACCACGCAGTTATGACAGAAAGTAGTGATACTGTTAAAGAAGATTATATTATAGAAACATTCCAAAAAGGATATACATTAAACGGCAAAATCCTTAGACCAGCTATGGTTAAGGTAAGCAAGTAGGAGGAAAAATTATGGCAAAAATTATAGGAATTGACTTAGGAACAACAAACTCAGCAGTAGCTGTTATGGAAGGTGGTACACCAACCATTATCCCAAATAGCGAAGGTAATAGAACTACTCCTTCAGTAGTAGCTTTCTCAAAAGATGGAGAAAGATTAGTTGGTGAAACAGCTAAAAGACAAGCAATCACCAATCCACACAGGACAATAGCTTCAGTTAAAAGGGAGATGGGCCACGACTGGAAATCTCCAGAAATTGATGGTAAACAATATACACCAGAAGAAATTTCTGCAATGATCCTTCAAAAATTAAAGGCAGACGCAGAGGCTTATCTAAATGATACAGTAACAAATGCGGTAATTACAGTACCCGCATACTTTACAGATGCTCAAAGACAAGCTACAAAAGATGCTGGACAAATCGCAGGTCTAAAAGTTGATAGAATTATCAACGAACCAACTGCTGCAGCCCTTGCATACGGTATGGATAAGGAAACTGACCAATCTAAGATTATGGTTTACGACCTTGGTGGTGGTACATTCGACGTTTCAATCCTAGAAGTAGGTGATGGAGTATTTGAAGTTTTATCTACAAGAGGTAACAACAAACTAGGTGGAGATGACTTTGATAATGCAGTTGTAGATTATCTTGCAACAGAATTCAAAAAAGAATCTGGAGTTGATTTAACAAAAGATTTAACAGCTATGCAAAGACTTAAAGATGCAGCTGAAAAGGCTAAAAAAGAACTATCATCAACCCTAACAACAAATGTTAACCTACCATTTATCACAGCAGTAGATGGCCAACCTGTCCACTTAGATATCAACCTATCAAGGGCAAAATTTGATGAATTGACCCACGATTTGGTAGAAAAGACTAGAAAACCAGTAGAAGATGCTCTTCACGATGCAGGTCTATCAGCATCTGACATTGACAAGGTTCTACTAGTAGGTGGTTCAACAAGGGTACCAGCAGTTCAAGAATTAGTTAAGAAAATAATTGGCAAAGACCCACAAAAAGACATCAACCCAGATGAATCAGTTGCAATCGGTGCAGCAATCCAAGGTGGTGTATTAACTGGTGAAGTTAAAGACTTATTGTTACTAGATGTAACACCTCTATCATTAGGTATTGAAACTCTTGGTGGCGTTGCTACAAAACTAATTGAAAGAAATACAACTATACCAACCAAGAAATCACAAATATTCACAACTGCAGCAGATGGACAAACAGAAGTAGACATCCACGTAGTTCAAGGTGAACGTGAAATGGCAGCAGATAACACAACTCTAGGCAGGTTCCAACTTACAGGTATCCCTGCAGCAAGACGTGGAGTACCACAAATCGAAGTAACTTTCGACATAGATGCTAACGGTATTGTAAATGTAACAGCTAAGGATCAAGGTTCTGGCAAGGAGCAAAAGATTACAATCACATCTTCATCTAACTTATCAGAAGAAGAAATTGATAAGAAAATCAAAGAAGCAGAGAAATTTGCAGAAGAAGATAAGAAGAAAAAAGAAGATATAGACGCAAAAAACAACGCAGAAAACCTAGTTTACCAAGCAAGAAAAACTGTAGAAGATGCTAAACTTGAAGGTGCTGATAAGGAAAATATCGAAGCTAAGGCAAAAGAACTTGAAGAAGCAATCAAAGCTAACGATATTGACAAAATCAAGAGCCTATCAGAAGAGTTAACAAACGAAATCTACAAGGTAAGCGAAAAAATGTATAAGGCAAATGAAGCAAGCCAAGGCCAAGCTAGCGGAAATGACGAAGACGTTGTTGATGCTGACTATGAAGTAATCGATGAAGACGAAGAATAATCTTTTGAAAGATTTACTATAGCTAGTATAATAAAAACAATTGATAAAAGGAGCTATTTCCTAGTGAAATAGCTTTTTTTAGTGATTGGAGGAAAAATGAGAGACCCATATGAAGTGCTGGGCGTTGGTAAAAACGCCTCAACTGATGAAATAAAAAGAGAATATAGGAAACTTGCTAAAAAATTCCACCCAGACCTTAACCCAGATGATAAGGAAGCTGAACATAATTTTAAGGAAGCAACCCTAGCTTACGAAATTCTTTCAGATCCTGAGAAAAAACAAAAATACGACACCTACGGGGCGGCTGCTTTTGAAAACGGAGGGGCAGGCTTTAATGGCGGCTTTGGTGGAGGTTTTGGTGGCTTTGGTGATATTTTTGGTGATTTATTTGGAGATATATTTAACCAAGGTTATCAGAACAATGCCAAAAGACCAGTGAAGGGAGCGGACATCCAGCAGGTTGTAAATCTTACTTTCCAAGAAGCTGCCTTTGGTACAAGTAAGGAAGTCCAAGTAAGAAGAGAAGTAGAATGTCATGTTTGCCACGGATCTAAGGCTGAAGAAGGTTCAGAAAGTCATACCTGTCCAGATTGCCATGGCCAGGGTGTGGTTAATGAGGTATCAAGAACACCTTTTGGCACCATGTCAAGAACAGTAACTTGTAATAGATGTCATGGAACTGGTGAAATTATAGATAAACCATGCAAAAATTGCCATGGTTCAGGTAAGGAATATAAGTCAGAAAAAATCAAAATCGATATTCCATCAGGAGTTGAAGATAAGAATGTTATCAGACTTTCTGGTAAGGGTCATATTGGGGAAAATGGAGGTCCTTTCGGTGATTTATATGTCATCCTAAGGGTAGCAGACCACGAGATCTTTAAGCGAGATGGTCTTGATATTTATTATGAAATGCCAATTAGCTTCCCAACAGCAGCCCTCGGTGGAAAAATTAATGTAGCAACGCTTAGAAAGCCAGTAGAATTTGATATCCCAGCAGGCACTCAAACTGGCCAAAGATTTACCCTCAAGAATGAAGGAATCGAAGACAAGAGAAGGGGTATCACAGGTAATCTTTATTTCTACGTCAAGGTTATTACCCCAACTAAGCTTTCCAAAGAACAAAAAGAAGCCTTGAAGGCCTATGCTGAGGCAAGTGGGGATGATGTCAAGGAAGACAAGTCATTTTTTGATAAGGTAAAGGACTTTTTTGAATGAAAAAAACATTTAACATACTAACCCTAGGCTGCAAGGTAAACCAGTACGAGTCAGAGGCCGTCGAGGAAATATTTGAGTCAAGGGGCTTTGAAAGACAAGAAAAAAACGCAGATGTCTATGTTATAAATACCTGCACAGTTACAAATATGTCTGATAGAAAGAGCCGTCAGATGATTTCAAGGGCAAGAAAGGATAATCCAGATGCGATTATAGCTGTAATGGGTTGTTATTCTCAAGTTAAACCTGAAGACGTGGCGAAAATTGAAGGCGTGGATATAATTTTAGGTTCAAGAAATAAGGAAGAAGTAGTAGATCTATGTGAGGATATGCTACAAAACAAGGAAGCTATTGACCAAATCATTTCAGTTTCAGAGGAAAAAACTTTCGAAGACCTACAAATTTCAAACCAAACAGAAATGACCAGGGCCTATATGAAAATTCAAGACGGCTGCAATATGTACTGCTCATACTGCCTCATACCTTACGCAAGGGGAAATGTTGTAAGCCGTCCAATGGATTCCATAGTTAAAGAAGCAGAAAGACTTGCTGAAAATGGCTTTAAGGAAATAGTCCTAACAGGCATCCACGTTGCAAGCTACGGCAAGGACTTTAAGGACGGGACAAGCCTAATAGATGTAATTGAAAATGTGGCCAAGGTAGAAGGTATAGAAAGAATTCGACTTTCATCGATGGAACCTAGACATATAACAAGAGATTTCCTAGAAAGAATGAAGGCTACAGAAAAGGCCTGTGACCACTTCCATCTTTCCCTCCAATCAGGATCAGATGATGTCCTAAAGGCCATGAATAGGAAATATGATACAACCATATTCAAAGAAAAAATAGACCTAATTAGGGAAGTTTTCCCAAATGCTGGACTTACTACAGATATCATTGTAGGTTTCCCAGGAGAAACAGACGAAAATCACAAAGAAACCATGGACTTTGTAAAGAAAATTAAATTTGCTAAGACCCACTTATTCAAATATTCAAAAAGAGATGGGACAAAAGCGGCCACCATGAAGGGGCAAGTTAACGGAAATATCAAAAAAGAACGTTTAAAAGATTTGGAAGCAATTGAGAAAATTAATAGGGAAGAATTTTTAGAAAAGCAAATTGGAAAGACATTATCAGTTTTATTTGAAGAAAAATCTGATATGGCTGGTTTCAAATCAGGATATTCTACAAATTATCTTAGGGTAAATGTGGAAGATGAAACACTTCCAAGCAATGAAATCTATGACGTAATCATCACTGGTATAGAAAATGATGAATTAATTGGAGAAATAAGGTAAAAATACTTTACTCTTAAAAATAATTGTGGTAACATATATATTAATGGGGGTGAAGTATGGATTGTGTATTTTGTAAGATTGTAGATGGACAAATCCCATCTAAGATAATCTACGAAGATGAAGAGTTAATTGCATTTGACGATTTAGATCCACAAGCACCTATCCATTTTCTTGTTATACCAAAAAAGCACATCCAAAGTTTAGAGACTCTTGATGAGTCTGATAGTGAATTGATAGGCAAGATATTTTTGGCAATCAGAAAGATAGCCCACGATAAGGGCATAGCTGATTCTGGATATAGGATTGTCAATAACATAGGAGAAGACGGAGGACAAACTGTGCCTCACATGCATTTCCATGTTCTTGGCGATAGAAGCCTACAATGGCCACCAGGCTGATTTACGTCTAGACCGTGCATATACGAGAGGGGGGATAGAGATGACAGAAATCAGAGTTGGAGAAAACGAATCAATCGACAGTGCGATTAAGAGATTCAAAAGACAATGCGCAAGATCCGGTGTACTTTCTGAATATAGAAGAAGAGAACACTACGAAAAACCAAGCGTTATAAAGAAAAAGAAAATCGACGCTGCTAAAAGAAAAAACAGAAAAAGAAAATAATAATTTAACCATCCACAATGTGGGTGGTTTTTTTATGAAATTTGAACAAACAATAAATAATCATTATTTAAATTAGGGATAATTTAAAGCATTTGTGTCTGAATAAAGTCCCAATACTATAAATTTATGTAAATAAATTATTTTTTCTGTTTTTCATTATCTTATAATTCTATTTAAATATAGTTTTTTTATCTTGTTTTATAGTAATTCCAAAAATAATTTAAGAAAGTAAATTGAGTTATAAATTTAACAATCATTGACTATATTGAATATATATTATATAATTCTAATGAGAAAACGTTAACGAAGATATTTATCACTAACTTTCTAACTACTTTACTTGCAGTTTTTTTAAATTTTCAATAATTTATTTAGTGAGAAAATTTAGGGCAGATAGCCCTATAAAAAATTTTCAAAAAAATGTAACCGCTTACAAAAAGTTGAATTAATACGATGGATTCGCATATATTATTTTAAACTCATGGTTAAAATTGACTTATTAGGGGTAGTAAAGTTATGAAAATATTTTTAATAATGCATTCCATTTATTAAATATTTGATGAATTAACGGGATTCATGAAAAGGTAAAAGAAAGGATTTTGTATGAAATTAAATTTAGAAAATTTAGCCAAAGCAAATGAAAAGGTTGACAAAAAGGTATCCTATGATGTCAAACAATTAAGGGAAGATTCTATAAGAGACCCTAAGTGGTTGGCTTTTGGATCTGGAAATATTTTTAGAGCTTACATTGCTAGGATTGGTCAAGACTTGGTCAACGAAGGATATTTTGATAGGGGGATTTCTGTAGTTGAAACATTTGATACAGAAATTATTGAAAAGACCTACAAACCATTCGACAACCTTTGCTTATCTGTGACTCTTCACAAAGATGGTAACTTTGATACTAACTTAATTGCTAACTTGGCAGAAAGTTTAACCTTAGAGGATCTTGATAGAATTACAGAAATATTTTTAAATGATAATCTTCAAATAGCATCCTTTACAATTACTGAAAAAGGTTACAACCTTTATGCTCCAAATGGCGAATTGATGGATGTTGTCAAGGATGATTTGGAAAATAATCCTGAAGATAGCAAACATCTTATGAGTATAGTTACCAATTTACTTTATAAGAGATTTAATAAAAATGAAAAGCCACTTACACTTCTAAGCCTTGACAACTGCTCAGAAAACGGTGATAAGGTAAAAGCTTCTGTCATGCTTATTGCTAATAAATGGAATGAAAATGGAAAGGTAAGCGATGAATTCATTAATTATCTTGAAGAAAAAGTTTCTTTCCCATTAACTATGATTGATAAAATTACTCCAAGACCAGCTGAAGAAGTTAAAAAATATGTAGAAGACCTTGGTTTTGAAGATATGGATATTGTAGTTACTCAAAAAAATACTTACACAGCTCCATTTGTAAATAGTGAAGAGTCTGAATATTTAGTAATGGAAGATGATTTCAAAAATGGCAGACCAGATTTCACTAAAGCGGGTGTTTTCCTAACTGATAGGGATACTGTAAATAAGGTTGAAACAATGAAGGTAACAACCTGTCTAAATCCTTTGCACACAGTTTTAGCAACTTATGGCTGCGTTTTAGGCCACACAACAATTGCAGAAGAAATGCAAGATGAAGATTTAGTTAAATTAATAAAGAAAATTGGTTATTACGAGGGATTAAAGGTAGTAGTAGATCCTGGTATTATAAATCCAAAAGATTTTATCGATGAAGTTATCAATGTGAGATTCCCAAATAAATTTATGCCAGATACACCACAAAGAATTGCAACCGATACATCTCAGAAGATTTCTGTAAGATTTGGCCAAACTATCAAGGGGTATATGAAAGATAAGGACCTCAAGGTAGAAGACCTTAAGTTCATACCATTGGCCCTAGCAGGTTACTTAAGATACCTATTAGGTGTGAATGATGAAGGAAAAGCTTTTGAACTTTCAAGTGATCCAATGATGGATTATCTACAAGAAAGTCTTGAAGGTATCAGCCTTGGAAACTTCAAAGTAACAGAAGGTTTGAAAGATATCTTAAGAAATAAAGAAATATTTGGTATTGATTTAGAAGAAGTTGGCCTTGATAAAATTGTTATAGGATACTTCGAAGAATTGTCAGCTGGTCCAGGAAGTGTAAGAGCTACACTTAAAAAATATTTAGGATAGAAAAGGAGAGATAAGCTTATGAAAATGACTTTTAGACACTATGGTAATAATGACCCAATTTCACTTGAGTACATTGCCCAAATTCCAGGTGTGACTGGTGTAATGGTAATGATGAATGAGTGGGAAGCAGGTGAAGTTTGGGAAAAAGATGTATTCCAAGAATATGTTGATAAATGCCATGCTGTAGGCCTTGAATGTGAAATAATTGAGTCAATCAATGTTCACGAAGACATTAAAATGGGTCTTCCTACTAGGGATAAATACATTGAAAATTACAAACAATCTCTTAGAAATGTCGCTGCTTGTGGAGTAAAGACAGTAATTTATAACTTCATGCCAGTATTTGACTGGGTAAAAACCGAATTATATAAAGTTCTTCCAGATGGGTCAAACACCCTTGCTTTTGACCAAGCCAAGGTAGAAGGCCTTTCACCACGTGATATGGTAAACGAAATCCTAGATGGAGCAGGAAACTTTGAACTTCCAGGCTGGGAACCAGAAAGACTAGCCCAACTTGAAGACGTACTAGATAAGTATAAAGACATTGACGAAGATAAGTTAAGAGAAAATTATAAGTACTTTCTTGAAGCAATCATCCCAACTTGTGAAGAAGTAGGAATCAAAATGGCAGTACATCCAGATGATCCAGCTTGGCCAATTTTTGATATTCCAAGAATAACTTCTACACCAGAAGACTTAGAAAAAATAGTAAACCTAGTTGACTCTCCATCAAATACACTTTGTATTTGTACAGGATCTTTAGGATCAAGAGTTGAGAATAACGTGCCAGAAATAATTAAAGATTATGCTAAAAGAGGCAAAATTGGAGCAATGCACGTAAGAAACATTAAGTTTACTGGTGAAAAACAATTCTATGAATCAGCTCACTTATCAAAATGTGGTTCTTTAGATATGTATGAAATCATGAAGGCTCTTTATGAAGGTGGCTTTGATGGGTATCTAAGACCAGACCACGGCAGAATGATTTGGGGTGAAGAAGGTAGGGCAGGATATGGCCTATACGATAGGGCCTTAGGAGTTGCCTACTTAAACGGTCTTTGGGAAGCAATAGATAAGGCAAGTAAATAGATTTAGAAAAAGCTTAAAGATTGGGGCTTGGTTTTAAAGCCAGCCCTGGTTTAAGCAATAATTAAATTATAAGTTTGTATATAAAAATATTTAAAATGAGCTTTTGATTTTAATATTAAATTATAAAAAATAGGCCTATAAGTTAATAAAATTAGCTTATATGACAGAATCGAGGAATTATGATTAAAAAAATTATGAAAATTGCCTTGGGATTTATTGCTATATGCGTTTTTACAGCATGCGGTAATAAGGGACCTGATGCAGGCAAAACAATTATTAGGATTGGCCACAACCAATCTCAAAACCACCCTACCCACAAAGGATTATTGGCTTTTGAAAAATATATAGAGGATAATCTGGGGGATAAGTATGATGTGCAAGTATTCCCATCAGAACTTCTAGGTTCGCAGACTGACATGGTTCAGCTTACACAAACTGGAGCTATAAACATGGTTGTTGCAAGTAACTCAATACTTGAAACCTTTGATGATTTCTATGAAATTTTCAACCTTCCATATCTTTTTGCTTCAAGCGATGCCTACCATGCAGTTATGGATGATAAGTTAATTACAGACCCTATATTTACATCTACTAGAGATGGTGGATTTGAGGCTGTAACCTGGCTTGATGCAGGAAGCCGTTCTTTCTATACAGTAAAAAAACCTGTAGAAAAACCTGAAGACCTTAAAGGACTAAAGATCAGAGTCCAACAATCACCAACTAACGTTAGGATGATGGAACTTTTGGGAGGCTCAGCATCTCCAATGGGTTTTGGTGAAGTATATACAGCCCTTCAATCAAGTATCATTGACGGGGCAGAAAATAATGAAATGAGTTTAACAGATAATGGTCACGGTGAAGTTTGTAAGTATTATTCTTACGATATGCACCAAATGATACCAGATATTGTCCTTGCTAACTATGAATGGTTAGAAGGTCTTGGAGAAGACAGAGCAGTATTTGACGAAGGATTTAAGATTATAAACAAGGTTCAAAGAGAAGAATGGACCAAAGCTGTAGAAAATGCCAAAGAAGGTGCAGTAAAAATGGGAGTTCAATTTTCATATCCTGATCAAAAACCTTTTGTGGATGCAGTTGCACCTTTAACACAAGAAGTTTTATCAAGGAACGAAAAATTAAAACCTGTTTATGAGAAAATCCAAGAATACAACAAAAAATACCCAGCTAAGGAGGCAAAATAATGAGAAAAGCCCTAGAAAATCTAATGAAATTTTTAACAGCTGGTACCCTTTTAGTCATGCTATTATTTGTAGTTTGGCAAGTATTTACCAGATACGTCTTATCAAACCCATCAACATGGTCCGAAGAGTTGGTGTCATATTTGTTTGCATGGTCAACTCTTTTTGGAGCAAGCCTTGTTGTTAGCGAAAGAGGTCACATGAATATACCTGTATTGATTGACACAAAATCAGTTAAAACACAAAAAAATGCAAGCATATTCTCTGAAATAATGATCTTCCTATTTTCACTAATAGTTCTTACCTATGGTGGAATCAGGATTACAAACCTAGCTCTAAATCAATTGACATCTTCACTTGGAGTTGCAATAGGAATCTTTTATATACCTCTTCCAGTAGCAGGAATAATCAATATGATATTCTGTATCCTTAATATTAAGGATATCTTAGATGGCAAGGTCGAGTTCTTCCAAGCCAAATCTGCATCAGAGATTTCTGAAAGATTGGCAAATGATGCTAACGAAGTATCTAAATATGAAAATGAAGACCTAGATATAAATTTGGGAGGTAAATAATGGGTGGACAAGCATTAGCAGTAATATTAATAGTTTTAGCAGCCCTATTGATAGTAGGAGTGCCAATTGCTTTTTCAATTGGTATAGCATCAATAGTGACAATCATGTCAACTGTTCCATTAAATGTAGCAGTACTAACAGCAGCTCAAAGAACCTTTGTTGGTATGAGTTCCTTCACTCTTACAGCTATTCCATTTTTTATCTTGGCTGGAAACTTTATGAATGAAGGTGGAATTGCTAAGAGATTAGTAGACTTTGTAATGGCGATTTTAGGTAAATTACCAGGAGCACTTTTGGTAACAAACGTAGGTGCGAACGCACTTTTTGGAGCGATTTCTGGATCAGCTTCAGCAGCTGCAGCTGCAGTTGGATCTATGGTTAGATCGGGAGAAGACGAACTAGGTTATGACCGAGGTTTATCAGCAGCCACCAATGGTGCATCAGCTCCAGCAGGTCTTTTAATCCCACCATCAAATGCACTTATTACCTATTCTTTAGTATCGGGCGGTACATCTGTAGCAGCTCTTTTCCTAGCAGGATATATTCCAGGATTAATTTGGGCCCTAGCTTGTACAATAGTAGCTGTAGCCGTAGCAAAGAAAAAAGGATACAAGGGAACCGAAGGCAAGTTTTCTTGGTCAAATCTAGGAAGAGCAACTCTAGCTGCCCTACCATCTTTAGGACTAATTGTGATAGTAATTGGTGGTATTGTAATAGGAGTATTTACAGCAACAGAAGGATCAGCTATTTCTGTTGTATATTCCTTAATCCTAGGACTTTTATATAGGAATCTAAACTTCAAAAAAATAATAAATATCTTAGTAGAATCAGCTAAAATGAGTGCTATTGTTGTATTTTTGATAGGTGTCTCAAATATCTTATCATGGGTAATGGCCTTTACAGGTATACCACAAATGATAGGAGAAAGTTTATTATCAATAACAACAAACCCAATAATCATCCTATTAATAATGAACGTAATCTTATTAATATCTGGAACTTTCATGGACGTTACACCAGCTATATTAATATTTACTCCATTATTCTTACCGATTGTTCAAGAATTTGGTATTCATCCAGTACAATTTGGTCTAATTATTGTTTACAACCTATGTATTGGAAACATTACACCTCCAGTAGGTAACACCTTATTCGTAGCAATCAAGATTGGGGATACCACTCTAGCCAAGGTAATGCCATACATGCTAAGGTACTACGCTTTAATCCTAATAGGATTATTACTAGTAACTTATGTACCAGCAATATCACTAGGCCTACCACAAGCAGCAGGATTAATTTAATATTATGTTGGCAGGGTGAATACCTTGCCAATATTTTTAACAATAATTACTACAAAAATGTATTTTTATTACCATTAGGAGGTAAATATGAAGAAGTTTCTTGATGAAAATTTTATGATTAATAATGAATTTGGACAAATGCTCTACCATAAGTATGCAGCAAAAATGCCAATATTTGATTTTCACTGCCACCTTGAAGCTAAGGAAATTTATGAGAATAAAAATATTCCATCAATTACCGAAGCTTGGCTTGGTGGAGACCATTATAAGTGGAGGATGATGAGGGCTTGTGGTGTGGAAGAAAAATACATCACAGGAGATGGATCTGACTTTGAAAAGTTTGAGAAATACGCAGAAGTAATTCCAAACCTAATAGGAAATCCAATCTATCACTGGACTCACTTAGAACTTAAGAATTTCTTTGGTATAGATTATCCATTAAATAAGGACAATGCTAAGGAGATTTTTGATAAATGTAATGAACTTTTGGCCAAAGATGAATTTAAGCCAAGAGGTCTAATTGAGATGAGTAATGTTGCTGCAGTTTGTACAACAAATGATCCAGCAGAGGATTTAACCTACCATAAACTCCTAGCAGAAGATGATAGTTTTAAGGTAAAAGTATTGCCAGCCTATAGGCCTGATAATGCACTTTATATTGAAAAAGACGGCTTTAAAGACTATATTAAAAAACTTTCTGATTCAGTAGGATTTGAGATTGAAAATTATTCAGACATCAAAAAAGCTCTTGTAAATAGGATGGAATATTTTAAAGAATCTGGCTGTATGGCAAGCGACCAAGCCTATGCCTTCATCCCATACAAGAGGGCAAGCGAAGAAGAACTTAATGAAATAGTTCAAAAGAAATTATCAGGTAAGAAAGTTTGCTCAGAATGTGAGGAAAAATATAAGACAGAACTTACTATTTTCTTAGCCAAAGAATATAAAAAACTTGATTGGGCGATGGAAATCCATGTTGGTGTCATTAGAAATAACTCAAAGGTCTTATTTGAAAAATTAGGTCCAGACGTAGGTGGAGATAGCCAAAACGACTTAAGTTATGCAGAAAACCTTGCAAACCTACTTTCAGATTTTGAGGAAAATGATGGCCTACCAAGAACAGTTATTTTCCCATTAAATCCAAAAGACCATTTTCCAATAGCAACAATAGGCGGATCATTTAACAGGGCAAATCCTGATAATATGCAAAATATCCAACTAGGAACAGCTTGGTGGCACCTAGACCACAAAGAAGGGATGATTGAGCAATTAAAGGTATTTTCAAGCGTAGGAGTCCTATCAAAATTCATAGGAATGCTAACAGACTCAAGATCATTCCTATCTTATCCAAGACACGAATACTTTAGAAGAATCCTCTGCAATTTCATAGGTGAATTAGTTGAAAACGGTGAATACCCAGCTGATGAAGAATTCTTAGGCAAGGTTGTGGAAGATATTTGCTATAACAATGCAAGAAAATATATAAAGATAGATTTATAGTTAAATTAATGTAAGCAAAAAACCTCTTAACTGGTATTTAATAAAGTTAAGAGGTTTTTTATTGATGTAACAATGCACTAGATTTTTAAAAAAGTGAGTTTATATTTTTCCTTACTTATTTCTTTTTCAATCCTTTTGTTATGATATAAATTGTAAATCCTAGATAGACTATATAAAGAATATAAGTAATTTCTAATGGCCAAGGAAAAGATTCTTCTGGGTGGCCTAGGGCATAGCCTATAAATGCTATGGCGATTAAAACCATGCCGAGTCCTATAAATAAAGATTTTTTAGTAGTTTTCATTGATCAATCCTTATCAAAGTTAATTACATATTCATAAATTTCATTTTTTGAAAAAGAACTTTCTTTTTTGATTTTTTTAACAATTTCCTTGGTAGATTTTCCGTCATTAATCATTTCCCTTATTTTATCATCAAAACTTGAAATATCATCAGTTTCTTCTTCTTTTCTGCCTTCTAAAATAAGAACAAACTCTCCCTTAAAGGTGATTTTCTCTGGATCAATGTCTTTGATTGTGTAGGTTTTGTATTCCTCGAATTTTTTAGTTAGTTCCCTAGCAATTGTAAGCTTTCTTTCTGGAAAGATTTCTTTTAAGTCTTCGATAGTTTTTGGAAGGTTGTGGACAGAGTCAAAAATAATTGAAGTCTTTTCTTCGTTTTTTAACTTTTCGTACAATTCATTTTTTTCCTTGGATTTTTTGCCGATAAATCCATAAAATGTGAAGGCTGACATATCCTGACCAGAACCTATAAGAGCTGTTAGAATAGAGCTTGGACCAGGAAGAATTGTATACGAGATATTATTTTCAATGCATTTTTTGATTAAAATTTCTCCCGGATCAGACATGCCAGGCATACCTTGATCGCTAATTACTCCTATGGTCATGCCTTCGCTTGCTTTTTTTATCAGCTCTTCGCTTTTGGCTTGCTCGTTAAATTTGTGATAGGAAGTGAGAGGCTTAGATATGTCATAGAAGTCTAAGAGTTTTTTAGATTCTCTAGTATCTTCGCAAGCGATTAAGTCAACTTCTTTTAGGGTATTTATGGCCCTTAGGGTCATGTCTTCGAGGTTGCCGATTGATGTTGGCACAAAATATATTTGGTAGTCCATTAGTCCTCCTTGTAGGTTCCGTTTATTTTCCTAACCTGGTCGGTATATTTTCCGTCCTTATAGATTATGATTGGGTCTTCGATTTTTATCCCGTCTTTGGCGTTTTTTACAAATTCAATTAGGATAAACTGGGGTTTGGTATTGTAGGTAGAAGATGCAAATTGTATTCTTTTCGCTTTTACATTTCCACACTTATTAAAGATTTCTACCATGCGTTCTGGTTTGTGGATCATAAAAAGCTTGCCCTTATCCTTCAAAGTTTTGTTTGCAAAGGCAAAGATGTCGTCTAAGTTTAAATATAGTTCTTGCCTTGAAATTAGGTATTCCTCGTCCTTATTTTTGATATTTTGGTCAATTTTATAATAAGGGGGATTGGTTATTATGTAATCTAGGCTATTTTCCTTAAAATTAACATTGTTTAAGTCTTCGTTTATAATTTCAATATTATTTATGCCATTAAGGTCTAAATTTTCCTTTAGGATTTTTGCCTTGGCCTCTTGGATTTCTACGGCATAGACTTTTTCCAAATCGTAAAGGCTATTTGCCATCATTGCTAAAATTCCATTACCCGATCCAATATCGAGGAGAATTTTGTTTTTCTTCATCTTTGCAAAATCTCCCAGCAAAATCGAATCAATCCCAAAAGAATAAGCACCCTCAACGTGGATCATTTTTAATTTTGTTCTTGGTATATAATCTAGTTTTTTCATATTTATATTATATCAGATATGGTTAATTTTTATAGTAAAATGAAATTTCTATTGGTTTTTTTGATCTTTTATCCTATAGAAAAAATACCAGAATTGATTATATTTCAATTCTGGTAACAGTTTTGTTAATCATTAAGATTTAGTAATGATTAATTAATTTTAATATAAATTTTTGCCTGAAAATTCAGCTTGAGTTGGTAAAAATTAGGCTGTGTGGATTGATTTTGGTTCTAGATATTCCATCAGACCAAATTTTCCGCCTTCCCTGCCTACACCTGATTGCTTGGTGCCACCAAAAGGCAATTCTGGACTTCCTCCATTAGAGTTAAGGTAGACGTCTCCAGCTTTTATTTGGTAAGCAATTTTTTCTGCTTCTTCTGGATTGCCGAAGACTGCTGATGAAAGACCAAAGTCTACAGCATTAGCCACTTCTATAGCTTCATCCTTATCCTTTACTTTAATAATAGCAAGGACAGGTCCAAAAATTTCTTTGTCGTGAATAGCTATTCCTGGTTTTACATCGGTAAAGATTACAGGTTTTACATAATAACCTTTGTCGCTTTCTTGAGGGATTTCTCCCTTAAGGAGTTTTGCACCTTCCTTTATTCCTTCTTCTATAAAATCTTTAACTCTATTAAATTGTTTCTTACCTGCGAGTGTACCAACAACAGTTTTTGGATCATCTGGGTCTCCAACAGGATAGTTATCGTATTGGTTTATGAATTCTTTTATGACTTCGTCGTAAATATCTTCAGTTATGATGGCTCTTGATAGGCAGGAACAGGTTTGACCTACATTTAGGTAAACTCTATTTAATACTTGTTTTACACCCATCTTGATATCTGCTCCCTTGATAAAAACAGCAGGAGACTTGCCGCCGAGTTCTAGGACTACTTTTTTCGCTGTATTCATTGCGTGTTTGGCTGAAGATGCACCACCAGCTAGGCTTCCTGTATAAGAAACCATGGCAACTTTTGGATGAGAATTTAAAACATCTCCAACTTGTGCGCCTGAACCTGTAATTAGGTTAAAGACTCCTTTAGGAAGACCTATTTCATCAAAGGCTTTGGCGACAAAATATGCAGTCAGAGGTGTATCTGAGGCAGGTTTTTGTACAACTGTACATCCCATAAGAAGGGCAGGGATAACTTTCATTATTATTTGGCCCAAAGGATAATTCCAAGGTGTAAGACTTGCCACAACTCCAATTGGCTCCATTCTAACATAGCCGCCATCCATATCAATCCTGTAGTCGATTTTCCTAGCTTGGTCTATGAAGACATCAACCCTTCTCATTTGCTTATCGAATTGACCAGGTTTTGCAATTTTAATTGGAACACCAAGTTCGAGTTTTATTGTTTCTATAATTTCGTCCTGGTGGTCCATCATCCATTTCTTAAACTTTTCTATATAAGCAATTCTTTCATCAAGACTTGTCCTAGAAAAAGTTTTAAAGGCTTCATAAGCAGCTTCAACTGCTTGATTTATTTCTTCTTCACTTGCTTTTGGAACCCTGGCTAGGATCTCACCTGTGGCAGGGTTTTCAACCTCAATCCATTTATTGGATTGGCTTTCTTGGTATTTACCATTTATATATAATTTTTCATTGTTAAGTTTTTCAAAATTCATATTCTTCTCCTTTCCTAATTTTTTACCCAATTTTTCTCTTTATATATCAAAAGGGTATAATGTTTAAAAATAAAGATTTAAAATTTAGAATTTAAAAGGAGATATTATGAAATATTTTGGTACAGACGGATTTAGGGGAGAGGCTAATAAAAACCTTAATGTTTACCATGCTTTTAAGATTGGTAGATTTATTGGGGATTATTTTTCAACAAAGAATAATGGCCACGGGAAAATCCTTATCGGCAAAGATACAAGAAGGTCTTCTTATATGTTTGAAGATGCTCTATCAGCTGGTATTACCTCATCAGGTTCAAATGCCCATCTATTACACGTTACACCAACTCCTTCAGTTTCATATATAACAAGGACAGAAGATTTCGACTGTGGAATTATGATCACAGCCAGCCACAATCCTTACCACGATAATGGAATTAAGATTATAAATAAAAATGGCGAGAAAATGGAAGATGAATTCCTATATAAACTCGAAGAATATATAGATAGCGATATAGAAGATATTGACCTTGCTGTTGGCGAAGACATAGGAAGGACAGTCGACTATATTGGTGGCAGAAATAGGTACATTGCCTATCTAATCCAAACAGTAACCAAATCTTTTGAAGGAATCAAGGTTGGTCTTGACTGTGCAAATGGTGCAGCCTTTACAATAGCAAAGCCAGTTTACGATGCTCTTGGTGCTGATACTTTTGTAATTAATGCCGAACCAAATGGATTTAATATCAATAGGGACGCTGGGTCTACTCATATAGATGGCCTAAGAAAATATGTAGTAGAAAATAAACTTGACCTAGGATTTGCTTTTGATGGTGATTGTGATAGGTGTATAGCAGTTGATAATGAAGGAAATATTATAGATGGGGATTCCATCCTTTATATCCTAGCAAATTTCATGAAAAAAGACGGGGCTCTTGATTCAAATACAGTTGTTACAACAGTCATGTCAAATATCGGTCTTTATAAGGTCTTTGATGACCTTGGAATAAAATATGAAAAGACAGATGTTGGAGATAAAAATGTCCACGACCGTATGTATGAAAAAGATATAGAACTTGGTGGCGAGCAATCAGGCCATATTATTATAAAGAAATTTGCCAACACAGGTGATGGTATTCTTACATCGTTAAAGATAATGGAAGCCATGATTGAATCTAAAAATGACCTAAAGAGCTTGGTTCGTGACCTAAAAATATATCCACAAGTTTTAATTAATGTAAGAGTTAAAGATAAAAATACCGTTTTAGATGATGAAAATGTAAAAAGAAGTGTAGAAAAAATCGAAAAAGATCTCAAAGATTCAGGCAGGGTCCTAGTACGTAAGTCAGGTACTGAGCCGCTTATTAGAGTTATGGTAGAAGCGGAAACTGAAGAAATTGCAAACAAATCTGCTTTGGAAATTGTAAATACCATCAAAGAAAACGGCCTTTGTCTTGATTAGAGATTGTAAAAGTGGAAGAGAGATAGATATAAGGGAAAGCTTCCTTATAGTAAAGGGAAAAGTCTATGCTAGGGAGTCTTATATTTCCTTTGATACATCTAGGCTTAAGGCTTATCCGCCTGTTGTGTATTACGATAGGGAAGACGAATACCTTGGAAGCTTTGAAGAAGAGGGCCTATATGAATTTTCTGACATAGAAGATGATCTTTTATCTTATAGTGATTATTGCTTTTCCAACCATGATTTAGATGACTTAAGGGTCTTACTTGTTAAAAAAAGAGAAGAATTTGTAAAAAAACTTATAAAATAAGAGATTAAGTGTTGACAAGTATAGACTTAGAGGGTAATATAGATGATTGTATGGAAGTATCCGTATAGACAAATAGGAGGTGTTTTATGAGAGTAAAAGTTAAATTAGAATGCACAGAATGCAAAAACAGAAACTATGATACAACAAAAAACAAAACAAATCATAGCGAGAGAATTGAGCTTAAAAAATACTGCCCATTCTGCAAAAAACACACAGTTCATAAAGAAACAAGGTAGGAGATTAAATGGCTAAGAAAAAAGATTCTTTCTTCTCAGGAGTTAGCAAAGAATTCAAAAAAATCCAATGGCCTGTCAAGAAGATTACTTTAGAGTACACTCTATTAGTAATCGCCATCAGTGCAGCTACAGCAGTTGCAATCTGGGGACTTGATAAGATATTCCATTTCCTACTTTCAACAATAATGTAGGTGGACAATGACTGATTCTTTAAACTTTGAAGCAAATAAAGAAGAAGAAAAGGAAGCTTTATTAACCGAGATAGAAAAAAATGCTAGATGGTATGTAGTACACACCTATACTGGATATGAAAATAGGGTTGCTGATAAAATTCAAATGATGATTGATAATGAGCAAAACCCTGACATTGTAGATGTGACTGTACCAACAGAAGAGTATGTCGAGGTTAAGAACAACGAAAAGAAAGTAAAGACTAGAAAGTTATTTCCTGGTTATGTAATGGTCAAAATGAACGTTACAAGTAAGTCTTGGTATATAATAAGAAATACCCAAGGCGTTACTGGTTTTGTTGGCCCTGACGGGGATCCAGTTCCATTAACAAAAGCTGAAGTTAGAAAATTCGGTGTTAAGGAAAAAGAGCCTGTATTTAATATCAATGTAAAACCAGGCGATGACGTAAATATCATTGCAGGCCCATTCAAAGACTTCGTTGCAAAAATCGAAGAAATCGACATGGAAAAGGGCAATATCAAAGCATATGTAGATATGTTTGGTCGTGACACATTAATAGACCTAGAATTCAGTGATATAGAAGAAATTTAGCACTGTCAAAAGCAGTGGGAGGGGAAACCCGAATCACCACAAGGAGGTAAATTATGGCAGAAAAAGAAATAAAAGCGATAGTAAAATTACAAGTACCAGCAGGAGCTGCATCACCAGCGCCACCAGTAGGAACCGCACTAGGTCCTCACGGAATCAACATTATGGAATTCGTTCAAGCATTTAATGCTAAGACAGCTGACCAAGCTGGAATGATTATACCGGTTGAAATGACTATTTATGCGGATAGAACATTCAAATTTATAACAAAAACACCACCAGCACCAGTATTAATCAAAAAAGCTATCAACCTAGCAAAAGGTTCAGGTGAACCAAACAAAAAAAAGGTTGGATCAATTAAAAGAAGCCAACTTGAAGAAATTGCTAAGACTAAGATGGAAGATCTTAACGCTGCAAGCCTAGAAGCTGCAGTAAGCATGATAGCAGGAACAGCAAGAAGTATGGGAGTCACTGTAGAAGATTAGTGGGAGAGTTTACTCGTTTACCACAGGAGGTATTAAATGGCTAAAAGAGGAAAAAAATATTTAGAATCAAAAGCTTCATATGATTCTACAAAAGAATATGAATTAAACGAAGCACTTGAAATTGTTGAGAGAAATGCAAAGGCAAAATTTGATGAAACTGTTGAAATTCACTTCAACCTTGGCGTTGACAGCAGACACGCTGACCAACAAGTTAGGGGTACAGTAATTTTGCCACACGGTACAGGTAAGGTACAAAGAGTACTTGCTTTCGTAAAAGACGACAGAATAGACGAAGCTCTTGCAGCAGGAGCTGACTATGCAGGTAATGAAGAATACGCTGAAAAGATCCAAAAAGATGGTTGGTTAGACTTCGACGTTGTAATAGCTACACCAGACATGATGGCTACAGTAGGTAGACTTGGTAGGGTACTTGGTCCACAAGGCCTAATGCCAAACCCAAAAACTGGAACAGTTACAAACGACGTTAAACAAGCTATCGAAGACATCAAAGCAGGTAAGGTTGAGTATAGAACAGACAAGGCTAACTTAGTCCACGTTCCAGCTGGTAAGGTATCTTTCGGAGTTGAAAAACTTTCTGAAAACATCAAAGCTCTAGTTGGAGAGGTTGTAAAGGCTAAACCTGCAGCAGCAAAAGGTAAGTATATTAAATCAATCACAGTAGCATCAACAATGGGACCTGGTGTAAAATTACAAGCAGGTAGAGCAAGCGAATTAGTTGAAACAAAATAATTTGCATTTTTGCTAGATTGATTGTATAATATAAAAGTCAAATAAACAGGCTACCAAAGACTACGCAGACAGAAATGTTTAATTATTGCGTATAGGTGGGAGAAATTAACTACATCCCCACCGATGTAGGCACTATTAGAGTGTCTATGAAAGTGGGGTTTTTATATACCTACCATTAGCCTTAGGAGGTGAAAAAGTGAGCGAAAAAGCTATAGCAGCTAAACAGTTGATAGTCAACGAAATCAAAGAAAAAATCGAAGGTTCACAATCAGTGACACTTGTAGGTTTTAACGGTATGGACGTTAAGGAAATCACAGACCTACGTGATAAATTCAGAGAAAAAGAAGCTGAATACAAAGTGTACAAAAATACAATGATGAGATTTGCTTTCCAAGAACTAGGCTACGATGAATTAATCGAAGAACTAAAAGGAGCAAACGCACTAGTATTTTCTAAACACGACCTTGTAGATGGTCCAAAGATCGCAGTTGACTACAGAAAAGAAAACGAAAAAAACGAAGAAAAATTAGTTTTAAAAGCAGGTATTGTTGAAGGTAAGTATCAAAATAGCCAACAAATGATGGCAATAGCTACATTACCAGCTACAGAAGTTCTACACTCTATGCTTGCAAATGTATTACAAGCACCAATCAGAACTCTTGCAGGAGATCTTAATAACACAATATCTAAACTTGCAATTGCCCTTAATGAAGTGGCAAGCAAAAAAGAAAACGAAGCAGCATAATAAAATAATATTAAAAATTTAAGGAGAATTAAAATGGCATCAGAAAAAGTAACAAACTTATTAGAAGAAATTAAAAATCTTACAGTTCTTGAACTTTCAGAACTAGTTAAAGCAATCGAAGAAGAATTTGACGTATCTGCTCAAGCAGCAGTAGCAGTAGCAGCTCCAGTAGCAGGCGGAGCAGCTGGTGAAGCAGCAGCAGAAAAGACAGAATTCGACGTAGTTCTTAAATCAGCTGGACAATCAAAAATCAACGTAATCAAAGTTGTTAAAGACGTAGCTGGTCTTGGACTAAAAGAAGCTAAGGCTCTAGTTGACGGAGCTCCAGGCAACGTTCTTGAAGGCGTAGCAAAAGACAAAGCTGAAGAAGTTAAAGCTGCTCTTGAAGAAGCAGGCGCTGAAGTAGAATTAGCATAAGCTTATAAAAATCACTAGGTTTATCCTAGTCAAACCTCCTAGTTTTCACTGGGAGGTTTTTTTATGGCCATTTGCCTATAATTAAAACTAAAAATATCTAATTTTATCGTTGATTTAATATTTAAAGAGCGATAGTTTTTAGGAAATATTCTTATTATTATGTATTAATTTTATTTTACTATAATAGTTGATAATCATTCCCAATGTTGACAAATAGACATTTTGACGTATATTATTAGCTAGAAAGGTGTGGGAAGATATGCACGATTTAATAGAAAGTTTAAGGGACTGTGATTCCGATAAAAGAATAAATACACTTAAAAAAATCCTTCAAGATAAAAAAATAAGGGTTTCTCACCAAAGACTTTTGATTTTGGATTATTTAATAACCCATCCTATCCACCCAACAGCTGACAAGATTTATAAAGACCTTATGGAAAAAGATCCAGTTATAAGTCAAGCAACTGTATATAACAGCTTGAATTTATTCGTATCTCATAATCTTGTAAAAGAGCTAGATTTCAATATGGCATCAAAAAGATACGAATTTAAAAGGCCAAGCCATGGTCATTTTATTTGTGATTCTTGTGGCAAAATCGAGGATTTAGAAATTCTTGAAATCGAAAAACCTGCCATGCTAAAAGATTATACAATAGACACTACTGAAGTAATCTACAGGGGAATATGCCCTGATTGTAAGTAATAAATTTAGCGTTTTTTAACGCTTTTTTTATTTGTAAAAAGGAGAAAAACGAAAAAAATTATATCATATTTACCAGGTCTCGCCTTGGCTCTGGTAATTGCTTTTATCGCACAATTTATAGAAAATATCCTACCAAAACACTTGATAGGCGGATCAGTCATCGCTTTATTTATAGGAATGTTTTTAAACACAATAATTGATACAGAAAAAAATTTAAAATCAGGAATCACCTTCACATCCAAAAGGCTTTTAAAATTTGTAATTATTCTTTTTGGGGCAAGCCTCAATATTAGTATAGTTTTAAATGTAGATAGATTGTCGCTATAGTAGTAATTTATTTTATGGGATTGGTATAGAGGAAACCTTCGGGTTTCTTTTTTTATTGAAAAATTTGGAAAAAAATAGTCCCTATAAAGGGCAAATAAAAAATGGAGCCGCTTCCCGGAATTGAACCGAGGACCTCTTCCTTACCATGGAAGCGCTCTACCTACTGAGCTAAAGCGGCACACTTTAAATTATACGAGCTAAAAAAAATTTTTCAAGTAAATAAAATAAATAAATTTTAACAAATTAATAGAATTTTTTATTATATTATGGTAAAATAATGTATATGAGTACATTAGGAGGATTTAATGAGCAAACAAACATTTGAAAGAAGCAAACCACATATTAATATTGGTACAATCGGCCACGTAGACCACGGTAAAACAACAACAACAGCAGCAATCACTCAAGCCCTAAACAAAAAATACGGCACAGGTGAATACATCGACTACGAACACATCGATAAAGCTCCAGAAGAAAGAGAACGTGGAATCACAATCAACACATCTGTAGTAGAATACGAAACACAAAAAAGACACTACGCACACATCGACGCTCCAGGCCACGCTGACTACGTTAAAAACATGATCACAGGTGCAGCACAAATGGATGGTGCAATCATCGTAGTATCTGCAGCAGACGGTCCAATGCCACAAACAAGAGAACACATCCTACTAGCTAGACAGGTAGGTATACCAAAAATCGCAGTATTCTTAAACAAAGAAGACCAAGTAGATGACCCAGAACTAATCGAACTAGTAGAAATGGAAGTAAGAGACCTACTAAACGAATACGACTTCGACGGCGACAACTGCCCAGTAGTAGTAGGATCAGCCCTAAAATCACTAGAAGAAGGTGGAGAAGGTCCATGGTCAGACAAAATCCTAGAACTAATGGATGCAGTAGATGAATACTTCGACATCCCAGAAAGAGACAACGACCAACCATTCCTAATGCCAGTAGAAGACGTAATGACAATCTCAGGACGTGGAACAGTAGCAACAGGAAGAGTAGAAAAAGGAACACTAAAAGTAGGCGACACAGTAGAAATCGTAGGTCTAACAGAAAAAACATCTCAAGCTGTAGTAACAGGTGTAGAAATGTTCCACAAACAACTAGACCAAGCTGAATCAGGCGACAACGTAGGAGTACTACTAAGAGGCGTTCAAAGAAACGAAATCTCAAGAGGACAAGTACTAGCAAAACCAGGATCAGTACACCCACACACAGAATTCGAAGGACAAGTATACGTACTAACCAAAGAAGAAGGTGGAAGACACACCCCATTCTTCTCAGGCTACAGACCACAATTCTTCTTCAGAACAACAGATGTTACAGGTGACATCCAACTAGAAGACGGAGTAGAAATGGTAATGCCAGGAGACAACGCAACATTCAAAATCACACTTCAAAAGCCAATCGCCCTAGAAGAAGGACTAAGATTCGCTGTACGTGAAGGTGGTAGAACAGTAGCATCAGGAGTTGTTTCTAAAATCGTAAAATAGTCTAATTTAGATTAACTTTACAAATTTAAAACAATAATCAAAAAGCGGGCCTGGCTCGCTTTTTTGTTTAGGAGAACCTATGTTTAAGAAAAAAACTTTTCTCGGCATTTTGTTGATATTTATTTTAATCTTATCTGCTTGTGCTAAAAAAAATAAACTTGCAGAAAATGACAAGTTAAAAGAAGCTCTTGAAAGCAGTGAAAAAATTGAGAAGAAAATATCCAAAAAGCAAAAAACGAGAAAAAATAAAATAGGAGAACCTTATGAAATAGGGGTAACTCCAGACGATTACAACATGGACTACGATACATCAAGACTTCTTTCTTTTGAGGATAAAAAAAGTAAGTATTATCCTAAAGATGGAGTTAGGGGCTTATATTTTAATACAGGTTCTATAAATAACCCTGAGGTTTATAGTAGGATTATAGGACTTATTGAAAATTCTAACCTTAACGCAGTGGTAATTGACGTTAAAGACGATTGGGGCAATATTACTGTAAATTTTAAGACAGATAACGAAGATATCCAATATGCCAATACAAAGCTCCTCGATGCTGAAAAGCTAATTACAGATCTCCATTCCCGAGGTATTTATGTTATTGGTAGGATTACAACTTTTAAGGATTCTATTATTACAAAAAAACATCCGGAATGGGGTTTTACAAAAGATGATGGAAGCCTTTGGGCCAATGGTCGTGGGGAAGTGTTTATGAATCCTTTTTTAAAGGAAGTCCAAGACTATAATATTGAAATTGGAGAACTTGCCGCAGAGGCAGGTTTTGACGAAATCCAATACGACTATGTTAGATTTGCAGAAGGGTTTGAAACTTTTGGTGATTCTCTTTCTTATTCTAGGGGAGAGTATGAAAATAAGCCGATGGATGAAGGAGACAAGAGAGTCTCAGCTATCACAGGCTATGTTAGAAAGGCGCGTGAATCAATTTCAGCTTATGGTCTACCAGTGGCCATTGATGTATTTGGTTATGCTCTTCAGGCAGGACGAGCAAGTGGTATAGGACAGGATTTTTCGGAAATATCTAATGAAGCTGATATAATGTGCTCCATGATCTACCCATCTCACTGGGGTCCATATTCTTTTGATATTGAAAAACCAGACCTTGAGCCTTATGAACTTGTAACAAGATACCTAAAAGAAGAACAAGCAATTTTTAAAGATTTAGACCATAGGCCACAATCTCGTCCTTGGATTCAAGATTTCACAGCTTCTTGGATTGGAGAAGGAAATTGGATGGTCTATGATGCTGATGCTGTTCAAGCTCAAATAGATGCAATATATGAATCAGGCCAGAGGGAATATTTAATATGGAACGCAACCAATACTTATTCCGAAGGCGTTGATTATTAAAAAACAGGGGCAACCCTGTTTTTTTCCTATAATAAAAGAGCAAGTTAATTCACTTGCTCTGGTATAAAATTAAAATTTCAGTTTATTTTTTATAGTTTATAGTCTGTGTTTTCTCCTAAATTGAGATGGAGTTTGGCCTACTTTTTTCTTAAAAACTTGGTTAAAATAGGATTGTGAATTAAAACCTACAAGGGCAGAAATTTCCTCCATAGTGTGGTTGGTTGAAATTAATAAGTTTTTGGATATTTCTATTCTTTTTAAAATCAAATATTCTATTGGTGTTATCCTGTAGGATTGTTTGAATTCAGAAATGAGGTGGAATTTATTCATATAGGCCATTGAAGAAAGGTCTTCAAGCTTAATATCCTCGTTATAATTTGTATCAATGTATGATTTTATATAATCAATCTGTCTGTTGACTTTTTTATCATGTTTGACGGTTATAGATTTCCTGTATTTCCTTAAAAGGTTGATCACAAGAGTGGATGCAATAGCATTTGCAAGGCTTTTAGAAAAAATATCATTGCCTTTATATTCTCTGAAAATATCTTCGAAATATTCCTCAAATTTTAAACTCTTATCCCTATTATCTATATGGAAATAATTGATAGGCTTTGCTGTGTCGTCCTCAAGACCAGCTATGGATATAGATTCTATACCAAAACCTAAGCATTTAACATTTTTTATACTTTTGTCTACATATAGAGTGTGGCCAATATTTGAATTAATAATTACAAGGTCTCCTTCGTGGACATCAATCATTTCACTCTCAATGGAAAGTTTGCCAAATCCTTCTTCCAGGTAATAAAAGTAGGTAAAAGGATGGAATTGTATCCTGTTAGAAATTTTTTCGTCATATGTATTTTTTTGAGAGTCAAGTATCTTTACATCCAAATTATTAAGACTATTTTCTTCTTCTAATATTTGTTCGTTATTTTTTTCCATTTTTATCCTCTGAATTTTTTCCTAAACTGTATCTATTAGTAATAAATTTCTAACTATATTATACTATAAAATTTAGGGAATTTTAAGACAAATATGAAATAATTTATAATATTTTTATAAAAAATTTAGTGAAAATTATTAATTATAATTTAAAGCTAGGATATTTAGTTTTTTGGGTATCATATATTAAAGACTTTGTCAATTGATAATAAAAACAAGAAAAGTATAATTTGACTAGGTGAGAAGATGAGATTGATATCAGATGATATGATAAATCAAATAAAAGAAAATTCTGACATAGTAGATATAATTGGTGAATATGTCGACCTTAAGAAAGCGGGTTCGTCTTTTAAAGGCTTGTGCCCATTTCATAATGAGAAGACCCCATCTTTTACAGTAGATAGGAAGAAACAATTATTCCACTGTTTCGGGTGCGGAGCAGGTGGTGACGTTGTTTCTTTTATAATGCAAAAAGAAGGATTGTCATATCCGGATAGCTTAAAGTACCTGGCACAAAAGGCTGGGATAAACTTAGTTTTCAATGAAAGTCCTGGTATGAGCGAAAAGAGAAAAAAACTTTATGAAATCAACAAAGATATAATGATGTATTTCTATAAGAATCTTTTGACAAATAAGGAGCCGCAAGATTACCTTCTAAAAAGAGGACTTAGAAGCAATATTGTGAATACATTTATGCTTGGTTTTGCTAAGGATAGCTGGGATGACTTATTAAATTTTGCAAGGTCAAATAACATTAAGGAAGAAGACCTACTTGAACTTGGCCTTATAGCTAAGTCTAAAAATGGAAATTACTATGATAAGTATAGGAACAGGTTGATTTTTCCGATAATTGATACTTACGGCAGGATAATTGGCTTTGGTGGTAGGGCTATTGATAATACTATGCCCAAATACCTAAATTCACCAGAATCTGAGGTTTTTAAGAAGAGATTTAACCTCTATGGCCTAAATATTTTTAAAAAGCAAAACAAAAGAGATTTAATACTTGTAGAAGGATATATGGATGTGATTGCCCTAAATAACAATGGTATTGATATAGCAGTTGCAAGTCTTGGTACAGCCTTTACTGTAGATCAAGCAAAGCTCGCTAAGAGATATGCAGATAATATTTATATTTGTTATGATTCCGATTCTGCGGGTATTAAAGCAACAAAAAGAGCTATAGAAATATTTAGAGAAGCAGATATTGGGGTAAATATAATACAGCTAGGAGAAGGCCTTGATCCAGATGACTTTGTGAAAAAATATGGCAAGGATGCCTTTGAAAAGAAAATGGACGAGGCACTCGACGAGTATAATTATGCTTATGAGCAGATATTAAATGGCTATTCTGAAGCAAATGAGAATGAAAAATTTGAAAAATTAAATTTGTTTATAGGTTTTTTAGCTTCTATTAAACAAGATTTAACCAGGGAAATATTTATAAATAAGGTATCTTCTTTGTTTGAAATAGACAAACAAACTTTAAAAGGAGCCATTTCAAAGTATAATAACAAGCATCACCAAGAAAAAATTAGAAAAGATAATTTTCCTGAGCCAAATATAGTTGTAGAAGAAAAAGTTACCAATATTAGTGCTCACGAACTAGAAATTTTAAGGCTTATCTTTAATCAGCTTGAAGACTATAAAGAAAATGCTGATTATTTTGATAAGTATTTGATAAATCCTAAGGCCCTTAATTTTAGAGATTTTCTAATAAATAAGGAAGTAAATAAGTTTGATAAGGCCGATGTGGATTATAGATATATGCTAGACTACGTTATGGATGATAAAAATCCAATAGTTGTTAGCGAATTAAAGGATAAGATTAACCTATATGAAAGACTGCAAAAAAGAAAAAATCTTAAAGGCAGGTCTATAAATAGTAAGGGGAGAGATAATGAACAGCGATGATAGTAAATTGCTCGAAGATGATGTTCTAGACGAAATTATCGAGGAGTTTGTGTCCATAAGTGAAAGCCAAGATGGCATGATCACTTATAGCCAAATTTTTAATTTTGATGATTTTAGGGACGTTGATAGGGAAAGTCAAAAGCTGATTCTTTCTAAAATTACAGCTTCTGGTATAGAAATTGTTGAAAAGTCTGAAACAGAGATTGACCAAGAGGAAGAAGTTGAGGACGACATCGAAGAAGAAGAGCAAGAAGACGAAATTGATGAAAAAGAGTTAGAAAAAGAAATAGACAAGTCTGTCGATAATCTAGTTGGCATTAAGCTTGATGATCCAGTAAAAATGTACCTTAAAGAAATTGGTAAGGTCGACTTGCTTACAGCTACAGAAGAAATCATCCTAGCTAGACGCATGGAAGCTGGAGAAATAGCCTATAAGTCCATACATGGCTATAAGTTTAATAAACAAAATAAAAACAAACTTGCAAATGATGTGTTTTTTGGTGACCTAGCAAGGGTTTTAGAAAAAGCCAACAAGACCTTGAATGATAAGGAGGAATTAAGTTTTGAAACCATCAAAGATTTAGATGGCCTTATCAACATGGGTTCTTTGTTCAAGCAAGTTATGGAAGATGACCTTGATAAAGATCAGCTAGACCAGTTAAATGCAAAAATAATTATTTGTAATATTGCCCAAAATTCAATAAACGATGATTTATCAAGAAAGGATGCAAATATACTCTGTGATTTATTTGACTCCTTTGACCATATGCTAAAAATTATTGAAAATGACGAAGTTGTTAGCATGGTTTATTCATCTTTTAACGACCTATTAAAGAAGGCAGCGAACAAAGATGCTATAAAGACAAATGATCAGATGGTTATTGATAATCTTTTAAAAACTTCAGAATTTGCAGCATCTATCAAAAATAATAAGTATCTTACTGATGATGAAGCGGCTTATTTAGCCTACAATATTGATCAGAGAGAAATGTCATTAAAGATGCTAAATAAGGAGAAATTCACAGAGGAAGAGCTTAAAAGACTTAAATTAGATATTATAAAATCTAAAAGAGCCAAGGAAAAACTTGCTGAAACTAATCTTAGACTTGTTGTATCCATTGCCAAAAAATATGTTGGTCGCGGGATGAGCTTTTTAGACCTTATCCAAGAAGGGAATATGGGTCTTATGAAGGCTGTCGATAAGTATGATTATAACAGGGGATTTAAGTTTTCAACCTATGCCACTTGGTGGATTAGACAGGCTATAACCCGTGCTATTGCTGACCAGGCAAGGACAATTAGAATTCCTGTTCATATGGTAGAGACAATCAATAAATTAGTTAGGATTCAAAGACAGCTTGTTCAAGACTTAGGGCGTGACCCATCTAATGAAGAAATTGCAGATATAATGGGTATTGAAGTTGATAAGGTATCTGAGATTAGAAAAATTGCTCAAGAACCAGTAAGTCTTGAAACTCCAATCGGTGAAGAAGAAGACAGCCACTTGGGAGACTTTATAGAAGATGACACAGCTATAGATCCAGGCGAGGCTGCTAATTATACAATGTTAAGAGAGCAATTAAATGATGTTTTATCTTGCCTGGGAGCTAGGGAAAAACGTGTCCTACAATTGAGATTTGGCCTAATTGATGGTACTCCACGTACCCTAGAAGAAGTAGGCAAGGAATTTGATGTAACTAGGGAGAGAATTAGACAAATTGAGGCTAAGGCCTTAAGGAAGCTAAAATCCCCAAACAAAAGTGAATTATTGAAAGATTTTTTATAAATGGAAGATAAGAAAAGATTATTAGATATTATTAATATCTTAGATTCAAATAAAAAAATTATAGATGTAGGAACCGATCATGGATTGGTTCCTTTATATTTGGCAAAAAATAAGATTTCAACCGATATTACTGCAACAGATATATCTGCTCCAAGCCTTCAAAAACTTGTTGACAGACTTGATGATGATTTAAGGAAGATAATTAAAACAAGGGTCACAGATGGTTTTAAGGGGTTAGAAAGGGAAGATGATCAGGTTGCTATTATTGCAGGAATGGGGGCAAATACCATAATAGAAATTATTGAAGAAAGTTTAGATTTTGCAAAAAATCTTGATTATATGGTCCTTGCTTCAAATATCAATACCTATGAGTTAAGACACTTTTTAAATGACCACGGTTTCTATATAGAAAAAGATTTTTTATCTTATGAAAATAGAAAGTATTATGATATCTTAAAAGTTTATTATGGTAAAAAACAAAACTTAAGCTTTGAAGAATACTATTATGGTAAAACTGATATAGAAAACAAAACCTCCTTACTAAAGGAAAAACTTGCCATAGATAAAGGAAAGAACCAAGGATTTTTAAAAGAAATTAAGGAAAAATCTCAAGACGAAAGGGCAATTAAGAAAATTACAGATAGGTTAAAAGCCATAGAAAAGGTGGAAGAAAGATGCAAATTCGAGAATTAATAGATAAACTAGAAGAAAAATATCCCTTTGAATTACAAGAAGAATGGGATAATTCAGGCCTGCAGATAGGAAATCCTAACGATGAATTAAGGGGCGTTGTCCTATCTTTAGACTTGGAAGAAGGTGCGATAGACAAAGCTCTTGAAGAAAGCAAAGCAAATTTAATAATAACACATCATCCATATTTATTTAACCCAACAAAATCTATTGATTTTAGGGATGGTTTTTATAATAGACTTCAAAGATGCATAAAAAATGACATCACGGTTTTCGCTTTTCACACAAATTTAGATATAGCTGAGGGCGGGGTAAATGACAATCTCGCCAAAATATTAGGGATAAGGGATATAAAGAGCCTAGAAGATGGTAAAGATCTGGGATTAGGAAGGTTTGGTTATATTAATAAGCAACCAGCTTATCAATTTCTTAAAGAAGTAAAAGAAAAACTAGAAGCAAGTGGTATTGTTGTCTACGGAAACTATGACAAAATTATTGAAAAAGTTGGTATTTGTGGCGGGGCTGGATCTTTTCTTATAGAAGACGCTATCAATCAACATTGCGACTTAATTGTAACAGGGGATGTAAAGTATCATGAAGCTATGGATCTTTCAAATAAAGGCATAATAATTGCCGATGTAGGCCACTTTGCAAGTGAGAACCACATCATATATAAATTACAAAGAGAAATAGAAGAAATAATTAGCAAAGAAGTTTATACTTTTTCAAAAACAGATAAATTTAGAAACTTTATTTAGTTTTACTTTTTGGATAAAAAGGGGTATCTTAACTAGGGAGTAAATCAGATAATCGCGGGACGAAAGTCACGAGGAAAGTCCGTGCACCACAGAGCAAGGATGCTTGATAACGTCAAGTAGGAGTGATCCTCAGGCAAGTGCAACAGAAAGTATACCGCCAATTTTGGTAAGGTTGGAATGGTGAGGTAAGAGCTCACCAGCTGTCCTAGTGATAGGCAGGCTATGTAAACCCCATCCGGTGCAAGAACAAAAAGGACATTAGGAGGCTTGCTCGGCCCGGTCCGGAAAATGGTAGTTCGCTTGAGCTTATTAGCAATAATAAGCCTAGATAGATGATTATCCACGACAGAACACGGCTTATAGGTTTACTCTTTACATAATTACTACACAATTGGTTACAAATTAATAATTGTGTCTCTTAATATTTACACTTATTGGTAAAAATGTTTTATTTATATTGGGAATTTTTTCGGAAATTTCGTAATATATATAAAAACCATCCAGTAAGTGTAATTTTTTTGTAACTAATTATTGACTTTTTTGTTAAAAAGATATAGAATTAACATAGATTTCAAATACAATTAACAAATAGATATACTATTCATGACAATTATGGAGGAGTAATTTTTTATGAGTAAGAAAAATATAGGAGCAGCATTATCAGTTATAGCTGCATCAGCGGTTGTTGCTACAGCATATGCTACTACTGTAACAGATTTAGAAAATGATAAACATACTAATTCACTAATTACTGAAGAAAATAAGGAAGTTGAATCTTCTTATTCTTTCGTTAAGTCTGATTATACAAAAGAAGTTAAAAATACAAAGATCGCTGGCAAGACTAGAGATTCTAAAAAATCTAGCCAAGAGATCAAAAAAGATATTATTATAGAAAAAACAGCCAAGACTCTTGTTGAGAAACAAATTGTTAATGCTGAGAAAAAAGCAGAGTCAAGCCAAGATGAAAGTGAAGTAGTTGTCTATGATGACAAAAACTTAGATGAAATCATCGAAGAAAAAGCTCAAGCAGAAGTTAATGATGTTGTTGTTTATGATAATAAGAACATAGATGAAGTTGCTAAAGAACAAGTTGCTACATACAAGGAAAATACAGAAGTAGCTCCATTAGCAGAAAATTCTGTAGCGCCTGTAGTTTCTGATAAATTCGTAAACACTGTAAGTTTAAATATTAGAGCAACAAAAGATGCAACATCTTCAGATAATATCGTTAGAACAATAAAAGCTGGCGATAAACTTGTAGGCCATGTTGAAGGCAACTGGTTTGTAACTAATGAAGGTTATGTAAGTCTTGATTATCTTGCAGACTATTATCCACAAGATTTAGTTAATAAAGTAAACGCAGAAGCTGAAGCTAAAAGAGCTCAAGAAGCAAAAGCTGCAGAAGAAGCAAGACTTGCTGAAGAGCAAAGAAAAGCTCAAGAAGCAAGAGCGGCTGAGGAAGCAAGAAAAGCTCAAGAAGCAAGAGCGGCTGAGGAAGCAAGAAAAGCCGAAGAGGCTAGAAAGGCTCAAGAAGCACAAAAGCAACAAGTTAAACAAACTGTTCAACAAGTAGAAAAAGTTGTTCAAGAACAAGCTATAAATACACAAGCCCCTGCTGGTCAAGGTGCCCAAGGTGCTGTAAATGTTGCTAGCCAATTTGTTGGTTATTCATATGTTTGGGGTTCATCAAATCCAAGTGTTGGTTTTGACTGTTCAGGTCTTACATCTTATGCTTATAGACAAGTAGGAGTAAACCTTCCACACAGCTCTCAAGCTCAATTTAATAATGGTTATGCTGTTGATACCAACAATTTAAAACCAGGAGACCTTGTATTCTTCTCATTTGGTGGCGGCTCAATCGACCACGTAGGTATTATAACAAGTTCTGATGGATCTTTCATCCACGCATCTACACCACAAACAGGTGTTAGGTACGATAATATCTTTAACGGATCCTTCCAAACAGCCTATAGAGGCGCTAGAAGAATATATTAAGAAAAATCAAATGCCCAGGGCAGAAGCTTTGGGTTTTTTTTATTAGGAAAAATATGGAAATTTTAAATACAAAAAGTTTAAGAAAAGAAATAATAGATAGGTTAGAGGGACACGATTTTACAAATAAAATCCTTCTTCTAAGCAAAAATCCTAGCCAAGAAGTAAATCACTATAAAGAAGTAATTTTAAAAAGATGCAAAGAATTAGGAATTACATACATAGACAAGGTTTTTGAAGGTGAAAGTCAAGAGGAAATTCTAGACTATTTATCTACATTTGATAAAAAAGACGGTTTCATAATCCTTGCTCCTTTTGGAGATAAGGAAGATTTAAGCCTACTTAAGGAAAAAATTAATCTTAAGGACTTGGATTCATTTACCTATAAAAGTTTAGGAAAAATCTTAGATGGAGATAAAAAAGCTTTACCAGCCACAGCTAGGGCTGTAGTTAGTTTTATGGACCATGTGAGACTTGACTATAAGGGAAAAAGAGTTGTAATAGCCAATAACACAAATATTATTGGTAGGCCACTTGCAATGTATTTAGCATCTAAGAGAGCAAGTGTAACTATTATTAATAGCCTTACAAATAATCCAAAAGACCTTATAAAGAATTGTGATATTTTTATATCTGCAATTGGAAATGCTCATTTTTACGATAAGAATTACTTCAAATGTGGCCAGCTTCTTATCGATGTGGGAACTTCATACAAAAATGGTAGGATAATAGGAGATATTGATAGCGATTCAATTTCAGATATGGATGTAAAATACTTAGGAAGTAAAAATGGGATTGGATCTATTACAACTTTAACTTTAGTGGAAGGACTTATATATTAATGCCTATAGTAAATAATGACCAAGATTTGAATAGATATAATGACTTTGTAAGAAATTCTGAATATGCTAGACCAATGCAAGATACAAATTGGTCAAAAATAAAAAATAACTGGACCCATGACTATGTCTATCTAGAAGAAAATAAACAGATAATTGCAGCCATGTCTGTAATTGGAATTAAGAATACCAATGGAAAACACTTTTTATATGCCCCAAGAGGACCTGTTTGTGATTTTAAAGACACAAAGCTTGTTGAAGCCTTAATCAAAGAAGCAGAGCCTTTAAAGGATAAATATGACGCTTTTTTATTAAGAATGGACCCAGAAATTAATTTCGATGAAAAACTCTTATATGATTATAGAAAAATGGGTTATGATTTTAGGTCTTTAGGGATAGATACCCATGCCTTTACCCAGCCAAGATATAATATGATAATTGACTTAAGCAGCCAAGATGAAGATGAAATCTTTGAATCTTTTTCACCAAAAGGTAGGTATAATGTTAGAAAATCAATCAGAGCAGGAATTAAAACCATTTGTAAAACAGATGAAGAAAGCCTTGATATTTTTTATGAACTTACAAAAATAATGGCTGAAAGGCAAGGCATAGGTCATAGGCCAAAGGATTATTACGAAAGATTAATAGAATACTTAGGTGGAGAAATTTTTGTATCATATTTTGAAGACAAGGCTTTATCTGCATCATTACTAATTCCTTATGGTAAAAAAGTTTACTATCTCTATGCCGCAAGTTCAAATGAGATGAGAAACAAGATGCCAAATTACAATATGATTTGGGAAGAAATACAATGGTGCCTAGAAAATGGCTATGACTACTTAGACCTAGGCGGCACCTTTAGCTTAGATACAAATGACGGGTTATATAGGTTTAAGCAATCATTCTGCTATCCGGATAAGTATTCAAATTTCATAGGTGAACTTGATGTAGTCTATGATAGGGAAAAATATGAAGAATTTTTAATTACAAAATAAATTATGATAAAAAACGTAAGAAAGATGAACAAAAAGACGAGGATTAAGTTCTCGTCTTTTTTAGAGCAAAATATAATTTATATTTAATTTTTACTTATCAAGTTCTTTTGCGATTTTGATTGCTTCTTCATATTCCGGAAGATCAGTGTTTTGTTTTAGGTATTGGACATATTTTATGGTGTTATCCTTATCTAGAACAAAAACAGAACGGTTTAAAAGTTTCAATTCTTGGATTAGAGTGCCGTATTTGCTAGAGAAGTCTCTGCAGTTATAGTCTGATACAAATTTTATTTTATCGGTTTTTTTAACTTTCTTAAATCTTTGTTGGGCGAAAGGTAGGTCATTTGAAACTGTAACAACAACAATATTTTCTGAGAAAAATTCAGTTGCTTTTTGAAACATTTTTGTTTGAAGCTCACATACATCAGTGTCTAGGGATGGCACTACTGATAAGATTTTTATTTTTCTTCCTTCTTCTTCATAAAAATTATATTCAGTCAAGTCCATCTTGTCCGCCTTAAAATCTGGCGCCTTTTCGCCAACCTTTAATTCATCTCCAAGGACTGTGATATCTACAGTGCCGAATTTTCCTTTTCTTGGCATAATATTCTCCTTATGATTTCTTTATCTTTTCTGTCTTTCCTATATTTTATATCAAAGTCGAATTTTAATCAATTAAATTTAAAAATAATTAGATTAACAGATATTGTAAATAAGGCGTGGATGGGGTATAATTAGCAAGTATGAATAAATAAGGAGGCAAAATGGCTAAAATAGTTTTACAAGCAGAAAAAAGAGAAGCTACTGGTAAAAATCAAGTTAAAAAACTTAGAAATAAAGAACTTATCCCAGGAGTTATCTATGGTAAAAATCAAGAAAATGTAAATGTTCAATTCACAGCTAGAGATTTTGAAAAAGTACTTAGACAGGCTGGAACATCTACTATTATTACATTAGACATCGAAGGTGAAGGTAAGGAAGTTCTTATTAAGGAATTTACTAGCCACGCATACAAGAACCAATTCCTACATGTTGATTTCCAAGCAATCGACCAAAACGAATCAATCAGAGTTACAGTTCCAGTTGTCCTAGTTAACAGAGACGATATGAACGAAGTTACAGGTGTACTTGTACAAAACCTTGAAAGCGTTGAAGTTGAATGTCTACCAAAATACATCCCACAAACAGCAGATGTTGATGTTAAGGAAATGGCAATTGGTGACAACATGACTGTTGCAGATCTTGATATCGCTTCAAATGAAAATATCACAATTCTTGCTGATGAAGATGAAGTAGTATGCTCACTACAAGAAGTTTCTGAAGAAGAAATCGTTGATGAAGATGCTGAAGCAGTAGATGCAGCAGATGTACCAACAGTTGGCGAAACTGAAGAAGACGCTGAATAAGACTTAAAACCATTGATCTTACAAGAAGGACAATGGTTTTTTTATTTGCAAATTTTTATAGAATAACAATAGTAGACTAAAAATGTAATTTTATAGTATAATGGATGTATGAATGGAAAATTTATAGTTTTTGAAGGACCTGATGGGTCTGGAAAAACCACAATAATAAAAAAAGTTAAAGAGCTACTAGAAAATAAAGACTACTCTATATCCTATTATAGGGAACCAGGTGGTACAGATATTTCTGAAAAGATTAGGTCTATTATCATAGACAATGACAATCATATGATGGATTCTAAGACCGAAGCCCTCTTATTTGCATCATCAAGAGCCCAGCTTGTGGCAGAAAAAATCCTTCCTGATCTTAAGGCAGGCAAAATTGTTATTTGCGATAGATTTGTAATGTCATCTCTTTTATATCAAGGACTTGGCAGGTCACTTGGAGTAGAAAATGTAAAAAGTATAAATGACTTTGCAACAGGTGGACTAAAACCTGATCTTACTTTATTTTTTAATATAGATTATAAGACAGCCCTAGAAAGAAAAAGAGCGAATTTTTCTCCAGATAGGCTAGAAAATGAAGATTTTTCTTTCCATAAGACTATTTTTGATGGTTATCTAAAGATGGCAGACCTTTATAAGGATGAAATCAAGAAGGTAGATGCTAGAAAATCTATAGAAGACTTGACAGAAGATGTTATAAATATCATATATCAATTATTGGAGGACTAAGATGAAATTATTGGTTGCTATAGTACAAGATGCAGATGTTAATTTTTTAATTGATGCCCTAACAGAAAAAGGATACAGGATAACTAAACTATCTACCACTGGTGGATTCCTTAAAAAGGGTAATACTACATTATTAATAGGTGTAGAAGAAGCTAAACTAGATGAAGCCCTAGGTGTAATTGAGAAAAACTGCAAGAAGAGAAACACAACCACAACAATTATAAATCCAACAGGAGAAAGTTCGCTTATAAGCTCAACTGTTCCAATAGAAATAAGCGTAGGTGGAGCAACTATATTTATAATTGACGTTGAACAATATATACAACTATGAGCTTTTTAGATAGTCAGCTAAAAAATAATAGCCTATCAAATGCTTATATAATTGAGGGAGAAGATCTAGACTATAACCTCGGATACGCAAAAGACTTTGCTAAAAAAGTCTTTGAATCATATGGATTAAGCACAAAGCTTGAGACAAATCCAGATATAGAAATAATTGATAAGGACGTAATCGACATAGGAACCATTAGAAGTCTTATCAAAGATATGGTAATAAGGCCAGTAAATAATAAAATTAAGATTTATATAATTCAAAATGCTCAAAATTTAAGGATAGAAGCGGCCAATGCCATGTTAAAAAGTCTTGAAGAATTAAAGTCATATTCTTTGATTGTATTTACAGTTGATAATGCTGGCAAAATTCTTCCTACTATCAGGTCCAGATGTCAAATAATATCCTTAAATACTACAAAAAATGATCTAGACATTGATATAGAAAAATTGTCGGATATTTTTTCAAAGCTTTACCAAGGAGACCTTGCAGTCTATTATAAGGAGAGGGATTTTTTGCTTTCTTTTAGGGAAGATAAGGCAAGTCTAATGGATGGGTTGATAAAAATCTTATCAGACACCATTGCAATTAAGTACAAAGGGCTTACGGGTTTTACTAGCTATGATTACAATATAGAAAACCTAACTAATTTAAGCCTAGCTAGTATAGAGAGGCTTTTAGCTAAGTTTGAGAAAATATATAGGTCTTTTAGAAATAATATAAATTTTGAGTTGAGTGTTGAAAATATATTTTTAAATATATATAAAGAAGGCAGGCAAAGTTAATGAATGTAGTTGGAATAAGATTTAAAGATGCGGGAAAGGTATATTATTTTTCTGCTAATAATTTAATTCTGAATTTTAAGGACAAGGTAATAGTAGAAAGTTCGAATGGATTGGAGCTAGCAGAAGTTGCCTTGGCCAATATTGAAATAGATGAAAAAAAGTTTGACAAAGCTCTTTCACCAGTTATAAGAAAGGCAACAGAAAAAGACTTGGAAATTTATAGACAAAATCTTGAAGATGCCGAAGAAGCTATTAGAATTTCTCAAGAAAAAGCCGATTTTTATAGGCTAAAAATGAAAATAGTAGACAGTGAATATAGCTTTGATAGAACAAAAATCACCATTTATTTCACAGCTGATAAAAGAGTTGACTTTAGGTCGCTTGTCAAAGACCTTGCTTCTATATTTAGAAACAGGATAGAATTAAGACAAATAGGAGTAAGAGATCACGCTAAACTTAAAGGCTTTCATGGGACTTGTGGTCAAAAATCCTGCTGCTCAAGGTTTATGACTGATTTTTCACCTTTATCTATTAAAATGGCAAAAGATCAAGGAATAACATTAGATCCAGCAAAAATTTCTGGAGTATGCGGTAGGCTAATGTGTTGTCTTTCTTTTGAGGAAGATAATTATGTTAGGGCTAGGAAATATATGCCAAGACCAGGAACTATGGTTCAAACAGAAGATGGAGAGGGCATCGTCCTTACTAATGATTTTGTAAAAGAAGTATGCAAGGTGAGAGTAAAGACAGAAGACGATGTAGAAATAGAAGAATATTATAAGGCAAGTGACCTGGTCAAATGTAAATGATAATTATTATCAATTTGCATAAATAATCATTATTTTCCGTTTTTAGGTATAAAAATATAGAAATAGTTGACATTTATTGTATATAGTTGTATACTAACTATATAATAAATATAGGAGGAAATTATGGCATACAAAATAGATGAAAATGTTTGTATTTCTTGCGGTTCATGTGAAGGTGAATGCCCAGTAGGAGCAATCTCACAAGGCGATGCAGCTTACGAAATTGACGGAAATGCATGTATTGATTGTGGTGCTTGTGCAGCAGTTTGCCCAGTTGAAGCAATCGACCAAGAATAATATATACTACATAAAAAACAAAGGCTCCCTTGGGAGTCTTTTTATTTTTCCTCAATAGTTAATCAAAATCTAAATAGCAGATTAGGTTATATATTGAAAATTCCTTGACGAAATATTTTAGATAGGAAGTAATAATTATTTTACTTAAAGACTAAAATAATTATTACTTGTGGAAATTAAGATTTTTAAGAAAGCTAGACTATTGTTTTTCGAATATAATTTGATATAACTGACTTATTAAACACCTTTAAGCTCAGACCCCAATATTCAAAATTCGGATGGAGGGGTTTTAAATTTTTTCTTTGTCTTAGTTTTTTAAAAAAAGTCAAATAAATATTGTTAAAATCAAGGAAATTGATATAATTATATAATGGAGACATTATGGATATAGACGTAATAATAAATCAAATTTACAATTTAATATTAGATAACCAAATATTGGGTTTTGCCATAGGCGGATTTGTGGTTTTGCTTTTAATATTTATTATATCAAGGACGTTCAGGAAGTCTGGACTATTTTTAATAGCTAACACCTTTTTGATTGACTACACCATTAGGTCACTTCCATTTGAAATCTATACCTATTATCCAATAGCTCAGCAAATAATAACTGGGCTTTATGTTGTTGGATTTTTAAATTTCCTTATCAGGGTAATAGTAATGGTTGTAAAGATGAGCAAAAGGAAGACTAGTGAAGAAGAAAAGTCAAGCCTTCAAAATTTTATGGAATTTACAGGTATAGGCCCATTTTTCCTTATGCTTATTATTAACCTAGTTAATTTTAATTCCTATTTACCAAAAAACATCATCTCACTTTTAACAAGCCTATCTTTTTTATATATGGCCTTCAAGACCCTTTATTCTACTTATTTATATTTAAGTGAAAAGGAAAGCCTCCCAATAAAAGACGATATGGATTTTGATGATATAAAGGCTTATCTTTATGATCCTGAAGACAAGACAAGTAAAAATTATGGCAGGGTTGTAAGAAAGAATATAAATAATAATAGTACCCCTTCTAAAAAATCATCAGAGATTAATAATAAAGAAGGAAAAAAGCCGAGTTCTGCTAAACCTATTTCCATTTCTGAGATAAACAAAGAAGCAAAGAATATGGAAATGATAAAAAATATTGAAAAAGACATAACAGATAATGATGTAATCAAATTAATGGAGGAATCAAATCCAAATATTACAAAGATTACTATTACAAACCTTAAAACAGGTGATGAACATTCCTACACTAGCAAGCGAGCTAATTTTTATATAAAAGAAGAACATGAATATAAAATAAGGCTAAGCTTTGACGATTATAATGATTACGACTATGGTAGGTTTATAGACCTTCTCATTGCTTATGGCGTTGAAAAAGAAATTTATAAATTTGAACTAACAGTCATTTCCAAACTTAATGAGGATTTTAAATTGGTATTTTTTGATCCAAGCCAAATTGTTGATATGGATAAGGACGGGAGCGTAAAGCCTTCTGGCAGAGATATTTCAATGGTCTTCCCTAAATATAAGATAAACTTTATCAAGGGGAATTATTAGATGTGTGAAAACAAGAGCTTTATGAAAGCTTGGCAAGTGGATCGCCCTTATTTAACAAGCGGTCATTTAAAAATAATCGCTTGTAGCGCCATGTTTTTAAGCCATTTGGCCCAATCTGAACTTTTATATATGATGGAGTTTACCAAGATTGCAGACTTATTTATGCTCATTGGGCGAATTTCCATGCCACTTTTTTCTTTTATGGCTGTTCAGGGAATTATTTTGACCAAGAATCGTGGAAAGTATTTGAAAAGACTTTTTATGTTTGCCTTGGTTTCAGAAATACCTTTTGACTTAGTATTTTCAGGCACTGGTTTTTTTGTCTACAGTCAGAATGTATTTTTCTCCTTATTTCTAGGAGCCTTGATGGTTTATCTATGGGAAAAAATTTTGGCAAGCCAGACAAATATATTCTTAAGATTAGGTTTTGGCTTTTTAATTTTTTTAGGATTTTATTTTTTAGCAGGATTTCTCATGACGGACTATGATTCGAGGGCAATTGTGGTTATAGCCCTGATATATCTTGCTAAAGAAAGCAGGCTTTTAACGGCTATAGCAATTCTAATAGGCTTTGCCTTTGAGGCAAGGATTGGTGGGGATTACTTATCGATACCTTACATGGTCTACCTTTCTATACCACTTATACTCTTATATAATGGCAAGAGAGGTACCTATAATAAGTGGTATTTTTATGCCTTCTACCCAGTCCACTTGATACTTATTTATTTATTAAAAATTATATTATTATAAGGAAAATATGAATATTACAGAAATTTTATCAAAAGAATTAAATATTAATGAAGAAAGAATAGAAAATGTAATTAAACTTCTCGATGAAGGCTCAACAGTTGCCTTTATAGCAAGATATAGGAAGGAAGTTACAGGAAATCTTACCGACGTTGAGATTAGAGAAATAGAAAAAAATCTTTCTAGACTCCGTAATATAGAAAAAAGACAAGAAGAAATTATAAAGTTAATTGATGAAAAAGGTCAGTTGACAGATGAACTCAGGGAAGAAATCCTTGCAAGTAATTCTCTAACCATTCTTGAAGATATCTACGCCCCATATAAATCAAGGAGAAAGACAAGGGCGGATATTGCCAGAGAATTTGGTCTAGAAGGATTTTTAGAGAAACTTCTTACAGAAATATCTGATCAAGAAGACGCTCTAGCAGCAGCTAAGGATTATTTCCAGGAAGGCCTAGAGGATGAGAAGGAAGTTATAGAAAGAACTCTTGATATCCTTGCAGAGGATATTGCAAACACCATTGATGCTAGAAATATAATTAGGCGTGACGGACTACTAAGAGCATCTTTACTTACAAGTCTTAAGGCAGAAGAGGATAGTCTATACGAATCATACCATGATTTTTCTAAAAAATTAAAAGATCTCAAGTCTTTCCAGGTTCTAGCCATTAACAGGGCAGAAAAGGAAGACATACTTACTGTAAAAATCGAATTTTCAGACGCCTATAACAAAAGTTTAATTTACAAGCTTGTTAGCCAAGATAGGGACTTTAATCCTTATCAAAAAGAACTTGTAGAACTCACAATAGATGATGCTTACAAGAGATTGATGTTACCTTCAATTACAACAGAGCTACGTAATAAACTCACTGAAGAGGCCAGTGATGAGTCTATAAGAGTTTTTGGAAACAATTTAAAGCCTTACTTACTTCAAAGACCTATCAAGGGCCAGGTGGTGATGGGTCTTGACCCAGGTTTTAGGACAGGATGTAAGGTAGCAGTGGTTGATAAAAACGGAAAATACCTAGACCAAGCTGTGATCTATCCAGTAGAACCTCACAAGAAAGAAAAAGAAGCAATTGCAACTTTAAAATCCTTGATTAAAAAATATGGAGTAACTTTGATAGCACTTGGAAATGCAACTGCTTCTAGGGAAACAGAACTTGTTGTAGATAAATTAATCAAGGAAGTAGATGGAGTTTCCTATGCCATAGTAAATGAGGCGGGTGCCAGTGTTTATTCTGCATCAAGCCTTGGTAAAGAAGAATTTCCTGACCTTGATGTTACAATCAGAGGTGCAATATCAATGGCAAGGCGACTCCAAGACCCCATGGCTGAACTTGTAAAAATTGAGCCAAAACATATAGGTGTTGGCCAGTACCAACACGATCTTGATGGTAAAAAACTTGACGAAGAGCTAGCGAAGGTCGTAGAAGATGCGGTAAATGAAGTAGGAGTTGCTATTAACAATGCCTCCTACAAGCTTTTATCCTACGTGTCAGGTTTAAATCAAAATCTCGCTAAGAGGATAGAAGAAGACTTCAAAGATGGCAAGATTGTATATAGAAAGGACCTCTTAGATGTGAAGGGATTGGGCAAAAAAACCTATGAACTCGCAGCAGGTTTTCTAAGATTCCCATCATCACCAGAGATTTTGGATAACACAGGAGTCCACCCGGAATCCTATAAGATAGCCAAAAAAATTCAGAATTTGGATTTAGATAAGATAGATGTAAAAAAAGTTGCCGAAGAACTAGAAGTAGGCATACCGACCCTAGAAGATATTATTGCAGAACTTAAGAAACCTGGACGCGATCCAAGGGAAGATAACCCAGAAGTCCTTACCAAAAAGGAAATAATGGGCATAGATGATTTGAAAGTTGGCATGGTTCTTAAGGGCAAGGTAAGAAATATAACTGACTTTGGCGCCTTTGTAGATATTGGAGTTGGAACAGATGGCCTAGTCCATGTTTCAGAAATTTCCGATAAGTTTGTAAAAAATCCACATGATGAATTAACAAATTCACAGGTGGTAAGTGTTAGGATTATAGAAATAGATAAGAAAAAAGAAAGAATTGGTCTTTCAATGAGGAGTGTGAATTAATGAGATTATCAAATTATTATATGCCAACCCTAAGACAAGATCCGGTTGATGCAGAAACAGCCAGCCATAAATTGTTAGTAAGAGGTGCTTTTATTAGGCAACAAGCTTCAGGAATTTATTCCTTTTTACCTCTTGGACAAAAAGTTTTAAACAAAATTGAAACTATAGTTAGAGATGCAATGGATAGCCATGGAGCAATTGAGGTTTCAACTTCAATCCTCCAACCAAGACAAATTTGGGATAAGTCAACCAGATGGGAGACCTTTGGTCCTGAGATGTTTAAATTAAAGGATAGACATGACAGGGAATACGCTCTAGGTCCAACTGCTGAAGAATCTTTTGTAGACCTTATAAAGGACGAACTAAATTCCTACAAACAATTACCATTAAATTTATATCAAATTGTTGATAAATTTAGGGATGAAAAGAGACCGAGATTTGGAATCAATAGGTCTAGGGACTTCCTCATGAAAGATGCCTACACTTTTGATGCTGACCAAGAAGGCCTTGAAAAATCTTACATGAATATGTGGAAAGCCTATGAGGTTGCCTTTGATAAGATGAAACTTGACTACAAAGTAGTTGAAGGCGACACAGGAGCCATGGGTGGTCGCAAATCACACGAATTTATAGCCCTTTCTGAGTCTGGAGAAGGAATTATTCTTTATACAGAAAACAGTGATTCTGCCTATACAGATGAAAAAGCAAGAAGCATAATTCAAGCTATAAAAGAAGATGAAAAAGAACTAGAACTAATAAAAACAACTGACAAGAAAACAATAGAAGATGTTAGCGAATTTTTAAATGAAGATAAAATAAAATGCGCTAAGGCAATAGACCTTATTGTTGAGGGAGAGCCTGTATTTGTCTTTATACCTGGTGATAGGGAACTAAATATGGCAAAAATGATTTCTTATCTAAAGGTGCCAGAGCATGAAATTGAAATGGCTGACGATGAAACAATCGAAAAATATACACAACCTGGCTACACAGGACCTATCGGCTTAGAAAATGCAAGAATTATTATAGATAAATCTCTTACACAAATTAATAACCTAGTAGTAGGAGCTAACAAGGCTGGTTACCATTATATAAACGCTAACTATGGCAGAGATTTCGAAGGCGAAACAGCAGAAGATTTAACTCTTGCAAAAGAAGGTGACCAAGCTTATGACGGATCAGGTGCATATAAGGCTGCTAGAGGGATAGAAGTAGGAAATATCTTCCAACTTGGAACAAAATATTCAGAAGCCCTTGAGGCTAATTTCTTAGACCAAAATGGGGTTTCTAAGCCATTTATAATGGGTTCTTATGGTATAGGTATATCAAGATCAATTTCTGCTGTTGTTGAGCAATACCATGACGATAAGGGTATTATCTGGCCAACAAGCGTCGCTCCATTTGAAGTAATAATTACCCTAATTAAACCAAATGATGAAGAACAAGCAAACTTAGCTGAAAAAATCTATAAAGAATTAAAAGCAAAGAAAATAGATGTTCTTCTTGATGACAGAAATGAACGTCCAGGAGTTAAATTTAATGACAGGGACCTAATCGGTATCCCATATAGGATTACCGTTGGAAAAGATGCCGTAAATTCTATTATCGAATATTCAACCAGAGCTGAAATGGAAAATAAAAACCTAGATGCTGACGAGGCAATAAAATTAGTTTGTGAAAATATCTATAAAGATTTGGAAGATTAATCCAAGATAGGTATGATATAATATATAGAATTAAATAGGGCACAGCCCGGAGGAGATAATATGTTAGTTAATGCAAAAGAAATGTTAGACCTAGCCTATGAAAATGGCTACGCTATTGGACACTTCAATACAAATAACCTAGAATGGACAAAAGCAATCCTACTTGCTGCTGAAGCAAAAAAGACTGCTGTAATAATTTCATCTAGTGAAGGTGCAGCAAAATACATGGGTGGTTTCAAAACTGTTGCCAATCTTGTTAGAAACTTACACGATGCACTTGGAATCACTGTTCCAGTAGCAATCCACTTAGACCACGGTTCTTATGAGGGAGCAAAGGCTTGTATAGAAGCAGGCTATACTTCTGTAATGTTTGATGGTTCTCACTTCCCAATCGAAGAAAACCTTGAAAAAACAAGAGAAATTGTTAAACTTGCTCACGAAAAAGGCATCTCAGTAGAAGGTGAAGTTGGCGGTATCGGCGGAGAAGAAGACGGCGTTACATCTGCTGGTGAACTTGCAGACGTTGAAGAATGTAAAAACCTTGCAGCTTGCGGAATAGACTTCTTAGCAGCAGGTATTGGTAATATCCACGGTGTATACCCAGCTGATTGGCAAGGTCTAAACTTTGATAGACTTAAAGAAATTTCTGATGCAGTTAAAATGCCATTAGTACTTCACGGTGGTACAGGTATTCCTGATGATCAAATCAAAAAAGCTATCAGCCTAGGCGTTTCTAAGATTAACGTAAATACAGAATGCCAAATCGCCTTTGCCAAGGCAACTAGAGAATATATCGAAGCTGGAAAAGACCAACAAAGCAAGGGCTTTGACCCAAGAAAACTTCTTCTTCCAGGAACAAACGCAGTTCAAGCTTTAGTTGAAGAAAAAATTGATATGTTTGGTAGCGAAAATAGCGCTAATAAATAAGATTAAATTGTGGGGCTTTAGGGCCCCTTTTTGTATAAAAATATGGATAATTTAAAAGACAAAAAACTAGTTGACCTCAGAGAAATTGCCAAAGATTTAGGCATAGAGTCAATTAGCAAGTATAGAAAAGATGAATTAATCAAGCTTATCGAAGAAGAAGAAAATAATAAGGAAGAAGAAAGCAAAGAAGCCAGAGAAAATGATCTTGGGGCTAAATTTGACTGTGATGGTATTCTAGAAATATTACCAGACGGATTTGGATTTTTAAGGACTCAACTTTATGAATCTGGAGACGATGATATTTATGTACCACCAAAACAAATAAAGATGTTTAGGTTGAAGACAGGGGACTATATCGAAGGGATTGCAAGAGAAAAACATGATAAGGACAAATTTTCTCCTCTAATTTTTGTCTCAACAGTAAATGGTATAAAACCAGCTGATGCCTTTAATAGGGATTTATTTGAAGATTTAACACCAATTTATCCAAATGAAAGAATAAGTGTGGAAACAGACCCTAAAAATATTTCTGGAAGGATTATTGATGTAATTAGTCCAATTGGTCGAGGCCAAAGAGGTCTTATTGTTTCCCAGCCTAAAGCAGGAAAGACAACTTTAATTAAAGATATAGAAAGGTCTTTAGAAAAAAATTACCATGACCTAAAAATAATTGTCCTTCTCATTGATGAAAGGCCTGAAGAAGTTACAGATTTTATAAGGTTTGTAAATGAATATAGGGATCCAGAAAATGTTTTGATGCGTACAGAGGTCGCTGCATCAACTTTTGACATGGCTCCACAAAGCCACATCGATATAGCAGAAATGGTTCTTGAGAGGGCAAAGAGATTCGTCGAAGAGAAAAAAGATGTGGTTATTCTTTTAGATTCCCTCACAAGGCTTGCAAGGGCCTATAACATAATGACTCCTCAATCAGGAAGAACACTTTCGGGTGGTCTTGACCCTCTTGCCTTAGTTGGTCCAAAGCAATTTTTTGGCGCTGCAAGAAATATTGAAAACGGTGGTTCACTAACAATCCTCGCCACAGCCCTTGTTGATACAGGATCAAGGATGGATGATATGATCTTTGAAGAATTTAAGGGAACGGGTAATATGGAAATCCACCTTGACAGACGTCTTTCAAACAGAAGGATTTTCCCAGCAATTAATATTGAAAAATCATCCACCAGACGTGATGACCTTCTATTAACTAAAGAAGAACTTGAAGCAGTTTATAAACTTAGAAAGTCTGACCTAAATACAACTGAATCAATAGTTGAACTTATAGATTGGATGAAGAGGACTAAGTCAAATAAACAATTTGTAGAATTAATAAATTCATCTATCAAATAACTTGATATTAATATTTGAGCAGGTATAATTTATATTGCTTATTGAAATGGAAAATAGAGGTGAATTATGAATAAAGAATTACATCCAGAATATCACCAAGCCAAAGTAACTTGTATGTCATGTGGCAACGAGTTTACTGTAGGTTCAACAGAAGAAGAAATCAAAGTAGAAGTTTGCAACAATTGTCACCCATTCTACTCTGGTAAACAAAGAACTGCTGAACGTGGTGGTAAGGTAGAAAGATTTAACAAAAAATACGGTAGAAAATAATAGTATGAAAGATAATAAGGTAAGGCAACTTACCTTATTTTTGTGTAAAATAATGAAAATATCAGACTTTTTAAAAATAGATTATGAGACAAGCTTAATTGCCCTTACTTATATTTTAGGCAAAACCAAGTCTTATGTACTAATGAATCAAAATTTAGAATTAAATGACAAGCAAAGTCAACGATTAAAGGATATAATAGATAAGAGAAAAGACTCTTATCCACTCCAGTATGCTATAGGCGAGTGGGAATTTTATAATCTTAGGCTTAAGGTTGACACAAGAGCCTTGATTCCACGTTTTGAAACAGAAATAATTGTGGATTTCCTAATAAAATCGCCAATAAAAAAAGATGAAATTTTGGATATTGGTACAGGTACCGGTGCTATTGCTTTATCGCTTGCAAAGAATGTAGAAAATTCTTATGTTATCGGGTCAGATATAGAAGAAAAGGCCCTAAGTCTTGCGAGGGAAAATAAAGAATTTACTGGTATAGAGAACGTTGAATTTATAAAATCAGACTTGTTTGAAAATATTGAAGGAAAATTCGACTTGATTATTTCCAATCCTCCTTATATCAACAAAAAAGATTATGATTCTCTTGATAAGGAACTTTATTTTGAGCCAAAGTCTGCACTATATGGTGGAGAGGATGGACTAGATTTTTATAGAAAAATTATAAAAAAATCCAATGATTATCTAAATGATCAGGGCTATCTTGTTTTTGAAATAGGTTATGATCAAAAAGAGGTTTTAAATATGCTTCTCGTAGACCAAGGTTTTGTAAATATTAAAAATATAAAAGATTTTAATGATTTTGATAGGTTTATTATTGCACAGAAAGGATAGAATATGTTTGAAAATTTAGAACATGTTAGAGAAAATTACAAGCAATTAGAATTGAAACTTGCTGATCCAGCTGTTTTAGCTGATATGGACCAGTTTAGAAAAGTATCTAAAGAATATAATTCTTTAAAACCTGTTGTTGAAAAATACGAAGAGATAAAAAATGCTGAAGATACCATAGCTGAAAATCAGGAACTAATAAATGAAGCTGATGATCAGGAAATGGTTCAAATGCTAAAAGAAGAGATAGAAGAAAACAAGGATAAATTAGAAGTATTAAAAGATGAGATGCAAATTCTTCTAATTCCAAAAGATCCTAATGATGAAAAAGACGTAATTGTTGAAATCAGACCAGGAGCTGGTGGAGACGAGGCAGGCCTTTTTGCTGGAGACCTATACAGAATGTATAACATGTACGCAGATAAGGCTGGTTTCAAGACAGAAGAAATTGAAGTCAATACCCAAGGTGTTGGCGGTATTAAAGATGCGACTTTCGTTGTAAGAGGTGAGGGAGCTTATTCAAAATTAAAGTACGAATCAGGTGTACACAGGGTTCAAAGGGTTCCAGAAACAGAATCTGGTGGAAGAATCCACACATCAACTGCAACTGTGGCCGTTCTGCCAGAAGTAGACGAAGTAGAACTTCACATAGATCCAAATGACATCAGAGTAGATGTATATAGGTCAAGCGGTAATGGTGGTCAGTCAGTAAATACAACTGACTCAGCTGTAAGGCTAACTCATATACCAACAGGTCTAGTTGTTGCCATTCAAGATGAAAAAAGTCAGATAAAAAACAAGGAAAAAGCTATGAGAGTTCTTAGGGCAAGGCTTTTTGAACTTGAAGAGCAAAAGAGAAATAAGGAAATAGCTGACAACAGAAAAAGTCAAGTAGGTACAGGTGACAGGTCTGAAAGAATTAGGACCTACAACTTCCCACAAGGAAGAATTACAGACCACAGAATTAACAAGACAATTTACCAACTAGATGATTTTCTAAATGGAGAAATAGAGGATATGATAAATTCCCTAATTGCAGAAGATCAAACTAGAAAACTCGAAAAAGTAGGCGAGGACGAATAATTGTTTGATTTTTTAGCCAATAGATTCGTAAAAGACCATGAAAATATTGACAATCCAGATGTAAGGCTCAACTTAATTAGCCTTTCTTCAATCATGGGCATTGTCATGAATATTATTCTTTTCCTATCGAAAATATTTTTGGGAATCTTTACCAAGTCTACAGCTATTTTAAATGATGCTTTTAATAACTTATCAGACTCAGTGGTTTCCATAATGTCATTAGTAGGATCTAGTTTTTCGAAAAAACCAGCTGACGAAGAGCATCCTTTTGGGCATGGAAGGGTTGAATATGTAATGGCTCTTTTGGTTTCGATTGTAATTGTCTATGTAGGTATTAATTTATTTATAAATTCTGCAAAAAGCTTTGACGATCAAAACCCAAATGGCCTAAGCCTACTATCTTTCATAATACTTTTTTCTGGTATTTTGATTAAGGTCTATATTTATTATCTAAATTCAAGACTTTACAAGGAATTAGAATCAGATTTAAATCTAGGAGTAATGCTTGACGCAAGAAATGATATAATTTCAACTACAGCTATCATTCTGGGTGTGTTTTTACAAAGATTTGTAACTTTCAACCTAGATGCGGCCATGGGTGTTGTGGTAGCATTTTTTGTAACAAAACCTGGTATTGACTTGTTTAATGAAACCGTTGGTTATCTATTAGGCGAAAGAATTGATAAGGAAATAGAAAAGAAAATTTCTGAAATTCTTTTAAGTGGTTCTTACATTATAGGTTTCCACCATCTAGATATACACCAATATGGAAAAGGCCATATTGCAGGGTCCTGCCATGTTGAAGTGCCTGGAAATCTTACTGTAGCAGAACTTCACAGGGAAATTGATTCGATAGAAAAAAAGGTTAGAAAAGAAACAGGGGTAATTCTCACCCTCCACGCTGACCCAACCTACAATATCTTAGATAAAGAAGGTTAAATGAAAACTGAAATTTTAAATATTGATAGAAAAAATATAAATAAGGCTTATATAAAAAAAGCGGCGGACCTCATAAATGAAGGAGCACTCGTGGCTTTTCCGACAGAAACAGTTTATGGTCTTGGAGCAGATGGCTTAAATGATGAAGCCTGCAAGAAAATTTTCAAGGCTAAGGGAAGGCCTGCTGATAATCCACTTATCTTACATATTTCCCATATATCTATGTTAGATAATTTAGTAGAGGCAATAAGTGATAAACATAGGAAGCTATTTGACCTATGGCCAGGGCCAATGACTTTGATTTTTAAAAAATCCAAATTAATTCCTGAGGCTGTGACAGCTGGCGGAGATACAGTTGCTATTAGATTTCCATCTGACGAGATAGCTAGGGCTTTGATAAGTGAAGCTAATACCCCAATAGCAGCTCCATCCGCCAATATTTCTGGTAGACCTTCTCCAACCAAGGCAGATGATGTTTACCAAGATATGAACGGGATTATTCCTCTAATAATCGATGGAGGAGAATCAAATATAGGAATAGAGTCAACAGTGATAGACTTATCAGGAGAGAATCCGATAATTTTAAGACCAGGGTATTACACTTATGAATTTTTAAAAGAAATACTCCCTGATATGAGACTTGATGATAGCCTAGTGGATTCTACAAAGATACCAAAATCACCTGGACAGAAGTACAAACATTATGCACCAAAGGCAAAGCTTAGGGTCTTTATAGGAGAAAATGTACCAGATTATTTATTAAACCTCGCAGAGGAATGCAAATCTCAAGGAGAAAAAGTTGGAATCCTTGCCTTTGAGGAAGATAAAGATAAATTTGCATCCTACCCATACATTTCTCTAGGTTCAAGAAGAGATTTATCAACTATGAGCCATGTCTTATTTTCATCTTTAAGAGAGATGGATAGGCTAAAAGTTGACATAATTCTTGCTGAAGGTGTAAGGGAAAATCATTTGGGTAAGAGTATAATGAATAGGATGAAAAAAGCAGCAGCAAACGATGTAAATTATATATAGGAGAAGATATGAAAAACGTAACAGTATTAGACCATCCAGTAATAAAGCACAAAATTTCTATACTTAGAGATAAGAATACAGGTTCAAATGAATTTAGGTCCTTGGTAACAGAAATTGCCATGATTCTTGCCTATGAGGCAACAAAAGATCTTGAACTTGAAGAATATGAAGTAGAAACTCCAGTTGCAAAGACTACTGGATACAGGCTTACAGGCAAGAAAATCGGTATAGTTCCAATTCTTAGAGCAGGTCTTGGCATGGTTGATGGTGTATTAGAAGTTTTACCAGCAGCCAAAATTGGTCATATTGGTATGTACAGGAATGAAGAAACTCTTCAACCAGTTGAATACTACTGTAAACTTCCTAGCGATGTTGAAAGTAGAGATATTCTAGTTGTGGATCCTATGCTTGCTACTGGTGGATCTGCGTGTGATGCTATAGATAGACTAAAAGAATATGGATGCAAATCTATAAAGTTATTATCAATAATTGCAGCACCAGAAGCTTTTAAACTCCTAGAAGAAAAGCACCCAGATGTTAAAATTTATATTTCTCAATTAGATGAGAAGTTAAACGAAAACGGTTATATTGTTCCAGGCTTGGGAGATGCTGGGGATAGGTTATTTGGAACTAAGTAAGGAATGAAAATGGCGAAAAAAGAGATTTTAATTATTAATTCTAATGGACCTCTGAAAGGTGAGGTTAATATATCAGGTGCGAAAAATTCTGCACTTCCTATACTAGCCGCATGCGTTTTAGGTACTGAAGAGATCATATTAGATGGGGTTCCTGAGCTTAAGGACGTTGAAATAATGGTTGAGGTGCTTAAGCACCTTGGAAGCAAGGTTGAATATCTTGATCAAAATACCTTAAAAATTAATTCAGCAGGTATCAATACTAGTGAAACTCCATATGAACTTATGGATAAGATGAGGGCATCATTTGTTGTAATGGGTCCGCTTTTATCAAGGTTTCACGCAGCTCACACCAAGGCACCAGGCGGATGTAATATAGGAAGTCGCCCTATAGACCTACACCTAAAGGGTTTTGAAGCTCTTGGTGCAGTAAATACTGTTAATAATGACGAAATAGCCATAGTAGCTAAGGATGGGCTAGTTGGTACAGAGATTTACCTAGATTTTCCATCAGTAGGAGCTACACAAAATATAATTATGGCTGCTTGCCTTGCTGAGGGTAAGACAACCTTAGAAAATGCAGCAAAAGAACCAGAAATAGTTGACCTTGCGTCCTTCTTATCTAAGATGGGTGCAAATATAAAGGGTGCAGGTACATCTACAATAGTTATAGATGGTGTAGAAAAACTTACAGGTACTCGTCACACTATAATCCCAGATAGGATAGAAGCTGCAACCTATATGACAGCTGCAGCTATGACAATGGGAGAGGTTTTAATAAATAATGTAATAGGTTCTCATATTAGACCAGTGATTGCAAAACTTGTAGAAATGGGTGTTGATGTAGAAGAAATTGAAGATGAGGATAAGATTATTGTCAAGGCTCCTCATAGATTAAAATCAACCAATATCCAAACCCTCCCATATCCAGGTTTCCCAACAGATGCTCAGGCTCAATTTATGGCCCTAATGACAGTTTGTGAGGGAGAAAGCAGGATTCAAGAGACTGTTTTTGAAAATAGGTTTATGCATGTTGAAGAACTTATGAAGATGGGAGCTGTAATTGCCACATCTGGAAACAGGGCAACAATTGCTGGCGTTGAGAAACTTCATGGTGCTGATGTAAAAGCAACTGACCTTAGAGCGGGTGCGGCTCTTGTGATGGCAGGACTTGTTGCAAAAGGCACAACAAGAGTTTTTGATATTTTTCACATAGACAGGGGATATTCAAATCTCGTTGAGAAGCTAACTAAACTTGGCGCTGACATAAAGAGAGTAGAAGTAGAATAATGAAATTAGAAGGTATAGTATCAAACATTAGGTATAGGAATGATGAAAGTGGTTATAGCGTTATGACGCTTGAAACTACCGATTCTGACATAACTATTGTTGGTACTATGCCTTTTTTTAATGAAGGCGACAGGATAGAAGTTGAGGGTGATTTTACCTACCACGATAAGTACGGCGAGCAGATAAATGTCAGAAATGTAAGGCTTAAAAAACCTTCTGATAGGGAATCTATAGTAAAGTATTTGGCGAGCGGAAATATAAGAGGGGTTGGTAAAAAAACAGCTGAAGCAATTTACGATGTATTTGGCAAAGATTCTTTGGATATTTTATATAAGAATCCCGACAAGCTTTTGAAGGTAGAAGGTATAGGCAAGAAGAAACTTGAAGATATAAAGATATCCGCCGAAGAAACTAGGGATTCAAGACGTAGTCTAGAATTTCTCCAAGGACTAAGGATTTCCTATAATCTTTCTATGAAAATCTACAATAAGTACGGCGAAAACACCATAGATATTGTAAAATCCAACCCTTATAAACTTATTGAAGATATTAAGGGGATTGGTTTCAATATGGCAGATGCCTTGGCAAGAAATATGCAAATGGAATCAAACTCTGCCTTTAGGATATCCGCTGGCCTAACTTATGTTATTGATTTTGAGGCAGATTTTAATGGTCACACTAGCCTTGAAATCTCATATCTCATCAATGAGGCAGCCAAGCTTTTAAAGGCTGATAAGGATTTGATAAGAGAGCAAATCCAAGTAGATCTCTTATCGGGAAAACTTGAACTTGTTGAAATAGAAGAAAAATCCTATGTTTATTCCAAAGGTCTTTATAAGGCTGAAAAATCAGTTGCCATGGCCCTTGCAAAAAAAATTAAAGAGCCTTATATTTTTGATGTAGGAATTGATGAAGACCTTGGTGGTTATTCTGAAGAACAAAAACAAGCAATTGAAGCTGCATTTGAAAATATGGTCTTAGTAATAACTGGTGGTCCAGGTACTGGAAAAACAACAATAATAAATGCCATTACTAGTATTCTTGATAAAAATGAACTTTCCTATGCCCTTGCAGCACCAACAGGCAGGGCTGCTAAGCGTATGCAAGAAGCAACTGACAGTGAAGCTAACACCATCCATAGGCTAGTTGGTATTAGACCAGATATGCCGATAGCTGAATATAATGAGGAAAATCCAATCGACAAAGACTACGTAATTGTTGATGAGATGAGTATGGTTGATATTTATTTGATGAAAAATCTCCTTGATGCAGTTGGTGAATCTACAGCCCTAATTCTGGTCGGTGATAGTGACCAGTTGCCATCAGTAGGTCCGGGAAATGTTTTATCTGATGTATTAAATTCTTCAGCTAAGTCCATTAGGCTTAAAAAAATCTTCAGACAAGCGAGCCAGTCAAATATAATTGTGAATGCTCACAGGATAAATGAGGGTAAATACCCAGTTTTAAACCAACCTGATAAAGACTTTTTCTTTATAAATGCAAATGGAGACAATTTTAATCAGGCCTTGCTAGATTTAATTAAAGATAGATTGCCAAATTTTTATAATTTTGACCCAGTAAGGGATATTGAAGTCTTAGCCCTATCAAGAAAAACGAATTGGGGAGTTGATGCCATTAATAAATCTATCCAAGAAGCCATTAATAAAGAAAAAATATATTTAAAAGTTAATGAAAGGACATTTAAGCTTCACGATAAGGTAATGCAAGTGAGGAATAATTACGATTTAAAGGCCCTAAACAACGCATCTAACGATGATGGTGTCTATAATGGGGATATTGGCATTATTACAGAAATTGACACCGATGAGGAGAGTCTTAAAGTCGAATTTGATGATGGCAAAATTGTAAAATACAAAAAAGAAGATATTAAAGATTTGGACCTATCTTATGCTATAACGGTTCATAAGTCTCAAGGATCCGAATTTAAGTGTGTGATCATACCAATGATGCAGGTTGCTCCAATGCTTTTAACTAGAAATCTTCTTTATACTGGGGTAACTCGTGCGAAAAAACTCGTAATTTTACTAGGAGATAAGCGATATATAAAAAGAATGGTTGATAATAATAGGTCAAATGACAGAAATACCAATCTTTCCTATTGGATAAATGAAATGGAGTCTATTCTTGCTGATTGATTATTTATTTTTAGATGAAAATACCTGCACTTTTTGTCAGAACGAATACATTTACAAGTACGGACTTTGTAGGGATTGTTATGATAGGCTTGATTACGTTGATAATAAATTTCTTATTGGTGATTATGAGTGCTACTCCATATATTTTTATGACGAATTTTTTAAAAAACTCATAGGCCTCTATAAGTTTGAAAGAAGAACTGAGTTTTCTAGGATTTTCGCAAAGATTGTTTATGAATATGGGAAGAGGAAAAATCTTTTCAATGTAGATTATATTTTGCCTTCACCATCATCAAGAGGAACTTTGATAAATAGAGGATTTGATCATATAAGAATGATTACAGATGATTTTATTGACAAAATAAAACCGACTTATCTTGATGATTTTATAAAGATAAAAGACACAAAGGCCCAGCACGACTTGGGAAAGGAAGATAGGTCGAAAAACTTAATCGGTGCTTTTAGATTAGAAAAGGACTTAAGTGGAAAATCAGTTTTGATAATTGATGATCTTGTCACAACTGGAAACACCTCACTTGAAATGATAAAAGTTCTAGAAAAAGCAAACGTAAAAGAAGTCAAAATCCTAGCACTCGCTTCAGAAAGAAGGGTATTATAAAAGCCAAGGAAAGCTTTCGCTTAAACTTGGCTTATTTTTATGCATCCACTTTTTCTGCTTCTTTCATAAATTCATAAATTTTAACGGCTAGGGCCATTTCAATTCTTTTTCTAAATAGTTTGCAAGAATAATCGTGGGTATGGTTTAAATCACCTGTCGCATTGTAATTATTTGCAGCACAGCCACCAGAGCAGTACATATTGGCCCAACATTCCCTACATTCTGATTTTGAATAGCAGTTGCAGGTTTTAAACTGATTTACAAGTCCAGTATTTTTTACACCTTCAAAAATATTACCTATTTTAAAATCGTCATTGCCTACAAATTGGTGGCAAGGGAATAGGTCGCCTGTTGGTGTTACTGCCATGTATTCTGTTCCAGATCCGCAGCCTGAAAGTCTCTTGTGGATGCAAGGACCATTTTCAAGGTCAATCATATAGTGGTAGAAGATAAACTCGTCGTTATTATCAATAGCATCCATCATCATATCAGCCAATTTTTCGTATTGGTCAAAAAGAATTGGTAGGTGTTCATCTTTTAAGGCGTATTCATTATCAGGGCTACCTACAACTGGCTCTAGTGAAGTACGTTTGAAGCCTAAATCAAGATAGGTTTTAATATCTTCTGTAAAATCTAGGTTATTGGCAGTATAGGTACCCCTCATGTAGTATTCTTTGTCACCACGTTTTTCAACTAATTTTTGGAATTTTGGCACGATTAGGTCAAAAGACCCAGTACCAGCAAGGGTCTTTCTAAAGTGGTCGTGTTTTTCTTGCCTGCCATCAAGGGATAGGACTACATTTTTCATATTTTTATTTAAATAATCAATAGTATTGTCATTTAGAAGTAGGCCGTTAGTTGTGAGTGTGAAGTTAAAGTGTTTGTTGTATTCTTCTTCCTTACTCCTTGCGTAGTCGACAGTATATTTTACCACATCAAGGTTCATCAAAGGCTCACCGCCAAAAAAGTCTATATCTAAGTTATGATGACCACCAGAATTTTCTAAGAGAAAATCAATTGCTCTTTTGGCAACTTCCTTAGTCATAATTGCATCTGGTCCGTGATATTTTCCGCCCTTGGCAAAGCAATAATCACAGGTGAAATTGCAAGTATGGGCCACATTCAGGCAAAGAGCCTTGATGTTAGTTGGCCTTTTTGTAACATCAATTGCAAGGTCCTTAAAATTATCTTCTGTGAATAATTGACCTGTAGAGATTAGCTCTTCAACCTCGTTAAAGGCTGCATTTAACTCATCATTTGTAAGATTATACTTTTCTTTAATTTCTTCTTTTAATAGATTTTTGTCTGTTTTTATGTATTTTTCAATAATATCGTAGGTGACATCATCAACTAGGTGGACAGATCCACTATATATATCTAAAACAATATTAAAACCCTTAGCCTTATATTGGTGTATCATAAATTCTCCTTTATTTGTAAAATCCTTACTATTATACTTATTTGCAAGAATTATAAAAGTAATAAACAGAAAAAAACTTACCTACATTTATGTATGTAAGTAAGTTATTAAATAGTGTAAGTTTTTTCCTATTTATTTTCCTTTTTGCTAACACATTCTTGGTTTGCAACTCCGCAAGATGTTTTACAAGCAGATTGGCAAGATGTTTGACATTCACCGCAACCGCCGTCTTTTTGGCTCTTGTGAAGATTTCTTGTGTTAAGTGTAAGTATTCTTTTCATATCAAATCTCCTTATCGATAAGAATTTCTTATTCAATTAATATATTAACAGTTTTTATCCTCTTTGTCAATTAGGACACGAATCGAATTTTCTTCAAGGTTTAGATTAATGTTGTTTGCTTGTAAATTATTTATATTTGCTATGATATTTTTATCGATTAATTCTCCTGGTGCAAGAATTGGAATACCCGGTGGATAGGCGTAAGTAAAGCTTGCTGCAATTTTTCCCTCAGCATCATTTATATCAATTAACACTGATTCTTTTTCCATAGCCTCATAGATTTCGAAATTTTTTTGGGGGCTAAGATTGGAAAAATTATATGGCTTAACTGTTTTACTTATTGATTTATCAATTTTAATTAGGGCATTTTTGAGAAGTTCAAAAGCTTGGTCACTATCATAAAGGCTTGCTATCAAAAGGGCATAGGAAGGGTAGGCCATTTCTATTTCGATTTTTTCTTTCTTTAGTAAGTCTCCAAGGTCCTTTCCGTTTATATTTGTATCTTTGGTTGAAATTAAAATTTTTGACCTATCTTTATTTTTAGAATCTATTAATTTTAAATTTTTCAAATTTAACTTGTAAAGATTATCGAGATTTTTTGATAACTTCTCATTTAAACTTTTCATATCTTCTATATTTTCTAAGATATAGTCAATAGATTGCAGGATAAGATAAGATGGGGAAGATGTTTGGAAAATGGCCATAGCAAATCTTAAATCTTTTATAATTTTTTCGTCGTTAACAAGAACCGCAGCTCCTGGTGTAATGGCAGGTAGGTTTTTGTGAAAGGAAGTTATGGCTATATCAAAAGTATTTTTATATTCGCCTGTCAAAAACAAATGAGAACCGTGAGCCATGTCTAAAATGAGTTTTGAACCATACTTTTTACATAAGTTGTATATTTTCTCTATATCTAGTAAATAACCTTCATAGGAAGGCGAAGTGATTACAACTCCACCGTAGTTTTTAGTTTTTAATTGATTTTCTAAGTCCTTATAAGAAATATCAATAATTGCCCCTATATCATTGGTTTTAACACCGATGTAATCTACTTTTAAATTATTAATCAAACACGCATTGTAGACAGCCTTGTGGGATGATCTTTGGATTAGGATATTTTTATTGTTTCTGCATATTGCTCTAATACTTGCCAAAATCCCTGATGTAGATCCATTTGTAGATATAATTGCTTCTTTTACCCTATAAATTTCTGCAATTTTATTTTCCATTTCAACAAAAACTTCTTTGGGATCATTTAGGTTATCAAGCCCATATATTTCTGTAAAATCCCTCCCATAGCCTAGATTTGGATATAAAAGCTTTGATCTTTTGTGACCAGGCATATGGAAAGGATAGATATTTTCATTTAGGTAATTTTCAATAAGTTTATTTAACATATGTCCTCCACTAATATTATAGCTTAACTTAAAAAATTTGTAAGGTAAATTATCCTTTTGGGTGTATGATAAGGCTAGGTGATAAAATGAAAGATAATTTTATAAAAATAATTAAATCAATAATAGTATTTTTGCTCTTTGTCATAGTATTTGCAGCAGGTTTTATTCTGTTGGGCTTCTTTAAGGGTGAAAAGATAGAAAATCCAATTTCGGATATTTCAGGTCCTAAGGATGAGTTTTTGTTCCTCCTTGCAGGAGTTGACTCAACTGGTGAAGAAACAGGTACAAGGACTGATACTCTCATGCTTATTAAGGCTGATAGCAATAACAATACAGTAGATATGATTTCTATTCCAAGAGATTCTTATGTGTCTATAAATGGCAAGATGGATAAGATTAATGCTGCTCATTCCTATGGAGGGATAGATTTGACAATGAGCGTTGTCAGGGACTTTTTGGGAATTAACCTAGATAAGTACATGGTAATTTCCTTTGAGGCAGTAATAAAAGGTATTGATGCCCTTGGTGGTATGGATGTTGATGTAAGCCAAGACGTGGCAGCGGCTATGGGAATAAGTCCTGGTATCCACACTATGAGTGGAGATGAGGTATTAAAATATGTTAGGTTTAGGAAGGGTTACCAAAATGCAGACCTAGGTAGGATTAATACCCAGCAAGATTTTCTAAAACAATTTATAAAAGAAGCTACTAAGCCAAGTAATCTGCCAAAACTTCCAAAAGTTTACGCGGCTATGAAGCCATATATAAAAACAAATATGAATATAAAAGACTTATCATCTCTTGCAATGAAATTTAAGTTCGCAGATTCCTCAAATCTTAATTCTGTAAGGCTTGAGGGTGAGGGTTTTAATATGGGTGGAATCTCATATTATAAAATTTATCCTGAATCAATCGAAAATATCAGGTCAACTTACTTAAATTCATTTTTAAGAAATTAGGAAATGGGTATAATAGATATGAATAGGATGGAGGAATTATGGATATCAAATCATTAATAAGAGTAATAGAAGATTACCCTGAAAAGGGCATATCCTTTAAGGATATAACAACACTACTAAAGGACAAGGATGGATTTAGAAAAACAATTGACCTACTTGAGGCGGAGTTAAAAGACTATGATTTTGACTATATAGCAGGTGTTGAGTCAAGAGGACTTATCTTTGGCGCACCTTTGGCTGATAGGCTAAACAAAGGCTTTATTCCAATAAGAAAGCCAGGTAAACTTCCAGCTGAAATTGAAAAAGTATCTTACGACCTAGAATACGGCACAAACGAGCTGGAAATTCACAAAGATGCCCTTAATGAAGGCGATAGGGTTGTAATTATTGATGACCTTATTGCGACAGGTGGCTCTGCAAAGGCTGCTGCTAAACTTGTTGAATCAATTGGTGGTAAGGTTGTTTGTTTTGAATTTTTAATTGAACTTACATCTCTAAAGGGCAGAGAATTTCTAAAAGACTATGATGTAATATCATTGGTTGAATATGACCATTAATTAAAATAATGTAAAGAGGTTTCATTTTGAAATCTCTTTTTAAATGCTTAAATTTAAACATCTTTAATAATAAGAAAATTAAATTAATTTTAATAAATAAATTTATAAATATACTTGAAATGAATATTATACCTAGTATAATCTTATTAAGGTCAGAGATGGTCAAAGAATTATGATGGAGGTATAAATGCAATATAGGGATTATTATGAAGTGCTAGGGGTGGACAAAAAAGCTAGCGCTGATGAGATAAAAAAAGCATACAGAAAACTTGCTAAAAAATACCACCCAGACCTTCATCCAGACGATGAAAGTGCACACAAAAAATTTACAGAAATAAATGAAGCCTACGAGGTTCTATCAGATCCAGATAAGAGGAATAAATATGACACCTTTGGTGCTAATGCAAACTTTTCTGGCGGTCAAAACTTTGATCCAAGAGATTTTGGTTTTGATTTTGGTAACTTTGGAAACGGCTCTTACACATATACAAGTTCAAGCGGTTCAGGTTTTTCAGACTTTTTTGATACCTTATTCGGCGGCTTTGGGGGAGGTTCGTCTTCAAAATCTAGCCAAGGTTTTGGCGGTTTTGGCAGTTCTTTTACTAAAAAGCCTAAGTCAAAACTAGATACTGAAGTTAGTATTTCAATTGATGAGGCCATGTCAGGTACAAGTAGAAAAATTTCTATAAAGTCAGAAACTGGCATAAAAGATATTGAAGTAAATATTCCAAAGGGACTAAAGAATAAAAATAAGATTAAAATCGATGGTTCTAAATACGGCTTAAATGCAGATATTTATGTAATGGTCAAGATTAAGGAAACTGAAGATTTAAGGCTAGAAGGAATTGACTTTGTAAAAAAAGTTAAGATTAGTCCTTGGGATGCATACTTTGGTACTAAGAAAAAAATCTCAACAATTAAGGGAAATATCTTAGTAACAATTCCAGAAAAAATAACTTCTAATAAGAAAATCAGACTTAATAATTTAGGATATACCGACAGGAAAAATCAGACCGGCGATTTAATTTTGGATGTATTTATAGATAACCCAGACTTAAACGAAGAACAAATTGAATTATATAAAAAGCTAAAAGAAATCGAGGGATAATATGGATAACAACAAATTAACACAAAAATCAATCGAAGCTATCAACAATGCAAATTCAATGGCAATTAAAGATGCCAATCCAGAAGTTAATGAATTTCATTTAGCCTTAAGCTTAGTTGATAGCCCATCCTCCTATGTTTCATTGGTTTTAACCAAAATGGGAGTAGATGTAAATGCATATAAGAAAAAAATAGAAAACAAGATAGAAGCTTTGCCAAAACAATCAGGCAATGCTAAGACCTACCCATCCCAAGTCTTTCAAAGGATATTTTTGAAGGCTGAGGATGAGGCAGAGGCCATGGGCGATTCATTCATATCGATAGAACACATTTTCCTTTCCTTACTAAAGGAAAATACCGAAATGAGTCCAATTAACAAGGAGTTTAATATTTCCTATAAGGCCTTCAAAGATTATGTCTTAAAAGTCAGGAATGGTCAAAAAGTTACAACTGATAATCCTGAAGAAACTTCAAATCCATTGGAAAAATTTGGACGTGATTTAACTCAAGAAGCTAGGGAAGGTAAAATCGACCCAGTTATCGGAAGAGATGCAGAAATTAGAAATGCACTTAGGATTTTATCACGTCGTAAGAAAAATAACCCGGTTTTAATCGGTCAACCTGGTGTTGGTAAGACAGCTATTGTCGAAGGTCTTGCCCAAAGAATTGTAAATAACGATGTACCAGAGCCACTCCAAGGTAGGAGGATTTTCTCACTTGATATGGGTGCTCTAGTAGCTGGTGCCAAATATAGGGGCCAATTTGAGGAAAGACTAAAGGCAGTAATTGAAGAAGTCAAAAAATCTGATGGACAAATTATAATGTTTATTGATGAAATCCACACTATTGTTGGTGCTGGTAAATCTGAAGGTGCTATGGATGCATCAAACATTATGAAACCAATGCTTGCACGAGGAGAAATCAAGGTTATTGGTGCTACAACCCTTAACGAATACAGGGAATATATAGAAAAAGATGGGGCTCTTGAGAGAAGATTCCAAAAGGTAATGGTAGAAGAGCCAAGCGTTGAAGATACTATTTCAATCTTAAGAGGTATAAAGGAAAAATATGAAATATTCCACGGAATCAGGATTCAAGACTCAGCAGTAATTGCAGCTGCTGAATTATCTGATAGGTATATTTCTGATAGGTTTTTACCAGATAAGGCAATAGACCTTATGGATGAGGCTTGTGCTACAGTTAGGACAGAAATTGACACCATGCCAGCCTATCTAGATGAGCAAAAAAGAAAATTATTACAATTACAAATTGAAATTACAGCATTAAAAAAAGAGGATGATGACTATTCTAAAAAGAGACTAGCTGATCTTGAAAAAGAATTAGCTGACCTTTCAGAAACTTACAATGAAGACTTCTTGAAATGGAAAGACCAAAAATCTGCCATTGACGATGTCAAAACCATTAAGGAAGAAATAGACAAAGTCAAGGTAGAAATAGACCAGGCAGAAAGGTCTTATGATTTTGAAAAACTTTCAGAGCTTAAATACGGTAAGCTAGTTGAACTTGAAAATAAATTGAAGGAAGCTAGTGCATCTAATAATGATGATTCTTCTATAAAAGAGGAAGTGACTGACGAAGATGTAGCTGATGTTGTTTCAAGCTGGACAAATATACCAGTATCAAAACTAGTTGAGACTGAAAGGGCAAAAATCCTTCACTTAGGAGATACCCTTCATCAAAGAGTGATTGGACAGGATGAAGCTATAAAAGCTGTTTCTGATGCTATGATAAGAGCGAGGTCAGGCCTTAAAGAGCAAAATAGGCCAATAGGTTCCTTTATATTCTTAGGCCCAACAGGTGTTGGGAAGACAGAGCTTGCAAAGACATTAACTGAAGCAATGTTTGATGATGAGCACAATATGATAAGGATTGATATGAGTGAATATATGGAAAAATATTCCGTATCAAGACTAATCGGAGCAGCTCCAGGCTATGTTGGCTACGAAGAAGGTGGACAATTAACTGAAGCTGTTCGTAGAAAACCATATTCAGTAATTCTTTTTGATGAAATTGAAAAGGCTCACCCAGACGTATTTAATATCCTTCTTCAAGTATTAGATGACGGAAGATTGACAGATAGTCAAGGTAGGACAGTTGATTTTAAGAATACTATAATCATCATGACTTCAAATATAGGCTCTGAATTCTTAATTGATGGCCTAAACGAAGACGGTACCATCAAGGAAGAAAACCAAAAGAATGTTGATGAAGTTTTAAGAAGGTCATTTAAGCCAGAGTTTTTAAACAGGATTGATGATATTGTGATGTTCACACCTCTAACAAGCGAACAAGTTTACGAAATTATTGACCTACAAATTGATAATATTAGAAAGAGACTTGCTGATAGGGACATCAAACTTGAAATCACACCAGCTGCCAAGGAGTATATCCTAGCCAATTCTTACGATGTAGAATACGGTGCTAGACCTGTCAAGAGATACTTACAAAGAAATGTAGAAACAAAACTTGGCAAATTAATAATTGAAGGAAAAGTTTCCGATAGAGATACAGCTACCCTTGACCTAGTTGATAATAAATTAGAGTTTAAAATCAAATAGCTTGGTATAGACAAGTAGAAATAATAACGGAGTAATTTAGTGGGTTGCTCCGTTTTTACTTTGGCTATTTTCTGGGATTTTACACTATATGTAGTGTTTTTCAGCTTCATACCACAATATATAGTACTATTTATTTTACTTTGAAAATAAAATATGGTATGATATAAGTGTAAAATTTCGGAGGTAAAAATGTTACAGGTAATTAAAAGAGATGGGACTAAAGTCGATTTTAATAAAGACAAAATAACCATCGCTATTGAAAAAGCCATGCATTCCCCAAGCGGTATTTATGTGGGAGGTCAGGCAGCAGAGATAGCTGGTGAGATAGAGGAGAGATCTAAAAATAAAAGAGAAATCTCAATTTATGAAATCGAAGACTTAGTCTACTACAAACTAATAGACAGGAAAAATCCTGCTACAGCCAAGGCCTATGAGTCTTATAAGTCAGTCCAGGCTTATAAACGTGAGCAAAATACATCTGACGATGAAATAATCGGACTTTTAAATCAAACCAATATAGATGTAATGGATGAAAATTCAAACAAAAATCCAATCATTGCTTCAACCCAAAGAGACCTAATAGCCGGCGAAGTAGCAAAAGACATAGCAAAAAGAAAACTAATTCCAGCAGACCTTGTAGAAGCTCATGATTCAGGAGCTATACATATTCACGACCTTGATTATCTAATCCAACCAATTTTTAATTGTTGCTTGGTAGATATGAAAGACATGCTGGATAATGGAACAGTTGTAAACGAAAAAATGATTGAAACACCAAAGTCTTTTCAGGTTGCTTGCAATGTTATGACCCAAATCATAGCTCAAATAGCGTCAAACCAATATGGTGGCCAATCAATCAATATTTCTTGTTTAAGTCCTTACCTAGAAAAATCTTTTGATAAGAACTTTAAATTATCAAAAGAAATCTTAGGTGACACTGACAAGGCAAAAGAAATGGCAGATGCCCTAACTCAAAGAGATCTAGAAAGTGGCATTCAAACCATTCAGTATCAAATCAATACCCTTATGACTTCAAACGGTCAATCACCTTTTGTGACACTTTTCATGCACACAGATGAAAACGATCCTTACCTTGACCAAACAGTTGAAATTATAAAAGAAATTTTGAAACAAAGAATCCAAGGCATTAAAAATGACCAAGGCGTATATGTAACACCAGCTTTTCCTAAGCTTATTTACGTACTTGATGAAAATAACATAAATCCAGATTCCAAGTATTTCAACCTAACAATACTTGCTGCAGAATGTACTGCAAAGAGGATGTATCCTGATTACATTTCAGCAAAGAAGATGCGTGAAAACTACGAAGGCAATGTTTTCTCTCCAATGGGTTGCAGGGCCTTCCTTCCTCCTTACAAGGATAAGTATGGAGACTACAAGTTTGATGGCAGGTTTAATATGGGAGTTTGTACAATAAACCTCCCACAAATTGGAATCCTAGCCCATGGTGATGAAGATTTATTCTTTGAAATATTAGAAAAAAGACTTGACCTTGTAAAAAGAGTAGGAATTCTAAGATATGACCACCTTGCTAAGGTAACAAGCGATTCTTCACCAATCCATTTCCAACACGGAGCGATTGCTAGACTTAAAAAACACCAATCAATCAAACCACTTCTAGAAAATGGCTATGCTACAGTTACAATTGGCTATATTGGAATATATGAAGCCACTAAGTTAACTATCGGAGAAAGCCATACAACAAAGAGAGGCCACGATTTTGCCATGAAGATCATGGAAATGTTAAATGACAAGAAAAAAGAGTGGTCAGATCAATATGGCATTGCCTTTGCGGTTTATGGCACACCTGCAGAAAGCTTAACTCACAGGTTTGCATCAATTGACAAAGAGAGATTTGGAGATATAAAAGACGTCACAGATAAAGGATATTACACTAATTCCTTCCACGTTGATGTTAGGGAAAATATTTCTGTATTTGATAAATTTGATTTCGAATCAGAATTCCAAAAATTATCTACAGGCGGTTGCATTTCCTATGCGGAAATTCCAAATATGACTAACAATATAGACGCAGTCTTAACAATGATAGAATACATCTACGACCACATCCAATATGCTGAATTTAATACAAAGAGTGATTATTGCGGTAATTGCGGTTATGATGGGGAAATTCTTCTAGATGAAAATAACCAATGGTATTGTCCAAATTGTGGAAATCACGATAGGGCAACACTTACAGTAGTAAGAAGAACTTGCGGCTATCTTGGAGAAAATTTCTGGAATGAAGGTAGAACTAAAGAAATAAAGGCGAGAGTCCTTCACATATGAATTATGGGCAAATAAGAAAATATGATGTAGCAAATGGTCCTGGTATCAGGACCACTTTTTTCCTTACAGGTTGTGATAGGAATTGCCCAAATTGTTTTAATACCGATTATATGGACTTTAACCATGGGAAAAAATGGGATGATCAAGCTGAAAAAGAAGTTATTTCATATCTAAAACTCAACCAAGTTGAAGGCCTTACTGTTCTCGGTGGGGAGCCATTTGAAAACCCTCTGGGTCTTTTAGATGCTTTAAGGAATATAAAAAAAGAGGTAACAAAGTCAATTTGGGTTTATACAGGTTTTGTCTATGAAGATTTAGTTAATATGGCAAAAGCACGTGAGATTTTAGAAGAAATTGACGTCCTCGTTGACGGAGAATTTATAGAAGAACTTAAAGATTTAAGGCTGAAATTTAGGGGTTCCTCTAATCAAAGAATAATTGATGTAAAGAAATCATTAGAAAATAATAAAGTTATTATCCTAAATGGGTATAAATAGAAAAAGACAATTTAGGAGGAATAAATGATTAATCAAAAGAAAAGATCAGGTGGTGCAGGGATACTTATTGCAATAGTAGCTCTTATTGTAATTGCCCTTGTTATGATTGTGCCAACCTATAATAGACTTGCAGGAAGTCGTGAAAATGTGAATCAGGCTTACGCCCAAGTGCAAAATGTAGTTCAAAGAAGGGCAGACTTGATACCAAACCTTGTAAATACTGTTAAAGGATACACTGACCACGAATCAGAAACTTTAACTCAAGTTACAAATGCAAGGGCAGGTGTCCAAAATGCTAAAAATCCAAAAGAACTTGCTGAGGCTAACGAAGAGTTAACAAGAGCAATTGGAGACATTAATGTAGTTGTCGAAGCCTACCCAGAATTAAAAGCTGATACTCAATTTGTTCAATTAATGGATGAATTAGCTGGCAGCGAAAATAGGATTTCAACAGAAAGAAAAAATTATAACGAAGCTGTTCAGGCATATAACACTGATATAAAGAAGTTTCCAACAAACTTAATAGCTAAATTTACAGGCTATGATCCAGCTGATTACTTTAAGGCTGATGCCAGTGCCCAAGATGCACCAAAGGTAGACTTTGGTAATTAGGATTAGTTTAAAACTAATTAGGAAATAAGAAGGAGATATAATGAGAAAGGCAAAATTTAAAAGGCTTTGGCTAATATTTATAATATTTTTCTGCCTTTTTCAAAGTAAAACTTATGCCAGCATCCCTAATCCAACAGATAATTATTACCTAGATGAATTAAATCTATTAGACGAATCGACTAAGGAAAATATTAATAAAACCAACAAGCAGCTTGAAGATAAGACAGGAAGTCAAGTAGTGGTCATGACCCTAGCTAATCCTCGTGGCCTTGAAGGTAATTATTATGGCACGGAAATCTTCAACTCTTGGAAAATAGGGGATCAACAAAAAGACAATGGTGTTTTAATTCTCTTATTAATGAGCGAAGAAGAAGGGCAAAATCAAATAAACATCATCACTGGCTATGGCATAGAAGGCAGGCTAAATGATGGTAAAATTGGTAGGATAATTGATTCTTTTATGTTTGAAGATTTAAGAGATGGTAATTATTCTAAAGCCCTTAATGAAGGTTTTAACGCTGTTGTAGGCGAAATTGCAGCTGAATACGATATAGAGCTTGAAAAAGATTATGCAGGCTATCAAGACGAGCTTGCTGATTCTAATGATGAAGATGGAATTTCCCTTGGAACAATCGTCTTTATCACTATAATGTTTATTATTATTTCAAATATTATTAATAACAATAATAACTACCGAGGTGGTGGCGGCTTTAGGAGAAGAAGACGCTATACTTATCCAAGGTTTGGGCCTGGTTGGTCATCTTGGTCTAGCTCATCGGATTCTTGGGGTGGATCAAGCTTTGGTGGCGGTTCATCAGGAGGTTTTGGCGGAGGTTTTTCCGGTGGTGGAGGATCTTCAGGCGGTGGCGGCGCTGGCAGAAAATTTTAAGGAGTAAATATTGAAAGGATATTTAGCAAGTCATTTTTTTAATGATGCTATGTTTAGGTGGACAGAAGATTTAGCCCAGTATATAGAAAAAAATACTGATCTTGAACTTTATGTCCCACAAAGAAATGCAGATATAAACGATAAGAAAAATAATGATGCGATTATTACTGATATAAAGATATCACAGGCTGATACTGCTCATCTTAAAGAATCTAATTTATTAATTGCAAATCTTGACGGATTGACAATTGATGATGGGGTTAGCGCAGAAATTATGGCCCATGGAGTTATGCGAGAATTTGAATTAGAACATGGAATAGATTTTCCAAGGATGATTATAGGGATAATCACAGATATGAGATATCAGGGAACTGGTGAGAATAAACTCTATAGAAATCTCATGGTTGTTGGAAAAGTTAAGGAGCATGGTCATTTGGTAGTAGGCTATGCCGGAGATGATTCCTTCAAAAAAGAAGTAATAAGTCATATAAATAAATTTATAGAAGCAAATAAATAGAGGTGGTAGAAAAATATCTACCACCTCTATTTATTTTAATTTATCTAGTAATTTTGTAGATATGAAATATAAAAGGAAATAATTTATAAGACCATCTACTAATACTTTTACAAAACGTGAAGCTAACATTACCTTGTAAGGATTATTAAACAATTGGCTTAACCATAAGGTGTTTAAGAACATATGGCAGATGTAAAATACAAAAAATACCATAAGCCCAACTTGAACCTTCATAGAAATGTTTTTATACTTTGAGTATTCTGTAATAAGTCCAGGTATAAGACCTGTTAGGACAGAAACTAAGGTAAATCCAAAGTGTGGTGTGCCTCCAGCATTTATAGCAACACCTATTAAGTCGGCTGCAAGTCCAGCAAGTGCTCCAGGTATTGGACCTAATAGCATGCCTGCAAGCATCAATGGCAAGTGGCCAAAAGAAAACTTAATTGTTGGTGTGATAAAAATACCAAAAAATCTTGAAAAGATGATTGATAATGCTGTTAGCATAGCTGCTTTCACGAGTGAATCAACACTCAATTTTTTATTCATTTTTTCCCCTTTCTATCAGAGGTCAGCGGTTGCGATAAAGAATCGGAAGTTTCGTCTGGAAACAACAACCCATTTTCCAGCACTAATCGCTCTTTACCTACTCTGATAGAATCATTATAAGCTAATTGGGGGAAATTTCAAAATTTTAGTCTGGATTTAAGACAAAACCTTGGCTTAGTAAGGTTTCAAACATTTTATTTCTATTTTTGATAATGGATCCTTGTTTTTTAGGTATTTGGCTTGAAAAAGATTCACTTTTTCTACCAGAATCTCTCAAATCATAATAAGTTGTCATTTCTTTATCGTAATCTTTTATCATTTCTAAGTAAGAATCATAGGTCTTATAGGAATTCTCAAAATTCTTTAAATTTATATCAAGCCTTGGTTTTATTTGTGGATTTTGATTAGGTATCCCAAAGCCTACACCGACCGCTGGATAGGTAAGTTTTGGCATCTTTAGTATATCAATTACCTTTTTTGTATCGTTGTGGATATTGCCAAAATAATTAGCTCCAAGACCCAAAGACTCAACAGCGTTAGTTAAATTTTGAGCGGCAATAATTGCGTCTGTAAAACCTTGGATAAACTTATCAAAGCTAATTATATTGTCATTTTCTAGGTCTAATTCTCTTGCTATTTCATAATTTCTTTTTAGATCTACGATGAAAATCCAAAGTTCGGTTGCCCTTGCCATGTATGCTTGGTTACCATTTTCTGCTAATTTTTCTTTGATTTTTGGATCTGTAATCCTTATTACAGACATATTTTGCATGCCGTTTGAAGATGCCGACATATTTACAACATCTAGTAGGGTTTTGATTGTTGAATCATCTATCTTTTCATCTGTAAATTCTCTAATAGTCCTATGTTTTAATTGGTTTTTGATTGTTTGGTTCATAAGTCCTCCTTTCTTAATTAATACCCAAAGGAGTATAGTAATACTAGGAGAAGTTATGAAAATAAGGACATCTGTTCGAAACTTAATTGAATTCGTTATGAGATCTGGGGATATAGACAACAGATTTAGGGACAATACCAGGATGATTGAAGGTATTAGGGCCCACCAAAAAATTCAAGCTAAGTACGATAAGACTTATAAAAAAGAATATAAACTTAAGAATACTACGACCTATAAGGACGTAGTTTTTGAAGTTGAAGGCAGGGCGGATGGACTTGGCAAAAAAGATGGAATTTATCTAATAGATGAGATTAAGTCTACATCAAGGAGTCTTGACGATTTAACAGACGATAATAAACTCCATTGGGCCCAGGCTCTTTGCTATGCTTATTTTTATGCTGTAGATAATTCACAAGATACGATGCTTATTTCTTTAACTTACGTATCGGTTGATGATTATAGGTCTAAGATATTTGAAAAGTCCTTTAGCTTTGATGAACTTAAAGATTTTTATTTAAAACTCCTAGATGAATACATAATATTTTCAAAAATTTTGGCATCAAATAAAGAAAAAAGAGATGGGTCTATAAAAGAGCTCGTTTTCCCCTACGAAACTTATAGGAAAGGCCAGAGGAAGATGGCTGTGGCTGTATACATGGCAATTTTAGAAGAAAAAAATCTTTTTGTAGACGCACCAACAGGTATTGGTAAGACCATTTCAGCGATTTTTCCAAGTATAAAATCTATGCCAGAAGGTCTTACAGATAAGGTTTTTTATCTTACAAGCAAAAATACCATTGCTAAAGAAGCCTTAAAAAGTCTAAACCGACTTGAGGATAAGGGACTTTTTATAGAAGCACTTAATATTACAAGCAAGGAAAAAATTTGCTTAAATGATGAGGTTTCTTGCAATCCTGTTGATTGTCCTTATGCCAAGGGTCATTTTGATAGGGTAAATGATGCCTTAAAAGATATACTAGAGAATGAAAATATAATGGACTATGATATAATTATCGAGTATGCAAAAAAATATATGGTTTGCCCATTAGAATTTGAACTTGATATTAGCACCTATGCTGATTTTGTAATCTGTGATTATAATTATGTTTTCGATCCAAATGTATTTTTGAAGAGATTTTTTGAGGAAGTTATAGACTCCTATGTATTTTTGATAGACGAGGCCCACAACCTCCTTGAAAGAACTAGGGATATGTATTCCTATTCCTTCAAAGATACTACTTTTACAGGTTTAATCGAACTTTTAGATGAGAAAAAGGATAGAAAGTTAAGAAAAAAATTAGGTCAGATTGTAGATGATTTTTATAAGCTAGGCCAAATTGCAAATAAAAATACATATTATTTCACAAGTGACTACATAGATGTATTGGACAAAGATTTGATTTCCCTATCAAAAACTATGGAAAAATTCCTTGTAGAAAAAACTGACTATAAGGACTATGACCAGGTATTAGATCTCTATTTTGAAATAAATAAGTATTTAAAAATTTCAGATTACTTTACAGAAGGATTTTATAATGTCATTTCTTATGACAAAGGAAGTTTTGAGAGAAGCTTTGAGATAAAGTGTGTCGATCCAAGGGAAGTTCTTAAAAATAAATATAAACTTGCGAGAGCTTCGATATTTTTTTCAGCTACCCTTTCACCAATGGGATATTTTGTCAAGGCACTCTCCGGAGAAGATTCCTTAAAATTAAGACTAGATATGCCATTTAATCCTGAACATCTTTTGATTTTTAAGAAATCCATCTCAACTAGATATAGGGATAGGAATAGGAACTTGGCCGTGGTAGCAGAATCAATAAATGACTTTGTGAAAAGTAAAAAAGGCAATTATTTTATATTTTTCCCATCTTATTCTTATTTGGAGGATGTGGCAGAATATTATAAGGATAATTTTGATGAAGAAATTCTTATTCAGGAAAGAACAATGACGGCTGAAGCTAGGGGCGAATTTTTGAATGAATTTACCTATGATTCGGCGAAAATTGGATTTTTAGTCCTAGGTGGAATTTTTTCAGAAGGAGTAGACCTGATTGGAGATAGGCTGATTGGTTCGATGATAATTTCTGTTGGAATGCCTGGTGTTTCTAAAGAAAGGGACTTAATCAAATATCACTTTGAAAAGGAAGGCTTCAATGGTTTTGATTATTCATACACTTATCCCGGCTTAAATAAGGTATTTCAAGCAGCTGGTAGGGTTATAAGAGGAGAAGATGATAGGGGAATAATTTATCTTTTGGATGATAGGTATTCATGGCAAAAATATATGGAGCTTTTTCCTAAACATTGGACAAATCAAGTTATGGCAAATGATAAAAATGATTTTGAAAAAATTATAAATAAATTTTGGAGTATAGATGAAAAAGAGACAGACTAAAGATATAAAAATAAGCCAAATGAAATATCCGAATATTTCAATAGGTTTTGACGAAAACGGAAGGAAAGTAGAGTTTAAGGGTGGTCTTTTAGGCCAAACTGTAAGAGTAAAGGCAGGAAAGAAAAACAAGGATAGGATTAAAGGTAAATACATAGAACTCCTAGAAGGATCTAAACTCGAAAATGCAAGAGATTACTGCCCACAAGCTGAAAGTTGTGGTGGATGCGCCTACCAAAAACTAGCATATGAGACTGAACTAATGCTCAAACATGGAATGATAAAAGACCTTTTTGATGAGCATGGAATTGAATATAATAAGGATATATCTATAAATAGGTCTCCAATCACAAGAGGATTTAGGAATAAGATGGAATATACTTTTGGAGATTCTGTTAAGGGCGGTCCTCTTGTCTTGGGTCTTCACAGAAAAAGAAGATTTTATGAAATAGTAGATTGCAAAAATTGTAATATAGTAGATGCTGATTTTAATGCCATAAGGGAAAAGGTTCAGGATTATTTTAGGAAAAAAGAAACTGACTTTTATCACAAGATGGCAAAGGAAGGTCTATTAAGGCACTTAGTCATCAGAAAAGCTATGCACACTAATCAAATCATGGTAATTTTGGTAACAACAAGCGAAGACATCTTTGATGATACAAGATTAAGATTATTTTTACATATGCTCTTAGACATTGATCTTGATGGCAAAATTTTCTCAGTATATCATGTTTTAAATGATTCTGTAGCGGATGCAGTCATTCCTGAAAAGATAAAATTAATTTACGGCAAAGAATATATCACAGAAGAAATGATGGGCTTAGAATTTAGAATATCCCCATTTTCTTTCTTCCAGCCAAATGTCTTTACAGCAGAAAAACTCTATCAAAAAGCCTTTGAACTTGCAGAAATTGATAAGAACATGGATGTACTCGATCTTTACTCAGGAACAGGTACCATAACTCAATTAATGGCAAGTGTAGCAAAATCTGCAACAGGTATTGAAATAGTAGAAGAGGCTGTAGAAAAAGCTAAAGAGAATGCTAAAATAAATGGCTTAGATAATGTAAATTTCTTGTGCGGCGATGTCTTAGAAGAGATAGAAAAGGTCGGAAATAAATACGACGTAGTAGTCTTAGACCCACCAAGAGCAGGAATTAGCCCTGCATCTTTAGAAAAAATCTTAAATATAGACTGCAAAAAATTTGTCTACATCTCTTGCAATCCTAAAACTCAAATGGAAAATTTAAAGACTTTTATTGATAGGGGATTCGAGATAAAAGACTACGAAATCTACGATCAATTCCCAAATTCAAGACATTTGGAAACCATAGCTTTACTTGAAAAATAATTTTTATAAGACTTACAAGCAAAAGATTGTAGGTCTTTTTTACTAATTTTATATTACAATTATTTTAATTAATTTACTATTTTGTTAATGGTATACTGTTAATGTAACTATTAAAACTCTAATAAGGGGATAAGAATGAAAAATATTTTGATCATAGAAGACAACCAAGATATTGCCTTACAAATGAAAAAATATCTAATAAAAAATGGCTATGGTGTTGAAATTGCATCATCTTTTTATGAGGCTACTTTCAAGATGAATGTAGACATTGATGTAGCCCTTTTAGATATAAATCTACCTGATAAAGATGGCCAGCATTTGATAGAGAAATTAAAAGAAAAAGATATAAGAGTTATTGTTACAACGGTAAAAAATGATGAGAATTTTATAATTGAAGCTCTAGATAGGGGAGCAGATGACTATATAACAAAGCCATTTTCTCTTGCAATACTAAGGGCAAGAATTGATGCTGTTTTGAGGACTTTGCCTATATCACAAGATAAAATTATTTCTTATAAAGATATAAAAATAGATTTAAAAGAATCAAAAGTTTATTTTAAAGGGGAAAATATTGACTTAACCCCACTTGAATACGAAATATTACTTTTATTTATCAAAAATCCCCACAGAGTTTACACAAGAAGCCAACTTTTGGAAATGTTTTGGGAAGATAGGGATAAGTTTGTAAATGACAATACCCTAACATCAACTATTAAGAGAATCAGAGAAAAGCTTGATAGGGAAGTTATTTCTACTGTTAGGGGCATAGGTTATAGGATGGACTGAGATGGTATATGTATTTTGGATAATAAGTCTAGGACTTCTTTATTATTTTTTGGAAAAAAGAAAGCAAAATAGGATAAATGAACTCATAGATTTGATAGAGAATATGAAAAATCAAGTTTATAAAATACCGATGAAGCAAGATGATTTTTCAATCTTGGAAGATAAAATTTACAAGCTTTTTATAGAAATAGTAGAAGCCAAGGAAACCACCAGCAAAAATAGTGAAAAGCAAATAGAATACCTAGAAGACATCGCCCATCAAATAAAAACTCCAATTACATCTATGATTTTTTCTGTTGAAAATTTGGAAATTGACTACCCAGATAATGATGATATAGGAATCTTAAAAAGGCAAATTCAAAGATTAAATTCTTTGTCAGATATTTTGCTTAAATTATCAAGCCTTGATGCCAATAAAGATCTTATGAAAAAGGAAGAAATTAATCTTGATGAATTAGTGACTTACGCTTTAGACGCCCTAGATATAAAAAAATCTACAAGTATAAAAACAGAAAATAACTTAAAAGAAAATATTATTTTCGGTGATTTTTATTGGCTAACAGAAGCCCTTATTAATATCTTAAAAAATGCAGATAATAGACCTTCTTGCAATATAATCTCTATTTCATCTTTCAAAAATCCACTTTATACATCTTTGATTATTGAGGATAATGGAGGAGGAATTAAAAAAGATGATATCAAAAAAATTTTTAAACGCTTTTATAAAACTCCAGACTCAAAGGGGTTTGGAATCGGTCTAGCTATGGCGAAGACAATTGTTGAAAAGAATAATGGATTAATATCTGTTGATAATACTAAAGATGGTGCAAAATTTGAAATGAAATTTTATAATGTCACCTAAAAATCACTTTACTTTTATATACTTACCTTAAATTAAGGAGGAAAGTATGGAAATTTTAAAAGTAGAAAATTTAAGAAAAGAATATGGAGAAGGCAATTCCAAGGTAGTGGCCTTAGATGGAGTTGATCTCACAATAGAAAGAGGAGAATTTGTCGCCATTGTAGGCCCTAGTGGGTCTGGTAAATCAACTCTCTTACATATTATAGGAGGAGTAGATAGCCCAAGCAGTGGAAAAGTTTACATAGATGGCAACGACATTTCCCAATATTCATCAAAGGAGTTGGCCCTATTTCGCAGGAGGAAAGTAGGTTTAATCTATCAATTTTATAATCTAATCCAAAATCTAACAGTAAGGCACAACATAGAATTACCCTTAAAGTTAGATAAGAGAAAAATCCATGAGGATGTCTTACAAGATCTAGTAAAAAAACTTGGCATAGAAAGTAAACTTGATTCCTTTCCAAGTGAACTATCTGGAGGCCAGCAACAAAGAGTTGCCATAGCAAGGTCTTTAATCTACAAACCATCAATAATCTTAGCGGATGAACCAACTGGCAACCTAGATAGGAAAAACTCCAAGGAAATAATAGAAATCTTCAAATATTTTAATAAGACTTTAAAACAAACTATTATCCTAATTACCCACGATGAAAAAATCGCCCTAGAGGCAGATCGAATTGTCACTATAGTTGATGGAAAAATTATAGGAGATGAGAAAAATGAATAAGAAGACTTTTCCTATTTTCATCTCATTATTTATTGTAAGTCTGTTTTTCACCGTAATTTTTTACTACGGATATACAAATTTGAGGGCAAACTATGGATATTACATGGCTTCAAGTTTTTATCATGGGGAGATTAAAGAAGAACTTTCAAATGAAGATGTTGAAAAACTAAAGTCTATTGAAGATATAGATTTGGTCGGAAAAATGTCTCTTCATCCGGACAATGCAAAATTAAATGATGATTTAATAGTCATTAACTATCAAGACAAAGATATCAATGAAATGCGAGAATTTTCAAGACTTCAAAAAGGGCGATTTGCTGAAAACGAAAATGAGATAGTTTTATCGGAAAGCCTTGTAAATAAACACAAACTTAAAATAGGCAATGAGGTAGAACTTGATTTAGGCAAAAGATTTTTAGATGGCGAAGAGATAGGTCCCACAAGTGCAAATACTGACAGGGAAAAATTTGAGAGCCAGGGTTCTAAAAGCTTTACTTTAGTCGGTGTTTACGGAGATGTCTACAACAAATACAGTAAACTGACTTTTGCTCTAGGCCTACAAAATAAAATGTCCACTTTCAGAACCTTTGTAAAATTTCATTCATTTGAAGAAGCATACAAAAATAGAGATAAAATTCAAGCAGAAATCAATCAGACTTTGGGCAAAAAAGTTACTTTTGAATTTTCTGAAAGTCTTATAAACTATTATGGGGTAGAAAACGAACCCTTACAAAACATAATGAGCCAGGCTGTTCTTGTACTATCAGTTCTTGGATGTATAGCCATCTTTGTGTTTTTTATAAAAAACATCTTTTGGGTTTGGGGGCTTAGGAAGATTAGAGAGTTTTCCATTTATAAGTCCATAGGATCTACCAATGGACAAATTTATCAGTTACTTCTAAAGGAAGGACTTATCATAACTGCAATTCCAATATTTTTAGGACATATTGCAGGATTTTTCTTTATGTATTGTTTGTATAAAAACATAACAAAAGGAGAAGGAGTAAGTGCCTTTGAAGTTATAAAATTTAATCCCTTATTAAGTTTGGCGATACTTTTCGTTTCCTTTATGATTGTAGCATTAGCAATTAAATCCCCTGCGAAAAAGATTTCTACAATAAATATTATAGACGGTATAAGAGGGAATATAGATTTTTCAAAATCAAAGAAGAAAAGAGCCGAAGATTTTTGGAAGGAATTAAAACTCAACAACTTAGCTTCAATAAAATCACAGAGATATATTTCTTCAATAGGGATAATTATTATTTCTGTATTTATAATCACTATTGGCATCTCAACATACTACAGAGATTTTTCTCATTACGATGATGGCTATAATTTTTCCGTGGATTATTTTAGTGAAAAGAATCAAGTCCCAAAAATATTAAAAGAAATTGTCGATAAAATTCCTAGCGACAAGTCTTATATTTCAAAATATAAATATGTTCAAGTAGAAAATACTAACGAATTCTCAAAGGAAGCAAAGGCTGTAGGTTTAGACGAGGAAGCTAGAAAGAATATAGAAAAATATAAGGCAGATGGTATGGATGGATTTATCATCGCCTTGGAAGAAAAAGACTTAAAAGAACTTGGAGGAAAGAAGGGTGAATTTGTCCTCTACAATACAATTCAAGAAGATTCTTTTATTCCAATAGCTAAGGCAAAGAGAATTCCATATTTCGAAAATCCACAGACTTTAGATATTAACTTTGCAAATGATTATAAGAAGACGATTGAAATTTCAAAGACAATAACAGATTTGGGAAAATATAAGTCGAGAACAATGCCTTTTGATGTAAAAGTTTATACAGATTTTGACACTTATTTTAAACTGATGGAAGAGTCCGGAGATGAGAAATATACAGAATATGCCTATACTTTAAATATGAAGGTAAAAGATTCTGATACCAAAGATGTAAAAGAATATGTAGAGGCCATGATCAGAGAGCAAATTTCACCTGAAGATCGCTTTAATATCACAACAGGTGAGGAAACCGCAAAAAATAAATATAACGATGTGAAAAGTTTCATAAAACTTGCAATAGGAATAGCATCGATTATTTTTGTACTAAATATTACCAATGGCTACTCATCCATTAATTTAAGTCTCATGAGCAGAAAAAAAGAAATCGGAAGTCTTTACTCTTGTGGGATGGATGTAGATGAGTTAAAGAGTATTTATCAAAGAGAATTTATTGGAGAACAGATAAAGTCCTTTATAATTTCTATTATGGTGAGCTTAGGTGTTATGTTGGTAATATCATTAATTGCTCCTGATTTAAGAATGAGTACTTTAATAAAATATTATGACTATAAAAGCTTCCTAGGATTCTCACTAGTCGTCTATAGTATTAATCTGGTCATCTATCATTTTTCTCTAAAGAGAATTTTAGACAGACCGACTATAGATTTAATTAGAACAGAATAATCCAAGCAAAACAGCTCTTAATTGGGCTGTTTTTATTTTTGAAATATATAATAAATCCTAACTTATAATCCTAAATAATATTTTTGCATATTAAGTAAATTTAATTTATAATAAAAATAAAAAAGGTATATATTGAAAATTTTAAAAAATATATAATAAGAAATTTAAGTCCGGAACCCCTTTATATTATCGATATAAGGTGGAATCAGGAGGGACTTAAAGTTACCTTAGAAAGTGAGTCAGGTTTAGATAAAATCGGTCTTTTATTTGATGAAACTGTCTACTTATACCAGGATACAGAAGAAGTTTATAAACCAAGCTGGCATATCGACGCAGAAAGTGATTATTATCCATTTTATTATAGTAAAAATTCAGAAATGATCGATAGATTAAAAGAAGATGTCGACTATGTTAGAGATGATGAAATAATTCATTTTGTAATTATTGGCCTTGATGATGTTGTAGATGTCTTGACAACTGATTTGCCAAAAGTTTTTAAATTATAAAAGGAGGATACTATTTTTTTTAATAAAACAGTTAAGAAATTTTTTGTAAATGATGGAAGCTATGACCTATTATGGTTTATATTTGGATTGGTAATTTTATTTGTTTTTGCATTTCTAAGTATGCCTTATTGGATTTTTTGTTTGGGTCTTGGAGTGCTTACAAGTGCGATTTTTAGATTTATTACAACAGATGCCTTATTTTATGATGATTTTAAAAATTTAGATAGTAGAAAAGATAGACTTAATTATATATTGAGTAAAAATTTTTTTACAATTTTATTTGTAGGGTTTATAATCCTTATCCTATTTTTAGTAATAGGTATTATTTCCAAAATATTTTTACTTAGACAAATAAACTTTGGATTTAAATTATTATTTACATTAATTTTCTATATACTTGGAGCTGAAAATATTATTTTGCTATTTTTCCAAAAGAGGCTTCCATCTTATGATGAGGGATATAGAAGAAATTTAGAGGTTGATTTGCGAATTGGGTTAGAAAATCTAAAATCAATGCTCCCATCATTAGTCTTGAACATTTGTTTAGCTATTTTAATATTTAATTTTCAAATTAAAGTAAATATTTTAAAAGGAAGTATCTTGTTCTTTATTTCTATAATTATTTTTGTAATAGGGCAAAGTGAAAAAAATTAATTTAGTTTTAATTAATTTTTTGTTGAGTACGAAGAATAACTTAAAAGCTTATATTTATAAGGATTAATGATGAGAAAAAATAAAGGGATTTTATATTTTATTTTATATATGGGATCTTTTCCTTTGTTATTTTTGTGCTTTATTTTATCCGCTAAAATAGAATTCATCCCACTTTTTAACAATATATTTTTAGGTTTAGCAGAACTATCATTTTTTGCGTTTCAAATATATTTTATATTAAAATTTACAGACCTTAATATTAATTTTTATTTAAAACTATTGTCAACTCTTCTTATGATTGGACTCGGTCTTTTGGCTGGATATTTGGTTTTGATTATGAGTATCTTTGCTTTTAAGGATAATGTTCCTTTTACTTATGATGGAGAAAAATATTATATCTTAAATGAAGGTTGGCTTGATGATAATTTTGTGGTTTATAGGAAAGATTTTATTACTATGGATAAGATGACATTTAAGGAGAGTGAGCAAACTTTTAAAAAACTTGATCAAATAACAAACGAAGATACAAAAGCAAGTCTTAAATTTTATCTAAACAAGGATAAAGAGACTAATGATGTAAAAATACCAGCAGAATACGAAAATCAAAAAGAAATTCAAAGCCAAACCCAGAGGTTAAATGATTTTTCTCCTAAAGATGTAAAAGAAATTCCAAATTCAAATTTTGGTCTTCTTGAAGTCGATAGGGCAGGGGCCAGGTCTAGGTGGTTTTTTGTTGAGATTGAGGATGGCGACCTAAAATTTATATCGGAAATCCCTGATACTAGCCCTGATATTTCTGGATCTATAAAAAAGGATGGTTCTATTTTACTTATTTGTAAAGATATTAATGGGAATGAAAAACAATATAAATCAACTAATTTTGGAAAAACCTTTGAACCTATTAATTAAAAATAATTTGATTTTATAAGACTTGTGCATATAATATTTTTAGGGAATGAAGTACTCCCTTGATAATTATAATCTAAAACGCGTTTGCTGATGACTTCTACATTTTTGTAGGGTTGTCAGCTTTTTTATTAGGAAGGAGAGTTTATGATTTTATCACTTGGACTTATTTTAATTTTTGGCATGGTTTTTGCCAAAATTTTTGATAAGTTAAAACTTCCTAAGATAATTGGTATGCTTCTTACGGGAATTATCTTAGGTCCACAAGTCTTAAATCTTTTGGATGCAAATATTTTGAAAATTTCACCAGATTTAAGAACAATCGCCCTTATAGTAATTTTATTAAAGGCAGGCTTAAGCCTTGATATAGGAGACCTTAAAAAAGTTGGTAGGTCTGCAGTATTGTTATCATTTTTACCAGCAAGTTTTGAGATTTTAGCCTATGCTATTTTTGTGCCAAAAATATTGGGTTTGAATCTAGTTGATGGGCTTTTGATGGGGGCTGTTATGGCAGCAGTTTCTCCTGCAATAGTTGTGCCTAGGATGGTAAAACTTATTGATGAAGGCTATGGCAAGGATGAGTCTATTCCACAAATGATCCTAGCGGGGGCATCTTGTGATGATGTTTTTGTTTTGGTTTTATTTTCATCTTTTCTATCCATGGCCAAAGGAAGCGAATTTTCTTATAAATCTTTATTAAAGGTGCCAGTTTCAATTATCTTGGGTATTGGATTTGGTATCGTAATTGGTTATTTATTGTACTTATTTTTTGAAAGAAGATATAAAAATGGATCTTATATTAGGAATTCTTCTAAGGTAATTATCATCTTAGCCCTTGCCTTTTTGCTAGTTAGCTTAGAAAGTCTTGTTAAAGAAATAATCCCAATTTCAGGTCTTTTAGCAGTTATTGCTATGGCTTCAGCGTATAAGATAAAAGCCGAAGATGGTGTTGTTGAAAGGCTTTCAGAAAAATTTGCTAAACTTTGGATTTTTGCAGAAATTTTATTATTTGTCCTTGTTGGTGCAGAAGTAGATATCAAATATATGACTGGAATAGGTTTTGCTGGAGTTTTATTGATCTTTTTAGGACTTTTAATTAGATCTATTGGTGTTTTTATTTCTGTTGCTGGAAGTAGACTTAGTAAAAATGAAAAAATATTTACAATATTAGCCTACACACCAAAGGCAACTGTCCAAGCAGCAATTGGATCAGTTGCCCTTGCTAATGGAATTGGATCAGGGATGGCAATTTTATCAATAGCTGTCTTAGGCATAATTATCACTGCCCCACTTGGTGCTATTTTAATCGATAAGTCATATAAAAAATTACTAAAAAAAGCTCCAAATTAAATTAATGGTATAATGTTTTTAAATATTAGGAGGAACCTATGGCAGAAACAAAATTGAAAGTGACCTTATTAAATTATACAAAAAATGGTGAAGAAACAATAGCTCAGGCTGGTAAACTTTGCTATTCTCCAGTTGGTGTTGAGGAAATTTCTCAAAAACAAGACCCAGAATCAATAGCAAAATATGTAAAGATGCTAGCTAGTCTTGGCCATTTAAGCCCAATCGAGCATATTTCATTTACCTTCGCTGTTGAGGGAGTGTCTAGAACCTTAACCCATCAACTTGTTCGTCATAGGCTTGCTTCTTATTCACAGCAGTCCCAAAGATATGTAAAACTAGATGGTTTTGAATATGTAATCCCACCTCACATAAAGAAAAATCCAGAAGCTAGGAAAATTTTTATAGAAGCCATGGAAAAAGACCAAGAAGCATACGATAAACTAGCAGAAATTCTAACCAAAAAACATTATGAAGACCTATTAAATGAGGGAGAAGATGAAAAATCTGCAAAAAGAAAGGCTACAAAGATGGCCATTGAAGATGCTAGGTACGTTTTTCCCAATGCCTGCGAAACAAAAATAGTTTTTACAATGAATGCAAGAACACTTTTACATTTTTTCAACCTTAGGTCTTGTAACAGGGCCCAATGGGAGATAAGAGAAATGTCTGATCAGATGGTTAAATTAGTTAAGGATATATATCCAAATGTCTTTGCACAAGCTGGTCCATCATGTGTATCAGGTCCTTGTCCTGAAGGCAAAATGACTTGCGGGAAAATACAAGAAGTGAGAGAAAAATTTAAAAACATTTAAAGAGCCTCTGGCTCTTTTATTTTGCCTTAAAATGGGTATAAATAAAGAATAAGAATAAAGAAAGTAGAGGTTTCTATGTCTTATATAGAATTAAATGAAGTAAGTAAAAAATATAAATCTGGTCAGTCAGAAATACTCGCAAACGATAGGATAAGTTTTGACCTTGATGAGGGTAAGTTATTGATAATTGTCGGAGCGTCAGGTGCTGGAAAGACCACACTTTTAAATATCATAGGTGGTATGGAACAGGCGACTAGTGGTGATATTTTTATAGATGGGAAAAATCTAAGCAAGCTTGATGAAAACGACCTTACCAAATATCGTAGGGATGATGTTGGATTTGTATTTCAACATTATAACCTCATTCCTAACTTAACAGCCCTAGAAAATGTGGAACTTGCCAGTGAAATTTCTAAGGATTCTCTAGATGCAGATGAGATTTTAAATCAGGTGGGACTTTCTAAAAGAGAAGGTAATTTCCCTTCGCAACTTTCTGGAGGTGAACAGCAAAGAGTTGCTATTGCAAGGGCTCTAGCAAAAAATCCAAAGCTTCTTTTGTGCGATGAACCTACGGGCGCTCTTGATTATAAAACTGGAAAAAATATCTTGAAACTCCTTCAAGATGCCTCAAGAAACTTTAATTCTACAGTCATAATAATAACCCATAATTCACTTATAAAACCAATGGCAGATGAAGTAATAGAGCTAAAAGATGGTAGGATTTTAAAGGCATATACAAATGAAAATCCTGTTCCTGTAGAAGAACTCGAGTGGTAGTATGAATAAGACCTATATAAAAAATATCCTAAGGGATATTAAAAAAACTAAGGGGAAAGTTTTTTCAATAGGAGTTATGGTTGGGCTTGCTACAATGGTAATTGTTGCTCTTAACCTAACAGGACCTTCGATGAGGAAAAGTTTGAGATCGTCCTTAGATATTTTTGGCCATCCTGATATAATTGTAAAATCGACTTATCCAATGGATTATGAAGATAAAATTCTTTTGGATAATGATAAGGATATTGAAGATATTTCCTATATCAAAACGTTGGATTTGATGGATGGAGAAAAAATCATTAGGCTAAAATCCTTTGACAAAAGTTTTAGGAAAATTAATCTAGAAAAGGGAAGCCTCATCAAAAATGATAGGGAAATCATCCTCGATAAGTCCTTAGAAAAATATTATAAAATAGGCGATGAGGTCAAATTTTCTTATATAAATGATGATCAAAAAGAGAATTCCAAGATAAAAAATACAAATTATAAGGTGGTTGGATTTTTTGTTACTAGTGAAAAAATAATGGAGGATATGAGGGAACTTTCTCCTATAGGTAAAAAGGAGATCGAAGGTTTTGCCTTTATTGATGCTGACAATTTCACAAGTGATAAATTTAATGAGATAAATATTTCCTATAAAGATACCCTTGAGATTGACAAAACTAGTGACAAATATATTAGTTTTATCAAAGCCAAGAAGGAAAAAATTGAAGATGGCATATATCTCAGACCTAAGGAAGTCCTAGAGAAAATAAAAACTGATGCCAATGATAAAATTTCAGACGCAGAAGATGATATAAACGAAGCTGAAGATAAAATAAGTAAAACAGAAAAAGACCTCCAAGATGCTAAAGCTAAACTAGACGATGGTTTTAATGAGTATGAAAAAAATAAGTTTGAGTTTGAAAAAAAAATCCGAGATGGTGAAAATAAACTAATTAGTTCTAGGCGTGAATTAGAAGATGGTCAGGCTAAGCTTGAGGATGCAAAGAAATCTTTGGCAGATTCAAAAAGAGAATATGGATCAAAAATAACTGAAAATGAAAAATTACTTGAGGATAAGCAAAAAGAATTAAATTCAGCCAAAATCCAAATTGATGAGAAAAAAATAGAAATACAAAATGGATTAGATGCCATAGATAAGGCAGCAAACGAACAAAAAGAAGTATTATTAAATCAAGCTAATAGCGGGAATTTATCAGGCCTTGAACAAATTCCAAGCGAAGAAGAAATCCAAGCCAAGCTTGAAGAACAAAAGGCGCCACTCATATCAGCACTAAAAGAAATTGAAGTTAAGGAAGCTGAATTAAATGCCGGATTTTCTGAATATAACAAAGCTAAGGCTGAATTTGAAACTCAAAAACAAGAAGGACTTAAAAAAATTAATGCTGGTCAAGAAGAAATTGATAAAAATCAAAGAGAAATAAACCAGGGATGGACCCAGTATTTTGAGGGAAGGGATAAGCTTACCTTCAATAAAAGAGATGGCAAAAGAAAATTAGAAGATGCCTACAAAAAGTTAGTAACATCAAAGGCTGATTATGAGAAGGGATTAGAGGAATTTTCTGATAAAAAAGTTGAGGCAGAGGAAAAAATCCAAGATGGAAAGAAGAAAATTTCTGATAATAAAGAAGCCCTAGTCAAGCTTAGGGACCCAGAATATAAGGTGGAAACTATATTTGATAACCAAGGAATTGATACCTATTACAAAAATTCTTTGAATATGGATTCGCTTTCTAAGGTATTCCCGGCCTTCTTCTACATGGTAGCCATGCTTGTGACCCTTACAACCATGAAAAGATATATCCAAGAGCAAAGGTTAATTAACGGCACATTGAAATCTCTTGGTTACACCAACCAAATGATTGCCAAAAGATTTTATATCTATGGACTAATACCAACTATAATCGGTTCTATAATTGGTGGAATACTCGGAAGGCTCATAATCGTTAAGGTAATATTTGATGCCTACTCCACTGGATTTGAAATCCTTGATGTAGAATATGTAAACTCATTAATGGTGATAATTGCTTCTATTATCCTATCATCATTATTAGTAAGTCTTACAGTTTTCTTTACATCAAAATCGACTGTTAGGGAAACTCCAGCAAGGTTATTAATGCCACTTGCACCAGAAAGAGGCTCTACAATCTTACTAGAAAAGATCAAATCTATTTGGAAAAGATTGTCATTTATGCAAAAAATTACTGCAAGAAATCTTTTTAGGTACAAGTCCAGGATGTTTATGACAATCTTTGGTGTAGCAGGATGTACAGCCCTTATATTTTTTGGTTTTGCTATGATTGATTCCCTTAAAGATACAGCTTCAATCCAGCAAAACGAAATTCACAACTATAAGGCGGTTGCGATTTTAGATGAAAAGGCAAGTGAGGAAGATAAGGCAAAATACGATAATAAAATAAAATCTTATGAAAGTTTACCAATTAAGAACGATTCGGCAAACCTAGCAAAAGATGGTACAGACCTTGATATTTCTGTTGTAATTCCAAATGATGACAAATCTTATAAAGACTTCTTTACATTGAGGAAAAATAAGAAAAATCCAATAGACTTGGAAGAAGCTAAGGCAGTTCTTACTGAAAATGCCAGTAAAAAACTTGATATAAAAACAGGAGATGTCATAAAAATCAAGGTAGATGATAAGGTACTTGAAATAAAAATAGGAGCAATAGCAGAAAATTACGTAGCTGATTATTTGTACCTATCAAAAGATTATTACGAGAATTTAGCTAAAAAAAATGTAGAAATTAACGCTAATTATATTAAGGGTAATCCTAATGATATAATTGAGAAGTTAGAAGATACTGGTTCGGTGCTCGCAGTTATTAATACTGGAAAGGCCTATGCTTCAATGGACGCACTTTTAGCAAATCTAAACCTTGTAATAGTGGTTATTACGCTTATATCATCAGTTTTAGCAAGTGTTGTGTTATATAATATTACTGACATAAATGTTAGTGAGAGGAAAAGAGAATTAGCAACAATCAAGGTTTTAGGATTCTATCCTAAAGAAGTCACTTCCTATATCTATAGGGAAATATTTATGCTAACAATTTTGGGGATTATTTTTGGTTTTGGACTTGGTTATGTAATGTTTAGGTACATTATCGACCTAGTTGCACCAAGAAATATTATGCTTGCCTACAAACTTCACCCAATGAGTTTTATAGTTTCAGCGACTATTACCCTAATATTGTCGGTAATTATTTTAGTCTATGTACACAAAAAATTAAAGAAAATTGATATGGCAGAGGCCATGTCAAGCGGAGAATGATAAAAGGCGGGAAACCGTCTTTTATTTTGCAAAACTAGATAAAAAGATAAATTTTGTTATAATTATTAGTGAGGTGGAATATGAAAATTATTTTTTTAAGACATGGTTTAACCATGGCAAATATAGAAAAGAAATACTCTACACCTGACACCAGGCTTGAGGAATCGGGTTTATATATACTAGATAAGACCAAAGAACTTTTAAAAAACTATAAAATTGATCAAGTTTATACTTCAGGTTTAATTCGTAGCCAAGAAACCGCGGAGATTTTGGGTTATGAGGATTATTTGGTAGATACAAGATTAAATGAAATGGATTTTGGGGATTTTAAGGGTCAGAACATTTATGATGTGAGGGAAAATCATAAAGATTTTTTTGCAAAAGAGAAAGATGCTTACTTTGACACAACCTACCCAAATGGGGAATCAAGAAGAGATGTAATTAATAGACTTTCATCATTTTTAGATGAAAAATCTAGAGAAGATAAAAATATACTAGCTATAAGTCACGGCATAGCTATAAGGTCGACTTTATTTTGGATTTTGAAAGACCTTGATAATTGGCAATCTTTTTGGATAGATAATGGTTCCCTTACAGTTTATAAGATTGAAGATGGCAAAAGGCTTATAGAAAGTGTAAACCTTATATGAAATTTATCCACCTAGCTGACTGCCATCTGGGAGATAGGTTTGATTTTAATAGTGGTCTTTCAAATAAAATAAGAGAAAACAATAGAAAATCTTTGGAAAATATTTTAAGTAATAATAAGGATGTTGATTTTTTATTAATAGCAGGTGATCTGTATGAAAGGTCGTTATTTACTCTTAGTGATTATAGGAATCTTTTTGAGAAATTTGAAGAATTTGGCAAAGATGTTTTTTATGTAGCAGGAAACCATGACTATATTGGAGAAGAAAATGAGGCCATTTTTAAAATCAAACCAACTAATCTCCATATCTTCAATAAGGAAAAACTTGAGTATTATGAAATAAATTCTACAAGAATCTATGGCATATCTTATAGGGATAGGATTTTTAATAAAGATTTTTCTTATGATATAGACTTAGATTCTGATTATTTTAATATTTTATTGGTACACGCTACAATCAATACTCCTGATTCTCCATATTTAAATTTAAATTTGGATAAATTAAAGGAAATAGGCTTTGATTACGTTGGTCTTGGTCATATCCATAGATGGGACGATCTTGGAAATAATATCTACTATGCTGGTTCTATAGAACCAAGCGATTTTTCAGATATTTATGATTATGGTTATATCTTATATGATGAAGGAGAAATTAGTCACCTTGATTCATCTATTATGAGTTTTTGCAATATAAGCTTAAATATGGATGATTTTGAAGATGAAAATGGCCTTATTTCGTATGTAAATTCTAAAATTAAATCTGATAGGGAAAATTATTTAAGGTTAAGTATTGAAGGAAAAGCTAATATCAAAAAGATAAAAGAAGGTATAAGGGTTAATCACCTTGAAATAAAGTCAACTGAAGTTGAGCCAATTAATAACTTAGTTAATTTATATCCAAATTCTTTATTAGAAAAATATTGGAAAAAATTTCCAGAAGAATTATCAGAAACAGAAAAAAGAGCTCTAGAATTAGGATTAGATGCAATTTATAGGAGCAAGGATGACTAGGATTTTTATTGAAGAATTAAATATTAAGTCTTTTGGTAAATTTCAAAATAAAATAATAAAGTTAGCTCCAACCTTTAACCTAATTTACGGTTTAAACGAATCGGGAAAAACAACTATAAAAAATTTCATAGAAGGTATGTTCTATGGTTTTGATGAGGGGAAAGTAAGGATAAGTTTTTCAAATAAAAGAGAAATCTATAGGCCAAAATCATCTTATATCTACGCAGGTGAGATGAAAATTAGAAAAAATGATAAATTATATTTGCTTTATAGAAATTTTGATAATGGGGATTTTAGGATTACAAATTTAAGCGACAATAAAGAGATTGATCTTAAAAAATCAGACCTAAATGCACCTGGGAAATTTTTTCTAGGAATCGGTTATGATATCTATAAGTCTTATATCTCATCAGAGCAAATACAGGAAATTAGCCTTGATAGTAAGAAAAAAATTCTTGAAAAACTCGCTTCATCTGATATAGATTATAATTTTTCTGTGAAAAATGCCTTGGATATCTTAGATAACAGGTTAAGAGAACTAGGCACTGACAGGGCTTATACCAAGCCTTATTATAAAACAAAAGAAAAAATAGAAAATCTAGAAAGAGAAATTACTGAAATTGAAAAGCTAAAAATAAATTTCTATAAGTCTTTTAAAAACTTAGAAGAAGAAAAAAATATTCTTTCTAAGAATGAAAATGAATACAAAACAAAAAAAGAAACTAATTATATATATCAGCAGAAAAGATCAGATGAAAATTTCAAATCCTATAGGAAGTGGTCTGATAAACTCTTTGAACTAGATAAAGAGTTAGAGGCTTATGATGATCTTGAGGGAGTAGACGAAGAAAATTTAAAGGTTTATGAAAACAAGGAAATAAAAAAAGAATATAGATTAATCTATATCCTTGCAATTCTTGCTATAGGCTTAGTTGGAATATTTTCTAAAAAGCCTTATATCTTACTTTTAAGTCTACCTTTTATCTATCTTATTTTAAGGCGATTTGAAGAGAATGGAGGAAATTATCAAGCTGAGTATAATAGTCTAAGGCGCAGGTATGAAAAATATGAAAATCTTCTTGCTGAAAGAGAAAAAATACTAGATGTTTTGGATATATTAAAAAAACAAGACTTAGGTTTATTTGAAGATGACCAGAGAAATAATCTTGATTTTACAAACTACGATAATTTAAAAGAATTGGAAGAAATTTCAAAACTTGAATATCAAATAAGGGACCGTAGATTAAAAATCCATTCTCAAGAAAAAGAACTTTTATCAGTTGATAATATTTTACAAAAGGAAGCAGGTCTACGAGATGACCTTAAGTATCAAAGAGATATACTAGAAAAAATAGAGAATGAAATAAAAGCAATTAAGTTTGCTCAAAAAATTATTCTAGAAATAGCTGATGAAAATAGGGCTGATATTTGTAGGTTAAATAGGAAAATAAAAACTATTTTGAATGAGACCAGCAAATCACAATTTGAAGTTGATTTTGATAAGGACTTACAAAGCCAAATTAGAGATAGGTCTAGTTTTCTATATAATGAAGACCAGCTGTCAAAAGGATTTTTTGACCAGGTAAACCTTGCTATGAAGCTTAGCTTGGTAGATGAAGCCATTAGAGATTCTTTTTTAATCTTTGATGATGCCTTCATAAACTTTGATATAGAAAGATTGATTAGGTTTTTATATTTGATTTTAGATGAATCTTCAACTAGACAAATAATTTATTTTACTTGTCATAAGAGAGAAGAAGATTTTTTTGCAGCTGAAAATATTGATGTTAATAAAATACAATTGGAGGATAGATGATATATGCTCTAGCTGATCTACATTTAGATTATACTGAAGAAAAATCTATGGAGGTCTTTGGAGATGCTTGGGAAAATTACCAAGAGAAAATCTTCACAAATTGGAAAAATAAAATAAAAGATGATGATACAGTTTTAATACCAGGAGACATTTCATGGGCAATGGATATAAATGATGCAAAGATTGACCTTGCAAAAATAGACGCCCTTCCTGGTAGAAAGATAATGATGAAGGGCAACCATGATTTTTGGTGGTCATCCTTAAATAAGCTTAACCAGCTGGGACTTAATTCAATAGAGTTTTTGCAAAATAATTCTTTTGAAGTAGAAAATTATTTAATTTGCGGAACTAGGGGCTGGATTAGCAGGGATAGTAGAGATTTCACTGATCATGATGAAAAAATTTTTAAAAGAGAGCTTCTAAGGCTTGAAAACTCAATAAAAAGTTCAAAGTCTGATAAAAACCTTATTATAAATCTCCACTATCCACCAATAAATACAGATAGATCATTGAATGAATTTTTTGATTTGGCCAAAGATTTTAAGGCTCATACGGTAATCTATGGTCACCTTCATGGGAATGGTCATAGGTTGATAAAGGAAGGAAATTTTGAAGGGGTCAATTTAGTTTGTGTATCAAGCGACTATGTTGATTTTGACCCAGTTAGGATAGGATAATGCAAAGAGAAATAGAAGTAAAAGTTTTAAACATAATTCCTGAGGAGATTGAAGAAAAATTAATAAGCCTTGGGGCAGAGAAAATATGTAAGGAAATGCAAACAAATTACACTTTTGAACCAGAAGATGGAGAATTTAAAAAAGGGTATTTAAGGATTAGGGAAAGCCTAGTAGATGATAAGAAAAATCCAATAGAATTAACCTTCAAGGAAGTCAAGAATGATGAGGATGTGAGAATTAATAATGAATTTACAGTTCATATTGATTCAGTATCTATGATGACATCAATCCTTGATAAGATGGGAATAAAGTTAAAATACAAGGGGAATAAGGAAAGAATTTCATATAGGTATAAGGGTCAGAGATTTGATATAGACACCTGGGATAAGAATACCTACCCACACCCATATATGGAAATTGAATTTACCAACCAATCAAAAATAGATGAAATCCTTAATGATTTAGGTATCGAAAAGGGCATGGTTACCACAAAGTCAATTTCAGATTTAATTAGCGAATTATAATTTTGACAGATAGAAATATACTGGTATAATTTTAAAAAATCTAAGGAGATAGTATGATTTCTATAAAAAATTTATTAAATTCGCACGATTTGACAAAAGAAGATTTACTTGAAATTATCGAACTAGGAAATGATATTTATAAGAGTCCAGCCGATTTTTCTCATTCAGCAGATGGGAAGTTATTGGGGACTCTTTTTTTTGAGCCTTCAACAAGGACAAGATTATCATTTGAATCTGCTATGCTTAGACTGGGAGGTTCTGTAGTTGGATTTTCTGATGCAAGCGTGTCATCAGCAAAAAAAGGTGAAAGCCTTCAAGATACAGTCAAGACTGTAAGTCAATATGCTGATATAATAGCCATGCGTCACCCACAAGAAGGTGCTGCCTACCTTGCAAGTCTTGCAGCTGATTGCCCAATTATCAATGCGGGGGACGGTGGTCACCAACACCCAACCCAAACTCTTACAGATATGCTAACAATTAGCAACTACAAAGAAAGCTTTGATAACCATGTTATTGGTATCTGCGGTGACTTAAAATATGGCAGAACAGTACACTCATTAATAAAAATTTTAAACCTATTTGAGGGAAATAAATACATATTAATTTCTCCAGAAGAGTTAAAACTTCCACAATATGTAAAAGAAGAAGTATTTGATGAAAATTCTGAGTATGAAGAAGTAAGAAGTCTTGACGAAGTCATGGACAAGATTGATATTCTTTATATGACAAGGATTCAAAGAGAGAGATTTTACTCTGATGCCCAATACACAAGACTTAAAGACTCATATCTTCTAGATAAGGAAAAAATGGATAGGGCTAGAAAAGATATGATAGTATTACACCCACTTCCAAGGGTTAACGAAATAGCAAAAGAGGTCGATAATGACCCAAGAGCGGTTTATTTTAAACAAGCAAAATTTGGTATGTATGTAAGAATGGCACTAATTATGAAATTATTGGAGGCGAACAATGATTGAAATTACAAGTATTAAAGACGGAATCGTAATAGACCACATTAGGGCTGGTCTTGGCATGCAAATATATAATCTTTTGGACTTAAAAGATTTGAAAGATGAAGTAGCCATAATTTTAAATGCTTCTTCTACAAGATTTGGCAAAAAAGACATCCTAAAAATTGCCAATAATATTCAAATAAACTTAGATGCAGTTTCAATCATCGATCCAACTGCAACTGTAAATATTATTGAAAATGAAAAGGTAGTTAAAAAACTCCAACTAGAACTTCCAGAAAAGGCTGTTGATATTTTAACATGTCAAAATCCTAAATGTGTTTCTACAAGCGAAAGGGAAGTTCAAAGTGAATTTATTTTGATAGATAAAGAAGAAAAAACTTATAAGTGCGCTTATTGTGGCCACATTTATGACGTGGAAGAATAAAATGAAGCAAATTTTTACCAACTTTTACGGCTTTGATGACGTAAAAATTTCTAAAAATGACCTTTATGTTGAAGATGGAATTATAGTAGAAAAATTCCCTAAAGAAGAGGCAGACGAGATTGTAGATTGTGATAATTTCGCCCTTCTTCCTTCTTTTACAGACCTTCATGTCCACTTTAGAGATCCAGGTTTTACCTACAAGGAAGACTTGGAAACTGGTTCTCACGCTGCTCTTAAGGGTGGTTTTACAAACGTTCTTTTAATGGGTAATACCATGCCAACTGTTTCAAGCCCTGAAGTTTATGAAGATATCATGAAAAGGGGTAGGGACCTTGATTTAATTAGTATTGACCAAGTTTATACTATTACAAAAAATTTTGACGGAAAAACTCTTGATCATCTTGACACTTTGCCTGATTCTGTAAAATTTATTTCAGACGACGGTCATGGTGTTAATGATGATGCTGTCATGTATATGGCTATGGTAAAGGCTAAAGAACTTGGTATAAATATGACCCTCCACGAGGAAGTTGGAAAAGTTTCTGCTATAGACTATGAAGTGGCAGAAGACGCCATGACTCTTAGGGATTGTTATTATGCCTATAAGTTAGATATGCCAGTTCATTTTTCCCACGTTTCTACAAAAGGGGCCATGACAGCTATTAAATATTTTAAAGATCTTGGTGCAAAAATAACTTGTGAAGTTACCCCTCATCACATATATTTTTCAGACAAAACTAGGGATGAAATGAGGGTGAATCCTCCAATTAGAAGAGAAGAAGATAGGTTGTTTTTACTTCAAATGATTAAGGAGGGCTATGTTGATGCAATTTCAACAGACCATGCTCCCCATTCAGCCCAAGAGAAAAAGCAAAATGCACCAGGCTTCATAGGCATTGAAACAGCTTTTTCTACTTGCTATGAAGTATTGGTTAAGTCTGGACTTATATCTTTAAATGACTTAGTAAGGATAATGTCTACTAGGCCTTCAGAAATTCTAAGAATTAAAAAGGGCAAATTAGAACCAGGTTATCTTGCTGATTTTACTCTAGTTGACCTTGATAAGTCTTTTGTTTACAAAGAAGAAGATATTCTTTCTAAGTCAAAAAATTCCCTAATGATAGGAAAGACACTTACTGGTTCGGTTGAAAGAGTTTATAGAAAAGGAGTATTGAAATATGAAAATAATAGATAAATTATATGAAAGGGTCGAAAAATTAGGCTTTGTTTGTGTAGGTCTTGATACATCTATGGATTATATTCCTGAATCTATGAAGGAAGACAAAGAAATCCACCAAGCGCTTTTTGACTACAACAAGGAAATAATTGATGCAACTAAAGATGTTTGTGCTATATATAAGCTACAAATTGCCTACTATGAGTCTTATGGACTTGAGGGTATGCTTGCCTATAAAAATACTTTAGACTACCTTAGAAGTCAAGGTTTACTCACAATAGGGGATGTTAAAAGATCTGACATTGCAGCATCTGCTACTATGTATGCAAAGGCTCATTTTGAAGGTGACTTTGAAGTTGACTTTATGACCTTAAACCCATACATGGGTATGGATTCGATTTCTCCATACCTTCCTTACCTAGAATCTGGAGACAAAGGTGTTTTTGTTCTTCTAAGGACCTCAAATCCAGGTGCAAATGACTTTGAAGTTTTAGAGACAAATGGTGAGGAACTTTTCTACACAATTGGAGATAAGCTAAAAGAACTAAATGATAATTACATTGGTGAATTTGGTTTCGGTCCCGTTGGACTTGTTGTAGGTGCAACTCACAGCGAAGAAGTCGAAAAAATTAGAAAAAGATATGACAAGATGTTTTTCTTAATTCCTGGCTTTGGTGCCCAAGCAGCTGATAGTTTAAATGTTTATAATTTAATGAATAATCTAAATGCAGGCGTAGTAAACTCATCTAGAGCTATCCTTAAAAATTGGATGAATTTTGAAGATGGGGCATCAAATGTTGGTAAATATGCAAGAGAAAAAACTATTGAAACTTACAAGGAAATAGCTAAAAATGCAAGCATATAGACCATGTAAAGTTTTAGAAAATGTTGAAATTGCACCAGGAATTTTAAAAATTTCCATAGATATAAACTTAAATGCTAAACCAGGCCAGTTTTTTATGCTGAGGGCAGATTCATTTAGGCAAGACCCAATCCTAGCCAGACCCTTTGGTGTATGTGACCAAAGAGAAGATAGGCTGATATTCTTAGTTCAAGTTGTAGGAAAGGGCACAAAGCTATTAGCAGAACTTAAAGAAGGTGACGGAGTTTCAGTCTTAGGTCCTCTTGGCAATGGATTTGTAAAAACAGATGATAAGAAGATTGCCATAGTTGCCGGAGGAATTGGCATAGCACCATTATTAGAACTCGCTAAAAACCTTGAAACCAAGGCTGATTTCTATGGTGGATTTGCAGCTGATCCTTATTTTATAGATGAATTTAATCCTTATGTAAACAAGATTGTAACAAGCTCTGAGAGAGATGAAGGGTTATTTATTCTTGATAAATTAAACCCAGATGATTATGACCTTATCTATGCTTGCGGTCCAAATCCTATGTTAAAAGCTCTTTGTGAGAAAAATACTAAGGCCAAAATTCAAGTATCAATGGAAGCCTATATGGGTTGCGGAATAGGTGCTTGCCTAGGATGCACAGTTGAAGATAAAAATGGTGACTTCATCAGAGTTTGTAAAGATGGTCCAGTTTTTGATGCAGAAAGGATATTTTAATGAGCTTAAAAGTGAATATAGCGGGCGTTGAATTTAAAAATCCAGTAATTGCAGCAAGTGGAACCTTTGGTTTTGGAGAAGAATACAAAGACTACATAGACCTTAATAAACTTGGTGGGATTTCTTCCAAGGGTCTAACTTTAAGGAAAAATCCAGGAAATCCCGGAATTAGAATTTATGAAACTCCAGCAGGAATAATGAATTCAATTGGCCTTCAGAATCCAGGTGTTGACCACTTTATAGATAATGAACTAGTTTTCATGAGAAAGTATGACACAGTTGTTATAGCAAACCTTGGTGGCCATTCATATGATGATTATAGTATAGGAGCTGCCAAGCTTGATAAGGCTGACATTGATATGATAGAGCTTAACATATCTTGCCCAAACCTTAAAGAAGGAGGTATGGCCTTTGGTACAGATCCTCAAAAAGCTAGAGAAGTTATTAGTCTCGTAAGAGCTGAAACTAAGCATCCTTTGATTGTAAAACTTTCACCAAATGTGACTCATATTGGTGAATTTGCAAAAATAGCTCAAGATTGTGGGGCTGATGCAATTTCTCTTGTTAATACTTTTAATGCCATGGCAGTTGATGTCAGAAAGAGAAAATTTGTTTTTAATAATAAAACTGCCGGCCTTTCAGGTCCTGCTATCAAGCCAATAGCTTTAAGAATGACCTATGAGGTTGCCCAAGCTGTTGACATACCAATTATAGCAATGGGTGGAATTATGGATGTTGAAGATTGCCTCGAATTTATGATGGTGGGAGCTTCGGCAATCCAAGTTGGTACAGCAAACTTTTCAAAACTCGATACAATGATTGAAATAATTGACAATCTAGAAAAATATTGTGCTGATAATAATATCAGTGATATTAACGATATAGTTGGAATTTTATAGGAGAAAAAATGGATAAAACAATAGAATTATTAAAAGAATCTCACGCCTTACTTGAAGGACACTTTATTTTATCAAGTGGGAAACACTCTGATAAGTATGTACAATGTGCAAAGTTAATTGAAAATCCTAGATACTGCGAAGAAGTTGCAAAAATAATTGCGGCAAAAATAAAAGAAGCTGGTATTGAGGTAGACTTATGTGTTGGACCTGCTATGGGTGGAATTATAATAGCTTATGAAGTAGCTAGGGCTCTTGGTGTAGATGCGATCTTTACAGAAAGAGAAAACAATGAGATGACACTAAGACGTGGCTTTGAAATTAAAGAAGGCCAAAAAGTAATAATCGTAGAAGATGTAATTACAACTGGTAAGTCTTCATTTGAAACAGTTGAAGTTATTAGAGAACACGGTGGCGAAGTCCTTGCCCTAACTTCAATTGTAAATAGGTCCCATAAGGACGAAATAAATGGCCTACCACTTATATCAGCAACAAAAATTGAGGTAAATGCCTGGGATCCTGATGATCTACCAGATCATTTAAAAGATATACCTGCAGTCAAGCCTGGTTCAAGAAAAATGAAAGCTTGATAAATAGAGCATTAAGCATATAATTTTATTAATATATATTTTATATATAAGGAGACTTATGTGTATAAAAAAAGTTTTATTAGTAATTTTATATTCTTAATGCTTTTAATTTTGCCATTTTATGGATTTGCCGATAATTCATTTGCAAGTGAGCCTAAGGTTAATAAGAAGGAAGCCCTAATACTTGGCCTTAAACAAATTTCTGAAGAAGCTATGAATTTAAAAGACATGAGAGATATAAGGTTTGAAAAATTAAAAAAAGACTTAGATGATTTCATAGAAAAAGGATCAACAAAAATATCGAGTAAAAGTGATTTTTATCCTTTAAATCCTACTCAGTTTTCTAGGGAAGAACTAGGATGGGGTCTTACTGGTACAAACCTATTAGGACTTGAAAAAGACTTTAAAGATGCCAGCGAAGAAGAAGGTGTAAATCCAATTTTGCTTATGGCTATGGCTAAGCATGAGACTGGCAATGGTACCAGTGAGCTATTTTTAAAGAAGAAAAATTTATTTGGGTTTAATGCTGTTGACCATGACCCATACAATTTAGCGACAGATTTTAAAGATGAAAGGGCCTCTATTTTTACGGTAGCTAAACATTTAAAGAATGAATACCTCAATAAAGAAGGCAAGTTTTATAATGGTATTTCTACAAATGGAATTGGCAAGCTATACGCCACTGATCCTGATTGGTCAAAAAAGGTTGACTGGATGATGATTGAAGTTACCAGGGCCATGATTAGTGGCTATAAAGACTATGAACTAAGATAAAGAAAGGTTTATAAATGAATACTAGAGATTATATAAATGGTAATTCTGCCGAAGGATATGAATTTTTCGGCGCCCATAATAGAAAGGGAAAAGATTATATTTTTAGGGTCCTTGCACCAAATGCCCAAAATGTTTGCTTAGCAGGTGATTTTAATAATTGGGAAAAAATTACCCTAAGAAAATATCCTACTGGAGTATTTTCGGTAACTATAGATGTGGCGAATAATGGAGACCGCTACCAATATTTTGTTGAAGACGAAAATGGTAATGTTTTTAAAAAATTAGATCCATATTCTAAGAAAATCTGCCTTGATGAAGAAGTATCGGTCATTGAAAATTCTTCTTATAAATATAAGTATAAAAAAGTATCTACTAAGCCAAAAAATATATATCAAGTTCATCTTGGAGCGATTTTTAGGGGAAAAGATGATAAGAAAAAAGTTTATGAAGACCTAGTAGCCCATATAAAAGAAAATAACTTTTCTCATGTACAAATAATGCCAATTAGTGAATACAAAAACTACAAGCAAATGGGATTTTCTTCAATTGGGTTATTCGCTTTTTCTGAAAGATATGGAAGTCTTGATGATTTTAAATATTTTATCGATTTACTTCACAAAGAAAAAATTGGAGTAATAGCTGAGCTAGACATAGCAGAATTTGACTCAGATTTTTTATACTTAGATAAGTTTGATGGGACAAATCTTTATAATTACGATTATGACAATATAAAATACAATTATTATGGGTCCATGAATTTTGATCCTGATAAAAACCTAGTGAAGTCTTACTTATTATCACTAGTTAATTATTACCTAAAAGAATTAAGAATTGACGGCCTATATTTTCCGGCAGCAGAGAATATGATTTATTGGCAAGGAGATAAAAATAGGGGAGTCAATCAATCATGGCTTGAACTCATCAGGGAAATCAATGCTTTGATTAAGGCTAACAAGGCATATTCTATAGTTGGTTTTAACGGAGTCTACCCAGATTTAGACCTGGGTTATGATTTAATATTTGATAGTGAATTTAGGAAGATAGTTGAAGTATTCCAGAAAATTCCTATGGAAAGGGCTGGTTATCAGACATATATTAGAAATTTAATACAAAATGGGTCTTCTTCTAAGGTATTTGGTTTTTCATATGTGGATAGTTTCTTAAATGAAGCTAATCTAGCCATGAAGATGTACTCAGAAGATAGGAAAATTGACCAACTCAAGACCCTATTTACATTTTTAATGACATTAAAATCTTCGAAGTCAATCTTCATGGGAGATGAACTTGCAGATATGAGGACATTTTCCATTTATAACGAATTTAATTTGGATGAAATATTGAATAAAAACTTCAATGAATATTATAAAGAATTAGCAAAAATTTTCCTATCTACCAAGCCTTTAAATGAAGATGATTCTGAAATTAAGATTTTTGATATAGATGGATATAGTATTTATGCATATGAAAAATCTTTTAAAAATGAAAGGTATTTGATAATTGTAAACTTTACTGACATTGGATATGAGCTTACAAGTCCTTATGAGCTAAATGAAATTATTAATACTAACGAACTAAAATTTGGTGGCAGTGGAAATATTAATGGAAAGATAAACAAGGGTGAAGAAATAGGAATCGAAGCCTTTGGGTCAGCCATTTTTAAAATTGAAAAATAAGCATAAAAATAACAAGGATTTTTGTCCTTGTTATTTTTCTATTAAATCATATTCTTTTTCAATATTGTGGGCCACTTGTGTAAACCTTTCTAAGACAACTTTCCTAGGTATGATTCCTAAAAAATATCCGTTTTTAAGGGCTATACAGACAAAGTTATTGTCGATTAATAAAGAGATTACATCCTCAAGTTCGTAATTATCAAAAAGAATAGGTACTACTTGGTTCATTGCTTCTTTTACCTTATGAGCCGCAAGTTTATCTTCATTAAAAAGGGACAGGTCGTCAAAACTTCTTACTATTAAGGGAATAGAAATAAGCCCCCTAATGCAATTATGATCATCAACTACAGGTATAATTTGATATCCGGAACTAGATAAGACCAAGCTTGCGTGAAGTAAAGAGTCATTTTCATTAACTACGGCAACCTGGCTAGCTGGTATCATAAGGTTGGCTGTTGGTTTATTAAAAAGTTTGGTAAATTTTTCTCCAATCAATTTTAGCTCCTCAATTTTTATCTAATTCTATTATAACATAAAACTAATTTTGAGCATAGAAAAACTCCAAGATTAACTTGGAGTCATATGTAAGCACACCCAATATCGAACAATTAGCCTAATATAGGGGCTAGAATCCCTAGCTCATGATAGGTTGCCTTACGGCACACATAAGTGTCTGCTTAATGCTGCTAGGTTCCCCTCCTGACATGGTTCACAGTCTTATGTTGCGTAAGATCTATCAATCAACACTAGTTATTTTAGTCTTTTATTTTGCTAAGAGCCCTCCATTGGGACTTAAACCCTGCTATAGCGGATTGCAGGTTACAAGGCACCGCTAGTTCCCTGTCTAGTGCGTGGCGGAGAGCATGGGATTTGAACCCATGATACAAGAAAACTGTATACACGATTTCCAATCGTGCTCCTTAAACCGCTCGGACAGCTCTCCATGCTACAATAACTTACTATACCTTTGTTTATTATCATTGCAAAAGAAAAAAATAAAAATTTATCTTAATTTGTGGTATAATTAGTAGGTAGAGAGGAAGGCTATGGCAAAAGCTTTATATAGACAATACCGACCTAAGGTGTTTGATCAAGTCCTTGGTCAAGACAAGGTTGTAAATGTATTAAAAAATCAAATAAAAAATAAAAACTTTTCTCACGCTTATCTATTTTCTGGAGAAAGAGGCTGTGGTAAGACTTCTGCTGCCAAGATTTTTGCTAAGGCAATAAATTGTCTAAACCCACAAGACGGTTCACCCTGTTTAGAATGCGAAAATTGTAGGGCTATAGAAGAAGAAACTAGTCTTGATGTAGTGGAGATGGATGCGGCTAGTAATAGGCGTATAGATGATATTAGAAATCTTAGGGATAATGTAATATATCCACCAGCAAACTTAAAATACAAAGTCTACATAATAGACGAGGCCCACATGATTACCAGGGAAGCTTTTAATGCCCTTTTAAAAATCATGGAAGAACCACCAAAACATTTGGTATTTATTCTTGCTACTACAGAAATTGACAAGATCCCTAAAACAATTTTATCAAGGGTTCAAAAATTTGAATTTAACAAGATTGACTCATCTAAAATTAGAGAACAGATAAATATAATCCTTAATGACCAAAATATAAAAATGGAAAATGAGGCTATTGACCTTATTATCAGAAAGGCTAAGGGAGCTATGAGGGATGCTTTAAGCATCTTAGACCAGGTCCTATCCTTTGATAAGGAAGAATATTTACTCAAGGATGTCGAATTTATTCTTGGTTCAGTAGATTTTGAGAAAGTCAATAAACTTGTAACCAGTATCATTGCACAAGATCAAAGAGAAAGCTTAAAATACCTTGAAGTAATAAGAGATGATGGTAAGTCTAACCTGGATATTGTCGATTCACTTATCAATTTTTATAGGGACCTTATGGTTTTGAAGGTAAGTGAGGATGAATCAAGTTTTGAAAATAAGGAAAGACTTGAATTGCTTAAAGATAAAATTGAAGATATTAGTTTAGAAAGAATTTTAACTAGTCTTGATGTATTGAACGATTATTTTATAAAAATAAATTCTTCATCTAATACGGATATTTTAAGTGAAGTTATGGTTTTAAGATTGATTGATACTGTTGATATGAATAGCCTTATATCAAGGGTTGAAAAACTTGAAAGAATGGGTCAGTCTGATATAGTTGATACTATTAATAGGATAATTGATAATAGGTTAGAAAATTTCACACCAATTGTGAATACTCAAAATCAATTACCTATTAAAAAAGAAATGGAAATTGAAAATTCGATTGAAAATAATTCTGAACAATTCAGTCCAAATGAAGAGTTGGATCAATCTATTGCAAATGAAATTAAAGAAGAAAAGGAAAATATTCCTGAGCCTACTATGCTTGATCCAAAGACAGTGCATTCTATTAGAGATATGGTAGTTTCTACATCGGGAACTATGTTAAACACACTTTTTAAGGATGAAGGATTTAATTATGAATATATCGAAGATGATTTTATCCTTATAATTAAAGATGAGTTTTATAGGATATTTATTGAAACAAAAGTAGATGAAATAGGCGAAAAGCTTTCAGGTATCCTAAAAAAAGATATAAACTTTTCTTTAGTGACTGGTGACATAAAAAAAACTGAAAAACCAGAATTTAATAAGAAGACAACCGATATAATAAACAAGCTAAAAAATATTTTTGCTGATGAATTAATTATAAAATAGGAGGAAAAAATGGCTAGAAATTTTAGAGGCGGAATGCCAAATATGAACAACATGATGAAACAAGTTAAGAAGATGCAAGAGGAAATGGAAAAGGCTCAACAGGAGCTTGAGGAAAAAGAATTTACATCTTCTGCAGGCGGTGGGGTTGTAGAAGCAACTGTTACAGGTAAAAAAGTACTAACATCTATTAAAATTAATCCAGATGTAGTTGATCCTGATGATGTTGAGATGCTTCAAGATTTAATCATGGTTGCTATAAATGATGCAGCAAGCAAAGCTGATAAATTTAACGAAGAAAATATGGGCAAACTAACTGGTGGAATTAATATTCCTGGTTTAATGTAATGGCGATTTTACCCGAATCACTAAATAATTTAATAGAACAATTTCAAAAACTACCTACTATAGGCAGAAAAAGTGCAGAAAGACTTGCCATGAGCATAGTCGACGAGGATGCAAAAAGTGTTGAAGATTTTTCAAAAGCTTTGATAGACGTTAAGGAAAGAATTCACCACTGTAATATTTGTGGCAATCTCACAGAAGAAGAAACTTGCAAGATTTGTAGAGATTTCACTAGAGATGAAGAATATCTTTGTATTGTTGAAGATGTGAGAAATCTCATAGCTATCGAAAAATCTGGAGCCTATAGAGGGAAATACCATGTCTTGGGGGGGCTTATTTCACCATCAGATGATATAAGTCCTGATAAATTAAATATTGATAAACTTTTAGAACGATTGGATAAAGAGGATATCAAGGAAATAATCCTTGCTATTGCATCAACAATAGAAGGTGAGACAACAATTCTATTTATAACTAATCTTTTAAAGGGAAGAAATATTAAGATTTCAAAAATTGCCCAAGGCATTCCAGTAGGGTCTCACCTAGAGTACTTTGATCAACTTACACTAGAAAGAGCCTTGGAAGATAGGAGAGATGTGAGTGAATAAGTTAAAAAAATTGTTAGTGATAATCATCCCTGTTTTATTGCTAACAGGTTGCATTTTACTCCAGAAAAATAAGTCTAATAAAGTTGAAAAAATCGAAAAAGACGTGATTGAAGTAAGCAAAAAACCGGTAACAAATAAAATAAACGTTAAAACTGCTACATTTGCTTCAGATATTATCATGGATAGGCTATGTGCTAGTAATGAAAATTATGATTATACAAAGGTTAATAACTTTTCTCAGATTGAGTCATTAAACTTTGACATAGCAATAGTGCCAGCCTATCAGGTCGTTGATTTATATAATAAAACTGATGAAAACATTAAAGTCGCTGCAATAACTCTAATTAATAACATTCATATAATAAGCGATAAACAAATTAATAATCCTAAAGATATGGCTGGAAAAACTATCATGGTACCTGAATTAAATGAGTCGATGAACAAATTAATTGAATCTAGACTTGGATTCATAAAGACTCTTATGAGGATAAAAACCGAGTTTTATTACAATCAAAAAGATTTGGTAAAAAATCTCGATAAGACAGAAAATGTCTTAGCAATAATTTCAGAACCATATTATTCAAAAGCAATAGCAAAGAGATCATATTACACTTTTGATGTAAACAAAGCAATAGCTATGTTACCTAACTCAAAAACAGACTCTGATAGTGACTTCTTGTCAGAAGTAATCATAGTTAATAAAAATTACCTTAAAGATAATAAGGAAAGTTTTGATAAGTTCATGATTGAATTTAAAAAAGCCCAACAAGAAATTAACGAAGAAACTGTCTTATCACAAGGTATTATAAATAATTACGACATAACAAATGAAGAGGCTATAAAAATTTATAAATCAATGGAAAATACCTTTATAGATTCAGATACCATGGCAGGTGTGTTTGAGATTTATATGGACAAATTAGAAAGCTTAGATAAAAATATATTTGGCGGAAAAAGACCGACGGATAATCTATATTATAAAAACTAAAAATTATAAAAACAAGAAACTCCCTTTTGGGGGTTTTTTGTGTGGAAATTTATACGATTTTTAAATGAAAATTATTGGTAAATATATATTAATGGTAGTAAATATGTATTTAATAAAAAATAAACGCTGAATAATCAACGTTTAAAAGGTGTTTGGTGGAGATGAAGGGAGTCGAACCCTTGTCCGTGAAAGCGTCACCAAAGGCATCTACAAGTTTATTAAGTTTTAAAGTTTCGCATAAATAATCAAAAACCTACAAAAAGTATTTATGCTAGCTTCATAATACTCGATATAACTCAAAGCTTTGATATATCGGTTGTCGCGTAATTATAAAACAAATATTAAGTCTGCGACGGACCTAATATTCATTGCTTGACCTATTACTAGGCAGCTAGTGCGAAGTTTGCTTCGCTATTTTCGTTTGCGTTTATATTTAATTATCAATTTACGTTTTGATATACGACCTGCAGCCAAAGCCTCTTCAATCACGTCGAAACCATGGCATCCCCATATAAGATGATTATACTAATATAATAAGGCTTGTCAAAAGAGTTATATTTATGATAAAATATAAAAAAGAAAAGGTTTTCTAGAATATAATTTCCATAATTGGGTATATATATGAAGACAAATATAATTCATAAAACAGGAGGGCTTATGAGAAACTCAAACAATATTGCAGCAATGCTTTTAGCAGGTGGACAAGGTTCAAGACTTAAAGCATTGACAAGAGAAATGGCAAAACCGGTAGTTCCTTTTGGGGGGAAATATCGTATTATAGATTTCGCCCTTAGTAACTCTACAAATAGTGAAATTAAAGACATAGGTGTATTGACTCAATATAAACCACAACTATTAAATGAACACCTTGGTATTGGCACTGCATGGGATTATGATAGGAATTTTGGTGGCTTAAGAATTCTTACACCTTATTATACAGAAGAAGGTGGTAGGTGGTTTGAAGGTACTGCTTCTGCTATTTATGAAAACATAAATTATCTAGACGAGGTTAATCCAGAGTACGTTTTAATTTTATCTGGCGATCATATTTATAAGATGGATTACAGAGAACTTCTAGATATTCATAAGCAAAAAGGCGCAGACTGTACAATCGCTGTTATGGAAGTGGATTGGGATGAAGCTAGTCGTTTTGGTATTATGAATACTGATGAAGATGGAAAAATTGTTGAATTCGAAGAAAAGCCAGAAAATCCAAAATCAAATCTTGCTTCAATGGGTATTTATATTTTCAATTGGAAAGTTTTAAGAAAAGAATTAATTGAAGATTATGAAAATAAAGAATCTACAAATGACTTTGGTCATGATATTATACCAAAAATGTTAAATCAAGGCTCACCACTTTATGTTTATAAATTTGATGGTTATTGGAAGGATGTAGGAACAGTTAGAAGTTTCTGGCAGGCAAATCTAGATCTTATCGATCCTGATAATGAACTTGGAATATATGATGATAATTGGAGAATATATACAAAATCTCTTAACCTACCTCCACATAGACTAGGAAAGAAGGCTGAGCTTACTGATACTCTTGTAAATGAGGCATGTGTTATAAATGGCAAGGTTAACCATTCTGTTCTGTTTTCTGAAGTTGAGATAGAAGAAGGAGCTGAAGTTTACAATTCAGTTTTACTAAACGGTGTAAAAGTTAAATCCGGAGTTAAAATTTATAATGCTGTAGTAGCAGAAAATATGGAATTAACTGAAGATATAGGTAAAGAAAATGACGAAAATGTATATCTAGTTAGCAACGAAGGTATAGAGGAGGAATAGGATGGAAAGAATTGTCGCTTTAGTTTATAGTCCAGACTTTAATGAATCAAATTATGGTCCTTTATGTAAATTTAGGCCAGATTATATGTTACCATTTGGTGGCAGATATAGAATTATAGATTTCGCTTTGTCTAATCTTGCGAATTATGATATAAATAGGGTTATCTTGTATGCAGGTAGCAAGTTGCGTTCGACTCTTGACCACGTTGGTAATGGTAAAAGCTGGGAATTAAATAGGAGAAATGGCGGTCTCATGATAAACCCAGTTGGTCTAGCCAATAAAGGACCAAGAAGCGAAGTTGAGACTTACTACGATACAATAGTATATTTCCAAGACCATGATTTTGAATATGTATACATCAAAAACCCAATGTATATTATAAAAGAAGACATTGGCGATGCAATGGAAAGAATGAAAGAAGAAGACATAGATTGTTTAATCTTATCGAATAAGACTGTAGATAAGGACGGGGAGTACTTAAACCAATCCATTATTAATTCTGATGATTCAGGAAAACCAACAGGTGTTGGCATGAACCTTGGAATTACAGATACAGTTGACTTATTCCTAGGATCATTAATTATGAAAAAGGAATCTTTCTTAAGAGTCCTAAGACATGCTATGCAAGCTAATGTTTCAAATTCAATGTTATCTGCAATTTTTGCTTATCCTGGTAAGCTTAATATTGATTTCTATAGACAAGAGAAAGAATTTGAAATTATTAAGGATGTAAATTCCTTCTATGAAGTAAATATGAGATTACTTGACGAGGACATTTTTGATGGCCTATTCTATAAGGATGGTTTAGTTTATACAAAATCAAAAGATGAGCCATCAACTACCTATACTAAAAACGCCAATGTTAAAAACTCACTTATAGCAAATGGTGGAGTTATAGAGGGTGAAGTTGAAAATTCTATTATATTTAGGGGCGCTAAAATTGGAAAGGGAGCTATAATAAGAAACTCCATAATTTTCCAAGATTCTGTAATAGGTGACGGTGCTATTCTAAATTTTGTAATTACTGATAAAGGTACAGAGATTGGTCATGATGTAAGATTATTTGGTAATAGGGCTAATCCATATGTTACAGGAAAGAATGAATCATTAGATCAAAGGAGTTATTAATGAATATACTTTTTCTAACAAGTGAATCAGTACCATTCATAAAAACTGGAGGGCTTGCAGATGTTGCTGGGGCCCTTCCAAAGGAACTTAAGAAAAAAGGTGTGGACATAAGAGTAGTTTTACCTTTACATAAAGGCATTGATAATACCTACCGCGAAAAAATGGAAAAAATCACAGAATTTTATGTAGACCTTGATTGGAAACACCAATACGCTGGAGTTTATCAGTTAGAATGGGATGGAGTAACTTATTATTTTATAGATAACCTTGAATATTTTGACAGAGATGGTCTGTATGGTTATGATGACGATGCTGAGAGATATATCTATTATTCGAAGGCATGTACTCTTCTACCAAAAGAAATTAATTTTAAACCAGATATAATCCATTCAAATGATTGGCATACTGCTATGGTCAACGTTTTTGTAAATGACTTTAGACAGGGTGATAGTTTTTATGAAGACATAAGGACTCTATTTACTATTCACAACCTAAAATACCAGGGAGTTTTCAACTCTGACTACATGGCCTTAGCTGGACTTGATGGAAGATATTTTAATGAAAATGACTTAAAGTATTTTGATGCCATAAACTTTATGAAGGGCGGTATTATTCACGCAACTCATGTAAATACAGTATCAGAAAATTATGCAAGAGAAATTCAATATCCTTTCTATGGCGAAGGTCTTGACGGAGTAATTAGGGAATATAACTTTAAGCTGGATGGAATTGTAAACGGCATTGACTATGATGTTTGGAATCCAAAAACCGATAAAAACCTAGCTAAAAATTACGACTTAGATTCTATTGATGATAAGTATGTGAATAAAAAAGAATTACAGAAACTTTATAATCTTCCAGAAAGAGAAGATGTTCCTGTATTTGGTATAGTTTCAAGACTTAATGAAATGAAGGGTATGGACCTTGTAAGATATATTTTAGAAGAATTCTTACAAGAAGATGTCCAGTTAGTAGTCCTAGGCACAGGTGATTATACCTATGAGGAAATGTTCAAATATTTTGAGTGGAAGTATCCAGATAAGGTAGCTGCGAGGATATATTATAATGATAGAGAATCGCATGACATCTATGCTGGATCTGATTTTTATCTTATGCCTTCAATCTCAGAACCTTGCGGTATAAGCCAGCTTATAGCTATGCGCTATGGATCTCTACCAATTGTCAGGGAAGCTGGTGGTTTAAAAGATACTGTAATTCCTTATAATGAATACACTGGAGAAGGAACTGGCTATTCATTTGCAAATATAAATGCTCACGAGCTTTTATTTGCTGCTAAAAATGCCGTCGAAGTATATAATAACAAAAAGGATGTCCATAGACACTTGATAGAAAATGCGATGAAGCAAAAGAATGACTGGGAAATGTCATCTGAAAAATATTTAGATTTGTACGAACGAATTAAAGCTTAGAAAATATGAAAAATGATAAAGATTTTATCATAAAAAGAATACAAAGTTTTTTGTATTCTTTTTATGCGAAAAATATTGAAAACGCAAGAATAAATGAAGTATATGACTGCCTTTGTAGGTACATGATGGAAATCATTGGTAAGACTTGGGTAAGATCAAAAGCCCTAGGTGGTGATAAGGATTATTACATTTTATCCTTCGAATATCTACCAGGTAAGTTTATAGAAAGAAATATCCGTAGACTTAAGATTAAAGACGAAATTACAGGAGCTCTTGATGAATTAGGTTTCAATTTTGATGACATCCTAGCATGTGAAAAGGAAGCTGATCTAGGTGTTGGAGATATTGGTATAGGTTCATCTGCCTTAATTAACGCTCTTGCTAACGAAAATAAACGTGCGGTTGCCTATGCTCTTAGGTATGAAAATGGAAACTTAAAGCAAAAAATAATTGATGGAAGACAGGTTGAATATTCGGATTTTTGGCTTGAACAAGGTTCCAACTGGGAACATAAGAAGGCCTTTACCTACTTGCTTGATATTGATGGTAGAAAAAATAAATCAGTTGCCTATGATATGCCAATATTAAGCGATGATGCTTGCTTTGTAAATACCTTAAGACTTTTTAAATCTGAACCACTAAATGCTATAAATATTGATGATTTTTCAAGGGGAGATTTTTTAAAAGCTTACGATGACTATATAAATGTTAGTTCTATAAATAAATTCTTATATATAGATGATTCTACCTATGAAGGTAAGATTTTTAGGTTAAAGCAAGAATATTTTTATTCGGTATCTGCAGTTAGAGATATATTTAGAAGGCATAATAAAAGACATGGTCAAATTGAAGGTATTGAAAAAAACATAAAAATATACACTCATGATATTCACCCAAGCCTTGCAATAATAGAATTTATTAGGATCCTAACTCAAGAATATGCCTATGATATGTCCAAAGCTATTGAGATGGCAAGAAATGTTTTTGAACATGTTGCTTTTTCGATAACAGATGATAGTGTCGAAGTTTATGATATAGACATGATAAGAAGGATAAATCCAGGGGCAATGGATGTAATAATTGAGATTCAAAAAAATCTTCAAATTAGGTCTAGGGATATTAATCTTGTAAAAAATGGCAAAGTATATTTTAGGAATATAAATAAATATCTGTCAGGGGAATATCACTACTTATCAAAAATAATTTCAGATTCTAGAGAAAATGATATTAATCATTCATATTATAATTATGGAACTGATAGGATTCTTTATGCCGAGTCTGCGAATGCAGGTCTTACAAATCTTTTAAAAGACTACGGCATAAGTTCTTACCATTATGAAAAAATTGAAAAATTTAAAAAACTAAAAAATAATAAGAATTTTATTCTTGATTTAGACAAAGTAAAGTACAATAATAAAAGTGCGTTCGCAAAAATTGTGAAAGATAGGACGGGTGATGTAATAAACCCATACTCTATTTTTGATATACAATTAACTATAATGCATGAAAGCAAAAGGCAGATTCTTAATTGTCTGGCCATTGCTTATGAGTATTACATGTTAAAATATAATAGTAACCTTATGCTAACGCCAACCACTTATATATTTTCAGGTAAAGCCAACGAAGGATACTTCATGGCAAAAGAGACCATTAAATTTATCATAGCTCTTAAGAAAATGATAGATAAGGATAAATTTATTAGGGAAAAGATTAAAATTGTTTTTATAGAAGATTTAAATGTTGAAAAAATTAAAGGAATCTTACCGGCGGTTGACTTATATTCAAATCTAACCCTGCCAACCCTTGATAATCAGAATTTCAATATTTTAAATGCCAGCTTTAACATGTCCAATATCCTATCATCTAAGGGAGGGATTGTGGACAATCTTGCTAAATCAAATTCATTTTATACTTTTGGCGCTGACTTTAACCAAGTCAAAAAATTAAATGAAGAAAATTCTTATAATGCTAACGAATTTTATTATGATAAGCATGTTGTTAAGTTTACTATAGACAATTTATTAAATGAATCCTATGAAGTTTTCCCTTATAATTTCAAGACTATATATGATCAGTTGCTTATGTACAATGACTCCTTTAAGTGTTTTTATGATCTAGAAGACTTACTTGATACTCGTAAAATTATCAAGAAGGACTTTTTAGATGTTGATAAATGGATAAGTAGACAAATTGAAAATATATTGTGGGCAAATAATTTTAGATTGGATGAAGTAATTAATAAAGATAATGAACTTAGTTAACAATATTAGCTATAAAGAAATTAAAGAAATTAAATTAGGAGCGATTTATTCTAAAAATGAAACTACATTTAAGGTGTTTGCTCCAAATCGAGATAAGATTGACCTAGTAATAACAGATGATTATAAAAAAGTCAGAAGAGATATTCACCCTATGAAAAAGGATGAAATGGGTATATTTACAGTAAGTATAAAGGGTGATTACGACGGATATTTTTATAATTATATTGTTGAAGATAAGTATGAAGTAACTGACCCATATGCAGTTTCAGCATCGATAAATTCTATGTATTCGGCTGTAATTAATCTAGATGATACAAACCCAGAAGGATTTAAGGAAAGCAAACATCCAGATATTAAGGAAAATGAAGCTATCATTTGTGAGTTAAGCGTAAAAAATTATACTGCAGATAAGTCTAGTGGAGTTTATAATAGGGGTAAATTTTTAGGACTAGCTGAAGCTGGCACTAGGTTTAAGGATGTAAAGACAGGTCTTGATAATATTGAAGAGCTTGGTGTGACCCATGTACAAGTTTTACCAATTTACGACTTTATCTCTGTAGATGAAGACCATTCAAGATTTTTCCATGATGACAATTATAATTGGGGCTATGATCCTGAATTATATTTTGCACCAGAAGGTTCTTACTCAACTAATCCCTTAGATCCAAAATCTAGGGTTAGGGAAGCTAAGGAGATGGTGAAGGCCTTTCACGATAGGGGAAGTGGTGTGATTATGGACGTGGTTTTTAATCACACTTTTAAAACTATTGACTCAAATCTGAATACCTTGGCTCCTAAATATTATCACAGGACAAATCCTGACGAGAGTTTTTCTAATGGGTCTGGTTGTGGTAACGAACTTGCAAGCGAAAAACCATTTGTTAGAAAACTTATAATAGATTCTTTGGTTTATTGGGCAAAAGAATATAAAATAGACGGCTTTAGATTTGATTTGATGGCTCTAATTGATTTAGAAACTATAAAGATTGCGATAAAAGAGCTAAAGAAAATCAATCCTAATATTATTATATACGGGGAGCCATGGATGGCTTTATCTTCACCTCTAGCATATGACCAGCAAATATGGAAGGGAAGACAGAGGTCTAATGGCTTTGGAGTTTTTAACGATGATTTTAGGGATGCTATAAAAGGTGATGTGAATTCATACGGCAAGGGCTATATCCAAGGGATTTTCCACAATAAACATGCAATTGAAACAGGCATTAGAGGTTCAATTGATAATGGTAATGGACTTGGTTTTGCAGATGATGCTAGTGAGACAATTAATTATTTTAATTGCCATGATAATTTGATTATATATGACAAGTTAGCTATTTCGCTTGATGACACTAGTGATATTAATTCATATATTAAACTTGCGTTAGGTATAATTATGTTATCTTTTGGTAAGCCATTTATCTATGAAGGCAATGAATTTAATCACAGTAAGAAAAACGATGCTAACTCTTATAGGTCGCCACTTTATGTAAATGCTATAGATTGGGCAGATAAGGAAAATAATAAAGAAATATTTACTTATACAAAAAACTTAATTTCTCTTAGAAAATCAATAGAAGCTTTTAAATATACAGATTATAATGAAATAGAAAAAAGGCTTAAGTTTATTGAGGGTCTAGATGATAGCTTGATAGGTTATAGCCTTGATAAAAAATATTTAGTTCTTATAAATGCAAATGGTCATGAAATGTTTGTAGGACATGATAAACTTACAAATCATCTAGGCATTGAGAAGTTTAATAAAATTGAAAAGATTTTTGATAAAGAGGGTATTAATAATATAAACATAGATATAAGTCATGGTATTAACTTAGAATCTTTGTCGGTAAATGTATATAAGATAGGAGATGCTTATGGATTATAAGAAAATTTTTGAAACTTGGTATGAAGATGAAAGGTTTGATGAAGAAACTAGAAAAGAACTAGAAGCTATCAAGGATAATGATGAAGAAATTAAAGATAGGTTTTACCAATCTTTAAAATTCGGAACTGCAGGTCTTAGGGGTAAAATTGGTGCTGGTACTAATAGGATGAATAAGTACATGGTAGCTCAAGCAACCCAAGGTTTTGCAGATACCATAGCAGAAGGTGGAGAAGAAGCCAAAAAACGCGGTGTTGCCATTGCTTATGATGTTAGACATAAGTCTCTAGAATTTTCTAAGATTGCTGCAGAAGTTTTTGCTGCAAATGGCATTAAGGTTTACATCCATAAAGACATAGAGCCAACACCAGTATGTTCGTTTACTATTCGTGAACTTGGTTGTGTGGCAGGTGTAATGGTAACAGCATCTCACAACCCAAGAGAATACAATGGTTATAAGGCTTACAATGAAGAAGGAAGCCAAATTATGGATGAAACTGCCAACAAGATTTTATCCTATATTGGTGACCACCCAGACTTTTTTGAAATCCCAAGAATGGACTTTGAAGAGGGTCTGAAAGATGGAATTATTGAATATGTTCCAGATGAAGTTATCGATAAATATATTTCCCTAATACTAGATTGCACAATTAATGATGAGGAAATTGACAAGGATATTTGCGTAGTTTACTCTCCACTTAATGGTACAGGAAATAAACTAGTTAGAAGAATTCTCGATGAAAGAGGATTTACAAATATTCACGTAGTTAAAGAACAAGAAAATCCAGATCCAGATTTCACAACTGTTGGATATCCAAACCCTGAAGATCCAAAGGCTTTCAAATATTCAGAAGAATTAGGAAAGAAAGTTGATGCAGACCTTCTTCTAGCAACTGATCCAGATGCAGATAGGTGTGCTGTAGAAGTTAAGGATAAAAATGGGGAATATCAATTCCTTACAGGTAACTTAATAGGCACTCTTTTAACCCAATATATTTTATCAGGTCTAAAAGATAAGGGAGAACTCCCAAATAATGCTGCAGTAGTTAAATCGATAGTAACTACAGATTTAATTGCTCCAATTGCTGCTAAGTACGGTGTTCAAAAATTTGATGTTTTAACAGGATTTAAGAATATCTATGATAAGGCAAATGAACTTGAAAGAGAAAATTCAGGTAAGTTCGTATTTGGTTTTGAAGAGTCAATTGGATATAACTACAAAGATTTTGTAAGAGATAAAGATTCTGTAAATGCGGCTATGATGATTACAGAAATGGCTGCATATTACAAAGCAAAGGGCAAGACTTTAATAGATGTAATAAAAGAAATCTATGATGAACATGGATATTATTCTAACGAAGTTATATCAATAGTCCTTGAAGGTGTAGATGGCCAAGAAAGAATTGGAAGGATTATGACTGAAGTAAGAACAAATCCTATCAAAGAATTTAATGGCGATAAGGTAGTTAAAGTTATTGACTATCAAAATGATGATACTGGACTTCCAAAATCAAATGTATTGAAATATTATTTTGGAGATGATTCTTGGGTAACATTAAGACCATCAGGTACAGAGCCAAAAATTAAGATTTATGTAAATGCTATTGCTGATTCTATGGATAAGGCAAAAGATAAGAAAGATTCTATAGTTAAGCATATGGAATCTGTAATTGACTCCATAAAATAAAATAAATTCTAGGCCTCAGGGGAAACTCTGAGGTTTTTTTCTTAAAAACTTGAATTTAGCCTTAAAATATCATAATATATACCCAAGGAGTATTAAATATATGGAAAAATTTTTTAATCTTATTGATAAAGTATTTTCAATAAATGTTTTTGGAAATTTAACTTTATATCAATTATTATCAACAATATTGAAGTATATATTTGTATTTGTAGTTTTTTATTTTATTTACTCTATTATTAGAATAATATATTATGATGTTAGAACTACACTTAAAAAAGAACAAGATTCTGATACTTATTTAAAATTAATAAATTTGAACGATGGTTTTTCATTTATGGTTCAAGAATATTACTTTTTGGGAGAAGATAATACAATTGGCAGGGATGCAAGAAATACTATAAGTATTAACGATAAGTACTTGTCAAAATTTCATGCTAGAATCCTCCAAGATGAAAACATGTATTTTCTTGAAGATTTAAAATCAGCTAATGGAACCTACTTAAATGATGAACAGATAGTTGATGCTATTGAATTAAAATCAGGCGATATAATTAGAATTGGGTCGCTTAAATTTTTATTTGTCCAAGGTGATCGTGATGAATAAATCAATAGATATATTAGAAAAATCAATGAGAAAGACCAGAGCTAAAGCAAATATGCTTTTGTTTATCTTTGAATTCTTGTCTTTGTCTTTGGCTATGATTTTTAATATCGAAAACCTAACAAATTTTGATTTTTACACTTATTTAGCTATATTAGCTGTCACCCTACTTACTTCATTTTTAGTAGATAGGTTTACTAAATCTGACAATATTTTGCTGCTCATAGTAAACATGCTATTTTCAATAGGTGTTGCGATTATCTATAGACTTGACCCAAAGCTTGGAAGAAGACAGTTGCAGTTTTACCTGGTTGGCGTAATTTTATTTTTTACGACCTATTTTATATTAAAAATTGGTAATAAATGGGATAAATTAATTTTATTTTACGCAGGAGTTTCAATTGCCTTGTTTATAATAACTTTAGTTTTGGGTACAAATTTATATGGAGCTAAAAACTGGATTATTATTGGTAATAAATTTAGTATCCAACCTTCAGAGTTTATTAAAGTTCCACTTGCTTTTTTTATAGCATGTTTTTACACTAACTTTAACCAAATTAGTTTAAAACCTTTTGGAAGATATTTTATGAATTTTATGATTTATGTCTTTATAGGATTCTTATTCCTACAAAAGGATTTAGGAACGGCTCTGATATTTTTTGGTGTTTTAATTTTAAGCCAGTTTGTTTATGAAAAAGATAGAAAATTAATTTTTATAAATATGTTTTTCATGGTCATTGGCTCGGTAGTTGCGTATTTTTTATTTGGCCACGTTAGGATAAGGGTAGCGACTTGGCTTGACCCATGGTCAGACATTGACGTTACAGGCTATCAGATAACTCAAGCTCTGTTTGCAACAGCAAGTGGTGGGCTTTTTGGGACTGGAATTGGCCTTGGAAGACCAGATTATATACCAGTTGCAGAATCAGACTTTATTTTTTCGGCTATTTGCGAAGAAATGGGAGTTTTTATGGGTATAGGAGTGGTTCTATTATTTATGATTCTAGTTTATAGGGCAATAAAAATTTCACTCACCCAACAAAACAAATTCTATTCTGTCCTTGCTTTTTGTATAGGAGTATTATTTGCACTACAAACCTTTATAATCTTAGGTGGAGTATTAAAACTCATACCTCTAACAGGTGTCACCTTACCATTCATCAGCCAGGGCGGATCTTCAATGCTAGCAGGTTTTATCCTCCTAGGTTGTCTCCAATATTGCGGGGAAGAAATAAAGGAAGGAGGACAAAATGACTGATAAAAAACCGAGTAAAAAAAGAACTACTGGTAAAAGCTTTATAGATAAAATTAAAGAGGTAGAAGAAAAACAAAGATATAAGGAAAATAGCCAACTTAAAGTACTAACAAAATCAACCTTAAATAAAAGACTTGTCTTTGTTATGGTGTTTTTTGTATTTTTGTTTATGTTTGTAGCTTTATACTTAGTTTACTTCCAATTGTTTAAGGCAAAATCATTGGCGGATAATTCACACAATAGGAGACTTTGGTTAAATGAGGACCTGGTTAAAAGGGGAAGTATTTATGATAGGAACGAAAATGTATTAGCCTATAGCGAGAAAGATGGGTCAGGTAAACAGGTAAGGATTTATAATTATCCGCAAGCTTCAGCTCCAGTTACTGGATATTCTTCTAATACTTATGGAAAGACAGGAATTGAGAAATCTTATAATAAAGAACTTCTTGCTATAAGTGGAGAAAACTTTAGTAATTTTAGAAAAATGGTTGTCAAAAATGATACAGGAAATGACCTTCATTTAAGTTTAGATCAAAATATTCAAAATATTGTTTATAATTACTTAAGTGCGTACAAGGGTTCTTGTGTTATTATGAATCCAAGTACTGGTCAAATTCTAGCAATGGTTTCAACACCGAGTTTCAACCCAAATACTTTAGACAATGATTGGAATAATCTAATTCAAACAACAGATGGTAGGCTAGTTAATAGGGCAACTCTTGGTCTATATAGGCCTGGATCTGTCTTTAAAATAATAACCTCTGCTTCGATTCTAGAAAATAAGATAGATACATCATATAAGGATGAAGGAAGCGAAATTATCCAAGGTTTCGAGATTAAGAACTATGGTGATCAAATTTTTGGAAATCTTGATTTAAGATCAGCATTTATTAATTCAGCAAATACATATTTTGCGAATAAGGCTGTTAACCTTGGCAAGGATAAACTTGCTAAAACTAGTGAAAAATTTGTTTTTAATAAAGATTACGAGTTTGACCTAGATAAGAATAATTCTGTTATACCTTTTAAAGATTTAAATGAAGCAGATCTTGCGATGACTGGTTTTGGATATGGAAAGACTCAAATTACTCCTCTTCATATGGCGATGATAACATCTGCTATTGCTAATGATGGAGTTATGATGAGACCAAGACTTGTTGATAAGATTACTAATAAAGAAAAAGAAGTGATTTTTGAGGCGGATGATGAGGTTTTATCGAAAGCAACTAGCGAGAAAACAGCCAATACTATTAGAGATATGATGGTTGAGGTAGTTAACTCAGGAACAGGAACCAATGCCTATCTAAATTGGGTACAACTAGCAGGAAAAACAGGAACAGCCGATAAGGCTGATGGAAATGTTGATGCTTGGTTTGTTGGATTTGCACCTGCCTATGAGCCCAAAATAGCCTTTGCTTTGGTAATAGAAGATAGCCAAGGCACAGGTGGTGAAGTGGCTGCGCCTTTAGCAAGAAACATGGTTAGAGATATTTTTAATACAATAACATTTAACTAATCACATAAGCTTATTTTTAATATTAGTCCAGTAATGGTTTTTATTTAGAATAAGCTTATTTATTTTATTTGGGGAAACACCTATGCTAATTTTGTAATCTTTAGTATATAATTCTCTGCCATCAAAAATAAAGATTGTATGATAGTTGTCTCTCTTTGATACTGATATTTCAATTGTCGCATCATTTGGTAGGACAACAGGACACTTTAGTGACTTATTTAAATTTGAATAGACAGGGGCAATAGGAGTTAGTTGAAAACCGTTAAGGGATTGGTGTAAAATAGCTCCATTTGCCGATAAATTATAGGCTGTAGATCCATGTGGAGTGGAAATTATGAGGCCATCTCCAGAATAAGCCTCTATAAAATTTCCATCAATAAAAACTTTGAGTCTAATAATTTGGTTTTTCTTAGATTTAACAACTACTTCATTAATGGCATTTATGCTCTTGTTATTTATTTTTGATTGAAGAACCGTTAGCTCTTCAATCTTGTATTGATTTTTTTTAAGGGCATCTACGAATTCTTCTAGCATGTCTACCTCAATTTCTTGGTAGAATCCAAGGTGACCAGTGTTTATTCCAATGAAGGGAATAGAAGAAAAATTAGAAAGATGAACGGCATTTAGGAAAGTGCCGTCACCTCCTATGACAAGATTTAGAAATGCGTGAGGGTTAAAATCTCCGCTAATTTGATAACCGTTGGACTCTAATATTTTTTTTGTTCTCTGAAAGATTGTGTTTGTATACCTAGATTTGTTTTTAAAAATATTAATTATATTTGTCATATCATATCCTCTCGATTATATTATATCATAGGAGTAAGTATGAAATATATAAAATTTAAAAATTCTACGAAAATATTTTTAAAAAAATTCTTAAAAGAAAAATCAATTTCTATGAGATCTTATCAAGAACTCATTAAGGTAGGAATATTTGTCAATGATGAACCAACATTCAAAAATATTGCTCTTAAAGAAGGAGATACTATAAAAATATTTATAGAAGATGAAAACTTAGACTATAAACCTATTAAAGGAGATCTTAAAATTGTCTATGAGGACGATAACCTACTTGTAGTTAATAAACCAAGTGGACTTACTGTAAATTCTAAGAATCAAACAAGTCTGGCAAATTATTTAGCGTATTATTTCAAAGAAAATAATATAAAATCGAAAGTAAGGTTGATATCTAGACTAGATATGAATACATCAGGTCTTATGATGGTTGCAAAGAATAAGTATGCTCAGGCATATTACCAAAAACAGTTGGAAGAAAATAAGATTATAAAAAAGTATCTGGCATATATCAAAGGTGAATTAAATATAGACGAGCTCTATAAAATTAAGCTTGCTTATGATGAGCTAAGTAAGTCTTATAGGAAAAATACTGCTGGAAAGGAAGCTATTACATATTTTAAGTCCTTAGAGATAGGGGAAGAATATTCTATAATTGAATGTGATATAAAGACAGGAAAAACCCACCAAATCAGAGCTAGTCTTTCAAATTTGAAATATCCAATAATAGGTGATATTCTGTATGGATCAGAATTCCAATTTGAAAGGTTTCTCCTACACTCATATTTTTTGGAATTTAAAGAATTTCTTAGCCAGGAAAGTATTATCCTTGAGGATTTCCCTGATTTTAAGCCTTTTTTAATGAAGCTGTGAAAAGATTTATCTTGCAAAATATATAGAAATATATTATAATTAAATTATCCTAAGGTAAGGTCCAATTTAAACCTACAAACTTTATACGGGATTGCGGAGTTCTGACTTTGATGACAAGCCTCCTTAGAGTGGAAGTCTGAGATTTTAGACAGCTTGCCCACCTTCACAGACGGGAAGGTCTTAAGTTAAGGACCCCTTAGGATAATATTAAGTTTTAAAATATTATTTTTGGGTAATAATTAATAAGAATAAAATAAAGGAGAATATTATATGTCATTACAAGATTATATTGAAAGCAAAGCAAAAGCAAAGCAAAGAGAAATTAAATACGAAATTTGGAAAGCTAAAAACCATGATTCAAGAATGAGAGGTCAAGGTCTTTTAGTAGGTGCACTTGTAGGTGCAGCCGCTGGTATTTTATTTGCCCCAAAATCTGGCAAACAAACTAGAGAAGATTTAAAAGAAGCTTTTAATGATACAGTTGATACTGTTAGAGATACAACTTATGACGTGATTGACCAAGCAAAGGATGGATATGAAGATTTAAAATATAGAGCTTATACAGATCTTCAACCGATTAAAGATGGTATTGAGTACGGAGCAGAAGTTGCAAAAGATACAGGAAGACAAATAAAAGAAGCCTCTAAAGAAGTAAAAGAATCTCTTGCTGACGGAGCAAAGGATGTAAAAGAAATAGTTAAAGAAAGCGCTGGAGAAATTTCTAAAGTTGCTGATGAGAAGAAAGAAGAAATCTCAAAAGAAGTAAAAGAAAGCAAAGAAGAAGTTGAAGAAGGCGTAAAAGAAATAAAAGAAGAAGCTAAAGAAACAAAAGAAAAGGTAAAAGAGAACGATTTAAAAGTAAAACATAAAGATAATTAGTCAAGGAGATATAAATGAGTATAACTATAGATTTTAATCTTCTAGGCAATATAATTATAAGCATCTTGGCTATACTAGCATTAATATTTTTGGTACTAGTTTTAGTCAAGGTGAATAAATTGTTGGGAAGTGTTCAAGAAGTTCTGAATAAGAATTCAAGCAACATTGATAACGTGATTACAAAACTACCACATCTTACAAACGAGGCAACCAGTCTTGTAGAAAATGTTAATAGCGTGGTAACAGATCCTAATTTGAAGATGGCCATAGCAAAAGTAAATGACACAATGACAAGTGTTAATTCTATAGCTGATGATGTGAAAGATACAGTCAACTATGTTGGAATAACAGCTGTAGATAGTGTAGATACTTTTGGAGCTGGAGTTGCATCAATTACTGACTATTCATCTTTAATTATAGATGTAATAGATATAGTAAAAAACGTAATTGCAGGTTAAACTAAGACCATCTTGATGATGGTCTTTTCTATAATGGAGGAAATATGGGACAACCAACTATCAAAGACGTAGCTAAGCTTGCAGGCGTATCTATATCTACGGTTTCTAGGGTTATGAATAATTCAAAACCTGTTAGTCCAGAAGCAAGAAGAAAAGTAGTAGATGCAATTAATAAGCTTGACTTTAAGCCAAATGAATTGGCTAGATCTTTAGTTATGAGAAAATCAAACCTTGTAGGTGTAATAGTTAAGGATATTGGCATCGAATACATGGCTCAACTGATAAGAGGTATTGAAGAAATAGGTAGGGTATATAAATATGATATCTTGCTTACTAGTTCTTATGGTGATGATAAACAAGTTGAAAATTCAATAGACTTCTTAGCAACCAAACAAGTTGAAGGACTTGTAATAATCACTGAAGATATTTCTACAGAAATACTTGTGAAACTAAGAGAAACAAGAATACCTTTTGTAATTTTAGATAAGTACCACAATTATAAAAATATAAAAACAGTTAAAGTTGATTATGAAAGTGAAGAATATAAACTAATATCTAGCCTAACAGAAGCAGGTCATAAAAATATATTATTGCTTGCAGGCAAAGATCAAAACGTAATCAATGAATCTATGATTAAGGGCTATGAAAAAGCCGTAGGAAAAGATAATTCATATATCTTAAGAATAGATGGAATGTCAAGTGATGACGGATATTCAAATGCTGATGAAGCTGTAAAACTTGTTAAAGAAAAAAATATTAGCGCAGTTGCCTGTGTGAATGATGAGATAGCTATTGGTTTTATTAACTATTGCGTTGACCACGGTATAAAAGTCCCAGATGACCTATCTGTTGTAGGATTTGGAGATAACAAAATAGCTAGCATATATAGGCCAAAATTAACTACAGTGTCTATTCCATATTATGATATAGGGGCTATTTCAATAAGGGCCTTAATCAAGAGAATTAAAAAGGAATCTGATATTTTAGAAGATGACTGGATTATTGACGCTCAAATAAATAAAAGAGAATCAACCAAAGTTATTAGTTAAAGTATTGTTAATTTTTTTAAAAATAGTAGAATATAATTATAAATAAAAATCAATTTAGGAGGATTTTATGGCAGAAAGAACAGTAGTTGTTACAAATGAAACAGGTTTACATGCTAGACCAGCAGCATCATTAGTACAATTCGTAAAAAACTATCCAGGTGAAGTTACAATTATAAAAGATGAAAAAGAAGCAAACGCAAAGAGCATCTTCAATGTTATGAGCCTTGGAATTGCTAAAGGAACAGAAATCAAACTAATCGTAGAAGGCGACGATGAAGAAAAATTCGCTGACGAATTAGTAGAATTTGTTGAGAATTTAGCTGAATAAAATCAAGTCTATAAAGGATACTTTCAAAGTATCCTTTTTTTAAAATATAAATATAAGGAGAATAAGTTATATGACTGAAAGATACGAAGGAATTAAGGCTAGCACTGGTTATGCTATTGGTAGTATCTATTTATTTACTAGAGAAAAAATAGATGTTAATCAAGCAAAGATAACCGAGGATCAAGCTGATGGTGAATATCAAAAGGTAAAATGTGCCATTAATGCTTATTTTGAAGATTTAAATAACCTTGATAACCCAACAGAAGCCCAACAAAATATTGCAAATGCCCATAAAGAATTACTCCAAGACCCATATTTTTCTGACACAATTGAAGGAAAAATCAAAAACGAAAATAAAAATAGTGAACTTGCTCTAGATGAAACAGTCAGAGAGATGGTTGAAATTATGAGTGCTCTTGATGATGAATACCTAAAAGAACGTGCAAGTGACTATCAAGATATTGGCTTCCAAGTTATGTATAAATTAAAGGGAATTAAACCAAAAGATTTATCTAATCTTGAAAAAGGAAGCATAATTATTTCTAAAGAATTAACCCCATCAGATACTGCAAATATGGATAAAGAAGCTGTTGTCGGTTTTGCTACAGATTTAGGTGGAAAGACCAGCCATACTTCTATAATTGCCCAAACTTTAGATATGCCAGCTCTAGTTGGTATGGCAAACGTATCTACCAAGCTAAAGGGTGGAGAAAAGGCTATTATAGATGGATATGAAGGATTACTTATTATCAATCCAAGCCAAGAAGAAATCGAAAAGTACGAAAAATTAATTGTTGAACAAAGAGAAAAGAAAGAAAGACTTAAGAACGTCAAAGATATGGAAGCTGTTACTACTGATGGCAAAAAAATCGAAGTTTCAGCAAATATTGGTAACATTGAAGATCTTAAACTAGCTATCGAAAATGGATGTGATGGTGTAGGCCTTTTTAGAACAGAATTTTTGTACATGGAGAGCTCAGAATTCCCAAGTGAAGAAGTTCAGTTTGAAGTCTACAAACAAGCAACTGAAATGCTTGGTGAAAAACCTCTTATTATAAGAACGCTTGACATTGGTGGAGATAAGGGACTTGATTATTTCAAATTCCCAGTAGAAGAAAATCCATTCCTAGGCTACAGAGCGATTCGTTTATGCTTAGACAAGGAAGATATATTTAGAACTCAACTAAGGGCTCTAGTAAGAGCTTCTGCCTTTGGTAACCTTAAGATAATGATTCCTTTCGTTGTAAATATTGATGAGTTAAAGAAATCAATTGAATTAATTGAAGAAATTAAAAAAGACCTTGATAAAGAAGGAATTGACTTCAATAAAGACCTAGATGTTGGAATCATGGTTGAAACCTCAGCTTCAATAATAATGGCTGATAAATTTATAAAATACGCTGACTTCTTCTCAATAGGAACTAATGACTTGACCCAATACACTCTTGCTGTGGATAGAGGAAATGAGAATATAGCGCATATGTACTCAAACTACAATCCAGCGGTTCTTAGAGCGATTAAACATGTAATTGATGTTTCTCACCAAGCTGGTAAATGGACAGGTATGTGTGGAGCATTTGCTGCTGATACAGAAGCTACTAAGCTTTTACTTGGTCTAGGATTAGATGAATTTTCAGGGTCTTCTGCAAAGATAGCTGAAATTAAAGATACAATTTTAAAATCAAGCCAAGCTGAAGAAAAAATCTTTGCTGAAAAAGCAATAGACATGGAACTTGCTTCTGAAGTTGAAGAATTAGTTAAAGAACACAATAAATAAGGATTTAAAAATGACTAGTGATATTAGAAATATCCTAGGACATACTAATATTTTTGATAATCTTAATGAAATTGAAAAGATTGAAAGAATTGGGTCAAGTAAGTATAGGGTAGACAGAGAAGAAAAGTCCTACGTGTTTGCCCTATACGAATTAGACCAATTTAATGAAATTGAAAACGAATCATTTGTCAATGAAGTTTTAGAACATGCTGGACTTAATCCACTTAAAATATACGAGAAAGGCTTAATGCCTGATATAGAAAAATCTTTTAAGGTTTATGAATATAGAGATGAAATTGCATTAAAAGATTTTTTAGACAAAGCAAGCGATGAAGATGAAGAAAAAATTGGAAAAGAATTTGGGATCGCTCTCAAAAAGCTTCATGGAATAAAACCTACAGATAATGTAGATTGGCAAAAATCTTTTCTCCTCAAATCTAATCAAATATTTTACAGGCATGGATTAAGTGAGATTGGTGATGATGATTATATCTTGGTAGATTTCATTAATACTAATAGGCATTTGACTGAAAATACAGCAGTGAACCTACTATATAAAGATATTAGCGATAAAAATATTAGGATATTTAATGAAAATTATTTAGACTTAAGAGGTATTAAAAAACTTGAATATGGTGATGGTATAATAGATTTTGTTGAAATAAATAGGATTGCTATAACCCATCCAATTTTTGCAAGAGCAGTCCTTCATTCATATCAGGGTGGGCATAAGCCTGCAAGAAAGTTTTATCGATTATTAAGTCTATATCAAGCTACAACTATCCTTGATAGTATAATAGACCAAAGAAATAAAACGCCAGCATACTTAAGTAAAGAAGAGATAGACTCACTACTTAAGATGTATGACAATTTTAATGAAGTAAGACCTAAATGGGCAGAATAGAAAAGGTGGCATTATAGTGGTATGTACTTACAGAATTAACAATGCGAAAATAAAATTTAAGTTAAATTCTTAGGGGCTTCCAATTATAATAGCCACTTTTTAAGTCGTAATTTATTGAATAAATCTCTATTTTATGATAACATTTTATTATAATATAAGGAGGTTGTATGAAAAAATACCTGTGGATTTTATTTGGATCCTTTCTTATTGCAAGCGGATTGTATTTTTTTCTACTAAGCCAAGATATAGCAGCAGGTGGTATATCAGGTTTTGCACTTGTAGTGTCAAAAGCCTTGCCATTTTTAAATTTAGGCCTGGTTAACCTTTTCTTGAACGTTATAGTCCTTATTGCTGGAATGATATTTATTGGTTTTGAATTTGCAAAAAAATCACTTATATCATCTTTGGCGGTTTCAGCTTATATACTTGTATTTGAGAAGATATTACCAAATGTAACTTTAGGTAACGATAAGATAATAAATATACTTTTTGGCTCGATTTTAGTATCTCTAGGATTAGCTATTGTATTTAACCACGAATCATCTTCAGGTGGAACAGATTTAATTGCTGCAATATTTAATAAATATTTCAATGTACCGCTCCATGTTTGCTTATTTTTTGCTGATTTTACGGTAGTAGCACTTTCAGCCTTCATTATTGGCATCGAACTATCAATGTATGCTACTCTTGCGATTATGATTCAATCAATAGGTTTTGATTATTTCATGCAAGGTTTTGGTAGAAAAATATCAATTATGGTTATCTCAGATAAGTATAAAGAAATTAACGAAATGTTAATCAATAAACATGCTAAAGGAGTAACCCTTCTAGAAGCTGAAGGGGGATTTTCTCATAATGAGAAAAAAGTTGTTATGACTATAACAAGTATTAGGACGTTTCCTGCAATTAAAGATGATATTTTACAAATTGACGATAGAGCCTTTGTATTTACATATACAATCTCAGAAGTTTTGGGTGAGGGCTTTACCTATAACCAATTGGATTAGGAGATTTATTATTAAAAAATTTACTATAAAAAGATTTACAAAAAATAAAGCGTATTTAAAAACCAAACTTGGTGACGCTGTAATGGATAAGGACCAAGTAAAGGACTTTAGGCAAAATGATAAGGTAGATGCTTATCTTTATAGGGATCTAAATGAAGTTTTAAGGGCAAGTAGAAACCTTCCCTATGAACTAGGTAAGATTTATGCTTTAAAGGCCGTAGATGTTACAAAAAAAGGTGTTTACTTTGAAATAAAAGGTGGACATGCCTTCCTACCATTCGAAGAAAGAACCTACAAAATCTTAAAAGATATGGTTTATCCTGTTACTTTTAAGGAAGAAGATGGATACTTATACCTAACTAGCAAAATTAGAGATTTATTAATCACAGACCACAATTTCAAAGAAAATGATATTGTAAAAGGCAGAATTTATTCAATAAATAAATCAATAGGAGCCTTTGTTGTAATTGACAATAAATTTGATTCACTAATCAGGATTAAGGAATTAAAGGGTGTCTACATTGAGGGAGAAGAAATTACTGCTAGAGTAAAAGAAGTTAAAAGTGATGGAAAAATTGAACTTTCCCTTAGACAAAGAGCATATCTTGAAATAAATAATGACAGTGACAAAATCCTAGATTATCTCTATCAAAATGGGGGAGTTTGCGAAGTATCTGACAAATCATCACCAGAGAAAATATATTCATATTTTGCTATGAGTAAATCATCTTTTAAAAGGGCAATCGGCCGATTATATAAAAACAAGGATATAAAAATCTTTAATAACAGAATAGAACTAAATGAAAGGTAAGTATGGATAACAATAATAAACTTTTAGCAGAAGTCAATGGTAAAAAAATATACAGAAACGACGTTATCGCTTTTATGCAAAATATTGAGGGCGGAGCAAGGTTTCAGAACGAAGAAGGCATCAAGGTTTTAACTGATGAAATGGTTAACCAAGAAATAATACTAGAGGATGCTTACAAAAATAAATTAGACAAAGAAGATGAGTTTCAAAATGAGCTTAGTCTTGTAAAAGATAATATGCTTAAAAATTATGCGATGCATAAGATTTTTGAAAGTGTAAATCCTACAGAAGCTGATCTCAAGTCTTATTACGAAGATAACAAAGAAGTAATAAGCCCGCAAAAAACTTATACAGCAAGCCATATCTTAGTAGACGATGAAGATAAAGCGAACCAAGTTTATAATGAAATTCAAAATGGACTTGACTTTAAGGAAGCTGCAAAGAAATACTCTAAAGATCCATCAGCAGCAAGCGGAGGTTCTTTAGGGACTTTCCCAAAAGGTGTTATGGTAAAGGAATTCCAAGATGGACTTGATAGTCTAGAAGTAGGTGAGATTTCAAAACCAGTTAAATCTCAATTCGGTTATCATTTAATTTATCTTGAAGATATTAATAACGAAGAAGCAAAAGCTTTTGATGAAGTAAAAGAACAAGTTTATCAAACATATCTTATGGTAAAAAGGCAAGAGAAATATTTAGAGAAATTAAATAAAATCTCAAAGGATGCAGAAGTCAAAAAATATTATTAGGCAGGCCTTATGGCAAATGAAAGTGGATATTCAAATTTTTACAATTTAATAGGATTATTAAAGATAAAAGAAACTGAAGGAACTTATTCGCCAACAATAGTTGCGACTATTTTAAAAACAGCTCGTGAAAATGAGTGTAGAATAATCCAATTAGAAGAATCTTACTATATACAAAAAGGTGATAGTCCATCAGCTCTCTTGCATTTAAATATCGATAGCCCAACAGACATATCATTTGATTTTTCATCTGCTGATGGAGATAAATCGATAAAATGCAAATCTAATATCAATTTAATTACATCCGCAATAATTATTAACCATCTTTTAAGTAATTCAGTTAGCTCTTTTGATGTTTTATTATCCTATAGTAATATTCAAACAAAATTTCAAGATTATAGGGAAATTGCTGGTGTATTAAGAACTAAGAATATTATAAATCTAAATCTTAGGCAAGCAAATGCTATAGCGGATGAATTTTCAAGCCTACTTTTATCTCTAATAACAGTGCCTGTAAACAGGTTTAAACCAGAATTTGCATATAAAACTTATAGGTTGTCTTTAACTGACCTTATGGGTGGACATGCTGGGGATAATATAAATAAAGTTAGAAAAAATTCTATTAAGATGCTTATAGGATTTTTTAGAAGGCTAAAGTCAAAGGTAGATCTTGAAATGATATCTTTATCAGGTGGAGATAGGTATGATAATATACCATCTGCTGCTATTTTAGACTTTCTTATAAATAAAGACTATGAAAATGACCTATTAAATGCTTTTGAGATTTATAAGAATGAAGAAATCGAGAAAAATCTCCGTTATGAACCGGATATGAAATTCACGTGTGTCGAAACTGAGAATAGAGATATAAATCCGATAACAACTGAATCGTTCAACCACTTAGCTTCTTTTGTTGAGTTATGTCCATCTGGAACATTTACTGTAAGTAGTCTTGACAATCAGGTTATTTCTTCTTCAAATCTTGCTACAACCAGGACAATGAAAAATGCAATTAATATGATTTTGGTTATGAGGTCGTTGACTGAAGAAGGCATGAGGCAGATGCTTGAAAAAAGTAATATTGCTGCAAAAATTGCAAAATCAGAACTAGATGAGAAAATATATATTCCTAGTTTTAAAAATTCTGATAAAGCTTTTACAAATATTTTTGAAGATACTTATAAAAAGCTCTACAATGAGACTTTAGAAGTTATTAAGAGCCAGTATTCCTTGGACTCTAGTATAGTTTTCAAAAATCAGAATGTGAAGATGGTTTCATTAGGGGTAAAATATAAACAAGATGAAGAATATTTTTATACTCAATTAGATGACATCCTAAAGGTTATAAATTTAATTGAAAATGTATTCGAAAAACTAAAAGATAATAAGGAGAAATAATGACAGAAACATTTGATATACACGGTCATGATGTAGTTTTTAACAAGAATGAGGGTAAGGCAGTAATTGCTATCCAATTAGGCGAAACAGAAGAAGAATGTATCTTGATTGACATTTTCAGTGTTGATGATAAAGAATACATCGCCCTACTTTCAGGAGAATCTTCAGAAATATATCTTTTTAGATATACAGATATATATGGCGAAGATAATATAGATCTAACAATGATTGACGATGAAGATGAAATTGATGAAGTTTTCCACATCTTTAGTCATTATTGGACTGATGAAAAAATTGATGATTTAATTGACGAGTACGACGCTGAGGCAAACTCTGAAGAATAATAATGACCCAAGTATACTATAAGGTCAGTGATTATTATAAAGAAACTTATAAGGAAAAAGTCTATAAGTTACCTATTAAACTTCCGCTTACTTGTCCTAACAGGGATGGAGAATGTGGATATGGAGGATGTATATATTGCTCAGAAACTGGTGGGTCTTTCGAAAATTTAGATTCGAGTCTCTCAGTTAGTGACCAATTATCAAAAAATAAAGAATATATTGCAAATAAATATAAGGTAAATAAATTTATTGCTTATTTTCAAAACTTCTCCAATACCTATATGACTTTGGAAGATTTCAAAAAAATTATTGGTGCGTGTAACAAAGATTATGTAGTTGGAATATCAATAGCTACAAGAAGTGACTGCATCACAGAAGATAAGCTAAAATTTTTAAAACAATGGCATGATAAAACTGGTATTGATATTACAATAGAACTAGGACTTCAAACTGCAAATTATAAGACTTTAAGAATCCTGAATAGGGGTGAAAGTCTCGCAGACTTTATTCTAGCCTGTAATCTAATAAATAAATACGACTTTAGGATATCAACCCATGTGATTTTAGCTTTACCTCGGGATGACATTAGTGATACAATAGAGACAGCAAGGATATTGAATGCCTTGAATGTGAAAGAAGTAAAAATTCATTCGCTATTTATTGCAAAAAATACAAAACTTGGCCAAATGTATGAAGAAGGTCAAATAACATTACAAAGTAAGGAAGATTACCAAAAAAACGTAATTGAATTTTTAAGGTACATCGATCCTAACTGTGCGATAGCAAGACTTGTTGGAAGAGCACCTGAAGAAGACACAATTTTCTGTAATTGGGGTAGGTCATGGTGGCTTATCAGGGATGAAATAGTGGATTTTATGATGGAAAATTCTATAGAACAAGGCGATAAAAGTGAAAAAATAATTTATAAAAAAATAAAGGGGGATAAATTATGATTTATTTAGTTGTAGGAGAACAAGGAACTGGTAAAACAAAATATCTTGTTGAGGAAGCAAACCACGAAAAAGAAGTTGGAAACGCAAACATAGTATTTGTAGATACTGATGATAGCCAGGTAAGAATTCTTGATCACAAGATTAGACTAATCAATGCAAAGAGCTACAAAATTAGAAATACCGAAGCTTTAATAGGATTCATTTCTGGAATTCTTGCTCGTGACTATGATATAGGAAAAATTTATATTGATGGAATATATGATGTTGTTGATATAAATGAGGAAAATATCAAAGACCTAATTGAAAGATTAAATGCTCTATCAGAATATTCTAAATCAGATATTTATCTAGGATTAGATTGGAAAAAAGAAGACGTTCCTCAAATAGCCCAATCAGAAATTATTGAACTTAAATTAGAGGATTAATTTAAACCGTCTCTTTGAGACGGTTTTTTATTATGATTGTTGAAAAGAAAAAATTAGATTTATTTGAAAGTTGGAGAATAGAATCTATCGACTTATTATCTGATAAAAAGATAAATAAAGATGAATTTTTAAATAGGAACTATAAGTTTTTAACTAACCTAGGTCTTAAACCTTTTTCCAATATTAGGGAACTTGAAGAAGCAATATATAATTATCAATATTATAATATAATGGCTAAATTTGCAAATGCAAAAGCATTTAAATATCAAAATTCACCTAAAAAGAAAAAAATCCATACAAGACTTATCAATGACAGGGAAAATTTTTACTATCTTAAAGATTTGGCAACAGACTCACTAATTGATATGGTTGAACCAGAAAACATAGAATCTTATTTTATTAGTCTAAAGTCAAAGAGACTTACTGGTGAAATTTTTGAAATATCAATAAAATCATGCAATAAGTTGATACTCCACTCTAAGAATAAAAAAATACTAAATAAGTTAAGGCAAAAAAATGTTTTTTGCGAGGAAATTAGAGAGTCTATTATAGATTCATATGTAAACAGAAGTTATTAGAATGATAGAAATAATAATAAGCAAAAACCAAGCTAATCAAAGGTTTGATAGGTTTTTACGAAAATATTTTGAAAATGCACCACTTTCGGTAATTTTAAAAAATATCAGAAAAAAGAATTTTAAAATCAATAATAAAAGGGCAAAAAATAATGATTTCGTCTACGAAGGAGATGTAGTTAAGATGTATATCTCAGACGAAAATTATAATGAATGGCTAACAAAGACTGATTTTAAGCCAGGTGATTTTAATTTAGATATAGTATATGAAGATGATAATATTATTATAATGGACAAAGACTACGGCGAGTTAACCCATGCTGCAAGTAAAGATGACTATGGCAATAACCTAGTTGATAATATGCTATCTTATCTTTATAAAACTAAATCTTTTGATATGTCTGATAAGACATTTAAACCTGCAGTGGTAAACAGACTTGATAGAAATACTGCTGGTCTTGTTATTGGCGCTAAAAATAGTGAAGCTCTTAGGATTCTAAATAAAACTATAAAAGAAAATAAAATAGATAAATACTATCTTACCTTGGTATCAGGTGAAATTAGGAATGATTTTAAAATCGATAGTACTATTTCAAAAAATAAAAACAAAAACAAGGTTAAAAAGAGCAATGAAGGCAAAAATATACTTACATATTTTAAAGCCTTGGAAACAAATGGAGATTACTCTTTTATAGAGTGTAAGCTAATTACTGGTAGGACCCACCAAATAAGATATTCGCTTAGAGAAAATGGAACACCAGTTTTAGGAGATAGAAAGTATGGCTTTAAGCAAGTAAATGCTAAAATAAGGGATAAGTTCGGAATTAATAATCAAATTCTATTATCCTACAAAATAGTATTTCCTGAAATTAAGGGTTTAGAATATTTAGCTGGCAAGGAATTTCTATCAAAGAAATATGACGACATGGTTAAATTAAAAGAAAAAATAATGAAATAATGAGGGAGAAATGGAAAAAGTAATTGGAATTGATATAGGCGGAACAAAAATAAATGCCTGCTTAGTAGATGAAGAAGGAAATATCATTGAAAGGCACATGATGGATACAGAGGCTAATAAGGGCAGAGATGTAGTTCTTGAAAATATTAAGAAAGCAATCCATAGTCTTTCATATGAAAAAGCTAGTGCTATAGGTATAGGTACTCCTGGTTTTATTGATTCTGATAGAGGTATAGTCACTTTTGCCGGAAATATCAATGGATGGACAGGTCTTAACCTTAAAGAGGCAATAGAGTCATATATGGACATGCCTGTATTTGTTGAAAATGATGCTAATATTGCCTTAGTAGCTGAAAAATGGATAGGTGCATGTAAGGATTGTGAAAATGTTGTTATGATAACACTAGGAACAGGTCTTGGTGGTGCGATTATAACAAAAGATGGTGGTCTACTTTCAGGTGCTCACTTTCAAGGTGCTGAACTTGGCCATGTGATGCTCCATCCAGGCGGAAACTATTGTACTTGTGGTCAATATGGCTGTGCTGAGGCTTATTGTGCAGGTCCAGCTATAAGTGAAGATTATTTCAGACTTACAGGTAAAAGATTAACTGGCAAAGAGATTTTTGCCTTAGTGGATGAAGATGAAAAGGCTAAGGAAGTTTTAGAGAATTATCAATCAAATTTAGCTTACTTTTTAACTTCTCTTAGAAATATTTTCGATCCAGAGGCAATTGTTATTGGTGGTGGAGTAATAAATTCTAAAGATATTTGGTGGGATGGAACTATTGAAAAATTTAAATCCTACTGTAATAAACCATACAATATTGATATTAGACCAGCAGAATTTTTAAATGATGCGGGCGTAATAGGTGCTGCAAAGATCGCCTTTGAGAGGATGGGTAATGAATAATAAAATCTTGATTCTAGATGATGAAGATCCAATAAGACAATTTATGAAAATAAACCTTGACTACCAAGGCTATCAAACTGTAGAAGCTGCTAGTGGAGAAGAAGCTTTAAAGATTTTCGATGAAGAAAAACCAGCAGTTGCTATCCTTGATATTATGCTTCCAGGTATAAGTGGTTATGAAGTTTGTGAGAAAATCAGAGATAAGTCTCCAATGACTGGAATTATTATGGTTTCTGCCAAAAGTCAAGATATAGATAAAATTTTAGGCCTTGAAAAGGGTGCAGATGATTATATTATAAAACCATTTAACCCTCAGGAATTAATTCTAAGAGTTAAATCTTTAATGAGAAGGGTAAATTTGAATCCAGCTGGGGGAAGTGCAGATGAAGCAAAAAGTATTACAGATGGCCCTTTTACCTTAGATATTTATTCTAAAACTTTTTTCAAAAATGAACAGGAAATAGATGTAACTCCAACAGAATTTACAATTCTTGAATATTTTATCAAAAATAAGGGTAAGGCTATGACCAGGGATGAAATAATGAAAGAAACTTGGGGTGATAATTATAGCAATGATACTAAAATTGTTGACGTGAATATTAGAAGAATAAGAGCTAAGATTGAGGAAAATCCTGCGAAACCAGAATTTATTGAAACTGTTTGGGGAACCGGATATAGATGGAAATAGGAAAAAGTTTTAAAAAAACTAAAGAAACAACTAAAAATTTAATAGAGTCAAAAAGCATTAAGTATACTGTTATAAAGATAATAATGCTTTTTGTACTCACTATTGTAATCGGCTTTGAGATTTTTGCTTATAATTCAATTAAAAATTACTATGAATCTTCCCTAATTTCTTCAATGAAAAACCAAGCTAGGATAAGTCAGCTACAATACTCCTCATATATGTCAAGGTATGACCTTCAAGAAGTTATAATCGGAGATAAGAATTTATTTTATAGACAAAATAACAGTCAGGTCCAAATTCTTGACAACTCAGGAGTGGTCTTATTTGACTCAATCGCATCTTCTGAGATAGGCTCTGTACTTAATACTTTAGATGTAATAGAGGCAAAGGAAGGTGGGACAGGAATAAATAAGGATACAAATATTGACTCAAATGAGCAGGTCCTATCAATTTCTTATCCGTTGAAAGCATCTGACCAACAAGTAGGAATCCTAAGGCTTACAAGCTCTATGGATAGGGTAAATAAGCAAATCAATAAGGATGTATTTATATATTTTTTATTCGGAATTATTATAAGCATTTTAGCCTTATTAGTATCCTTTATAGCTGTAAAAAGTTTTGTTAAGCCAATAAAAAAATTAATTGGTGTATCAGAGGTACTCGCCCAAGGTGACTATTCAATAAAGGCTGATGATTCCAGAGGCGATGAGATATCTGAACTCGCTTCAACAATTAACCTTTTGAGCGAAAATATTGTTAAGAGAGAAGATATGAAAAATGAATTCATATCTTCTGTATCACATGAATTAAGAACACCTTTAACATCAATTAAAGGTTGGGCTATAACTCTACAATCGGAAACTATTCAAAAAGATCCAGATATGGTTAGCCAAGGACTTAAGATTATAGAATCAGAAGGCGATAGACTTTCGATGATGGTTGAAGATTTGCTTGATTTTTCTAGGCTATCTTCGAGTACTTTTAAATATGAAAAAGAAAAAATTGACATAGTGGATTTAGTTAAGCAAGTCCACACTCAACTTTCACCAAGGTGTCAATCAGATGGCATTAAATTTACCTTCACAACTTACTATAAGTCTTTATTTATAAATGCAGATACTAATAGGATGAAAGAAGTGTTTATAAATATTATAGATAATGCTATTAAATTTACAGATTTAGGTGGAAATATAGATATAGTTATAGATTTATATGATAATGACATTGAAATAAGTGTTAAAGACGATGGAGAGGGCATAAAAGAAGACGAAATTGCTTTTGTTGCTAGTAAATTTTATAAGGGCTCTTCATCTAAATCACAAACAGGTCTAGGACTTTCGATTTGTGAAGAAATAGTAAAAGCTCATGATGGAAAGCTTATTATAAAGTCAAAATATGGAATGGGAACAGTTGTTAGCGTAGTATTACCGAGGTTAGAAGATGAAAAGACTATTTAAATTATTATTAATTTCTACTTTAGCAATAATTTTTTCATCTTGTATAAATGCTTATAAAGATGATCTTAGCGATTTGATACAAACACCTAAGCAGAATAACCCAATAATTGAGGGAACTTGGGAAGTTGTCGAAGTAAAGGGAAACAATTCTGAAGATGAATCAAATAATATTAAATTAGGCGATAAATTATATGTAAATAAAAATTTAGTAGCCATAAATGATTCTTATGCCTTTCCACCAACTTTTAATTCAAAGTATGTTAAACTATCAGATTATTTAAAGAATAGGGGAATAGATACTAAACCTGACTTCAAAGATAGAAATGTAACTGTAATTAATGCATCTCAGGGACAACTATTTTCCAGAGATTTAATTATTACTGGTGATAAATATTTATTTTTGATTAAAGATGAAAATATTATAAGTCTAAAGAAAATTTCAGAAATAGTCGACTCTAAAATCCAAGATACCTACGCAAAACTTGCGTCTAAGGAGAGAACAACGACTGATGAGGGTGAAGATATAGATGAGGATTTGTCGCTCCTCCTAGGTGTAAGAGAGAGGATTGATCCAGAAAGTGATAATCCCCTTTATAAGTATTACACATATTTAATCAGAATAGAGCCAGACGATACGATTAAGTATCAAAAGGCTGAGGATGTTTTTATTAAAAACCAAGATGAGTATTGGCGAGTATCCTTGGATTTAAATAATTTTACAGATCTTTATGATGAGATTAGAGCATATCCAATTAAGATTAGAGAAAAAGAAAATGATGAATTACTTTTAAAAAATTACACTTTTAAAGATATAAATTTAAATATGAGGCTAAATTTCGTATCAAAAGATTTTATATCAATAGATTATACAAACAAAGATAACTCAAATCCTGTCAGAAAGTATGCTCTGATAGAAACAAATAATATAGCTGAAAATAAATTTATGTCTATAGAAGAGTTCACAGGCGAAGACCAAAGTGATTTAATTTTTAAAGAAAAAGTTAAAGATGAAATCAATAAAAACTTCCCAAAATCAAATATTAATGATTTTAAATTTGACAATACAAATTTTGGTATAGTTAGAAATCAGGGGATATGGGCTTTCCAATCTTCAATCTTCAAGGGAAATAGTGATGAGTTTGTCCAAAATTTCTTTAATATGGATATAGCTATAGGAGATTCGATTTTAAATCCTGGAAATTCTATAATAAATAGGGATCAAGTCTATAATATAAATACACAATTTAAAGACTATTTAGTTTTAGCAAACCAAAGATATGTCCTTATTCAAACACCAGATGAAATATTAATTCATAGGATAAGAGATGGTATAATAGAAAAGACACCTGTCTATGCTATTGCTACTCGAGTTCCAGCTACTATAATTAGTATTGATCAATATCTAGGATCAAATGCAAGTGATGTAGAAAAGGCATTTGAAAAGTATAATTTTATAATAGAAAAATAAGATTGACTAAATTAGCTAACATTTGCTAATATTTTATTAGGAGATATGATGAAACTAGTTTTTGCAAGTAATAATATAAATAAATTAGAACAAGTAAAATTGCTTTTAGATAATGATAAGGTACTCATGCCAAAAGATGTTGGCGTTGAGGGATTTGATGTTATTGAAGATGGGCTTACTCTTAAGGAAAATGCCTTTAAAAAAGCAAATGAACTATATAAATTAACTAAAAAAAGAATTTTCGCTGATGATACAGGTCTTTTTGTTAAGGCTATTGACAATAGGCCGGGCATCTATGCCCATAGGTATGCAGGTGAAAATGCCACAGATAAGGATAATAGAGACAAGCTTTTAGAAGAATTATCTGATAAGAATAACCGCGATGCTTACTTTTTAACGGTAATATGCTTTATAGATGAAGACGGCAATGACTATTATTTTGAGGGAAGACTTGATGGAACAATCTCTGAGACTGAGCTTGGTGATGGCGGATTTGGCTATGACAAAATTTTTTATGTTAAAGAATATAAAAAAAGCTTGGGCCAAATGGATATAAACTTTAAAAATCAAATCAGTCACAGAGGACTTGCTATGAAGGAATTTAAAAAGTTCCTGGAAGAAAATTATGAAAATTTTAATAACTAGCGATACACATGGCTACTATGAGAGAATTTCTGACCTAATAATAGACCAAGGCGACTTTGACCTAATGATCCATGCAGGTGATGGAGTAGAAGATTGCAAAAATATTAAATATGAAACTGGCATTGACTATTATGTCGTTAAAGGAAATAATGATTTTTTTTCTAATGAGCCATATAATAAGATTCTTGAAGTGGCCGGCTATAAGATATTTTTAACCCATGGCCACAAAGAAAATGTTGACTATTCTTTGGCTGGATTAATTGAAAAAGCTGAATCTTTTGCTTGTGACATAGCTATATTTGGACATATTCATAGGTATGTTGAATTAAATAGGTCAGGGATTTTGATTTTAAATCCCGGATCACCATTTTTGCCAAGAGATGGTGTTCCCTCTGCAATGATTATGACCATAGATGATGACCTTAGAATTGAAAAAGTCTTACTGGATTAAGGAGAAAATATGAGTGGACTAATAAATTTAATAAGTGAATATTCTTCAAGACTTGCGATACTACCAATCCTTGTTCTTATGAATGTAATTATTACTATTATTATTCATTTTATTAATAGAAAAAAATTACTAAAATTTTTACCGTCATTTATAATTGGTATAGGAGCCTTAGTAGTAGGAATCTATTCTATAACTATATTCAATAGTCCAATGGGGCTTAACACAGCATGGATTGCAGTCTTTTTAGGTTCGGCTGCACTTGTAGGTATATGTGTATGTTTTATTATAGATTTAATAGGTTCTATAAAGAAAAATATTGGTTTAGCTGTTGATGAAAGCGACAGTGATAAATCAAATTATTTAATTAGTGATAAGGCATTTAAGGCTAAGAAAAAAAGGAAAATATAATGACTAAAGCAGCTTTTTTTGATATAGACGGTACACTTTTTAGAAACTCTTTACTTATCGAGCACTTTCTTAAGCTTGTAGAGGCAGGGATTTTAGATAGGAGCATATGGACAGAAGAAATTGGGCCTCTATTTAGTAAGTATGAAAATAGGCTCGGTGCCTATGAAGATTACTTAAATAAATCAGCCCTAGCATACCAAAAGGCAATGGTTGGGCTTGATAAAGAAATAGTAGATATGTATGCCCAAATAGTCCTTGCTGAAAATAAGGATAAAGTTTATAACGTAACTAGAAATGCAGTTAAAAAACACATAGAAGAAGGTTATTTAATCTTTTTTATATCTGGTTCTCCAGATTTTTTGGTAGATGGTTTTTCTAAACTTTATAAGGCAACAGATTCAATTTCAACAAACTATGTTTTTGATGAAAATAATAAATTTACTGGTAAAGTAATACCTATGTGGGATGGGGAAAGTAAGTTAGGAGCTGTTGGTAGACTTAAGGAAAAATATGATATAGACCTTAGTAAATCCTATGCTTATGGAGATACAAATGGTGATATTACAATGTTTGATCTTGTTGGCAATCCACATGCCATAAACCCATCTTTTGAATTAATCGAGAATTTATACAAGAATGAAGAATTAAGAAAAAAAGCAGTTATTAATATTGAGAGAAAAGATGTGAATTATAATTTCGCTCTAAAAGATTTATCAGTAGAATTTTTAAAATTCTAAAAATATTTTTAATGAATTTTTTTAAATAATAATCATTCTCAAAAGCTAAAACATCTAAGAGATATTCATTAATAAATTATTAATGAATATTTTTACCGCTAATTTAGCTTTTTTTATTTCTTATGGCAAATAAATCTAAATAAAAGACTTCGTTTTTATGTTAAAATAGTAGTCGAGGTAGAATAATGAAGGCAGAATTAAGGAATCCTATTCCAGTAATTGAAAAACTTGAATATAATTATTTAGTAGATGAAGATATATACTCATTAAATACCCTTATGTCTTTGTTATACGACAGAAATTTTATTAATTTCTCTAAGCATTCCTACTATGTTAAGGACTACTGCTTTAAGAATCTAAAGAAATATTTCTGGAACTTAGTAGATATTGATGAAATAATCAATAGTCTTAGCAGAAATATTGGTGGAGACATAGATAGGTATGAATATTTAATATCTATTAAGGCTCAATACAGGGCATTTAGGTCCAAAAAAGCGGTTGATAAGCTTGAATTTATGCTAATTGAATCTTTTGGTGTGGATTTTCTGCTTGACGGAACAAATATTTATTATAATAGAGAAGATAGGGATATAGTAAAAATAGGAAAAGTCATGAAAGATGTAATTTTTTCAAATAGAGAATTGGTTGCTTCTTTGAGACGTGACTTATATAATTTTGCTGATCTATGCCTAAAGAAAAAGATTTATGCTATAGATATGTTGACACATAAACAGTTAACATTTAACAAAGAAAGTATTTTTACAGAAGATATTACTACCAAACAAACTCAAAAAATATACGAAAAAACAGTCAGCTACCTATATAGGTCCATTGTTGATACATATGCTGAGTATTATTACAGGGGTTTGATAAAAGAAGTATTTGAAAGGTATCAATAGGGCTAAATAAGCCCTTTTTATATTGGCTATGATAGTTTTAGGAATAGATCCAGGCATAGCAATCATGGGCTATGGCGTGGTTGAATTTAAATCAAATAAGGTTAAAGTATTAGAAAATGGTGTAGTAACAACGTCATCTAAGACAAGGACACCTGAAAGACTTAAAATTTTATATGATCATTTAGATAAGATAATTAAGGAATATAGACCTGATGAATTTGCTATCGAGGAGTTGTTTTTCAACCAAAATGTCAAAACAGCTATAACAGTAGGTCATGCCAGGGGTGTTCAAGTTTTATGTGCTCAAGATAACGGCCTAGATATATTTGAATACACTCCTCTTCAGATTAAGCAAGCTATAACAGGTTATGGAAGGGCAAGTAAGCAGCAAATGCAATTGACAATTACCACTCTTCTGAACCTAAAGAAGATACCTAAGCCAGATGATGCTGCAGACGCCTTATCTGTTGCTCTTTGTCATGTGCTTAGCCAAAGATTTAAAGAACAGTATAGGATGAATTAATGATTTCATACATAAAAGGTGATGTTAAGGCAATTAGTGAAGAGGGTTTTGTAATAGAAAATAATAACATTGGTTATTTTATAAATTCAACTCTCACAAGCCTTTCAAACATCCAAATAAATAACGAATATAAAATTTATACATCAATGCAGGTAAGAGAAGACGATATTTCTATCTATGGATTTTATTCGAAAGAAGAATTAGAAATGTTCCTACTTTTAATTTCTGTATCAAGTATAGGACCAAAGATTGCCCTAGGCATGTTATCATCAATAAGTGCTGATGAAATTAAATTAGCAATTGTAAATAATGATATAGATAAACTTACAAAAGCTAAGGGAATTGGCAAGAAAACAGCTTCTAGAATTATCCTTGAGCTAGTTGACAAGGTTAAGAAAATGGCCTTGCCAGATGTAGATAAAATTGAAACAGTTAACCATGTGGAAAATGATAATTTAGGTGTTGCAAGAGAAGCACTTAAAAATTTAGGATATATGGAAAATGATATTGCAAGGGTCTTAAGTGAATTAAGGGATGCTGACCTAAGCCTTGAAGCTTTGATTAAAGAAAGTCTAAAAAGACTTATTTAGGTGGATAAATGTTTGATGAAAACACAAGAATAGTAGGATCTAACGAGCAAATCGAAGACCTAAAACAAGAAAACTCTATAAGACCAAGGTGGCTAAAGGACTATATTGGCCAGGATAAGGCAAAAGAAAAGCTTGATATTTTTATAAAGTCTTCTCTTTCAAGAAAAGAACCCCTTGACCACGTTCTTCTCCAAGGCCCTCCTGGACTTGGCAAGACAACACTTTCAACTATAATTGCCAATGAACTTGGAGTTAATTTGCGTGTAACAAGTGGACCTGCCATAGAAAGGCCATCTGACCTTGCATCAATACTTACAAATCTTGCCGAGGGCGATGTTTTATTTATAGATGAAATTCACAGAATCAACAGGTCAGTTGAAGAAATATTGTATTCAGCTATGGAAGACTTTGTTCTTGATATTATTGTAGGAAAAGGACCAAATGCTCAATCAATAAGAATTGACTTAGAAAAATTCACCTTGATAGGAGCTACAACAAGAGCAGGTATGCTATCCGCTCCACTTAGAGATAGGTTTGGAGTTCTTTTATCCTTAAACTTATACGATAGCAAAGACCTCACAACTATTGTAAAGAGATCTGCAAGTATTTTAGACATACCAATTGACGATAAAGGCGCAATAGAAATTGCCAAAAGATCAAGAGGTACACCAAGGATTGCCAATAGGTTGTTAAAAAGAGTTAGGGACTACGCCATAGTTAAGGCAGATGATAAGATTGATTATGAGACAAGCAAGAAGGGACTTGAACTTCTTGAAATTGATCCCATGGGTCTTGATACCATGGATAAGAAAATTATACTTACAATGTATGAGAACTTTGCAGGTGGTCCTGTGGGTGTGGATACAATAGCTGCTTCTACTGGAATAGAAAATGTTACAATAGAAGATGTATATGAGCCATATCTCCTTCAGATTGGCTTTATATCAAGGACACCAAGAGGTAGAATTTTGACTAGAAAAGCCTATGACCACTACGGCTTAAAATATGAGGATTAGATGAGAACAAGCGAATTTGATTATTATTTACCAGAAGAATTAATTGCCCAACATCCTACCAGCAAAAGAGATGAAGCTAGGATGATGGTTTTAGATAAAAATACAGGTGATAGGGAAGATAAGTATTTTTACAATATTATTGACTATCTAAAACCAGGAGATGTCCTTGTAATGAATGATACAAGGGTAATACCTGCTAGGCTTTTTGGTCACAGACCAGATAAAGAAGAAAAGATTGAGGTGTTTTTATTAAATAATACCGAAGGCTCAAAATGGGAAGTCCTTGTCAGACCTGGCAAGAAGATGAAAATTGGAACTGAAGTAATTTTTTCTGATGAACTTTCTTGTAAGGTTATAGATATAAAAGAAGATGGAAATAGGATTGTGGAATTCTATTTTGAAGGAATTTTTAATGAAATTCTTGATAAACTAGGCAATATGCCTCTTCCACCATATATAAAAGAAAAACTAAAAGATAATGAAGATTACCAAACAGTTTATTCTAAAAATCCAGGTTCTGTAGCAGCTCCAACTGCTGGTCTTCATTTTACCAAAGAATTATTAGAAGAGATTGAAGCTAAGGGTGTTAAACTTGCTTATTTAACATTAAATGTAGGCCTAGGCACCTTTAGGCCAGTAAATGAAGATGAAATCACAGACCATAAAATGCATTCAGAATTTTACACCCTAAGTGAAGAAACAGCTGAAATTCTAAATACTGCTAGGAGTGAGGGTAGTAGGATAATTGCAGTAGGAACTACTTCAATTAGAACTCTGGAATCTGTTTATAAGAAAAACGACAAGATTTGTGCTGATTCTGGTTGGACAGATATATTTATCTATCCTGGATTTGAATTTAAAGTGGTTGATGCTATTATTACTAATTTCCACTTACCAAAATCAACACTAATTATGTTAATAGCTGCATTTACAAGTAAGGATATTATCCTAAATGCATACAACGATGCTGTTAGCAAAAAATATAGATTTTTCTCTTTCGGAGACTGCATGTTCATAAAATAGGAGGATTAATGCCTTTAAAATACGAATTGATAAAAAAAGACAAATATACAAATGCAAGAGTTGGGGTAATTCACACAGCTAGTGGTGACATACCAACACCAATCTTTATGCCAGTAGGAACTGTCGGTACAGTTAAAACAATGACAGTTGATGATCTAAAGGAAATGGGAGCAAAAATTATCCTTGGTAATACCTACCACCTTTACTTAAAACCAGGTATGGATATTATGAAAAAGGCCGGTGGTCTCCATAAATTCATGAACTGGGATGGTCCTATACTTACAGATTCTGGAGGATTCCAGGTTTTTTCTCTTGCTGATAATAGAAAAATTAGCGAAGATGGAGTTATGTTTAGGTCTCATATAGATGGGTCAAAACACTTTTTTACACCAGAAAAGTCAATCGAAATTCAAAATGACATCCATTCTGATATTATGATGAGTTTTGATGAGTGTGTTGATGCCAATGCTAGTTATGATTATGTAAAAAACTCTATGGAAAGAACCCTCAGATGGGCAAAAAGAGGCCTTGATTATCACAAGGCAAATTCTCACCCAGACCAATCTCTTTTTGGTATCGTCCAAGGTGGGATGTTTAAAGACTTAAGGGAGATTTCTGCAAGAGAAACAGTAGCTATGGATTTTGATGGTTATTCAATTGGTGGTCTTTCAGTAGGGGAAACAAAAGAAGAAATGATTGATATTCTTAATTTCACAACCCCACTTCTTCCTGAAGATAAGCCAAGATATAACATGGGTGTAGGTACACCTGATTATCTTTTTGAATCTTTTCAGGCCGGTATAGATATGGCTGACTGCGTCCTTCCAACCAGGATTGCTAGAAACGGTACAGCTCTTACATCAAAGGGAAGGGTTGTAATAAAAAATGCAACCTATAAAGAAGATTTCTCACCACTGGATCCTGAGTGTGACTGCTATACCTGCTCTAATTATTCAAGAGCTTACCTAAGACACTTGGTGAATGCAAAAGAAATCTTAGGAGCAAGACTTCTTTCTTATCACAATTTATACTTCCTATTAAAGATGTGTGAAAATATAAGAGAAGCCATTATGAATGATTCTTTCCTAGATTATAAAAAAGAATTTTACGAAAAATATGGTTATTAATGAAACTTGAATATATAATTTTAATTATCTTAGCTGTAGGTTTTTATTACACAAATATTTTAGACTATAGGAAAGATAAAAATAGAGAGATTTTTGTTAATGATAATTTGAAAGTGTCTTCAAAAATTATTACAAAATCAGGAATTGTCGGTTATGTAACAAATATTAATAAAAATGAAGTTACCATAGTTACTGGTGAAGTTGAAAAAACATCATACCTGATTATTGAAAAATCATATATAGAAAATATTTTGGAATAGGGGCCTAGGCCTCTTTTTCTTTATAAATCTTTATTAAAGAGTATAATTTACTAGAAAGGAAGTTATGGCAAACTGGTTTATTTATAACAAAAAACAAAACTATATAAACAATCTTAAGCTTGGAAATATCTCTAAATTAGATGCCCTTATTTTGGGAAATAGGGATATTATTGACCCAGCAAAAGTAGATATGTATATAAATCCCGACTTAAAAAAGCTCCATGACCCATTTTTATTAAATGATATGGATAAGGCAGTAGATTTGATAATTGAAATTATGAAAAATGGTGGGGAGATAAGAATATTTGGAGACTACGACCAAGACGGTATAGCGTCAGTAATGACCCTGATGGATGGTCTTTTATTTTATTATGACAATATCTCATATGATATTCCTCATAGGGTAGAAGAAGGCTATGGGATTTCTTCAAAAATGAGCGATAAAGCAATAGAAGATAAGGTTTCCTTAGTCATAACCTGTGATAATGGAATTACTGGCTTTGATCAAATTGACAACCTCAAACAGGCTGGGATAAATGTAATAGTTACTGACCACCATCAAATTCAAAAAGAAGAAAATGACGAATGGTTAGATCAAATTTTGCCAAATGCCGATGCTGTTATCAATCCTAAAAGACTAGATTCAACCTACCCCTTTGATGACTTATGTGGAGCAGGGGTTAGTTTTAAACTAATCCAAGGGCTTTATCAAAAGCTTGATGGGGATGAATATTATTTATATTCCCTATTAGAATACGTGGCTATGGGCACAGTTTGTGATATTGTTTCACTCACAGATGAAAATAGGATATTTGTCATAGAGGGCCTTAAAAGATTGAATGAGACAGAGAAGATTGGAATAAAAGCTCTACTAGATGAAGCTGGTTGGGATAGGGAAATCGACGAATACACCCTTGGTTTTATTCTAGGCCCTCTTATGAATTCTACAGGCAGACTAAAAAGTGCAAAACTTGCTATAGATTTACTAATTGAAGAAGATATTGACAAGATCTATGAGATGGCGACTGATTTGGTTAAACTTAACAACGAAAGAAAATCCTTGACTGAAACTGCTTATAACAGAGCAATTGAAATTATTAAAGATAATTCTTATGACAAGGATGATGTGATCATAGTTTATGCTCCAGATATAAATGAATCTATTTGTGGTATTGTTGCAGGTAGGATAAAGGAAAAATATTATAGACCAACAATCATTCTTACAAATGCTAAGGAAGAGGGCGTTGCCAAAGGGTCTGGCAGGTCAATTTCTACTTACAATATGTATGAAAATATAAGGCCGTATGCTGATAAACTAGAATCTTTTGGTGGCCACCCTATGGCCTGCGGCTTATCGATTAGTATAGATAAAATAGATGAATTTAGGATATTTTTAAATGAAAACTCAAAATTATCAAAGGCTGATAAAGAAAATTCTATAAACATTGATACTCAGATTCCTATTTCTAAACTATCATTAGAATTTGCAGAAAGTCTGGATAAGTTTAAACCTTTTGGCAAAGATAATCAAAGACCAGTTTTTGCAAATAAAGGTGTTGATATTGCATCAATTTCAATGATTGGTAAAGATAAAAACACCTTAAGACTATCCTTATTCCAGAATGGAATTTACTATAATGCTATTAAATTTCAGGCAGAGGATGATTATAAGTATTTAAAAGAGAAATTTAATGGAGATATCCTTGGCAAAAAGATTGATATTGTTTACTATCCGGATGTGAATGAATTTAGGGGCAATAGGTCCTTGCAATTAAAATTAATTGATATTAGGTGATTTTATGGCAACCGATTTTAATAAAGAATTTATAAAATTTAAAGAGCTTATTTTAAAAAATAATCCTCACGCTAACATAGAACTTATAAAAAAGGCCTATGACTTTGGTGTTCTCCATCACAATGGACAAAAAAGAAATTCTGGAGAAGATTATTTTATCCACCCGATTGCTGTAGCCTCTAATTTATCAGATATGAAGCTAGATGATGAGACTATTTGTGCTGGCTTGATGCACGATGTTCTTGAAGATACTGATGTTACTAGAGATGAAATGAAGTCTGAGTTTGGAGAGGAAATTACTTTTTTAGTTGATGGAGTTACAAAACTTAAAAACCTAAACTACACTTCAAAAGAAGAAAAGCAAGCTGAAAACATTAGAAAAATGGTTATGGCTATGGCAAATGATGTAAGGGTAGTCCTTATAAAACTTGCCGATAGACTTCACAACATGAGAACTTTAGAATACATGACCAGGTCTAAACAATTACAAAAGGCGAATGAGACCATTGAAATATATGTGCCTCTTGCCCATAGGCTTGGAATTTATTCTTTAAAATGGGAATTAGAAGATCTTTGTTTTAGGTACCAGGAACCTGAAAAGTACTATGAGCTTGCAGAAATGGTAAGCGTAAAAAGACGTGAGAGAGAAAATTACATCAACGAAATAATTGATACCTTAACAAAATCTCTCGAGTCAACAAGTATTAATTTTGAAATTTCTGGCAGGCCAAAGTCTCTATATTCCATAAATAAAAAAATGGAAAGAAATAAGATTGCTTTTGAAGAAATTTACGACTTAACTGCGGTAAGGGTCCTTGTTGATACTATTGCAGAGTGTTATGCAGTTTTGGGTAAGGTTCACTCATTATGGAGACCAATCCCAAATAGGATTAAGGACTATATAGGCCAACCTAAGCCAAATGGATACAGGTCTCTACACACTACTGTTTTTGGTGATGATTCCAAGCCTTTTGAAGTTCAAATTAGGACACGAAAAATGCACAGGGAGTGTGAATTTGGTGTTGCTGCCCATTGGCGTTATAAAGAAAATAAAAAGACCAAGTCGGAATTCGATGATGCAATGAGCTTTTTGAGACAAATTGTAGAATGGCAACAAGAAGGCGGCAAGGATGTAAACAACGAAGAGTTTATGGAAACTCTTAAGACAGATTTCTTCTCTAGAGAAATATATGTCTATTCACCTGCTGGTGAGGTTTATTCCTTGCCAATAAATTCATGCGCTATTGATTTTGCCTATAAGATCCATACAGAAGTTGGTAATTCTTGTGTTGGGGCAAAGGTAAATGGTAGGATGGTTCCTATAACCCAACCACTAAAAACTGGGGATTTGGTAGAAATTATTACCAGCAAAAATTCTCAAGGACCAAGTAGGGACTGGCTTAATATTGTTAAAAGCAATCAAGCTAAATCTAAGATCAAACAATTTTTCAAGCGTTTTGACAAGGAAGAAAATATTGAAATTGGTAAATATTCTGTAGCTCGTGACCTCAAGAAATATAGGCAAAACTACAGATATCTTCTTAAAGATGAATGGCTTGCTGAAATTGCGTCTGATCTGGGATTCCCATCTGAAGATGAAATGTATGCCTCAGTTGGTTATGGCAAAACTACTGCCGAACAAGTAAGCCAGAAATTAATAAGGAAAGATAAAGAAGAGTTTAAAAAAGAAGAACTCAACAAACCTTTAGACATAATTCAAAAAGAAATTAATACCCAAGTTACTAACGAAATTAGGGTATCAGACCTCGAGGATGATGTTGAAGTTAAGTTTGCTAAATGCTGTACGCCAGTGCCTGGAGATCCAATAATTGGATTTATTACCAAGGGCAATGGAATATCAGTTCATGTTAAAACTTGTCCTAATATTATTAATTCAAAGTCTCCAGAAAGATTAATCGATGTTTACTGGCAAAACCTATCTACTGATAAGTTTCCAGTTAAAATCCAAATTATATCTGCAAATGGACCTTCAATCCTGTATGAGGTTTCTAAGATGATATCAACCTTTGACGTTAATATCTTAAGCATCAACGCAAGGACTGATAGTGATGCAGGTATTATGGACTTGGTTATTGAAGTTACAAGTACAGGGCAATTAGACAATGTGATTAAGAAACTTAAGACAATTAAAACTGTCTCTGATGTATTTAGGGTGAAAAGTTAATGAGAGCAATTATACAAAAAGTTACAAAGGCAAATGTTGTAGTAAAAGATGACTTAATTTCTGAAATAGGAAATGGCTACATGATCCTACTTGCTGTTAAAGATACAGACAATGAAGATGACCTTGCCTATATAAAAAGAAAAATAGCAAATTTAAGAATTTTTGAAGATAAAGAAGGTAAAATGAACCTAAGCCTTAAAGACACAGGTGGCGAAATACTCCTTGTTAGTCAATTTACACTTTATGGTGATGCTAGAAAAGGCAATAGACCATCTTTTACCGAATCAGCAGGACTTGAAAAAGCAAATGCTTATTATGAAAAACTTCGTGATGAGCTTGTAAATGAAGGTTTTATTGTGAAAACTGGTCAATTTCAAGCACATATGGAAGTTAGTCTTGTAAATGACGGACCTGTTACAATTATTCTTGATAGTGAAAGGATATTTTAATGGAAATCAATAAATTTACCCTAGGTCCTGTTATGACCAACACTTATATTGTCCATGAAGATGGGAGAGGATTTATAGTAGATTGTCCCTACCCATCAAGTGTGCTTGATAAGTTTATAGAAGACAATAAAATAAAAATAGAATTTATTATATTAACTCATACACATTTTGATCATGTTACTGGTTTGAAATATTATAAAGATAGGTATGGAGTGGATGTTTATGCTTCAGAAGACGCCAAAGAATTGGCTGAAAATCCAAATTTCAATTTAGGGTATCATATAAATAACCTTGAAGTGCCAATAGATCATTATCTTAAGGATGAGGAAGTATTTAGTAAATATAATATTAAGGCAATAAAAACACCTGGACATACAATAGACTCTATGTCCTTTGTTTTAGGAGATGCTATTTTTACTGGAGATACCTTATTTAGGCTCTCAGTAGGAAGGACAGATTTTCCAGGTGGGTCTTTTGAAGAGATTAAAGACTCTATCATAAATAAACTGGGCAAACTAGATAGGAGTGCAAAGATTTACCCAGGTCATAATGAAAACAGCACTCTTGGATTTGAATTAGACAATAATCCATTTTTACAATAATTGGAGGAAGTATGGAATTTAAAAGAACACATATGTGTGGAAGCTTGAGAATAGAGGACTTGGGCAAAGAAGTAGTTTTAATGGGATGGGTTGCTAAAAAACGTAACCTGGGTTCCTTGGTTTTTATCGATCTAAGAGATAAAACAGGAATAAGCCAGATTGTTATCAGGGAAGATGATAAGGATAATTACGAAAGAGCACGTCAAATATCAGCTGAGTATGTACTTGAAGTTAAGGGAAAAGTTTTTGAAAGAGAAAGCAAGAACCCAGATATACCAACAGGTGATATTGAAATAATTGCTGATAAAATCAATATTCTCGATAAGGCAAAAACACCACCAATCTATATCAAAGATGATGATGATGTAAGTGAAAATTTAAGATTAAAATACAGGTATCTAGACATGAGGAAACCTTCAGTGCAAAGGAATCTCAAGCTTAGGTCTGATATTGTTAGGACTATGAGAGAATATTTCTATGACAATGAATTTACTGAAGTAGAAACTCCATTTTTAACAAAACCAACTCCTGAAGGTGCGAGAGATTATTTAGTACCATCTAGAATCAATGCGGGTAAGTTCTATGCTCTTCCACAATCGCCACAATTACTAAAACAGATTTTAATGATTGGATCCCTTGATAGGTATTTCCAAGTCGTAAAATGCTTTAGAGATGAGGACTTAAGAGCAAATAGACAACCAGAATTCACCCAGCTAGACCTTGAAATGAGCTTTTCTGACCAAGATGATGTAATAGCTATGAATGAGGGACTACTTAAAGTTCTTTTTGATACTTACACTGATTATGATTTAAAACTACCTATCAATAGAATGGATTACAGTGAAGCTATGGAATCTTACGGATCTGATAAACCAGACTTAAGATTTGGCTACAAAATTAAAGATGTAACAGAACTTTTTGTTGATAGTGAATTTAAGGTATTTGCTGATAATACAAGCGATGGTAGGTCTGTAAGAGCTATTAACTTTACAGGACTTGAAGAAAAGTATTCTAGAAAGCAATTAGATAAATTAACTGATTTTGTAAAAGATTACGGTCTTAAAGGACTTTCTTACATTAAATTTAATGAAAGTATGCAATCATCAATTAAAAAATTCTTAACTGATGAAGTGATAGATGGTCTTAGAGAAAAGCTAGATGCAAAAGATGGAGATCTAATCTTCCTTGCTGCTGACAAGGATAGGACTGTTCTTGAAGGTCTAGGAGCATTGAGAGTAAAAATCGCTAAGGAAAATAATCTTTATGAAAAAGAATATGCCCTAACTTGGGTTGTGAATTTCCCAATGTTTGAATATAGCGAAGAAGAAGATAGGTATGTAGCTCAACACCATCCATTCACAATGCCAAATGAAGAAGACATTGATTTATTATTAACAGAGCCAGAAAAGGTGAGAACTCAAGCCTATGATATTGTTATAAACGGAGATGAAATGGGTGGTGGATCTGTTAGAATTAACAATTCAGACCTACAAAAAAAGGTATTTGAAGCTTTAAAATTGACTGATGAAGATATACAAAATAAGTTCGGATTCTTTATTGAAGCTCTTCAATACGGCACACCTCCACACGCAGGACTTGCTTATGGACTTGATAGGTTATTAATGTTATTTGCAAAAACAGATAATATTAAGGATATAATTGCTTTCCCAAAAACTCAATCTGCAACATGTCCATTAACTGAAGCACCAGCTTTAGTGGATGATAAGGCACTTGAGGAACTTAATATAAAATTGAGGTGAATTGATTAATGGCAATGACTAAAGAAGGTCTAGTCCTTGAAAATAACAATGGAAATTTAAAAATAAAGGTGGACCGAAATGCAGCATGTGGATCATGTGCTGCAAGCGGTTCTTGTGCAGAAAGAAAAACAACAATAATAGAAATTTTTTCTGCCGATGACATAAATAAAGGAGACAAGGTCATCTTAGAAAGCGATGCCGATGAAATTAGTAAAATTTCTGCCCTTGTTTATGTAGTTCCAGTTATTTTAGTAATGATAGGTGCACTAGTGCCATCATTTTTATTAAAAAACTCTGGATATGATACTAACCTAATAAGTTTAGGCTCGGTTATATTGATGCTTGTTTTATCAGTCCTATATATAAAAAGACTTGATAAGGGAGCAAAAAAAGAAAATCTTATGAAGGTTAGAAAAATTTATTAAAAGATAGTAATCAATAATTAAATTGGAGGGGAAAATGGCTTTACCAATAGTAACCCTAGTAGGCAGAACAAATGTAGGTAAATCTACATTATTTAACCGCCTAGTTGGAAAAAGAAAATCAATAACAGAAGATGTATCAGGTGTAACAAGGGATAGAATAGTTGATAAGGCTGAATGGCAAAACAATGAGTTTTTACTTGTTGATACTGGCGGTATTGATATATCTAGCAAGGACATGATGAATGTTGAAATAAGGGGTCAGGTAGAAAAAGCCCTCCTTGAAACTGACCTAATCCTATTTGTAGTTGACGGTAAAGAGGGTGTAAATCCTCATGATGTTGATATAGCAAATGAGATTAGAAAATACAATAAACCTGTAATTATAGTTGCAAATAAGGTTGATAATATGAAAACTCCAGATGACCTCTACGATTTTTATTCATTTGGATTTGACAACCTTATTATGATTTCAGCTGAACAGGCTAAGGGGCTTGGTGACCTCCTAGATGCGGTTATTTCATTTATAGATTTTTCCAAATATGAAAACTTAGAAGACGAAACTAGGATTGCAATCATAGGCAAACCTAATGCCGGTAAGTCTTCTTTAGTAAATCTCTTACTAAATGAAGATAGAATGATTGTAACCGATATAGCAGGAACAACTCGTGATGCAGTTGATTCTTACTGGACCTACAATGATCACAACTATGTTTTAATCGATACAGCAGGTCTTAGGAGAAAATCAAAAGTAAAGGAAAATATTGAATATTACGCCAACCAAAGGACTTTCGATGCTGTAGATAGTGCAGAAATTTGTTTGTTTTTAATCGATGCAACAGTTGGTGTCACAGAACAAGATGCAAAGATAGCTGGTTATGCCCATAACAATAAAAAAGCGATGATAATTGCTGTAAATAAGTGGGACTTAGTTGAAAAAGATACTAATACCATGGCTCAAATGGAAAAAGAAATAAGAAACGCCTTATCTTTTGCCCTCTATGCTCCAATAGTGTTTATCTCAGTAAAAGATAATGCTAGGATAGATACCCTACTAGATATGATAGAGGTTGTTGACAATAATTATAGAATGAGGATTAAGACAGGAGTTTTAAATACAATTCTTCAAGACGCTATGTTATTAAATCAGCCTCCACAGGATAAGGGCAAGAGATTAAAAATTTACTATATGAGCCAAGTTGGAACATGCCCACCAAAATTCATCTTATCAATAAATGATAGAGAATTATTGCACTTTTCATATACTAGATATTTAGAAAATCAAATCAGGCAAAACTACTCACTTGTAGGAGTACCATTTAGCTTCGTATTTAAGGAGCGAGGGGATAAAAAATGATTTTTTTTATAATTGCTCTTTTGTCTTATGTATTAGGAAGCCTACCTTTTGGATACTTTATCGGTAAGTATATTTACAAAAAAGATATTAGATCTATGGGATCAGGCAACATTGGAACAACCAATGCCTTAAGAAATTTTGGTAAAACCGCTGGGCTAATCACATTCCTTTTAGATGCCTTAAAAGGTGCTGTGGCTGCTTATATAGGTGGGAAAATAGCTGGTGAAAACGGAATGTATCTAGCTATGTTCTTTGTTGTTTTGGGACATATGTATAGTTTTCTTCTTAATTTTAAGGCTGGAAAGGGCATAGCAACAGTATTTGGCGCTTTAGTATACATTAAACCGATTTTCGCACTTTGTATGTTTGGCGTGTTTTTTATAATAGTATTGCTATCAAGAATGGTATCTCTAGGCTCTATTAGTGTTTGCCTTGTTGCAATATTTGCCAGCCTTTATAAATATGGTTTTAATTATTTTAGTCTTAGTCTATCAATCATTGCGATTATTATAGTTGTAAAACACAAAGAAAATATAAAAAGAATCATGGAAGGCAAAGAAAATAAATTATTTTAGGGGAAAAGATGACGATTTCTATACTAGGAGCTGGATCTTGGTCGACAGCAATAGCAGATTTGTTGGCTGAGAAGGAAGATGTTCTCATTTATGCCAGAGATGAGCAAGTTGTATCGACAATCAATAATGACCATTTAAATATAAAATATTTTCCAAACAATAAATTAAAAAATAATATAAAAGCTACCAGCAATCTTAAAGAGATATTTAAAAATAAATATATTGTCAACGGAATACCAACCCAGCAAATTAGGAATGTTTTAAAACAATGTGAAGGTGTACTAAGCGATGAGCATATAATAATAAACCTATCAAAGGGTTTGGAACTTTTTAGTCATAAAAGAATTTCTGAAATATTTAAAGATTTTAATCCAAATATTTCTTTTGTAGCCCTTAGTGGACCATCTCACGCTGAAGAAGTTATAAACAAGATGCCTACTACAATTGTATCTGCGAGTGAGGATATAAGTATTGCTGAAGAAGTTCAAATGCTTTTTGTTAGAGATTATTTCAGAGTTTATTCTTCAAATGATTTAATTGGAGTAGAACTTGGCGGAGCAATTAAAAATATTTTAGCTTTTGGAATTGGTATGGCTCAAGGACTAGGTTATGGCGATAATGCTAAAGCTGCCCTTATGACAAGAGGAATTCACGAAATGAGTAAGTTTGCATGTGAATTTGGTGCAGAGTTTAAAACTATAAATGGTCTTGCTGGTGTTGGTGACTTGATTGTTACTGCCACAAGCGCTCATTCAAGAAATAACAGGGCAGGTATTCTAGTTGGTCAAGGCCTTAGCCTCGAGGAACTCAATGATAAAATAAAAATGGTTGTAGAGGGTATTCCAACAACAAAGTCAGTTTATGAACTTGCCAAGGAAAAAAACATTGACCTACCTATAACAAACGAAATATATCAAGTGCTTTTTAATAACAAGGATTGCAATGAGTCTGTAAGAGATTTAATGATGAGAGAAATAAAAAGCGAATTTTAAATTTTTACATTATAATCGTTTTAGTATATAATAAGAGTAGATAAAACTAGCAAAGGATGAAAAAATGTTTGACAAATTTAAAGAATTCATTGGTATCGATGATAATTATGACGATTACGACGATGATCAAATGTATTATGATGATGAAGATGATAAGCTAGAAGAAAGTAGACCTAGAACAACTTATAGCGACTTATTAGATGATAGCAAGGATAATACCTATGCTGACGATTCATTTAAATCAAGCAAATCAAGTTTTTCTTATGATTATTCATTCGGCAATTCATTTAAAACTAGTAATACTGAAGACAAGGTAGTTAGCATTAATAGTAGTAGTAGCTTTACCAGGAGTAGCAATATGAGAATATCTATACAAGAACCTTTAGACTATGATAATGATGGACCAGTTGTTATAGAGGAAATCCTTAAAAATAGAGTTGTAGTATTAAATCTAGAAATGGTTGATAATGACCTAAGAATGAGAATATTCGACTTTGTAAGTGGTGCAGTTTACGCACTTAAAGGAAATATGAGAAAAGTTACAAAGGGAATCTTTGTGATAACACCAAATGGCGTTGAAATTGATTCTTATGTAGCAGATCAAATTTCAGAAGGAAATTATAACCAACTATAGATCGATTAAGTTCGATCTTTTGTTTTTATGGCATTAGAATATAATTTAGATCACATACGTGACAAACAGAAAAAAACAAATATTAGAAAAGCCTTATCTATTTTAGAGAAGGCTTTTTATAAGAAAATAGAAACTCGAAGTTTCTTTTTAGATCCTTTTGAACAAAAAACTTTGGCTGAAATTGCTAATAAAAATTCGATTGATATTTACTTTCTGGGTGGAAACCATGATTCTGAAAGAAAAATTTTTGTAGCAAACTATTATTATCAGCCACTATATGAACCTAATTATATTAGTGTTCTAGAATTCGGTGCTAAAGATATTAGCCATCCAGATGTTTTAGGCGCACTTTTAAACCTAGGGATTGATAGGAATGATATTGGAGATATTTCTATTCTTGATGGAAAAGTTGAATTTGCAGTTAGTGTTGACCAGGCAAGTTTTATAGAATTTAACCTAACAAAAATTAAAAATGAAAGTGTAAATCTTAAAGTTAAGGAAGATGCACAGCTAGATTTGATTAAACCTAAATACGAAGACTATACTGGGTTTGTATCAAGTTTAAGGCTTGATAACCTGCTTAGCTTATTTTTATCAACATCAAGAACTAAGGCTAGGGAAATCGTAAAGGCGAGACTTGTTAAGGTAGATTTTCAAATCATAGAAGACCCATCTTACCAAGTTGATGAAGGATGCCTAATCTCTGTCAGAAGGTTTGGAAGATTTGTTTTTGATAGTATTGATGGTTACAGCAAAAAAGGTAATTATCACATAAAGTATAGGAAAGTAAAATGATATATATAATAATTATTATCTTAGGACTTGTCTTAGACAGGCTTAGTAAGATATACGCAGTTAATAATTTCATAGAAAACCCAATAGAAGGCCCTTTCATCAACCTAACATACTTAGAAAATAGGGGAGCCGCTTTTGGAATTTTGCAGGATAAAAGAATTTTCTTTTTAATAATAACTATAGCTATTGTTTGTTATTTGTTATATTATTTTTACAAATCCTATAAGACAAATCCTGTAATTTTGAATGTAAGCTTAGCTTTGATTATTTCAGGAGCTTTGGGTAACTTTTACGACAGGTTTGTAAATGGTTTTGTAGTAGACTTTTTAGAATTTTCATTTTTCTCATTTCCTGTTTTCAATGTTGCAGATATTTTTGTTACATTAGGATGCGGATTAATGATTATATATATAATTTTTATCCATGAAGATAAATAACGATTGGGACCTTATATTAAAAGAAGAATTTGAAAAAGAATATTTCAAAAAAATCTTTTCTTTTTTAGATAAGGCCTATAATGAAAAAAATATTTATCCACCTAGAGAAGAGATTTTTAAAGCCTTAGAACTTTCTTCATATCAAAATACAAAAGTTGTTATACTTGGCCAAGACCCATATTACAATTATGGTCAAGCTCAAGGTCTTTCCTTTTCTGTAAATGAAGGAGTCAAGCTTCCACCTTCTTTAAGAAATATTTATAAGGAAATGGAATCCGACCTTGATATTAAGCCAGCTAACACCGGGTCATTAGTTTCTTGGGCAAAACAAGGTGTGTTATTACTTAATGCTAGCCTTACTGTAGAAGAAAAAAATCCAAATTCCCATAAATCTATTGGTTGGCAAATTTTTACGGATAAGATTATTAGTTCACTTAATGAAAGGCAAGAGCCCCTAGTGTTTATTTTATGGGGGAACTTTGCAAGAAGTAAAAAATCTTTAATTACTAACAAAAGACATATGATAATAGAATCAGCTCATCCTTCACCATTGTCGGCTAGGCATGGATTTTTTGGAACAAAACCATTTTCAAAAACTAATGAATTTTTAAAGAAAAATAATATCAAAGAGATAGATTGGAAAATAGAGAATCAATAGTGATTCTCTATTATTTTTTTGCATAGATTCAAAATATTTTTGTAATTGTAAGTATAATTTTCTCTAATTATTAATAGTTTATCATTAATTTTAATATTTGAATTATTAATTATATCAAAAGTATTAATGCTCACAAATCCAGTATTTTTATCATCAAAACGTCCATATAATACGTGAAGATTAAGTTTGATGGTATTATCACTTATAGCAAGCTGATAATTATTTTCTGCAACAAATAAATCTTTTATATCGGTTCCTGATTTAAATTCGAAATTTCCTATATCTTTGTTTATATTTGCCTTTACTATCCAAAATTTTCCTATTTTAGAATTTATGGAAAGTTTACTGATATAAAAATTTTCTATATCAGATAGAGCTAAAGTTGCTATTAGATCATTTTCGTTGTGTTTTAGAATAGGATAGGGTTTATCTCTTACAATCATATCATCTGTAAGCTTACTAATGACTTTATATCGACTAGGATCATGCCTTTCTATTCCTATTAATTTTTCTATGTCCATAAGTTTCATTGATTCATAGGAAAAAAATTTGGAATTCCATTTTATAATCTTGTATATATCAAGGCTCTCCTCAGGGAAGGCCGGCATTAATTTGTGGGCAAGAAGCCTTGAATTTAAAAAAGGAATGTCAAAATTATCTCCATTAAAAGTTATAAGCTTTTTGCCTACTATTTCTCTGAGGAATATTTCTAAGAGTCTAATTTCCTCATTATCATTTTCTGCAAAATATTGGTAAATATAAGCCTCATCCTTTTCTTTTTTTACAAGACCCAAAAGTACCAATTTATCTCTATTAAAATCAAGTCCAGTAGTTTCTATATCTAAAACAAGGTCATTCTTATTTATTTTTTCTCCACTAATTTTAATTTTTTTGCTTATCATATAAGCATTATACTATTTATATCTTCTTAATATCAGTAAAAGCTCGCCAATCTTGTAATCTTTCTAAGCTCTAATATAATAATATAATTAAGGAGTATATATGATATATTTAGATAATGCTGCAACTACAAAAATGTATGATGAAGCGATTGATGCCTATGTTGATGTTTGTAAAAATCATTTTGCTAATCCAAGTGCCCTTCATTCATACGGAATGGAAGCAGAAAACTTAATTAAAGATACAAAAAAATATATAGGAAAATTAATATCTGCTAGTGATTCAGAGATATTTTTTACTAAATCAGCTACAGAATCAAATAACATCGCAATAAAATCTTTTGATGGAGCAGCTATTACTAGCAGAATTGAACATTCTTCAGTCTATAATACCTTTAAGAACTCATATTTTGATGAAGTCAGATACGTTTTAAACAATAAGTATGGTTTCATTGATGAAGATGATCTTAGAGTAAAATTAGATAATAAAGTTACATTTATATCTTTTATATATGTAAATAATGAAATAGGGACAATTCAAGATATTAAAAATATTTCAAAAATCATTAAAGATTTTAATAAGGATATTGTAATCCACATTGATGCGACTCAAGCCTTAGGAAAAATACCATGTGACGTTGAATACCTTGGCATCGATATGATGAGTTTTTCTGCACATAAATTTCATGGACCAAAACAACTCGGCGGTTTATATATTAGAAAAAATATTCAAGGGAAGATAAAACCTATTTTAGACGGTGGTTATCAGGAGATAGTTTCGTCAGGGACAAACAATCCGCCTGCAATTTATGCTTGCGGAATTGCCTTAAAAAAGCAAATTGAATCTAATGAATACTCCAAAATAGAAGAATTAAATCACTACTTAAGAAAATTAATTAAGGAAAATATTAAAGATTCGTATATAATATCACCAATTGAGAATTCATCTCCATATATATTAGATGTTGCCTTTGCAAATATAAAATCAGAAGTTCTACTTCATATGTTAGAAGAAGAAGAAATTTATGCATCAAGCGGCTCTGCCTGCTCAAAGGGCCAATATAGCAGGGTTTTATCAGCCCTAGGAATTGATAAAAAGTATATGGATGGCGCAATTAGGTTTTCTTTTTCTGGCGAAATAACAAAAAAAGATTTAGATTTTACTTTAAAAGTATTAAAAAATAGTATAGAAATGATAAGGATGGTAATTTAATGGAATGGATGTTAGCGGTAAGTTTTGGAGAGATATTTCTAAAGGGTAAAAATAGGCATATTTTCTACAAAACAGCTATTGATAATATAAAAAGAAATATAAGAGATATTCCATATGAAGAAATGTATTCAGAATCTTCTAAACTTTATATAAGGGCTGATGAAAAAGATTTTGAAAAAATTAAAGATAATATTTTAAAAGTCTTTGGAATATCATATGTTGCTTATGCTGTGAAGACTGAAAAAAACATTGAGAGCATATATGAAGCTTGCAAGGTTGATCTTGAGAAATATTTTTCAGATAAGCTTTATACTTTTAAAGTTGAGACAAAAAGAACAGACAAGGCTTTCGAATATAAATCACCAGAACTATCCGCAAAGATTGGAGGATTTATTTTAAGAGATTTTCCAAACTTAAAGGTGGATGTTCATAATCCTGACTTCAAAGTATTTATCGATGTGAAAGATAATGTTTATGTGTATTCAAAGAGATTTGAAGGTCTTGGCGGACTTCCTATTGGCTCTTCTGGCAAGGGACTTTTATTATTATCAGGAGGAATTGATTCACCAGTTGCTGGTTTTATGGTAGCAAAAAGAGGAATGAAGCTCGATTGTATTCATTTCCACTCTTATCCTTTCACTTCTAAAAGAGCCCTCCAAAAGGCTATAGATCTGGCTGAAATCATGTCTGCCTATACTGGCAAAATGAGAATATATTCAGTAAATCTAGCAAATATATATAAGGCAATAAACCAGAATTGTGATAGGCGAGAAACAACTATTCTCTCAAGAAGATTTATGATGAGAATTGCCAATAAAATTTCTGAAGCAAATGATTATCAAGCTTTAATAACAGGTGAATCTTTGGGGCAAGTTGCAAGCCAAACTATTGAGTCGGTTGCGGTTATTAATGATTCATCAAAAAGACCAATTCTAAGACCGCTGATAGCAATGGATAAGAAAGATATAATAGATATATCAATGAAAATTGGCTCTTATGATAAATCAATTGAGCCATATGATGATTGTTGTTCAATTTTCGCACCTGATAAGCCAGTTACAAAACCAAAACTAACCTATATAAAATTATCGGAGGAAAATCTTGATATAGAGACCTTAGAAAATAATGCAATAAACAATATGGAAATAATTGAAATTGCTTGACAAAGTCATAATAGAGAGTAATATATATGAGTAGACCGCTCAGCTAGGGCTCTGATCCCCGAATGCTGGCGAGAATATTATAAATAGGAGGCTTTCCATGTACGCAATTATTAAGACAGGTGGAAAACAATACAAAGTATCAGAAGGTGACTTAGTAAGAGTTGAAAAACTTGCTTACGAAGTTGGTGAGACTGTAGATTTTGATCAAGTACTATTAGTATCTAACGATGGTGAACTTAAAGTAGGTTCTCCAATAGTAGAAGGTGCTAAGGTATCAGCAACAGTTGAAGATCAAAACAAAGATAAAAAAATTGTTGTTTATAAATATAAACCTAAAAAACAATATAGAAAAAAACACGGCCACAGACAACCTTATACTTTAGTAAAAATTAATAGCATAAGTCTTTAATGATTAATATTGATTTATTAATCAACAAAAAAGATGAAATAGTAGGTTTTGAAATAAAAGGCCATGCCGAATATGATGAATATGGCAAGGACCTTGTATGTTCAGCTGTAACTATACTTGCCTATAGCTGTGTGAACAGTCTTGACAAATATACTGATGATGTTTGTTTTATAGATGATGAAATAACAATGTCTGTTAATATCGATAATCCTAATAGGGATACAAATGTGATATTCGAGTATTTTAAGACTGGTATTGAAACACTTTTAGGTAACTATAGCAGCTACGTAAAATTAAATTATAAGGAGAAATTATGATATTAAATATTAATTTACAAAGATTTTCAAGCAAAAAGGGAGTTTCTTCATCTAAAAACGGTAGGGACTCAAGAGCTAAAAGACTTGGTGTTAAAAGAGCTGATGGTCAATTTGTTAACGCTGGAACAATCATTGTTAGACAAAGGGGAACAAAAATTCACCCAGGTAACAACGTTAAAAGAGGTTCTGATGATACTCTTTATGCATCATGTGAAGGTGTTGTAAAATTTGAAAGAAAAGGCAAAAGCAGAAAACAAGTATCTGTTTATGCACAATAAGAGATTAAAAATTAAGCTTGCCTTTGGCAAGCCTTTTTTTATGAAAGGAAAACTATGATTGATATTGCAAAAATAAGCATCAAAGCAGGAGATGGGGGTAATGGTGCAGTAGCCTGGAGAAGGGAAAAGTATGAACCTACTGGAGGACCTGCTGGTGGCGATGGTGGTGACGGCGGCTCGATTATTATTAGAGCTACTAGAAACCTATCTACACTTGATGAATTTAGATATAAGAAAAATTTTAAAGCAGATAATGGTGAACAGGGTGGTAAGAGCAAGAAATTTGGGAAAAAAGGTGAAGATCTTTATATACCAGTTCCCGTTGGCACTTTAATTAGAGAGGCAGAATCTAATACCATAATCAAGGATATGAAAAAAGACGGCGAAGAATTTTTGATAGCTAAGGGCGGTAGAGGAGGACGTGGAAATGTTCACTTCAAAAACTCAATTAGACAAGCCCCAAGATTTGCTGAGTCGGGCAAAAAAGGCCAAGAAATCGAAGTTGTTTTTGAACTTAAAGTACTCGCTGACGTTGGCCTAGTAGGACTTCCTAATGTTGGTAAATCTACACTTCTTTCTGTAATAACAAAAGCAAAGCCAAAGATAGCAAATTATCATTTTACAACAATAGATCCAAACCTTGGGGTTGTTAATGTAGACCATGAAAGAAGTTTTATTGTAGCCGATATAGCAGGTCTAATAGAGGGTGCAAGTGAAGGCACAGGACTTGGTCATGACTTTTTAAGACACATTGAAAGATGCAGAATTTTAATTCACCTTGTTGATATTTCTGGGCTTGAGGGTAGAAATCCTATAGAAGACTTTGAACTAATAAATAAGGAATTAAAGCTTTATAACGAAAAACTATCTGAAAAGCCAATGATTGTGGCCTTAAATAAATCAGAACTTGATTATAATGATAATGCTTCAAAATTTATAGCAGAGTATGGAAAAGACTACAAGATATTTAAGATTTCTGCTGCTACCACAACAGGAATTAAGGAAATGATTGACTATGTTACAGAGGAACTTGAAAAATCAAACCAAGAGGAATTTGCTTTATATGAAGAAGTCGATGAAAATTTCCTAGAAGATTTCTATAATAAAGAAATTGACTTTGACTTAAATATCAAAAAAGAAAATGAAATCTACCTTGTTTATGGAAAAAGAGTTGATAATCTATTAAAGAAAGTCAACATTGACGACTATGATTCTATGATTTATTTTGAATCAACATTAAGGGAGATGCAAGTATTTGACAAATTAAAAGAAATGGGAATAGAAGACGGAGATAGTGTTGCTGTAGGTGATATTGTCTTTGAATACTATGAATAGGAGGATGTATGTTAACAGGTAAACAAAGAGCTAGATTAAAGCAAGAAGCTCATGATTTTAAACCAATAATCAATATTGGAAAACTATCTATATCAGACCAATTACTTGAGGCAATTGATCAAGCGCTTGAAGCTAGGGAATTGATAAAAGTAAAAATATTAAATAATAACTTAGATGATGCTGATTATATTATTGATACAATAGTTGAAAAACTTAACTGTGAATTTATTTCACATATCGGTTCGATTTTTACAATCTATAGAAAAAGCGACAATAATCTTTATAATTTATAATGAGAATAGGTTTATATGGTGGGACTTTTGATCCAATCCATCTGGGTCATCTAATAGTAATTGAAAATGCAATCAATGAAATGAAATTAGACAGGGTGGTTATTCTGCCAAGCTCAAATCCTCCCCACAAAAAACATAAAAATAAGACTAAAGCAGATATCAGGGTAGAGATGGTTGCTGAAGCGATAAAAGATAATCCGAAAATAATTTTATCTACTTTTGAATCTTCAAATAATGCTGTTAGGTATACACATGATACCTTGGAATATTTCACAAAAAATTTAAAAAATCACGAAATATTTTATATCATGGGAGAAGATTCTTTTATGACTATAGATTCTTGGAGAAATTACAATAAAATACTCGGATTTAATATCATAGTATTTGCACGAGAAGGTATAGAAAAGAACAGTCCACTTGTTAAAAAAGTTGAAAAAATCCGCAAAGATAATCATAACATTTACCTTATAGATATCTTAAATATAAATATTTCTTCAACTTTAATTAGGTCTTTATCCAAAGAAGATAAGAGCTTAAAGTATCTAGTTAAGGACGAAGTTGAATATATTATAAAAAATAGGAATTTGTATGAATAATATCAAAGAAATCGAATTTAAGTTGCTTGAAGATATAGGCAAAAAAAGATTTGAACATAGCCTTAGAGTTGCTGAAACAGCGAAAAAACTTGCTGAAACTTATGGAATAGACGAAAAAAAAGCCTATCTTGCAGGTCTTATCCATGATTGTGCAAAATATAATGAAGAAGCCTATATAAGTAAATACAATATAGATTTTTCTATATATCCGGTGTCTTCGATTAAAGATCCTGTACTCCATTCATTTTTAGGAGCAGAAGTCGCAAAAAAAGTGTATAATATATACGATAGGGATATATTAAAAGCTATCGAATATCATACAACAGGTAGACCTGCTATGAGCGAATTAGAAAAGATTATTTTTACAGCTGATGCTATTGAGCCAGCTAGAGACTTTGAAGGCATTGAAAATATTAGAAAATTAGCTTTTGAAAACCTAAATGAAGCTATACTAAATCTTTTGGATACCAACATAATATTTTTGATAGGCAAGAAGGCTTTGATAAATCCCTTGAGCTTTGAAGCAAGAAATTACTTGATTGAGGAGAAAAATGGAAAAATTAGACATAATAGTTAAAACATTAGAAGATAAATTAGCTGAAGATGTAAATGTCATAAAACTAGAAGACTCATCTGTTGCAGACTACTTTGTTATAGCTACAGGTAACTCTATAAACCAAACTAGGGCCTTAGCTGATTATATAGAAGAAAATCTTCATAAAGAAGGTTATGAGCTTTTATCTAATGAAGGGCTTCGTGAGGGAGAATGGATTCTAATAGATGCTGGGGACATAATAGTACACATCTTCACCCAAAAGCAAAGAAAGTTTTATGATTTAGATAATTTGTGGGAGAATTAATCTCTCCCACTTTTTATAGGAGTTGATATGCCTAAGGATAGGAAAGATAAAATTATTTTTGCAGGTGTTATTTTCCTTGCTTTTCTTGTCGCAAATATTTTTTCTAACGGTGGGTTTAAAGATATTTTTAATAAAAACGAGGACGAAATTGTAATATCTAACCCTGATAACGAAAATCAAGACGATGAGAAAAACAAAGAAGTGTCCTCAAATGATTTATCTATCGAGGATAAGAAAGTATATATTTCTGGAGAAGTCAAAAACTCTGGTGTATATGATATAAAAGATGGAGATAGATTAGATGATCTTGTCAAAAGAGCTGGGGGTTTTACAGAAAAAGCAGATATTAACGCTATAAATCTAGCTTTAAAGCTGGAAGATCAGATGAAAATATACATACCTAATATTGATGAGAATCAAAACATAAATGCTGATAATACCAATCTAGCCGTAGGGGAAGTTACATCTACTAATCCAAAGTCGCAAGGCCAAAAGATAAATATAAACTTGGCTAGTAAGGAAGAGCTGATGACCCTGCCTAATATTGGTGAAAAAAGAGCTCAAGCCATTCTAGACTATAGGCAAGAAAACAAATTTACAAAAATCGAAGATATAAAAAATGTAAGTGGCATAGGTGATAAGTATTTTGAAGCTATGAAAGATTTGATTACAGTATAGGGGTATATATGAAATTATCTACTAGAGGTAGGTATGGATTAAGAGCAATTTGCTATATAGCTGAAAACCAAGACAAAGGTTTTATACCTGTCTCTGAAATAAGTGAAAATTTAAATTTATCTGAAAATTATTTAGAACAACTAGTTAGGATGTTAAAAAAAGATGGCTTGATTAAATCAAGCAGAGGCCCAAAGGGTGGCTACAAGATTAATAAGGACTTAGATAGTATAACCATTGGTCAAATTCTAAGAAGTCTAGAAGGCGACATGACAACAAGTGAATGTGTAAGTGGTAAGGTAAATTGTGATGATAAATGTGATGCCTATGACTTATTTATAAAGCTTGACTACCTAATTAACCAAGCTATAGATTCCATCACTTTGGATAATATTGTTAAACATGAAATTTAAGGAGAACTAATGAAGAACTTAGGAATGAATGAGCTTAGAAAAAGCTATTTAGAATTTTTTGGAAATGAAAAAAACCACACAGTATTAAAATCATTTCCTCTAACACCAATCGATGACGATACACTTTTATTAATTAATGCTGGTATGGCACCTCTTAAAAAATACTTTACTGGCGAACTTAAGATGAAAAATAATAGGGCTACTTCCTCTCAAAGATGTGTTAGAACTGGTGATATCGAAAGAGTTGGTAAAACTGAACGTCACGGTACATTTTTTGAAATGCTTGGGAACTTTTCCTTCGGAGATTATTTCAAAAGAGAAGCTATAAGCTGGGCTTATGAATTTCTAACAGAAAAACTTGAAATAAACAAGGATGACCTTTGGGTTACTGTATTCCACGATGACGATGAAGCTTACAATATTTGGCTTGATGAAATAGGAATTCCTGCTGAGAGAATTCTAAGACAAGGCAAAGAAGATAACTTCTGGGAACTTGAAGTAGGTCCATGTGGTCCATGCTCAGAAATTTATGTAGATAGAGGAGTCGAAAGAGCGGTTGATGAAAATGATAACCAACCAGGTAATGATGATTCTGATAGATTCATGGAAGTATGGAACTTGGTTTTCACTCAATTTAACAAGGATAATCAAGGTAAATATTCTAATTTAAGCCATCCAAATATAGATACTGGTATGGGCCTTGAAAGAATTGCCATGATTCTTCAAGGAAAAAATAACATTTTCGAAATAGATGTAATGAAGGAAATTATTTCCGAAATTGAAAAACTATCTGGAAAAACTTATAAGACCAACAAGTCTGATGATGTATCGATAAGAGTAATAGCTGACCACGCTAAAGCTATGACATTTTTAGTATCTGATGGCGTAATTCCATCAAATGAGAAACGTGGCTATGTCCTAAGAAGGCTCATCAGGAGAGCTTACAGACACGGAAAACTTCTTGGTATTGAAGGACCTTTCCTAAATAAAATCGTTGATAAGGTAATAGAAACCTATAAAGTTGAATATGATGAATTAATTACAAATATGGATAATATTCATCAAGTTATTAGCGACGAAGAAGATAGATTCCAAAAGACTATAAATCAAGGGCTTGAAATGTTAGACGATCTAATTTCTGAAATGGAAAATAACAACCAAAAAGTTTTAGATGGTAGTGAGGCTTTCAAACTTTATGATACTTATGGATTCCCATTAGATCTAACTAAAGAAATTCTAGAAGAGAAAAACTTTGAATTAGATGAAGTAAAATTTGAAGAAGAAATGGAAAATCAGAGAAATCTTGCACGAAATGCTAGAAAAACTGATAATAACCATAGACACGACAACATAATAACAGACCATCTAGAGAAAACAGAATTTGTTGGATATGATAATTTTAATATTAAAGCAAATGTTATAGCTATATTTGAAGATGGAGAAGAGAAATCTTCGATAAAAGCTCCTGGAAAAGGTATAGTAATAAGTAATAAGACTTCATTTTATCCAGAAGGTGGCGGAGAAGTTGCCGACACAGGATATATCAAAACTTCAGAAGCCTTTGCTAAGGTTGTTGATGTTCAAAAGAAAAATGATATTATCTTCCACTATATAGAATTGACTGAAGGTGAACTTAGAACTGATTCAGAAGCAGAATTTGTTATCGACCTTGAAAGAAGACTAGATATTCAAAGAAACCACTCAGCAACACACTTACTTGATAAAGCTCTTAAGAATGTTTTAAAGCAAAACATTAAACAAGCAGGTTCTTTGGTAGATGAAGACAAATTAAGGTTTGACTTTACCTACAATAAGGCCCTTAGCGTTGAAGAATTAAGAGCTCTAGAAGAAGAAATTAATGCCAAAATAAGAGAACAACTTCCTGTTAAGAAAGAATATATGGATTATAAAAAATCTGAAGAGTTAGGGGCTGTAGCTCTCTTTGAGGACAAATACAAAGACGTTGTTAGAGTAGTATCTATGGGTGATTACTCAATAGAACTTTGTGGCGGTTGCCATGTAAATAATACAGCAGAGGTGCTAATATTTAAAATCAAATCAGAAACATCTGCAGCTGCAGGTGTCAGAAGAATTGAAGCTATAACCGGTAGAGCAGTTTATGAAGATTTAATCAAAAAAGAAGACACAATTAAAAATATTGCCCAAAGCCTAGATGCAAAAGTAAACAATATTTCATCAAGAATAAATTCGCTAAAATCCGAAATTGAAGCAAAAGATAGTGAAATAAAAAGACTCAAGTCTCAATCAAATAAAGACATATATAGTGAACTTAAGGGTAAGATTAAAAATATCAATGGGGTTAACTTACTAATTGCAAAGTTTGATAATATTAGTATTGACGAATTACGTGATTTAGAAAATAGGTTGAAAACTGAATATGATAATTTAATTATCATCTTTGCTACAGTTACAGATAAAGTTGTATTTACAGTGTCTGTTGATGATAATTTAACAGATAAATATAATGCTGGCAAAATTGTTAGAGAAATCGCTCAAATTACCGGTGGTAATGGCGGAGGTAGAAAGAATTTCGCTCAAGCAGGTGGAAATGATTTATCTGCCTTAGAAAAAGCACTTGAAAGGGCTTACGAAATCATAAAGGAGTAATGAATGACTGACAATAATAAGCGTAATGAAACTATGCTTTTCAAAAGAGAAGATATAGAAAAGAATAACATTAGAGAGATTCTTACAACAGTTTACAAGGCTTTAGAAGATAAGGGTTATAAACCAAATTCTCAAATAGTAGGATATCTACTATCTGGAGATCCAACTTATATAACCGCTCATAATAATGCCAGAAAGCTTATTAGAGCAGTTGATAGAGATAAAATTCTAGAAGAATTACTAAATAATTACATCAATGACTAGGATAATGGGACTAGATGTTGGGGATAAAACAGTAGGTGTCGCTTTAAGCGACCCTATGCTTTTAACCGCTCAACCTTTTGAAACAATAAAAAGAACTAAGGCAAAATTTGATATAGACAAGATTGAAGAAATTGTTAATGAAAAAGATGTCTCATTAATAGTAGTTGGTCTACCTAAGAATATGAATAATACAATCGGACCTCAATCAATGAAGGTCATGAGCTTTGTTGACCTAATCAAGAAAAGAATAGACTCAGAAATTGTCTATGAAGACGAAAGATTAACTACAGTACAATCAGAATCTGTTCTCATTGATATGGACGTAAGACGTGAAAATAGGAAAACCCATATTGATAAAATTGCTGCAAGTTTTATATTGCAATGTTATTTAGACAGGAGTAATAATGGATAGTATCTTTTTACTGGATGAAAATAATAATGAAGTTGAATTTAATATATTAGATACATTCGGAATAGATGATAAAAATTATGCCGCCCTTGAAAAAGTAGGGGATGACATGATTATGATTGTTGAGGTTTACAATACATGTGATGTTATAAACTTTAAAACAATTGAAGATCAAAAAGAACTAGATGAAATTATAAAATTTTATGAAGAGATGAAAAGAGAGAATGATGAACATTGAAGAAGTAAGAAAAATTTTTGAAAAAAACAATCAAAAATTCACTAAGCAAAGAGAATTAATATTTAATGTTTTAAAAAACTCTTCAGAAAAACATTTAACACCAGAGCAGCTATTTTCTATAGTCCATAAGGACCATAAGCAAGTAGGAATTGCGACTATATATAGGACTTTAAATATTTTTGAAGAGCTGGGTATAGTTAATAAACAAGAATTCACTGATCAAGCCTACACTTATGAGATAATAGATCCAAAAAGTGATCACCACGATCATATAATCTGTACTTCTTGTGGGAAAATTCTAGAAGATGAGTTTTTATCATATGAAGATGTTAAAAATTCTCTTAAGAAAAATTTTGATTTTGATTTATCTTATTATTCTTTAAGGATTTATGGAATCTGTTCCGATTGTCAGAATAATAAGGAGAAATAATGGCAAATGAAAAGAAATTAAGGGTAATCCCAATAGGAGGATTACATGAAGTAGGTAAAAACTGTACACTGGTTGAATATGGCAACGACATGATAATGATTGACTGCGGTCTGACATTTCCAGATGAAGAAATGCTAGGAGTTGACATAGTTATACCAGATTTTAACTACGTTGAAGAAAACAAAGACAAATTAAGAGGCATATTTGTAACCCACGGCCATGAGGACCACGTAGGTGCAATCCCATATTTTTTAAAGAATGTAGATACAAATGTATATTGCTCAAAACTTACTAAAGGTCTTCTTGAAAATAAATTTAAAGAACACGGTCTTAATCCTAATAAGATTAAGATGGTTAATGTTAATAATACAGTAAAGGCTGGAAGTCTAAGTGCTGAATTTATTAGGGTAAGTCACTCTATTCCTGATGCTTGTGCTATAGCAGTAAAATCACCTTTAGGAACAATTATCTTCACAGGTGATTTTAAGATGGATTTTACACCAATTGACAACGATCCAACAGACATCCAAAGACTAGCAGAGCTTGGTAAAAAAGGAGTTCTTGCTCTATTTGCAGATTCTACGAATGTAGAAAGAGAAGGATTTTCTTTAAGTGAAAAAGTAGTTGGTGAGACTTTTGTAAAGATATTTGGTCAAGCAAAATCAAGAATAATTGTTGCAACTTTTGCATCAAACCTTCACAGAGTCCAACAAATAATTACTGCTGCAGAAAAGTATAATAGGAAAGTCGCCCTATCTGGTAGGTCAATGCTAAATAACGTTAGGATTGCAAATGAATTAGGATATCTAAAAATAAAGAAAAATACCTTAATTGATATGAAAGCAATCAAAAAATATGCTGACGATGAATTAGTAATACTATCTACAGGTACTCAAGGGGAGCCGCTGAGCGCTCTAACAAGAATGGCCAATAAGGAACATAGACAAATTTCCCTTAACGAAACAGATATGGTAATTCTATCATCATCAGCCATTCCAGGTAACGAAATGGCAATAAATACTACAATCAACAACCTTACTAAGATTGGTTGTAAGATAATTTATTCGTCCTTAGCTAAAGTTCATGCATCCGGACACGCATGTCAGGAAGAAATAAAATTGATGTACCAATTAATTACACCAAAATATTTAATTCCTGCTCACGGCGAGATTAGACAACTTCAAAAACACGCTGATATCGCTCAAGATATGGGACAACCTAGAGAAAATATCTTTATATGTGAAAATGGTGATATAATTGAATTTACTAAGAAATCTGCGGGAATAAAAGGAAAAGTCCAAGCAGGAAATGTTTTAGTCGACGGATCTGGTATCGGTGATGTAGGAAATATTGTCCTAAAGGATAGAAAACACCTTTCTGAAGACGGCCTAATGGTTGTATCAATCACTTTTGATAGACATACTCAAGAGTTATTAGCTGGACCTGAAATTGTTTCTCGTGGTTTTGTTTATGTAAAAGAAAACCAAGACATCATAGAAAATGCTAAAGATGTTGTATTAAGATCAATAAACAAATGCAAGAAACAAGATATTAAGGCCTTAAGTCAAATTAAATATCAAATTAGAGAAGATTTGAAATCTTATATTTACAATGAACTTGGTAGAGATCCAATGATCTTGCCAGTAATATCAGAGATTGAAGATGGGAAATATTAATTACGAATATACTTCCCTTTTTATAGAAGATTTGCTTAACGATACTGACTTTGTAGATTTAAGAAAGTATGCTATAGATAATGATGTTCCGATTATGAATAGCCAAACCAAGGAACTTATAATAAGTATCCTTCAAATATCTAAGCCAAAAAAAATCTTAGAAATAGGGACAGCTATCGGTTATTCTTCACTTTGTTTTAAAAAGTACACTGGAGCTGATATAACAACTATAGAACTAGATACAACTACAGCAGAAATCGCAAGAAAAAATTTTGAAAAATATAATGTAAACGTCAATCTTATTAATGACGACGCAATGAAAGCCTTGAGAAATATTGATCAAGGCTTTGATTTTGTTTTTATTGATGCAAATAAATCAAGGTATCTAGATTATTTTAAGATTACTAGCAAACTTCTTAATAAAGGTGGAATAATAATTGCAGATAATGTCTTATTTAGAGGAGAAGTCTGCAATGATGATATAATGGAAAAAAGAAAGAATACTTTAGTTAAAAGACTTAGGAATTTCCTAGCCTATATAACAGACTTAGAAGATTTCACTACATCTGTGATTCCCATAGGCGATGGACTTACCTTAAGTGTTAGGAGAGATAATGATTGATAAAAAAGTGGAACTACTTGCCCCCGCTGGGGATTTTGAAAAATTAAAAACAGCTATTAAGTTTGGAGCAAACGCTGTTTATCTAGCAGGGGATAATTTTGGTTTAAGAGCCAATGCAAAAAACTTTAATAATGATGAATTAAAAAAAGCTGTGGCATACGCCCATGAAAGAGGTGTTAGAGTCCATGTAACCATGAATATCATGCCTCATGATGGTGATATGGATGGTATTGTGGAATATTTAGAAAACCTTAATACCATTGGTATAGATGCCCTAATAATATCAGATCCAGGGATATTTTCTCTAGCTAAAAAACACACTGATATTGATCTACACATTTCAACTCAAGCCTCTGTTACAAACTCCGCAACAGTTAATTTTTGGTATGAAATGGGTGCTAAAAGAATAATCCTTGCCCGTGAACTTTCACTAAAAGAAATTACAGAAATTAGAAATAATACACCAAAGGACATGGAGATAGAGTGTTTTATTCATGGAGCCATGTGTATTTCATATTCTGGTAGGTGTCTATTGTCTTCTTATATGACAGGTCGAGATGCTAATAGGGGGGATTGTGCTCAACCATGCAGGTGGAAATATTCTCTACAAGAAGAAACTAGACCTGGGGAATATTTTCCAATAGAAGAAGATGGTAAGGGTGGCACCTTTATTATGAACTCTAAGGACCTTTGTTTGATTGATGAGATAGATAAGCTAATTGAAGCTGGTATAGACAGCTTTAAGATAGAAGGCAGAATGAAGACACCTTTTTATGTAGCAACTGTAATCAGGTCCTATAGACAAGTAATAGATAGCTATTATGAAGGAAATTTTAGCAAGGAAATAAGTAAGAAGTACTTTGATGAAATTAATAAGGCTAGCCACAGACACTTTACTAAGGGATTTTTCTATAATAAGCCAGATGAAAATGATCAAATCTATGGGTCATCTTCATATATAAGAAATTATGACTTTATAGGGGTGGTTATTGGTTATGATAAAGAATCAAAGATTGCAACAATTGAGCAAAGAAATAGGTTCTTTAAAGGAGATGAAATAGAAATTTTTGGTAATAGTAAGGACTTTTACACCCTAAATATCGATTATATGGAAGATGAAAAGGGAGAAGAGGTAGAAGTAGCTAATCAACCAAAGCAAATTTTGAAAATAAAAATTGATCTTCCATTAGAAGAGGGAGATATTCTTAGAAAGAAAATAGAAGACTAAAAAAGCTAGCCGTTTGGCTAGCTTTTAATATTTTATTAGTCTTCAGATGGATTTTCAGAAAAATCAGCTCTAGTTCTTCTAGCTTCTGCGCCAACGTTAGAGTTTTCATCAGCTTCATCAGAGATTGATCTAAGGTTTTCTTGGTCTGGACCTAGTTTTTTATCTAGAGATTCTCCGCCGTTTTCCTTATTTTCTTCTCTAATTTTTCTGTCAAGTTCCTCATTTCCTCTGTATTGATTATCATTTGAAATTTTTTGGTCTGCCATAATATCTCCTTTTTATTAATGCGTTATGTATTTCCTATACAAATATAATAACACATTTCAGGAAAATTTACAATCCTTTTCTTAGTTAGACTCCTCTATAAGCCTAATAATTTCAATAATAACTTGGCAAGCTTTTTCCATATGTTCAATAGGAATTAGCTCATATACGCCGTGGAAATTCATGCCTCCAGTGAAAATGTTTGGACAAGGAAGACCCATAAATGAAAGTTTTGAGCCATCTGTACCACCTCTTATTGGGCTTATGAGAGGTTTTATATCAAGATTTACCATGGCTTGTTTAGCGTAGTTTACAATATCCATATGGTCTTTAATAATGTCACCCATATTGTAATAGCTATCACTTATTTTAATATCTATAATATTTCCATATTTTTTATTTAGGAAATCAGCATTTTCTTTGATTTCTTCTTTCATTTGTTCAAAAATCATCCTGTCATGATCACGGATAATATATTCCATTTTAGTAGTTTCTATGTCACCGTTAATGCTTAATAAATGGAAGAAGCCCTCATAGCCTTCTGTATGCTCAGGACGTCTTACATAGCCCAATAGGCTATCAAATTCATTTGCGACTGTTATAGAGTTAATCATGGTGTTTTTTGCAGATCCTGGGTGGATAGACTTGCCATGAATAGTCACTTTGGCGTCAGCTGCATTGAATGACTCATATTCAAGTTCTCCTAGGATACCCCCATCAATGGTATAGGCAAAATCAGCGTCGAATTTCTTTACATCGAAGCTATCACATCCAGTACCTATTTCTTCATCTGGTGTAAAGGCAATCCTAATTTCTCCATGTTTAAAATCGGGATTATTTACAATATATTCTATTGCGGTCATTATAGCTGCTATTCCAGCTTTATCGTCAGCACCAAGGAGAGATTCACCTCTGGTAGTAATTAGTGTTGTTCCCTTCAATTTTTCAAGATAAGGGAAATCTTCTACCCTTATAGATTTTGTATCATTTAACTTTATATCTCCACCTTCATATTTAATTATTTGTGGATTATCAATTTTCCCATACATCTCTGGTGATGTGTCCATGTGAGAAATAAAACCAATTTTTGGCAAGTTTTTGTCAGAATTTGCAGGTATTTTCGCAAATACAAAGCCTTCCTCATTAATTTCTGCATTTAATCCTAATTCTTCTAATTCTTTTTTTAATTCTTTAGCAAGGACTAGTTGACCATCTGTTGATGGCTTTTGTACTTCGCCTTTCTCTGGATCACTTTTAGTATCAAATGTTATATACTTTAAAAAACGTTTTGTTAAATTTTCCATATTTACTCCTTTCTAATACTATACTTTCAATTGTAAAGTGTAGCTAAAATTGGTATATTAATTTAGGAAGGTGAGTTAGATGAAAGAAAACATTTTGAAAATAAAAACTGAAGGTCAAATCCCAGCTTATGCAACAGAATATTCAGCAGGAATAGATTTATATTGCAAAAGCGATGAGGATATTATAATAAAAGCAAAAGAAACAGTCAAAATACATACAGGAGTTTATGTAGAAATTCCAGAAGGATATTTTGGAGCGGTTTATCCAAGGTCTTCAACTGGTGTTAAAAAACACTTAATGCTTGCAAATACTGTGGGTATTATTGATTCGGATTACAGGGGAGAACTGATGATTTTCTTCTATAATTACGGTGAAGAAGAACAAATAATAGAAAATGGAGATAGACTAGCTCAACTAGTTATTCAACCATATATGCAATGTGAAATACAAAAAGTCGACGACCTTGCAGATAGTGAAAGAGGCGAAGGCGGCTTTGGGTCTACTGGTAAATAATATATATGAATAAATTTTTAAGAAAAAATAAGTATAATTTATATTTATTTGCTGCCTTTATCTTAGTACTAATAATTCTTGGTATTTTTCTAAAAGGAAAGCTAGATGATATGAATATGGCTAAATATGATAATGACATTGTTATTATTAAAGGAAATGGGGATGAAATAAAGTCATACTCCATAAGAGAGCTTAAGAAAAAAGCTGGTAGTAAAAAAAAAGTTTATGTCAATAACGGTCTAGAAAAAGTAAAGGTTGAAGGTGTCTCACTAGAAAAATTAATAGGAAGTCTTGACTATAACTTAAGGGAGAGACCTACTATTTCCATAGAAAACACAGATGGAAATTCAAATAGGTTTCCTATGTCTATTGCACTGGAGGTAGATAGGGTCTATTTGGTTTATAAAATAGATGGCGAGCCTATTGTAGAATACAATCCTTCTTACGGAACACTCGTTATCATTGATACCACAAGTAAGAGCGCTAATAGCTGGATTACAAATGTAAAAACTCTTAATATTCAATAAATAGGCTGTTACACAAACTGTGACAGTTTATTTTATTAAGATAAGAAAAGGTGAAATATGACTAGTAAATTTAAGTACGAAAAATTAACACCGATGTTAAGGCATTATGTAGATGTAAAAAATGATTTCAAAGATGCCCTGCTTTTGTATAGGGTAGGAGATTTTTATGAGACATTTTTTGATGATGCAATAATTACAGCAAAGGTTTTGTCTTTAACACTTACCGGTAAAGAATGTGGCCATGTTGATAGGGCTCCGATGTGTGGCGTTCCTCACCATGTTATAGATACCTATGTCAATAGACTTGTAAAGAAGGGATATAAAGTTGCTCTTTGTGATCAAATCGAAGATCCTAAGGAAGCTAAAGGTCTTGTAAAAAGAGCCATCACTAGAGTTATCACTCCTGGTACCTTAACTGATATTGAATCTCTTGAAAATAAGGAGAATAACTACCTCTTATCAATTTTTGAAAATGAATTTGGTCTTGCTATGGCATACTGCGATATTTCTACAGGTAAGCTTGTAGGTCTCGAAATAAAGACATTAAGTCAAAGTATTGGGAAAAAAGCTATTGACCAGATTGAAAAAATTAATCCTTCAGAAATAGTTTTAACAAGTAATTTTAATAATTATGATATAAAAAAATACCTTAATTTAAATAATCAAATTTTTATAAACTATATCGATTTTACAACAGACTATGAAAATAGAGTACGCACTATAAGTGAGTATCTTGGCAAAGATAACCTTGAAAAAATAATGGATAAGAGACTCATAATTGTGGCTCTCGCTAATCTTCTAGATTATATCTATAAGTATTACGAGGAAAAACTCGACCATATTAATAACATTGAAGTATTAAAAATCAATGAATTTATGGAAGTTGAAGCTAATACAAGAAAAAATCTTGAACTTACAAGAAATCTATCAACTAATACTAAAGAAAATACTTTAATAAGTATCTTAGATAAGGCCGATACTGTTATGGGTTCAAGGATGATACATGACTGGCTAGAAAGACCTTTGATTGATAAAGGCAAAATTAACAGAAGACTTGACTTGGTTGACGGTTTTTATAATGATAATATCCTTTCAAGAAATGTATCAAATCTCTTAGATAATGTCTACGATCTTGAAAGAATTCTGGCAAAAATCTCTTATAAAAGAGCAAATGCTAGGGACTTAATCTCTCTTAAAAATTCTCTTAGAGATATTCCAAAACTTAAGGAAATCCTTACTGACTCAACTAATAAATTAATAAAAAATCTAGGCTATAATCTCCCAGATATTTATGATGTTTACAAACTTATTGATGAGTCTATAGTTGATGAACCACCGATAAATATAACTGAGGGTGGCCTTATAAAATTAAACTATGATGAAGGCCTTGATAAATTAAAAGAAATGGCAGATTCTGCAGAAGATAGGCTAGTTAACTATGAAAATGAACAGCGAAATCTTACCGGCATTAAAAATCTTAAAGTAATTTATAATAAAAACAATGGATATTCTATAGAAGTTACCAAGACTAATACAAATAAGGTGGACTCGTCTTATATTAGAAAACAGACCTTAAAAAACCAGGAAAGATACACCACCGAAGAGCTTGAAAATATTTCATCAATGATCCTTAATGGCAAGGAAAAAATAAACCAATTAGAATATGATATTTTTAACAAGATAATAGAAGCTATATTAGATTCAACTCTTAGGCTTCAAAGTCTTTCTAAGATGATAGCAAATATAGATAGTTTAAACGCATTTGCAAAAATCGCCCACAAGCATTCTTACTGTAGACCAGAAATTACCGAAGCAAATGAAATAATTATTAAAGACGGAAGACACCCTGTAATAGAGATAAACCTTGATGAAAATGAATTTATAGCTAACGACACTGATATTGGTCAGGATGATAATCTCATCCAAATAATCACAGGTCCAAATATGGCTGGTAAATCGACTTATATGAGGCAGATGGCCCTTATTATAATAATGGCACAAATTGGGTCTTTTGTTCCAGCAAGTCGAGCTAAAATCGGTATTTGCGATAAAATTTTTACAAGAATTGGTGCTAGTGATAATATTTCTAAGGGTGAATCGACTTTCATGCTTGAAATGAACGAAGTTTCAAATATTATTAAAAATTCAACCGAAAAATCCTTTGTAATCCTTGATGAAGTTGGTAGGGGAACATGTTCCGATGATGGACTTAGCATTGCAATGGCACTTGTTGAGTACTTATCTAAGCACAAAAAGATGAAAACTGTATTTGCGACACATTTCCATGAACTTACAGTCCTTGAAAATGAGCTTAATAACGTTAGAAATCTAAAGATTGAGATTCTTGAAGAAAATAATAATTTAGTATTTTTAAGAAAGATAAAAAAAGGTAAGTCTGATAGGTCTTATGGAATAGAAGTAGCTAAACTTAGTGGGCTTCCAGATGAAATTCTAGATAATGCTAAAAACATTATGGAAAAACTTTCAAATGAAGATTTCTTTAATGTAAATAAAAGCGAAGAAATTAAAAATTCACTAGAAGATATTAAGGATAAGAAAATTAAAGAACTTAGAAATCTTACAGAAAAAATTAATATCAATGAATTAACACCTCTTGAAGCAATGAACCAACTTAATATACTAATAGAAAGAATTGGGGAGATATAATGTCAATTATAAAACTTGATAAAGACACAGTAGAAAAAATCGCTGCTGGTGAAGTAATAGAATCTCCTCTATCAATTATAAAAGAATTGGTTGAAAATTCAATAGATGCAGGCAGTAAAAATATTACTGTAGATATTAAAAATGGTGGTAAATCTTATATAAGAGTTACCGACGATGGAGTTGGAATAGCTAGGGATGATATTGACTTGGCTTTTGAAAAACACGCCACAAGTAAGATTAGTAAATTCGATGATCTCTACACAATTGCTTCCCTTGGCTTTAGAGGTGAGGCTCTTCCAAGTATTTCAGCAGTAAGTAAAGTTGTTGCTATTTCAAAAACTGATGATTCAGAAATCGGAACAAAACTTGACCTTAGTGTAAAAGAAAATAAAAAATCTTCAATCGCTACAAATAAGGGTACAAGCATTATTGTAGAGGATTTATTCTATAATATGCCAGCAAGGAGAAAGTTTTTAAAATCTGATATGGCTGAAGCTAATAAGATTAGTAAGCTGATGTATGCATTTGCTATTGGATATAAAAATATTTCTTTTAAATATATAAAAGATGATAGGGTTCAATTTCAATCAAATCCGAATTTAGACTTAAAGTTAAAGATTTCCGACCTATTAGACAATCTTTTAGAGGAAAATCTCCTTGAATTAAATGCTAATAATTCATCTTATAGTGTAACTGGAGAGATAGGTCTTCCTAGTTATTACAGAGGCAATAGGTCTATGCAATATATTTTTGTAAATGATAGGCTAGTTGAAGATGAGGAAATAACAAAAATTATAGAAGACCAATATCAAGGCCTTATTCCTCAAGGCAGATTTCCTGCTTTCTTTATCTTTATTTACACCGATCCAAAAAATATTGATGTAAACATACATCCTAATAAAAAGTTGGTTAAGTATTCATATGAAGATGAACTTCTAGAATTAATTATTAATAATGTTAGAAATTTACTTAAAGCAAATCAAGACATACAATCAATTAATATTAAAGAAAATAAAAAAGATGAATTTTTAGACTTTACTGATTATAAAGCAATCTTAGATAAGTATTCTCCGTCAAATATGGTTGTTAGGGAAGACGACGATCCCTATAGTAATGATATAGAAGATAAAAATTCAGATTTCTTTAAGAATGAAAAAGAATTTGATTTTGAGTTTTTAAAAGAAGCTGAAGAAATAAATGAAAAATCTTATATAGAGGATACAGAATTACCAACATATAAGGCTTCTATCTTCAGAAGATATTCTATATTTGAAGATAAAAACAGGGTATTTATACTTGATCATAGAAAAGCTGAAGAAAAAATCAAAATGAGCGAATTCCTTAAAGATTTTAAAGCTAATAAAGTAGCAAGTCAATTATTATTAGAACCTATTAAGATACACTTAAATAAGATAGATATAGAGAGGTTTGAAACTAAGCAAAGTTTTTTTGAGAAATTAGGTTTTGATGTAGAGTTAATCTCAGAAAATTCAATACTTATAAGAGAAATCCCTATGATTTTTGACAAACCTGAAAACGACAGTTTTTTCTACGAAATTTTAGATTTAGATAATAATGTAAATGATGAGTTAATTACTCGTAGATTGAGAAAATTAGTCAAGAGCCTTTCTTTTAGAAAGGGTTATGCTATCAATAAAAACGAAGCAATCGAGCTTTATAAAAATCTAATGAAAGAGGAAAATCCATACAAAACCTATGATGGTAATTCCACCATTATTTCATTAGAAGATAAAGATTTGGAGAAATATTTTGAAAGATAAAATAATTATAATTACCGGTCCAACAGCAAGTGGGAAAAGTGATATAGCAATAAATATCGCTAGAAAAATTAATGGCCAAATTTTATCCGCTGATAGCCAACAAGTTTATAGAGAGATGGATATTGGTACTAACAAGGTTGTCGATCCATTTATAGTTGACCATCATCTCTTAAATTTAGTTGATCCTGACGAAGAATTCACTGTTGAAGATTTTAGAAAAGATGCATCGGATATTATTTCCAAATTAAATTCAAGACATATAATGCCAATTGTTACTGGTGGGACTGGCTTTTATATAGATTCACTGCTTTTTGAAATGAACTACGGCCAAGTAAAAAAAGATTCTAACATAAGGAATAAGTTGGAGTTAATAGCTGAGAATCACGGAAAAGATTCCTTATATAATAAACTTAAAGAAATCGATCCAGATACAGCTGAAAAATATCATCCAAATGAATTAAATAGAGTTATAAGAGCTCTAGAAATATATGAAATTACAGGCGAAAAACCATCAGAAAAACGCACAGGCGACCGAGTTTTAAATAATAATATTGATCCAGTATTATTTTTCCTAAATTATAGGGATAGGAAAATCTTATATGACAGGATTAATGATAGAGTAAATGAAATGATTGCATCTGGTCTTGTAGATGAGTTTAAGCACTTGGTTGATAAATATAACCTAAATGAAGATTCTCAATCAATGTCTGCTATTGGTTATAAGGAGATTTTTCCATATATAAGAGGTGAAATCAGTCTAGATGAGTTGGTTAACCTCATACAGAGAAACACTAGAAGGTATGCTAAAAGGCAAATCACTTGGATGAAAAGATACCTTAATTATCCTTTTACAAGAGAAATAATAATGGATGACTTAAATAAAGATGATGCAACAATGATAATAGAAGATTTAATAAAGGGTATGTATGAATTTTAATGAAATTTACAAAAATTATAATATCGATGCTAGGTATGACGACCTTATAAGAGAGTCCGAAAGAGAATTATCTGACTTATTCAGATTACACGAAGAAATTTCAGAATACAATCAATTAAAGGTTATGAAGGCATTTAATGAGAATTCACTCAAATCATCAGACTTTTTTACTGCAACAGGCTATGGTTATGCAGATACAGGCCGAGATACGATTGAGGCAATATTTTCCTCAATATTTAAAGCGGAAGATAGTCTTGTAAGACCTTCAATAGTATCAGGGACTCACGCCTTATCAATTGTTTTATTCTCTCTTTTAAACAAGGGAGATGAGCTATTATCAATTACCGATGACCCATATGATACCATGCAACAAGTAATAGGCATTGCTGGGAATAAAAAGGGAAACTTAATAGAAAAAGGAGTCCTTTATAACAAGTTAAGCCTTGATTCTAACAATAGAATCCAATACGGAAAGATAAAAGAAAAAATTAATGAGAATACAAAAGTCATCCTAATTCAAAGGTCAACAGGTTACACACAAAGAAGAGCCTTTACTATAGATGAAATAGAAAAAGCTGTAATAGAAATTAGAAAGGTCTCAAAAGATGTAACTATTTTTATAGATAATTGTTATGGTGAATTTACTGAAACAAAGGAACCTATAGAAATAGGTGCTGATATTGTTGCGGGATCTTTAATTAAAAATCTTGGAGGCGGTCTTGCGATAACAGGCGGCTATATTAGTGGTAGAAAAGACCTTATAGAATATTGCGCTAATACCCTAACAGCTCCAGGAATTGGAAAAGATGAGGGGTTAAGCTTTGGTACGAATAGATTGGTAGTAGAAGGACTTTACTTTGCTCCGCATGTTGTTAAAGAGGCTTTAAAAGTAGCCTTATTATTCGCAAGCATCTTCAATAAACTAGGATATGAAGTTACACCAAAACTCGATGATCCAAGATCTGATGTCATTCTTGCCATAAAATTAAATGATCCAGAAAAATTAAAAACTTTCTGTAAAGCAATACAAGAGGCGTGTTCAGTTGATTCAACCTTCGTCCCTGAAGCTTATCCTATGCCAGGATATGAAGATCCAGTAATTATGGCGGCGGGAGGCTTTGTAGAAGGGGCAACATCAGAATTATCTGCTGATGGACCTTTAAGAAAGCCTTATATGGCTTACCTACAAGGTGGACTTAACTATTACCACGGAAAACTTGCTTTGAAAATAGTTTTAAATAGATTTTCTAAAAATAACTTCATATAAAACAAAAAATCGTTCTAATTCTATAGTTAGAACGATTTTTAAATTAGAATTCTAATCCTGATAGAGGATTTTTATTTACAGCCTTTTTAAGATCCTCATCATCCAAATGAGTGTAAATTTGAGTTGTGGAGACTGAAGCATGGCCCAAAATATCTTTTAAGGCTCTTATATCAACATCACCATACTTATACATTAGTGTGGCAGCGGTATGTCTGAGTTTGTGAGTAGAGTAGATACTTGTATCAAAACCAGCTTTTGACAAATATTTTTCAATAGTTGATTGTACAGCTCTGTTTGAAATTCTTTTCTTTCTAGTCGAAATAAAAAGTGCACCAATGCTGGCATCCTTGAGATACTCAGATCTAATTACAATATAGTTGTTAATAAGATCTTGGCAGTTTTTTGTAAGATAAACTGTTCTTTCTTTATTACCTTTACCTATAATATTGAATCTATCTTTATTTACATCGGATAAATCAATTGAAACAAGCTCAGAAAGCCTCATTCCAGTTGTTAAGAATGTGAAGACCATGGCTAGGTCTCTAACTCTTAGAAAGGTATTTTTTTCTTGGTTTATTGTTTCCAATAACTTTTCTGTCTCACTTAATGTAAGGTAAACAGGTTGTCTTTGGCTAATTTTAGGATTTCTTAACTTATCAGCAACATTGGTATTTATTATTTCAATCTCGCTATACATATATTTATAAAAGGATTTTAAAGCTGAGATTTTTCTAGACCTAGTTGTGGCAGAATCACTTTTATCATTATCTAAATAAGAAAGAAAGGCGTAAAAATCTTGGATTGTAAGTTTTTCAAAAAAACTATTATCTATAAAAGAATTTACCTTATTATAGTTAAAATCATTTTTATATTTTTCTAAATTATTATTATAAATTTTTCTTATTATTTGATATTCAATAAACATTTCAAGATCATAAGCATATTCTTTAATTGTCGACTCGGAAAGACCTTTGATTGATTTTAAATAATTTAAGTAATCGTTTAATAAAAGAGGTCTAATAAATTCTTCCATAAAATTCTCCATTCATAATAACAATAGCAAGTTTAGCTTAAATATGATAAATTTGAGGTTTCTCATATTTATATTAAAATTATACCCACCCCAATTAGAAATACAATTTATTGCACAAAATAATAATTTTGTGCAATAAATTTGAATGCGCGATATCTCCTCTTTTTTATATATTTTATGAAGCGTTTAAAGATTCTAAGCAAATTTACACAAATAAAAATCCTATACTATTTTGCCAGTCTATTTTTTAGAGCTTCTTACATTTTAAATCTTAGCTAAGATACTAGCCTTCATCTCAAATTATTTCAATTAATAGTTTTATATTTTTCCTATTTTATTATAACATATGTTTTATCAGAAAATTCGACGCTTTATTTTGCGTTTTAAGCGTTTTTATTTTTTAATAAGTGTAATTATACCTTGTAAATTAAGCAAATTAAAAACTGCCATTGTTATAATGGCAGCTTGATTAATTTCTACTTAGCATAATCTATCGCTTTGGACTCTCTTAATAAGTTTACTTTAATTTCACCTGGATACTCTAATTCATTTTCAATTTTCTTTGCAATCTCTCTAGCAATTACAACCATTTCATCATCAGATATTTTTTCAGGTTTTACTAATATTCTTAATTCCCTACCAGCTTGTAGAGCAAAAGATTTTTCGACTCCTTCGAAAGAATTTGCAATTCTTTCTAAGTTTTCAAGTCTCTTAATATAACTTTCGAGACTTTCACGTCTTGCACCTGGTCGAGCAGCACTAATGGCATCTGCCGTTTGAACCAAGATAGATTCTACACAATTTGGCTCTACATCACCGTGGTGAGATTCTATAGCATTTATAACGTATTTATTTTCGCCATATTTGGTTGCAGCTTCAACACCTAGAGCTACGTGTGTTCCTTCTTGCTCTTGATCTATAGCCTTGCCTAAATCATGAAGTAATCCACCACGTTTTGCTAATTGACTATCAGCACCAATTTCATCAGCAAGCATTCCTGCAAGTAATGCAACTTCTACAGAATGTTTTAAGATATTTTGTCCATAAGATGTTCTAAATTTCATCTTACCGATTAGCCTGATTAATTGAGGATGTAGGTTTATTATTCCAACAGTTTCAGCAGCTGCTTCACCGTCTTCAATTATCCTTGCTTCAACTTCATCGCTTGCCTTTTGAAGCATTTCGTCAATTCTAGATGGGTTTATTCTTCCGTCTTGAATTAATTTTTCTAGTGCAACTTTTGCTATTTCACGTCTTACTGGTTCAAAACATGATATAACTACAGCTTCAGGAGTATCATCAATTATAAGGTCAACACCTGAGGCTTGTTCAAAGGCTCTAATATTACGACCTTCGCGACCTATAATACGACCTTTCATTTCATCGTTAGGTAGAGAAATTACAGATACAGTATTTTCAGCTACAAGTTCTGGAGCAAATCTTTGAATAGTAGTTGCAAGAATTTCTGTAGCCATTTTTTTACTTTCTGCTTTAATTTTCTCTTCAGCCTCTTTAATCATCCTAGCTGATTCATGAATAGTTTCAGATTTAACTCGAGCTAAAATTATTTCTTTAGCTTCATTATTGGTGAGTCCAGCGATATTTTGTAATTCCAACTCTTGTTGTTCTATTAACTTGTCAATTTTTTCTTCTTTTTGTTGTAACTTTTTCTGATCACTAGAGATTTGATCAGATTTTTTGTCAATCAATAAAGATCGATTGTCTAAACTTTCTTCTTTCTTAATCAAACGAGCTTCTCTTTTATTTAGTTCATTCCTTGTTTGATTCAGCATTTCTTCATTTTCAGATTTCAATTTTGAAATTTCATCTTTAGCATCAATAAGAGTTTCTCTTCTTAATGCTTCTGCTTGTTTGTTGGCATCATCTATAATTTGCCTACTGAGATTTTCAGCACCGCCTATTACAGACTCCCCAATTTTCTTACGATAAAGATAGCCAAAATAAAAAGCTAACAATACGAAGGCGACAAATATGATGAGAACAACAATTGGATTCATATTATCTAACATCATATCACCTCCAATAATATGGAAATTTTAATATTCCATTTATATTATACCATTTTTTTATAATTATACGAAATAGTTTTCATTATTTACAAAATAAAAAAAGTAGCATAAAACTACTTTTTATGTGGAATTATTTTTGCTGGCGCGCCTACCGCAGTTGAATCACTTGGTACATCTGTTAATACAACAGAATTTGCACCAATTCTACAATTATCACCTACTTTAATATTACCAAGTAAAACGGCACCTGCTCCTATCATTACGTTATTGCCTACGGTTGGGTGTCTTTTAACCTTCTTATTTGTTACAGCTCCTAGGGTGACTGAGTGATACATTAAAACATCATCACCTACTTCAGCTGTCTCTCCAATAACAACTCCCATACCATGATCTATGTAACATCTTCTTCCAATTTTTGCTCCAGGATGAATCTCAATTCCTGTTTCCATCCTAGTCTTATAAGCCATCTCTTGTGCTTCATATAATTTGCCTTCTAGATATAGATTATGTGCTATATAATGAGATAATAGGGCCTTTATACCAGCAGAGAAGAGGATAGCCTCCTCTTCACTTTTTAATGCTGGGTCATGTTCTAGGGCGTTTTTAATTAATTCTTCTTTGTATTCGTTATAATTGATCATTGTCATATAATTCAGTTGATAAGTATCTTTCGCCCGTATCAGGTAAAACAGTTACCACAACTTTCCCTTCTCCTAATTTATCGGCAATTTCAATTGCACCTACAACATTAGCTCCTGATGATATTCCTACTGCTAAAGCTTCATCTTTTGCAAGCTGTCTTGACATATTTATAGCATCATCGCTTTTAACGTCAACAATACCATCAAGAATATCAAAATCTAAATTTTTTGGAATAAAATTTCCACCTATACCTTGAATTTTATGGCCAGAAGCCTTGCCACCAGATAAAAGTGGGCTTTCAGCTGGTTCTATTGCGTATATCTTTGTATTAGGATTTGCTTCCTTTAATCTTCTACCTGTTCCTGTTACAGTGCCACCAGTTCCAACACCAGCTATAAAAGCATCTGGACTTATTTCAGATAAAATCTCTGGACCTGTTGTTTCATAATGAGCTTTAATATTGGCTGGGTTTGAAAATTGGTCAGGCAAGAAATATCCGTTTTCTTCAGCAAGTTCTTTTGCCTTATCAACAGCACCCTGGAGGGCACCTTCTGTTGTCCTAATTACCTTTGCTCCATAAGCCATAGCTAATTTTGCTCTTTCAATACTCATTGAAGCTGGCATTGTTAAGATAAGATTATAGCCTTTTGCTGCAGCAAGAGCTGCTAGGGCTACACCGGTATTACCACTAGTTGGTTCTACAATTGTACCACCTTTTTTAAGCTTGCCTGATTTTTCAGCTTCTTCTATCATATATAGAGCTATCCTATCTTTAATAGAGCCGGCTAGGTTGTTTTTTTCTATTTTAACATATATATCTGCTCTTCCCTCTTTCTTGAGTGAGTTAAGTTTCAATATAGGAGTTCCTCCAATTAATTCAGTTGGATTATTCTTCATATTGTATTTCTCCTTTCAAAAAATTCGATTAATTTATATAATCATCATTTATATAAAAATAAGTTGTCTTAATTCCTACATATTTACTATACTATAAAATAAGGTCATTTAAAAGTAAAAAAAAAAGGAAGCTTTGCTTCCTCTTAGATAACGGATTTCTATAACTTAAAATATTTCAATTTTTATATCTTTCCTTAACTTATATTTACTTGTGGAGCCTTGCCTTCGTTTCTTAATTTTATCAAATTTTTAATAGCAAACTCTCTAGCTTCTTCAGGAGCCTTAGCCATTTTTTTCATCTTTGTTTTACCAAAAATATTAGTGTATGCTCCGTCTGCCCAGAAAATATTTCTTTTCAAAAGAGCAGTTATAAGTGCATAAATAGGATTTAATAAATTTACAAAGGCGAATGGGAAAAAGCTAATAGGACTAACACCCAAGGTCTTCATTTGATATGCACCACACGCTGTCCATGGGAACATTACAGCCCATAATGTACCAGCATCTTCAAGGGTTCTTGAAAGCATATTCCTTGATAGACCAAGTTCATCATATTTATCTTCATATAGTGGGGCAGGAACACCTATACCTAAAAATTGATCACACATAGTTGCATCGCAGAAAATTGAAGTGAGCATAGTTACGAATACAAGACCAGCAACTGAATTTATCCTTTCTTTAAGGTGAGCAAAGAGCCTTTCAATAATACCAGCTCTTTCCAGAGCTCCACCAAAGGAAACAGCTAAAAGTATAAGGTTAACCGTCCACATTTGATTATCCATACCACCTTTAGCTAGAGCCTTGTCTACAAATTCATTGCCAGTAGCAATGTCTGGTCCATAGTGTAGAATAGCAAAAATTTCTGCCAGACTTCTTTTTTCTTGAAATATAAAAGAAAATATAAGTCCAACAATAACAGCAATTATAACACCTGCAAGACCTTCAATCCTTAATATACAAATAAAAACAATCAAAACAATAGGAAGTAGGACTAAGGGGTTTAAGTTGAAATTACTAGAGAGTGCAGTTTTTATTCCTTTCGCAATATTTGAGTCATAGTTTATAACATTGGCTCTAATACCTAATAGGCTATAGAGAATTAAAGAAATTAAGAAAACCGGACCAGTTGTTGAAACCATAGCTGTAACGTGGTCAAAAAGACCTGTTTTAGCTACACCTGTAGCTAGATTTGTCGTATCTGATAAGGGTGAAAACTTATCTCCTATGTAAGCACCTGATATAACCATACCCGCTGTGATAGCTGGATTTATTCCAAGGCCTTGGCCTATAGTCATAAAGGCTATTCCTATTGTAGCCGTAGCAGTCCAAGAAGAACCACAAGCAAGACTAACTAAAGCAGTAATTATACACCCAATAGGAAGAAATAACTTTGGGCTTAAAAAACTTAGACCGTAATATATAAGAGCTGGTATAGTTCCTGATATCATAAAAGATGATATAAGAAGACCTACAGTAAGTAAAATTAATATGGCATCAAGAGTAGTTCTTATACGTTCAATCATACCATCAAGCATATCTCTAAAACTATTCCCGCACCTTAATCCAACTATACAAGCAACCATTATCCCGCAAATAAGAGGGAGGTGAGCGGCATCATATATATTTTCTTCCCCATCTTTAGCAAATACAAATAAATAAATCATTAAACTAACCATCGTTATAATAGGCAAGGCTGATTCAATTAAATTTGGAAGCCTGATATTTTTTTCATTTTTCATAATAGCTCCTTATAAATACATTAGCGTGTTAAATCGACTATGTATATGATACATTAGATTGATAATTTTGTCAACTATTGTTTTATTTAATTACCTAGTTATTATAATAAATAAATTTAATTATATTCAGTATTTTTACCAACTTATATTATCGCAATTAAAAAAGCATAGACAAGGCTATCTTTCCATTGTCTATGCTTAAATTTTTATATTATGCATTCATTTGGCTAGCTACTTCAGCAGCAAAGTCTTCTTCTTTCTTTTCAAGACCTTCACCTACTTGGAATCTAGCAAATCTTCTGATTTTGATGTTCTCGCCAACTTCGTTAGCAGTATCTCTTAGAAGTTGTTCTACCGTTAAATCAGGGTTTTTGATGAAGGCTTGATCTAGTAGGCAAACTTCTGAGAACCATTTTTTAAGTCTACCTTCAACCTTTTTCTCAGCAATCATTTTTTTCTTATCTTCAGGCATATTATCGCTTGATTCGTTGATTGCTTGGTTGATTAGGATTTCTCTTTGTTCAGCCACATCAGCTTCATCTGCATCTTCTTCAGAGATGTACTTAGGAGCACTTGCAGCAACGTGCATTGCTATATCTCTAGCAAAGTTTTTAACTGTGTCGGTATTAGCTGAAAAATCTGTTTCAGTATTGATTTCAACAATTACGCCAATCTTATCGTTGTGAATGTAAGAACCAATAACACCTTCTGCAGCAATTCTACCAGATTTTTTATCAAGAGTTGCTTGTCCTTTTTCTTTTAGGATTTTTTGAGCTTTATCAATATCCCCGCCTGCTTCTTCAAGAGCTTTTTTGCAGTCCATCATTCCAGCGGCAGTTCTTTCTCTTAATTCTTTAACTAATTTTGCACTAATTGCCATCTAAATCTCCTCTACTTATTCTGCTTCGTTTTCTTCGAAAGCTTGTTCTTTTATTTCTTCAGCTGCTTCTTTTATTGCTTCATCAGATAGGTTTTCTTCTTCTGTTACTTCCACTTCAGAAGCTTCTTCTTCAACCTCTTCTTCATATTCATCATTAGAAGGATCAAATTCATTACCTTGATTTGCTTCAATTACAGCATCTGCCATTACAGATGTAATAAGTTTTACAGCTCTAATTGCATCATCGTTACCTGGGATTGGAACGTCAACTTCATCTGGGTCACAGTTTGTATCAACTATAGCTATTACTGGAATACCAAGTATTTTAGCTTCGTGTACTGCTATAGATTCTTCACCTGGATCAACTACAAATAGTACATCTGGTAGTTCTTCCATTTCCTTTATACCACCAAGGTTTCTTTCTAGCTTATCCATTTCTTTTTGATATTGAAGAACTTCTTTTTTTGGTAGAAGATCAAATGTTCCATCTTCTTCCATTCTTTCGTATCTTTGAAGTTTTTCTACGCTTTTTCTGATTGTTTTAAAGTTTGTAAGCATACCACCCAACCATCTGTGAGATACGTAGTATTGACCAGATCTCTTAGCTTCTGATTGAATTGAGTCTTGTGCTTGTTTTTTTGTACCTACGAATAGAACTCTACCACCATCAGCAACGATGTCTCTCATTACTTTATAAGCTTCCTCAATTTGGTTAGCTGTTTTCTGTAGATCTACAATATAGATACCATTTCTTTCTGTGAAGATGAATCTTGACATTTTTGGATTCCATCTTCTTGTTTGGTGTCCAAAGTGTACACCTGCTTCTAATAATTTTTTCATTGAAACTACTGCCATATTTACCTCCGTTTTTTCTTCCACTCATCTCAACTGGATATTAAACCACTATCGGCAACGTAATACCCATCCATGAGTGTGATTGTTGTAGTACCTGAATAATATACCACTTAAAACCTATATTTCAACATTAAAACATTGCTTCTACAAAAGATTTTGAATCGAATTTTTGCAAATGATCAATTCCTTCACCGACGCCTATATATTTAACTGGAACTTCTACTTCAACCTGTAGTGGAAATATTACCCCACCTTTTGCAGTACCATCAAGTTTTGTAAGAATTAGCCCTGTAATCTCAGTAACATTTTTAAATTCTCTTAACTGGCTTACTGCATTTTGTCCTGTTGTAGCATCAAGTACCAATAGGTTTTCCCTATTTGAATTTACTGCGTGAGTATCAATTGTTCTATTGATTTTATCTAGCTCTTGCATTAAATTCTTTTTATTATGAAGTCTTCCTGCAGTATCACATATTAAAACGTCTACATCTTTACTACGAGCTGATTTTATAGCATCAAAAATTACTGCTGATGGATCAGCACCTTCTTTGTGAGAAATAAGCTCTACATCAGCTTTTTTTGCCCACTCTTGGAGCTGATCTATAGCTGCTGCTCTAAAAGTATCAGCTGCTGCAAGCATTACTGTTTTACCTTCATTTTTGAAATTATTTGCAAGTTTACCAATTGTAGTAGTTTTTCCTACACCATTTACACCTATTACTAGAATTACTGTTAATTTTCCTTTTTTAAATTTAATTTCATTGTTAAGGTTGTTTTCATCAAGATTTTTAATCATTATTTCTTTTAAGACAGGATAAATTTTATCAGCTTCTTTAATAGACCTTTTCTTGATTTCTCCACGTAATTCATCAACAATTTCTATTGTTGAGTTCATACCAATATCTGCAGAAATTAGGATTTCTTCAAGCTCATCATATAAATCATCGTCTATTTTCACATTTCTTGTAAAAAGATTTGTTAGACTTGATGTAAAACTATCTCTAGTCTTTGTTAAGCCCTTTTTTAACCTATCAAATATCGATTCTTTTTCTTTAACTGGTTCTTCAGTTTCTTCTAATTTGAAATCATGGATTTCTTCTTCAGTTGGTATATTTAAGCTTTTTTTTTCTGGATTTTCTTCTTGTTGTTCTTTTAATTTCTCATCTTCAGTTTTTAGAGTTTTTTTTTCCGTATTTTCAGTTTTTGTTAAGTCTATAAATCTTCCGGCTTTAATATTACTAGATTTTTCTTCAACTTTATTTTCAATATCTTTTACTTCAGACTTCACTTCTTCTGAAACTTCTACAGCCTTAGCCTCTGCTTTTTCTGCTGCTGATTTAACATCATCAGTAATTTCTTCAGTCTTATCTTCTAGTTTTTCTACTCCAGATTTGACTTCTTCTTTAACTTCATCAAACTTTTCTACTATTTTGTCAATTAAGTTGTTGTTTTTATTTACTTCATTGAACTTATTAAATTCTTCGTTAGTCTTATCGTCACTATTTGAATTACTATTATCATTAGTTAATTCTTGACCAGATTCTCTTATGACTTCTTTGTTTTCATGTTCTTCAGATTTTTTCTTTTTCCTTTTAAAAAAATTAAACATACCGACTCCTTAATTAATATTCACAGGATTTAATGCAACAATAAATGATGTATCATTGTATTTATTGATTAAAGAATTCCTAACCCTGCTTATAACATCTCTACAAATATCAAGGTCCTTGTCACTAACCTTCACAAGAATATTATACCTGTATTTGTTATTTATTCTTGATATTTTGCAAGGATTTGGACCTATTATTTCAACATTTAAATTAGATTTCATTAAATTTTTCAGCTCAGTAGTAAATTCTCTAGAAATATCTATGGTCTTTACCCTATTTTCATTTATAATTTTTATCGTAATTATATTTTTAAAAGGTGGGTATGAAAAAGCCTCTCTAATTTTAAGCTCATTAGCAAAAAAACTTTCATAATCATTTTCCTTAACAGCCTGAATTACGAAATTTTCAGGTTTATAGGTTTGAATTATAGCCCTTCCCGGCTTATTAGCTCTACCCGCCCTGCCCGCTACTTGGGTTAAAAGTTGAAAACTTGTTTCTTGGGCAGAAAAATCTCCCACATTCAAAGAAAGATCTGCAGATATTATCCCAACTAAGGTTACATTTTCAAAATCAAGGCCTTTAGCAATCATTTGTGTTCCTAGTAGGATATCAATCTTTCCTTCCTTCATAGACCTATACATGTGGTCATACTTTGCCTTGTTAGTTGCTATCATTGAATCCATTCTAAAAATATTTGCGTCTGGGAAAAATTGCCTTACTTCTTCTTCAAGCTTTTCTGTACCTGCTCCAAATTCTTTAATCTTTTTTGAATGGCAGTTTGGGCATACTCTTACTTGATTTTTGGTCCTCCCGCAGTAGTGACATACAAGTTTGTCAACATTTTTGTGGTAAGTCATAGCTACATCACAGGCTTCACATTTTACAACATATCCGCAGGCTCTACAAAAGGTGAATGAATCATGACCTATTTTGTTTAAAAATAAAATCGTCTGTTCTTTATTTGAAAGATTTTTCCTAATTTCTTCTTGCAGTTTGTATGAAAGCATAGAGTAATTTGAATTTTTTAGCTCTTCTCTCATATCAACCAAATTAATATCTGGCATAGTATTATTAACCCTAGTTCTTAGGTGCAAGAGATCTAGTTTTCCATCCTTTACTTCCTTCATAGTTTCAATTGAAGGAGTCGCTGAAGCCATAATCAGCTTGCAAGAATGGTAAAACGCTCTGTATTTTGCAATTTCTCTTGTATGGTACTTGGGGTCTTTTGATGATATATAAGAATTATCATGCTCTTCATCTATAATAATAGCTCCAAGATTATCAAATGGTGCAAAAATGGCTGATCTTGCTCCAATGGCAATTTTAACTTCACCATTTTTTATCATCATCCATTGGTTGAATTTTTCTTTAGGAGTGAGCCTTGAATGAATTATTGCAATTTTTTCATTAAATCTACCTGAAAATCTCTCAATAGTTTGTGGAGTTAGAGAAATTTCAGGAACTAGTATAATTGCTTCTTTTCCTTGTTTTATAACTTCTTCGACAACCTGTAAAAATATCTCAGTTTTCCCAGATCCTGTTACCCCAAACAATAAAAATTGCCCCTTATCTTTACTAAGAATAGTTTTAAAAGCTTTTTCTTGGTCTTCGTTTAATGAGTGTTTATCATATCTGTTTGTATCTAACTTAATCTCCTTATTAGCCTCTTTTTGAATTTCCTCAACTATATCTTTTTCAATAAGAGATCTTAATGAAGATAAGGAAGAGGAAGTATTTTTAAGTAGATCACTCTGCTTAGTTTGTCCATGATATTTTAGATAATCAATAATTTTCTTTTGTTTTTTGGCATTCTTTGCTAGTTTAATATTAGAATTTTTTATTTTTATATAAGTATCATAAGTAATTTTTATTTTATCACTTGCTTCATACAAGACCTTAAGCTTCTTATCTTCAACTAATTTATTTAATATTTCCAGGCTATTCGGAAATTTATTTAATATTTCCTCCTTACTTCTCTCAATTTGTAAATAATTAAGTATTTCATTATCTTCTTTTGAATTCGCCAAATAAAAAGTTTTTATTTTATCAATACTAGTAGGTGGCAGAACTTGTTTAAATGATAGCTGGATTGGAGAAAGATATTCTTTTGACATAAAAAATGCCAGGTCTAATAATTCGTCACTAACTAGTTTATTTTCATCAATTATTGATATTATATCTTTGATCTCATAGTCGGCTTCAAAATCTCCTAAAATTTCATAAACAAAAGCAACGACAGTCTTATTTCCCTTACCAAAAGGAACTAAGACCCTCATTGCTCTTTGTAATTTATTATTTAATTTTTCTGGAATATGATAGGTAAAAGATCTATTTAAAAATCTGCTTTTGCTATCAATAATTACTTTTGCGTACAAATTATCACCTTAATAGATCTAATATTTTATTTGCCAGCTGGCTTTTAGGCATAATATCCAAGTTAATTATTTGATCCTCAGAAATTATTGATGCAACATTTGTGTCTACATCAAAACCTGCTCCCCATTTGGTTAAATCATTAGCAATAATATAGTCTAAATTTTTCTTAGATAGTTTTCTCTTTGCATTAGCAATCAAATCATCAGTTTCTGCAGCAAAACCAATAATAGTTTGGTCTTTTTTTATTGATCCAAAATATTTTATTATATCAATATTTTCGATTAATTCTAAGCTTAAATTAGAACCATCTTTTTTAATTTTTCTGTCACTTGGATTTGAAACCTTATAATCAACAGGTGCTGCAGACATTATTAGGGCATCAGAATTTTTAAACTCTCTTTCAATTGCATCTTTCATTTCAGAATTAGTTTTAATTTCTATTCTTTTGACACCATTAACCTTAAGAGGGTTTACTGGACCAGAAATCAAAACAACTTCTGCACCACGCTTCCTAGCTTCATTAGCTATATTATAACCCATCTTACCACTAGAATTATTGGTTATGTACCTAACAAAATCAATTGGTTCTACAGTTGGACCAGCTGTCACAATAATTTTTTTGCCTAAGAGATCTTTTTCTGTAAAATAATCATCAAGAAAATCTACAATCTCCTCAGGCTCTTCAAGCCTTCCATCCCCTATTGTATTACAAGCCAAAAGACCTGGTTCTGGTTTTATAATCCTAACCCCATCTTCACTTAAAATTTGAATATTTCTTTGTGTGGCCTTTGCCTTAAGCATATTGGTGTTCATAGCAGGTGCTATTACAACATCCTTATCAAAGGCAAGATAGGTTGACAAAAGAAAATTATCAGCTATTCCATGAGCCATCTTCGCAATTGTATTAGCACTAGCTGGAGCTAGTAGCATCAAATCCGCCCATTTGGCAAGCTCTATGTGATGAACTTCTTCATGATGGCCAGTGAATAAATCTGTATAAACCATGCATCTTCCCATTGTTTCAAAACTAATAGGATTTACAAATTCTGTTGCAGACTTAGTCATAATTATCTTAAGATTTACATTTCTTTTCTTAAGGCGAGAACATAAGTCTAAAACCTTATAAGCAGCAATTCCTCCACTTACACCTAGGAGTATGTTTTTATTTTCTAACATATTATTACTTTTTTCTTACTTTACCCTCAATAACCTCATTTAAGGCTTGAGTTACTGGTTTAGCCTCTAAATGTTTAGTTAAAGGTGCAGATCCATTTACAATTCTTCTTGCTCTTTTAGCGCACATCATGCAAATTTCATACCTACTTGGGCTAACTTCAGATAATGTTTTAAATGATGGATTTTTCATTAATCCTCCTCAAATACTAAATTTTCTTCCCTAAATACCTTATGTTTTTCCGCATTTATTATTTCATTAACAGATGTTATGGCAGAATTTAGGTGGTCATTAACAACTATATAATCGTAATCCTTGATATACTGTAGCTCTTTTTTAGCATTATTCATCCTAATTTTAATATCTTCGTCAGTCTCTGTACCTCGTCCTACGATTCTTTTCTTTAATTCCTTAAGACTTGGTGGAGCTAAAAAAATAAAGACTCCATTATCAGTATTTTTCTTGATATTTAGAGCTCCTTGTACATCTATTTCTAGTATTACGATTTTGCCTTCGTTTATCTTTTTTTCTACGAATTCTTTGGGTGTTCCATAATAATTGTTATGGACTTGAGCATATTCAAGGAATTTATCTTCAGCGATCATTTTTTCAAACTGATCGTGATCTAAATAAAAATAGCTAACTCCCTCTATCTCTCCATCCCTTTTCTTTCTAGTGGTGGCAGATACAGAATATACTAAGTTTGTTTGGGTGTTCATCAAATCATGAAGAACAGTACCTTTACCGACTCCAGACGGTCCTGATATTACTAATAAAAATCCCTTTTTCATCACTCCCCCTTATCTTATTCATTTTACTTTTATATGTTTTTACTTCAAGTATCATGTTTGATGGCAAAGAGTATAATATAACTGAGGTGAATTATGAGTTTTGACGGAATAGTAACAAGAAAAATAGTAAACGAACTCAAAAGTGAAGTTCTTGGTGGGAAAATCCAAAAAATATCCCAACCATCAAAAAACGACTTAGTTTTTAACATATATTCAATGGGTAAGTCAGTAAAATTATTGTTAAGTGCAAATAATAATGAGGCAAGAATAAATTTGACTGAAAAAAAATATGAAAATCCTGAAAAACCTGATAATTTTTGCATGGTTTTAAGAAAACATATTGGTCAAGGAAAGATTTTGGATATAAAACAATACGGACTTGACAGAGTTGTGGAATTTTCCATAGGGTCAATTGATGAAATGGGCTTTGATACCAGCAAAAAATTGATAATTGAAATTATGGGCAGACATTCAAATATTATCTTAACCGACGATAACTATAAAATTATTGATGCAATTAAGAGAGTAAATGACCAAATGTCTTCAGTTAGGCAAATTTTTCCATCCCTTCCCTATCAAAGAATCGAAAGTGAAAAAATTGATATAAGTGATGCTGACTTTAAAGCAGATATATTTGCTATTAGCCCAAGGATACCTAATGGTATTGAGCCTTATAAGGTCTTTTATAGCTATTATGAGGGATTTTCTCCTATTATTGGTAGGGAACTTATCCATAGGGCTAAGATTGATCCTAGGATAAATTGGGGACTTGTGAGCGAATCTGATAAAAACGAATTAAATCATTTACTCCTTAAGTTAAGAAATGATATTCTGGAAAATAAATTGGGTGCCTATGATTATAGGGATGAAAGAAAAATTAAAGAATACCATACTCTTAAATTAACCCACTTAAATTTTAGTGAAAACTCCTATGATTTAATGAGTAAGGCCATAGATGATTTTTATTCTATAAATAAATCAAATGATAGATTAGACCAAGCTAAGGCAAATATTATAAAAATAATTAACAATCATAAAAAAGCTGTAAGTAAAAAGATAAGTATTTTAAATACTAATATTTCGAAGAAAAATCAAGCAGAAAACGCAAAGAAAAATGCAGACCTATTAGCAGCTAACCTATACAGGATTGAAGAAAAAGCCAAGGAAATTACCCTAGAAGACTTTTATAATCAAAATAAGCCGGTAAAAATATCCCTAAATCCAATGAAAACTCCTTGGGAGAATATAAACGATTACTATAATAGGTCTAAAAAGATAAAAACATCAATTGTTTACGCTCAAAAAGATTTACCAAAGCAAGAAAATCTTCTATCCTACTTAGATCAATTAGAGGACTTTATTACAAGAGTAAAATCTATTTCAGATTTAGAAGAAATTAGAGAAGAAATGATTGACAATAAGTTGATAAAGAAAAAAAATAAAGACAAGAAAAAATCTAAACCTTCTAAGCCCCTTCATTATAAAACTGAAAACGGAGCTGACATATATGTCGGAAAAAATTCAAAACAAAATGACTATATTACTCTAAAAGTTGCTAGGAAGGATGACCTCTGGTTTCACGTTAAGGATAGCCCAGGTAGCCATGTAATATTAAAAGCTGATAAGTTTTACGATGATGATATAATGGTAGCCGCCTATCTTGCTGCACTTAACTCATCACTTTCTAATGATAAAAAAGTGGATGTAGACTATACAGAAAAGAAGAATGTTAATAAAGCTAAGGGTGCCAAAGATGGAATGGTTTACTATGAAAATTTTTCAACCATAAGAGTTGATCTAGACCAAAAGATTGACTTCAAGCTTGAACACCTATAAAAAAATAAAAAAACCGGCTCTTTATTTCAAGATCCGGTTTTTTAAAATTCTAATTTATTATTTGTTAACAGCTTCTTTAAGAGTTTTACCAGCTTTGAATACTGGAGCTTTAGAAGCAGGGATTTGGATTACTTCTTCTGGTTTTCTTGGGTTTCTACCTTCTCTAGCTTTTCTATCTCTAACTTCGAAAGTACCAAAACCAACAAGTTGAACTTTGTCACCAGCTACAAGTGCTTCTTCTACTGTTTCTAAAAATGCGTTAAGTGCTTTTTCAGATTCAACTTTTTTAAGACCACTTTTTTCTGATATGCTATTTAATAATTCTGATTTATTCATATTTCCTCCTATAAATCAACATGTATTCTGTTTAACTCTAAGATTGATTATACATAACAAATTCAATAAAATCAAGCATTTTCATATAAATACCTTTATTTTACTAGATTTTACTAATTTATTTAGATATTGTTCGTAAGCATCCTTAAGATATTTGTCTTTTGTATGCATCAAAAGTTCATTTTCATTCTCATTATATGAGTTAATCATAAGAATCATATACTTACCGTCATGTTCAAATATTTCACTAATCTTATCTTTCTCATTCATTTTAGATTCTACAAGCAAGGGATCATCTTTATAAACAAAATCTGAATTTATGATTTTGTAGTTTCTAACTGGATTCTTTAAAGCTTCTCTAAAATCAACTTGGTTTTTTATACTAGCTTTAGTTTTTTCAGCTCCATCCTTATTATCAAACACTAATACATTGTACTTATACAATATATGAAGGTCATCATTTGCCTTATAATATTCTAATATTTCTGAATCTTTGATTTTATTATGAGTTAGAAAATAATCGTAGTGAATTTTCCTAATTGAGTCGTTAAAAATCACATCGGAGAAATCTCCTTCACTAATATTTAAGGCCTTCATATTTGCCTTCAATGAATTTTTATCGCCCAATTCTTTTTCCATATCACTTCTTATTTTGTTGGCTGTATTATCATCAATTTCTATTTTTTTCTTAGCCAGATCATTGAGCATGACCTGGTCTTTTATCATTGAATCAAGTAAGTCATCCCTTAGAAGATCTTTATTAGTCTTTCCCTTAGAATTTTTATTTTCTAAGTAAGAGTCGCCGTACTTTTTAGAATAAAATGTCAGATAAAACTCCAACTCCTTATCAAACATTTCTTTGTCTATTGCTTCGCCATCTACCAATGCTATTGCATTTTCATTGGCGTTATTTTTTTTACAAGAAGAAAAAATAATTAGGCAAAGGCTTAAAGATAATAAACTAATTATTATCTTTTTTATCTTTTTCATTTTCTTTAGTTTCGCCAGATTTTTCTTTTTTTGAATTTTCTTCAGGCTTTTCTTCTGATCCTTCTTTTTCGCCTTCTGCTGCTTTATTTTTAGCAATAGTTGCTTCTGTTACAACATTTGCTTTTTCATTTAATTCTTTGATATAGTCAGCATACTTTTTGTCATTAAGAGCCTTAGTAATTGCTTCTTTGTTATCTTCAACAGAATCAGCAATCTTATTTAATTTTATGATGTGGTAACCAAATTGAGTTTTGATTGGTTCAGAAATTTCGCCTTCTTTTAGAGCAAAAACTGCATCTTCAAATTCTTTTACCATTTGACCTTTTGAAAATGTTCCTAGCTCTCCACCTTTTCCAGCATTAGCTGTATCTTTTGAATATTCTTTTGCTAGGTCAGCAAAATCTTCACCCTTATCTAATTTCGCTTTAACTTCTTTAGCTGTTTTTTCGTCTTCTACTAAAATGTGTGATGCATCACGTTTAGCAAATTGGTCTTTATTATCTTCGAAATATTGTTTGATTTCTTCTTCAGTTACAGGATGTTCTTTTTCAAACCATTCTTTGTGTTTTTTATACATTAAATCTTTTTTTACAGTTTCTTTGAATTTTTCTACATCCATGTTGTAGTCATCCAGCATCTTATCAAATTGTTCTTGACCGCCAAATTGTTTTACTGAATTAAGGAAAGCTTCATTAACATCTTTATCAGCAACTTCAATCTTATTTGCCTTCATATCGTCAGAAATAAGTTTATCTTGAACCATCATTTGGACAATTGAATTTTTAAGGTTTTGTCTGCTTGCAAGCATTGCTCCATAAAAACTCATTTCAGCCTTGTAATCATCTTTTGAAATTTTTTCTCCATTGACTATGGCAATTGTTCCCTTATCAAGTTCTTTAACTTCCTTAGCCTTTTCTTCTACTTTTGTATCTTTCTTACCGTCATTTGCTTGATTTCCACAAGCGCCTAGCACCATTGTTGATGCTAACATTGCAATTAATAGTTTCTTATTCATCATTTACTCCTTATTTTGTTAATTGTATTTAAAAGTTCGTATGTGTCAAGTAATTTACTCTTTGTAACAGGGATTTTAAAAGCTGGTTTATTCGATAAGTCTAAACTCATCTCACCCTTGTATGAATTATTTATACCCTTAAGCTCTTCAAAAGAATAAAAATCTCTATCAGAAAAGAATAAATTAATCTTGTTATCAATTTCTCTAATCTCAGTAATACCATTAGCTGAACCGAGAGATTTGATTAGGGACACATACATTATATTATCCACGATTATAGGAATATCGCCATAAACGTCTATTAATTCCTCAACCAAAGCCTCATAATCTTTTTTATCATCAATATTAGCTATACGGTTGTAAATCTCAATTTTTTGTGAAGAATCACTAATATATGAATTTGGAATGTAGGCATCGACCTTAATATCAATGAAGGTTGGATTTTCGTCTTTGATTTTAACTTCTTTACCAGAAGCTTTTTCGACCGCTTCTTGTAAGAATTTTACATAAAGATCATAACCAACAGCTTCTACATGGCCTGATTGACTTTCCCCCAAGAGATTTCCTGCCCCCCTTAGCTCTAGGTCTTTCATGGCAATTTTATAACCTGACCCAAAATCTGAGAAGTCCCTGATTGATTTTAATCGCTTTTCACCAATCTCTGTTAAAATTTTTCCTGTCCTATAAGTGAAATATGCGTATGAAGATCTGTATCCTCTACCTATCCTTCCCTTTAGCTGATAAAGCTGAGAAAGGCCCATAAGATCAGCATCATAGATTACTATGGTATTAACATTTTTTATATCCATACCTGTTTCAATAATTGTTGTGGCCAGCAAGATATCGGTTTTACCTTCAATAAAATCAAGCATTATATTTTCAATTTGCCTTGGACTCATTTGCCCGTGAACAATATCTATGCTTGCTTCAGGAACAAGATCTTTTATTTGAAGATAAAGTTTTTCAATATCATTTACCCTATTATAAACAAAATATACTTGACCATTCCTATTAATTTCTTTAAGAATTGCATCTCTAATTATTCCAGAGTCATATTCTAAAACATAGGTATTTACTGGTAGCCTATCTTCTGGTGGCTCATCCAAAGTCGATAAGTCCCTTATTCCGGAAAGTGACATCTGAAGTGTTCTTGGTATCGGTGTTGCCGATAGGGTTAAGACATCAATTGATGATTTTAATTTCTTAAATTTTTCTTTATGCTTTACCCCAAATCTTTGCTCTTCATCTATTATCAAGAGTCCAAGCTTGTTAAATTTGATGTCTTTTGATAGAAGTCTATGAGTTCCAACAACAATATCCACTTTTCCGGTTTTAATATCCTTAAGAATCTTCTCATCCTTAGCCTTGGTATTAAATCTTGAAAGCATAGCACATGATACAGGAAAATCTTTAAATCTTTCAAGCATTGTGTGATAATGCTGATTAGCTAAAATTGTAGTCGGAACAAGGAAAGCCACTTGATAACCATCCATTATGGCTTTAAAGGCAGCCCTTAGAGCTACTTCTGTTTTTCCATAGCCAACATCACCACACAACAACCTATCCATAGGATTTTCACTTTCCATATCCTTTTTAATTTCTTCAAGGCTTCTTAACTGAGATAATGTCTCATCGTAAGGAAAGGAATTTTCAAATTCATTTTGCCAGCTAGTATCTTTTGAAAAAGCATGACCTTTTTCTTTAGCTCTTTTTGCATATAATTTTACAAGATCATCTGCAATTTCATCGACAGCTTTTTTGGCTCTTTGCTTGGATTTTTGCCACTGGACAGAACCTAGGGCAGAGAGCTTAGGCTTTTCGCCTCTATTGCCAATATACTTACTAACCAGATTCATTTGATCAACAGGTATGTACAGCTTGTCATTTCCTCTATATTCTATAAGAATAAAGTCCTTTTCAACATCATTTCTTTCAATTTTTGTAAGACCCTTATAGATTCCTATACCATTATTTTCATGAACAACATAATCACCAATTTCAAGGTCAGAATAGTTTATAATGTTTTTTGATGACAGTTTTTTAGGTTTTTGTTTTCTATTTGAGGATTTCCCATAAATCTCTCTACTTGTAAAAACATGGAGTTTTAGGTCTTTTATAAAATAACCTTCACTTGCCTTTTTTTCTGAAATAATTATTGGAATTTTTTCAAAATCCGAAACACTTTCTTCAAAACCTGCAAGAAGAAAATCATTGTCAATAAAACTTTCTAGAAGTTTTTCTTTGCGTGATTTAGATCCAGCAAAAACAAAGACTTTTTGTTCCCTATTAACAAGGTCAATACTTGTATTTATAAATTCTTCGACATTTTTATTGAAATTTTCAGCCTCTATTGTCTTAAGATCAACAATTTTTTTGGGAGAAAATAACTTTGTCCTTTTAAGAATTGATGTCAGATTTATAATCTTTTTTTCAGAAATTTTTTCATAGATATCGTTAGTCTCTAACAAATAATTTGAAAAACTAGCAAACACTTCTCCATTTTCCATTTGATAAGTTAAATCTTCTAAAAATTTCTCGTCGCTAGTAGCGACCGATTCATAGATTCTAGAGATATCATCAAAAATAAAAACTGTGTCCTCTGGAAGGTAATCAATAAATGTATCATAATTATCTTCCCTATAGGCATTTATCAAATCTTTGTTTGCAACATACATACTCTGGTCTAAGAAAGATATAATTTGCCTATACTTATCTATAAGTTTTTGATCTCTACTTTCAGATATTTTTCTATTTTCAAGGTCATTTAAAATCCCTTTAATAATTTTCTTATAGTCATCTTTGTCATATAGAAGTTCATTAGCAGGTCCTATTTCGACGCTTTGAATTTTTTCTACAGTTCTTTGGGTATCCTTATCAAAAATTCTTATAGAATCAATCTCATCGTCAAAAAGTTCAATTCTAACAGGATTATCGTAATTTACGGGCCAGATATCAATAATAGAACCTCTTTTTGCAAAGTCAGTTCTTTCTTCAACAAAGTCCGATGGATTATAATTGAGAGCTAATAAACTTGAAATAAAATTATCAACATCTACTGTGCTCTCTTCGTCTATTCTAACAAAAGACTTATTAAATTTAACTAAAGTTGTTAGTTTATTTTTAAGAGCGTCAATACTTGTTATAGTAATAAATTTTTGTCCCTTGGCAAGGCTGATCAAGGTATCTAGTCGTTGATTGATTTTTTTATCATCAATTGATTTAATATTATAAAAATTTGTATCAAGAGATGGGAAATATTTTGAAATATCTGATATTTCATTTATATCATCAATAAATCTTTCTGCCCTTTTTGGATTTTCAGCCACAAAAACCAAATTTTTATCCAATAAGTCAAAAAGACCTAAAACAAGATGTGCCTTAACTCCTTCACTTAAGCCTTGGATATAAAGAGGAGAGTAATCTTTAAGCTGATATTTAATTTTATTAATTTGGTCGACATTAATTAATCTTTCAATTAATTTATTCATTATCTTTTTTCACCAACTTAACTGAATTGCACCTATTCATCGCCTTATCAATGTCCTCTTTTAAGATTAGTTCGATTCCTTCGGCAGCAAGCCTGATTTCATCTTCAAGGACTCCTACCTCTTCTTTGCTAAAACCGCTTAAAACAAAATTAGCTAGGTCCCACCTTTCTGGTTTTTGACCTATAGATATTTTTATCCTTGGAAATTGATCATCTTGAATTTGATAAATAATAGACTTCATTCCGTTGTGGCTACCTGCAGAGCCTTTCTTCCTAATCCTAATAGTCCCAAAGTCAATATCTATATCGTCATAAATTACAATTAACTTATCTATATCAAATTTATAGAAATTTCTTAATTCTCTAATCGCTTCACCTGAATTATTCATATAGGTTTGAGGTTTTATGAGCATAACTTTATGGCCAGAGATTTCTCCCTGACCATAGAGCGATTTAAATTTTAATTTTCTTACATCTATATCATATTTGTTCGCAAGATAATCAATCGTCATAAAACCAACATTGTGCCTAGTATTTTCATATTGTAATCCAGGATTGCCTAGTCCTACAATAAAATACATTATTCAATAACCGTAAATAGACCACTTATTGATTCATAAGTATTAATTCTGTTAATAGCTTCAGCAAGAAGTGGAGCTATAGATAGTTGGGTTATCTTGTCTATTCTTTTTTCTTCTGGTAGGGCTATAGTGTCTGTGATTATAACTTCTTTAACAGATGGTTTTTGAAGTTTCTTTACAGCATCTCCAGAGAATACGCCGTGAGTTGCAACTAGATAAACATCTTTTGCACCATTTCCAACTAGGAAATCTGCTGCATTAGTAATTGTTCCAGCAGTATCTATCATATCATCAACGATAATAGCGTGTTTACCTTTGAAATCACCAATTACAGACATAACCTCGGAAACATTTGGCATAGGCCTTCTTTTTTCAATAATAGCTATCGGCAATTTTAAGTAATCAGCAAATTCTCTTGCACGCCTTACACCACCAAGGTCAGGACTTACTACTACAAACTCCTCTGGTTTGTCAAAAGCGAATGATTGGAAGTGAGTTGAAAGTAGTCTAATTGCAGAAAAATGATCAACAGGTATATCGAAATATCCCTGAATTTGACCTGCATGAAGATCCATAGTTATCATCCTATTAGCACCAGCTACGGTAAGCAGATTTGCAACAAGTTTTGCTGTGATAGGTTCTCTACCTCTTGTTTTCCTATCTTGTCTAGCATAGCCATAATACGGAATAACGGCATTTATATATCCAGCAGAAGCCCTTTTACAAGCATCAATCATAATTAGTAATTCCATTAAGTTATCATTTGTAGGACTAGAAGTAGGTTGAACAATGAATACATCCTTGCCTCTTATGGACTCATTAATTTTTATGCTAATTTCCCCATCTTTAAACTTTTCAATATCAGCCTTTGTAAGTTCAGTTCCAAGGTTTTTAGCCATACTTTCTGCTAATTTGATGTTGGAATTTCCTGTTAATAGTTTTAATTCCCCTCTTTGAATATACTTATTTGATTTAGATAACATTTCTACTCCTTATGATTTTTATCTCTTTCTTTTTTTCTTTCAACATAACCCTTAATGTGTTTTTGCTCTGCTCTTTCGATTATCAACTCACCTTTGTTAACATCTTCGGTTATGGTAGAACCTGCAGCAACAAAGCCTTCTTTTTCAACCTTGACAGGAGCAACTATATTCGCATTTGAACCAATAAAGGCACCGTCTTCTATAATTGACCTATGCTTAAATTTACCATCGTAGTTTACAAAAACAACTCCACAACCAATATTTATATCTTTACCAAGGTCACTATCGCCAATATAGGCAAGATGACCTGCCTTGGTTCCTTCCCCAAGACTTGAATTTTTAACCTCAACAAAGTTACCTATATGAACTTTTCTACCTATGTGTGCATTAGGTCTCAGTCTTGCAAAGGGACCTATATTACTATCTTCTTCCATATAAGAATCTTCTATAACCGCATTATCTATTTTAACATTATCTTCTATGGTTGAATTAATAATTCTTGTTGACCCTTCAATTGAACAAGACTTTCCAATCCTAGACTTACCATAAATTTTTACAAAACCAGATATTACAGTGTCAGAGCCTATCTCCACTCCTTCTTCTATGAATGTTGTTTCAGGGCTCTCTATTATTACACCATTAATCATGTGGTCTTTATTTATCCTAGCTTGAAGAATTTTTTCTGCCTTATATAGTTCATACTTATTATTTATTCCATAAAACTCTTCATAATTCTCACTAACATAAGCACTTACTAATTTTCCTTCATTTCTGAGGATACCAATACAATCCGTTATGTAAAGCTCATTTTGATCATTATTTGAATCTATTTTTGAAAGAGAAGACTTTAAATCCTTGGCTTTAAAAATATAAATACCAACATTAATCTCTTTTATATTCTCTTGACCTAACTCTAGGTCCCTATCTTCAGTAATTTTTACAAAGTCTGTATTTTCATTTCTGATGATTCTACCGTATCCTTTTGGTTCTTCTATAATGGTAGATAGAATTGTGCAAGCAGAATCAGTTTTATTATGGAATTCAATAAATTTTTCAAGAGATTCTTTTCTTATTAGCGGTATATCTCCATTTAGGATCAAAACTTGATCATCATCTTCCACAAAATCTAGGGCAAGACTTGCTGCGTATCCGGTTCCATAAGGGATGCCTGGACCTATTTTTTGCTCTACTATTTTTACATCAGGAAATAAATCTTCTAGCTTAGATTTATTTTTTCCACCAATTATAATAGTTTCTGAATTTTGAAAATCACTTGCATCTTTTACGTATTTTATAATTTCTTTATTGATAAGCTTATGAAGGACTTTAGATTTTTCTGATTTCATCCTTGTTCCTTCACCAGCTGCCATTATTATTGTTTTAATCATCTAGGCTTCAGCCACCTCTAGGGCTAATTCCATCATATTTGTATATGATTTTTGCCTATTTTCTGCACTATCAGCTACATTTTCAATAAGAGAGTCAGAAATTGTAAAGATTCCAAGGCCTTTTTTGCCATGTTTTCTAGCTGCCATAAATAAACCGTAAGATTCCATCTCTACACAAAGAATTCCATATTTTCTTAAATTCTCAAAGACTTTAGGAGCCATCTCATTATAAAATTGATCGGAAGAATGCACTTGACCACAATGAGTCCTATATCCTAGTTCTTTTGATCTCTCCACAGCTTTAACTAGAAGGTCAAAATCTGGAGTTACAGAAAAATGAATATTTCCAAACAAATTATCATTTATAGATGACTCTGAACATGCTGATTGAGCAATTACAATATCGTGAAGTTTAACATCTTCTTGCATAGAACCTGCCGTACCCACTCTTATGATGCAATCTACATCATAAAAATCAAAAAGTTCATTGTAATATATCATAGCAGATGGTATTCCCATGCCACTACCCATTACAGATACTCTTTTTCCTTTGTAGTAGCCAGTAAAGCCAAGCATACCACGAGTATCATTAAATTGAGTGACATCTTCTAAGAAATTATCAGCAATAAATTTTGCCCTCAAAGGGTCACCCGGCATTAATACTGTTTTTGCTATCTGATCTTTGCTTGTTGCAGAAATGTGCGGTGTTGGTATTGTCATATATACTCCTTTTTATAAACAAAAATAGAGACTCAAATAGTCTCAGTTATTTTCTTCTATTTTACAAATTTTATCTACACGAATTTGGTGACGACCACCTTCAAATTCAGTTTTTGCAAATTCTTCTACAATCATTTTACAAACTTCTGTTCCTATAACTCTAGCTCCTAGGCATAATACATTAGCATTGTTATGAGCCCTGCTCATTCTTGCAGAAAATGTCTCAGAAACGCATGCTGCTCTTATTCCCTTAACTTTATTTGCTGACATAGACATGCCTAAACCTGTACCACATATAAGGATAGCAAAATCAGCTTCTTTATTGATAATTTTTTCACAAGCTTTGATGGCAAAATCACTATAATCACAAGATTCCTTGTCATAAGTACCTAGATGAATGACTTCATGACCTAGTTCTTCAAGTTTTTCACAAACAGATGGTTGAAGATCAATGCCCCCATGATCATTAGCTACTACAAATTTCATGGCCCCTCCTTTAAACTTTACATTATAATATAAATATACGACATCTATTCCCATATTCAAAGTAGAACTTGACAAGTTTTCTTTATTAAATATGGTATAATGTAGTAAATATACTTAAAGACTTAACTATTAAGGAGATTATCAATATATGTTTGAATTTAACTTAGATAGACACGATTATAAATATGTTCATTTCATTGGAATCGGTGGTATTTCCATGAGTGGGCTTGCCCACCTTTTATTTGAAAAAGGATATAAGGTTACTGGCTCAGATAGGAGCGAATCAGATACAGTTAAAATCCTAAAAGATCTTGGAATAGAAGTTTTCATTGGTCAGAGAAAAGAAAATATTAAAAACCCAGACTTAGTTGTATATACAGATGCAATTGCAGATGATAACGAAGAATTAATTGAAGCAAGAAAACTTGATGTACCTGTTGTTACAAGAGGTGTATTCTTGGGTGCACTTATGAGGAATTATAAGAATTCCATCGCCATATCAGGTTCCCATGGTAAGTCAACTACCACAAGCATGATTTCTAAAATCCTCCTTCATTCAGATGAAAATGCCACAATTTTACTTGGTGGAAATCTAGATGATATGAAAGGAAATGTAAAAGTTGGAAATGAAGACTTTCTTGTTACTGAAGCATGTGAATATAAGGGAAATATAAGATACTACTACCCTCAGACAGTAATTATTTTAAATATTGACGAAGACCACCTAGACTACTACAAGGATTTAAATGATATAGTAGAAACCTTCAAAGTTTATCTAAGAAACCAAGATAAAAATTCAAAAACAATACTTAACTTAAACGAAGAAAATAACAAACTTATCTTAGATGCTGTCCAAGGGGAATTGATTACCTATGGACAAGAAAATTCAAACGCTGATTACTATGCAACAAATATCACTTTTGATGAAATAGGTAGACCAAGCTTTGATCTAGTTATGAAAAATGGAAATACTGAGCATTTTAAACTTGGAGTTATTGGTAGGCACAATATTAACAATGCCATGGCTTCAATTATAGCGACCTACGAAAATGGAATTGATATAGATACAATTAGAAAGAATATTCTAAAATACACAGGCCTTGACAGGCGAATGCAAGTTATTGGCCATGTAAATAAAACAACTGTAATGACTGACTATGGTCATCACCCTTCTGAGATTCTTGTTACCTTAGATGCCCTTGCAGAACATACAAAGGGCAGACTTATTTGTGTTTGGCAACCTCACACATATTCAAGAACCAAGACCTTATTTAATGACTTTTTAAATAGTTTTGATTCAGCTGATGAAATTATCGTTACAGATATTTATGCAGCAAGGGAAAAATTTGATCCATCTATCCACTCCAAAGATGTTGTAGATGCTATGGTTAATAAAGGTTTAAATGCCAAATACCTTGCTACATTTGAAGAAGCTAGAGATTATATTTATAAGATAATTAAAAACGACGATTTGGTTATAACTACAGGTTGTGGAAATCCTGATAAACTTGCTAAAATGATTGTAGAAGATCAAAAAAATTAGTTAATAAGTAAAATAAAAAAACAGCCTTATAAATGAACTGACCCCCAAAAGTTAGACCTAAAAAACTAACTAAAGGAGGTCAGTTTTTTAAATGGCAAAATATAGCACAGAATTCAAAATGAAAGTAATAAAAGAATATCTTGAAGGGGAAATAGGATACAAAGAATTAGCAAAAAAATATAGTATACCTAATAAGTGTGCTATTCAAACATGGGTCAGTATATACAAGACTCAAGGCTATGATGGGATAAAAGTATCAAGAAGAAATAATAAATACTCTTTAGAATTTAAGTTAAATGTAGTAAACTTGTACTTAACAGGAGAAATGTCCTATCAAAGCCTAGCAAATGAATTAGAGATAAACAACCCATCAATCATAACAAGATGGGTAAATGATTTTAGAGAAAAAGGTATAGAAGGACTGAAATCTAAAAAGAGAGGAAGACCTTCAAAAATGCCAAAATCCCCAAAGAAATCAAAAGACGCTAAAGTAGAATCATCAGCACAATTAACCAATGAAGAAGATAATTCATTAAATGAAGCACAATTAAAAGAAAAAATAAAGAAATTAGAAGAAAAAAACTATTGGCTCCAACTAGAAAACGATGCAATAAAAAAAAGATAGAATTGTCTCAAATGACAGATACAGAAATAAGACAATTGCTGAAACAATTGAGGTCTTAAGAGATAAATACAAACTAAAAGACTTGTTAAAATACTTTAATATTGCCAAATCAACATACATGTATTGGCAAAAACGTTTAAACAAACCAAATAAAGATATAGAAATAGAAAAGAAAATACTAAAGATAAGAAAAGACAACCCAAACTACGGCTACAGAAGAATAACAGCAATGTTAAAAAGATCAGGACTGATAATAAACAAAAAGAAAGTACAACGATTAGTTCAAAAGTTAAAACTTCAAGTAAAAAGCTATTCAAGAAAATCCAGAAAATACTCATCCTACAAAGGAACTGTTGGAAAAATTGCGGATAATAAAATAAAGAGAAACTTCAAAGTAGAAAAACCATACACAAAAATAACAACAGACACAACAGAATTTAAGTATTTTGAAAAAGATAAATCAGGAACCTATCAAGTAAAGAAACTCTATCTAAACCCATACCTTGATATGTACAACAGTGAAATACTAAGCTATGAAATATCAAAACACCCAACAATAGAACCAATCCTAAAAGCTTTAGATAAAGCCATAAAAATAACTAACAAAAGCAAAGAAAAAAGAATATTCCACTCAGACCAAGGCTGGGCATATCAAACAAAACAATACACATCAAGGCTAGAAACAAAGGGAATCACCCAATCTATGTCCAGAAAAGGCAACTGCTTAGACAACTCGCCAATGGAAAACTTCTTTGGAATATTAAAACAAGAAATATATTACGGAAGAAAATTCTACTCATATGAACACTTAAAACAAACAATTGAAGAATTTATAAAATATTACAACGAAGAAAGAATAAAAGAAAAATTAGGATACTTATCACCAATAGAATACAGAAAGAAGAATGCAGCATAAAAATTTCCTACCCCTAGGGGTAGGAAAGGAAAAAGAAATACTAGAGCTAGTTTAGTTCTAACTCTGGTATTAGGTCCAACTTTGTGGGGTCAGCTTATAAACGTGGATTATTGTTTATAAGACTGGTTTTTTTAATCTTGTTCAATGGCTAGAGAGATTCCAATAGCCTCATCTATTTTACTCATAATTTCAGCAGAAAATGTTCCTATTTTTTCTCTAAGCCTGGTTTTATCTATTGTTCTTAATTGCTCCATAAGGGCTACCGAATTTTTTGGCAAGCCGTATTTATTTCCCTTTAGTTTAACATGGGTAGGAAGCTTCGCCTTATTCATTTGACTTGTCACAGGTGCAACAATAATTGTTGGTGAATATTTATTTCCTATATCATTTTGGACTACAATAACAGGTCTTACTCCTCCCTGTTCACTACCGACTACCGGAGAAAGATCTGCGTAATATAAATCTCCTCTTCTAACTTTCATTTATTTCTCCTAAATAATCACGCACTTCAATCACTTCTCCGTTTTTTATGTAAAGCCTCTTAACTCTCATCGATATATTTGTCATTAGCTCATAGGAAATAGTTCCGATTTGCTCTGCGTCTCTATCAATATCTCTATAAATTTCTACCCTATCACCAATCTTGACGTCAAGTCCACTTACATCAACCATCATCTGATCCATACAAACCCTGCCTAAAACTTTGCAAGGATTGTCTTTTATGTAAACTTCACCTTTGTTTGAAAATAACCTACTGTAACCATCTGCATATCCAATAGCAACTGAGGCTACCTTCATTGGTTTATCACTTACAAAAGTTCTACCATATGATATTGGGATATTAGCATCAATTTCTTTAACAAAATGAACATGTGTATAGAGTTTGAAAATTTTATCAAGCTCTATTTCTGTATTATCTTTAACTACTATTGAAGGATATAATCCATAAAGAGATATACCTACTCTGTTCATTCCCTTAAATATTTTTTGTCTTATAGTAGCTGCAGAATTTGCAAGATGCACAAAATCAAAGGCAAAATCGTCCTTGACTTGGCCAATAATCCTATCAAAAATTTGCTCTTGCTCAATAGTAAAGCTATTATCTTCTTCGTCAGCCGTTGCAAAATGACTAAAGGCAGAAATTATTTCTATATTTTTTAACTCTTTTAACTTTTTAATTTTAATAATTTCATCTTCCCTAAAACCAATCCTACCATGGCCTGTATCTAGGACTAGATGACCCTTGACTTTATAGCCTAATTTATTTATATCTTGGGCTAATCCCAGGTCATATATCGAAATATCAATGTCATTTCTAGAACATTTTTCTATATCATCTAAACCCACATATCCTAATATTAAAATTGGTTTTCTGATCCCTGCTCTTCTTAGTAAAAGTGCTTCGCTTAGTCTTGCTACAGCAAAATAATCAACTATATCTTCTACTTCTCTACAAATCACATCAGAACCAAGACCATAGGCATTAGCCTTTACAACTGCACAGAATTTAGAATTTTCGCTTATTTTCTTTATTTTTAATATATTATTCCTAATTTTATCTAAATTAATTTCTAAATAAGTTTCTTGCATACCTACCTCAAAAGTCGAATTGCCTGTGGTAAATAAGCTATTATATCACTTGCAATCAATGACTCCTCGCATAAATTATAGCTTGCTAAGTCCCCCGCAAGAGAATGTAGGTAGACACCAAGTCTTGCAGCATCAAATTCGCCTAGTATTGGTAAAAGTCCTGCAATAATACCAGTTAAAACATCACCACTACCTGCAGTTGCCATACCAGGGTTGCCAAGATTATTTATATATAACTTATCACCGTCTGTTACTATGGTTCCTTCAGATTTTAAGACAAGAATAAGTCCATATTTTTTTGCAAATTCTTTTGCAATTCCTAACCTATCAGCATTAATGTCATTAATTGATAAACCACTTAGTCTTGAAAATTCCTTAAGATGAGGGGTTAGAATTATATTTTTTTTATGCAGAACCGACTTGTCTTTAGCGACTGCATTTAATCCATCTGCATCTATAATGATTTTACCATCAAAACTATCTATAATTTTGCCAATAAGTTCATTTAAACTTGGATCCTTTCCCATTCCTGGCCCAATTGCAAGAACATCCTTATCATATAAGTATCCCAAAATCTGATTAAATATAAGTTTATTATACTTTAAATTATAAGAATCAATAGTTTTTATGATTTGCTCACATGACTTAATTTGTAAAATATCGCTTATAGATTGCGGTACAAGAAGGTAAACAAGTCCAGCTCCAACCCTCAAAGCAGCAGAAGATGCAAGTTGGCAGGAACCCGCCATACCCTGGGACCCACCTAAAATTGCAACCTTTCCGTAGTCTCCTTTATGACTTATTTTTTCTCTTTTTGGTAAGAGATTTTTCATTTGCTTTGAAATTTTTATTTTCATAGGCTCATCGTTCACACAAATAGCAATGGCAAAATCGCCATCGTGTGAAATTGATACTAATGAATTAATTATCTTTCCATCAATAATCACATAAGGAATATTTGACTCATGTATTACTTCTATTCTTAAGTTTTTTATATAGGAAAGATTTAAATTATAAGCTTTTATAACCGCTTCTTTTAGGGCATAAATGCCAGCTAGTGTCCTAAATGGATTTTCTTTTTTTAAAGCATAGGAAAGCTCACCTTCACTATAGACTTTTTTTAAAAAATTTTCTGATTTCGTCTTAATTTTATTTATGGAAATTATATCAATACCAATCACTGCAAACCTAACCTTGTATTACACCTTTTATCTTCCTAACAAGCTTATACTTATGTAAATAAATAAAATTTAAATCACTGCAAAGAGTTTTATTTTTTTAATTTTATATTCATTTGAAAAAGGGAAGTGCTTTGGCACTTCCTATTCTCCTATTTTTTCTTTTAATAATTTGTTGATTTCTTGAGGATTTCCCTTACCTTTTGTCTTTTTCATAGCTTGTCCAACTAAGAATCCAAAGGCCCTATCCTTACCATTTTTAATATCTTCGATTGATTGAGGGTTTTCTTCAAGAACTTCATTAACAACATCTTCTAGGAAGGAAGAATCTGAAATTTGTAGAAGATTTCTTTCTTCTGCAAGTTTTTCTGGGTCTTCATTAGAAGTATATATTTCTCTTAGTAATTTTTTGGCCACATTATTATTTATCTTGTTTTCTTTTGCAAGATTTATTAATTTGGCAAAATTTTCCACTGCTAGAGCCATATTATCAGCTGTTTCTTCAGCTTCGTTTAGTCTTCTTGATAATTCTGTAAGAATCCAATTTGCTGTTGTATTTGGATCTTTAACTAGCTTATCAGTTTTTTCAAATAGACTTGCGAGGTTCCTATCATGGCTTAAAAGATTTGCATCATATTCAGAAAGCTTATACTCCCTCATATACCTAGCTTGTTTTTTACTTGGTAATTCTGGTAAGTTTTCTCTTATACTATCTATAAATTCATCTGATAAGTATATATCTGGTATATCTCCATCTGCAGAAAATCTATAATCATTACCTACTTCTTTATTTCTCATATGGATAGTCTTAAGCTCGATGTCATCCCATCTTCTAGTTTCTTTTACACCTGTTTGGCCTTCTTCTAAAAGGGATGTTTGCCTCTCAACTTCAAAAGTTAAGGCATTTTCAATTGCCCTTATTGAGTTAATATTTTTAATCTCAGCTATTTCTGTCCTAAAGCCTGATTCTTCGTCTTTAATATTTACGTTTACGTCAACACGCATAGAACCTTCCGCCATTATACAGTCAGAAACACCTAGGAATTTTAAAGTAGATGCAAGAGTTTCGACAAACTCTCTAGCTTCTTCTGGTGAAGATATATCAGGATCTGTAACTATTTCAATTAGGGGAACTCCTGCCCTATTATAATCCATAAGAACTGTGTCATCATCATTGTGGTTTGACTTACCAGTATCTTCTTCCATATGGATTTCTCTAATATTTATGTGTTTTCCGCTTGCAAGTTCAAGGTAGCCTTCGTAAGCATATGGCTTTTCAAATTGGGTTAATTGGTAGCCCTTCACTAGGTCTGGGTAAAAATATTTTTTCCTGTCAACCTTTTGCTCATTTCTAATCTTACAATTAAAGGCAAGACCAGCCATTACAGCGTATTCCACAGCTCTTTTATTCATTTGTGGGAGGGTACCTGGATGACCTAAGCATATTGGACAAACATTTGTATTTGGAACTGCTCCGAATTCATTTTTACAGGAGCAAAACATCTTTGTATCAGTAGATAACTCAACGTGGATCTCAAGACCTATTATTGTTTTAGTTTTCATTTATACTCCTTAAAAATTCTTCACCAGCATTTAATAATTTGCTATCTTCATTTGCATTTGCTATAAATTGTACTGAACCAGATATCCCTTGCCTTACTGGAACTGATAGGCCGCACATACCAGCAAGGTTAACAATAACATTAAAGCCATCAGATTTAAAATCACTTAAAGGATCCCTATAATCATCATCAAGAGCTGGTGGTAGGTTTATAACTGTTGGGGTAATTATTAAATCATAAGTTTCAAAAACTTCTTCTAATTCTTTTTTAATTAAAGTTCTAAGTTTTAGTCCTTGTCTATATACTCTTTGGTTGTCATCAGCAGATAGGTACATAGTTCCAAGAGCAATTCTTCTTTGAACTTCTTCACCAAGACCTTCTGATCTTGAATTAATGAATAATTCTTCAACAGAAGTGTACTTATCACTTTGATATCCAAACCTAATTCCATCAAACCTTGACATATTTGACGATACTTCACTTGACATAACTACGTTATAAACTTGATTAGCATAATTTGAATACTTTAAATTAATTGGGACTAAGTTTGCGCCAAGTTTTTTAAGTTCATCTAGAGCAATATTGTAATCTTTTTCTACAATAGGGTCTATATCATTGTGCATCTCGTCATCTGATGGTATATAGGCAATTTTTTTACCTTTAAAATCATAATTTTCAACTTCATACCTATAATCATCAAGTCTTACTGTCATATCATTTGAATCCGGTCCTTCTATTGCTTGAGCAACAGTTCTGACGTCAGATACATTTCCACCAAATACAGATACTTGGTCTAAGGTATTAGCCATTGAGACTACACCATTTCTACTCATCATTGAATATGTTGGTTTATAGCCAATAATATTACAATAGCTAGCAGGACATCTGACAGACCCACCTGTATCAGTTCCTAGGGCTACGAGAACATCTTCTTTGGCAACCGCCGCTGCTGACCCTGAAGAAGATCCACCTGTCACTCTTGAATCATCAATCGGGTTCTTTACAGGACCATAGACTGAGGTCTTACCCCTAGCACCCATAGCAAACTCATCCATATTTGTTTTTGCAATGATAATTGCATCTTCTTTTAAAAGATTTTCTACAACCTTGGCATCAAACATAGGTCTAAAGCCTTCAAGCATCTTTGAGGCACAAGTCATATCCATATTTTTATATGAAATATTATCCTTAACAGCAACTGCAAGGCCAAAAAGCGAACCTAATTCCTCACCTTTAGCCAGTTTCTCATCAAGTTCTCTAGCTCTTTTTAGAGAATCCTCTTCATCAAAGCTAATGTAGGCGTTTGTCTTGTCATTCTTAATTTTTTCTAGTATATTTTTTGTATTTTCTTCAACACTTATTTCTTTGTTTTTATATTTTTCTATAATAGCTTTTATATCCATTATTGCTCCTATAGTTTCCAATCTAATCTAAAGTAACCATATTCAGTGTCCTTAGCATTTTCTAAAGCCTTTGACCTAGCTAAGGATTCTTTTGGTGAATCTTCTCTAAAGACAGCCTTATGATTCTTGATATATTCTGTCATCTCAACATCTTCTATATCAACTTCAAAGATTCCTTCAATAAAATCTAAGACCCTATTAAATTTTTGGGCAATTATTTCTTTATCTTGATTTTCCAAACTTAAATGGCTTAGGTTATAGATTCTCTCTACTTCTTTTACGTCCATTCTATTCTCCTTTTAATTCAGTTAAGAAATTAAATAACTTCTCACCTTCATATATTTCTATCTTTAATTCTTCTGCCTTGTCTTTTTTAGAGCCAGCTTTTTCCCCTGCAAGAACAATATTTGTGTTTTTAGATACTGAGCCTCTTACATTTGCGCCATTATCTTCGAGCATCTTCTTGATATCATCCCTATTGTAACCATCAATAGTGCCTGTTATTACAAAGTTAATTCCTTCAAATTTCTTTAAATTATTTGTATCTTCAGTTGGATTATCAAGCTTAATACCCTTAGATAAAAGTATATCTATAGAATCTACTATATTTTTATCATGGAAAAATTCTACTATATTTTCTCCAGTAATTTCCCCAATATCATCAACCTCTACTAAATCATCAACTGTAGCATTTCTTAATTTGTCAAAAGATTTAAATTTATTTGCCAAATCTCTTGCTGTTCTCTCTCCCACATTTGGAATTCCTATAGCATAAATAAATGCATTTAGATCTCTATTTTTGCTATTTTCTATAGCTTCTAATAGGTTTTGAGTTTTCTTTGGCCCAAATCTATCTAAATGAATGAGGTCATTATAGGTTAAATCATAAATATCATAAATTTCTTTTACGCCCAATTCTTCTATAAGTTGACCAATGGTTTTTTCTGATAAGCCCTCTATATCCATAGCATTTCTTGATGCAAAATGTTCCATCCTCGCTAGAAGTTGAGGTGTGCAAGATATAGAATTAGGACAAATAATGTGAACTTTTTCTTGGATTAACTCGCTATGACAGTATGGACAATGAGTAGGTTTTTCAATTTCAGATGTGCCTGGTTGGTCTTCATCAACAACACCTAAAATTTCAGGTATAACATCATTTGACCTTCTGATAAAAACATCTGATCCTATCCTTACTTTTTTTCTTTCAATATCGTCGTAGTTATTTAAAGTTGCTCTGGATACTGTTACCCCTGAAAAATCAACTGGGTCGAGGATTGCAGAAGGTGTTACCTTTCCAGTTCTTCCTACATTCCAAACCACATCAAGGAGTTTTGTGGTAAATTCTTCCGCCTCAAATTTATAAGCAATGGACCACCTTGGAAATTTCTCCGTAAAGCCCAGTGCTTGTTGAGTTTTCTTATCATTTATTTTTATTACTACACCGTCTGTTAATATATCTAGAGTTTTTCTTTCCTTGTCAATTCTTTCAAGCTCTTTGATTATTTCATCTAAGCTTTTAACTTTTTTATGGTAAGGATGAACATTAAGTTTCATATCCTTTAAAAATTCAAGCATCTCTTCTTCATTTTTAAAGTTTAGATTATTAGTAGGTACCGCATAAAAATATGCTGTTAGCCTTCTTTTGGCAGTTTCTTTAGTATCTAAGTTTCTAATAGCACCCGCTGCAGCATTTCTTGCATTTTTAAGCTGGATTTCATTTTCTTTGTTATACCTAGCTAGCTCTGATAAAGGCATTAGTGCCTCTCCTTGAATTTCTAAGAGAGACTTTTCTTTAATTGTAAAAGGAATAGACCTAATTGTCTCTGCCTGGGCCTTTACCTCTTCTCCAACAATACCATTTCCTCTAGTCGAAGCTGTTTTAAGTATTCCATTATCATAAGTAAGATTTATTGTAAGTCCATCAAACTTATATTCCATAATAAATTCTAAGTCTGGAAGTTTTTCTCTGCTAGTTTCTTCATAAGTCTCTTTTAGTCTCTTACACCTCTCAATCCAATCTTTTAATTCGTCATAGGACTGAGCCTTGTCTTGACTTAATAACTTAGTGATATGGAAGTGCTTTTCAAACTTATCTAAAATTTGACCACCAACCCTATTTGTTGGTGAGTCTTCAGGTATATAATCAAGTTCTTTTTGTAATTTTACAAGACTATCATAAATTTTATCATATTCGCCATCAGAGACTAAAGGCTTATCGAGAGTATAATAGTGATAGTCAAGATCATTAATTTTTTCTATTAGATTTTTGAGTTCTTCAAATTTATTCATATCTATACCTTTTTTATTGGTGCATAGTCCTGGTTGAGTTTCTTAAGACCTTTTTTATCAAAAGCGATAACCAACTCATTTCCATCAGGGCTTTCTTTTACCTGGACAACCATGCCTTTGCCCCACTTACTATGCTCAACAGTATCTCCAACCAAGTAGGTTGAGTCATCTTTCTTAACGGGCTTTTTCTTTAAATCAAGAACTGATTGTCTGGCCTTTTCCCTCATATAGTCTTCATTCATAGCTCTTTCATAAGACCTTGAATTGTAATCTATAAACTCTTTATTGGCTTCCTTATGAATTAAATCCTTGATTTCATCAATAAAACGAGAAGGCTTATAATAAGAAACTTTACCGTAATTTCTCCTCATTTGAGAACTAGTCATATAAAGCTTTTCTTCTGCACGAGTTATTCCTACATAAAAAAGTCTTCGTTCCTCTTCAAGATTACCTTCATCTAAACTTCTTTTGCCTGGGAAAAGTCCTTCATCAAGGCCAACTATAAAAACAATTGGAAATTCAAGTCCCTTTGCCTGGTGCATGGTCATTAGGGATACAGATTCTAAACTATCTTCGGTCTTATCTATTTCTGATAATAGGGAAAGATTTTCTAGATAGTCTCTTAGCGTATCTTCAGGATTTGCCTCTTGATAGTCAGCAGCTGATGAGATAAATTCGTTTATATTATCAATTCTTGCTCTATCCTCAACAAGAATTGATTTTTCAAGAGTTCTTAAATATCCAGTCTTATCAAGCACCTCATTAATTAAATCGACAATATGGTAATTATCAACATTTCTAAAAATTTCTTTAAGGGGTTCATAAAATTTATCAACTAATTTTCTTAATCTATCAGTTAAAAGAACGGAAAAATTAGGATCTGTTATTAAGTCTAGCATAGAAATTCCGTGATTAGTTGCAATTTTTTCTATTTGTTCAATAGACTTATCGCCAATCCCACGTTTTGGTTCATTAATAATTCTTTTTAAGCTTACATCATCCTTGCTATTTACCAAAATATTTAGATAAGCAATCAAATCTTTAATTTCTTTTCTGTCGTAGAATTTAAGTCCACCAACCACCTTATAATCTATTAGATTTTTTAATAAAGCTTCTTCAAAAGGTCTTGATTGTGCGTTAGTTCTGTAAAGAATGACAATATCACTTTCCTTCTGACCTTCTTTTAGTAATTCTTTGATTGTATCAACCACAAATTTACTTTCTTCGCTTTCTACAGATGTTTCTTTGTAGATTATATCTGAACCTTCGTTATTCTCTGTCCAGAGATTCTTCTCTTTTCTCTCAACGTTATTTGCAATTAGTTCATTTGCAGCATTTAAAATCTTTGATGTCGACCTATAATTTTGCTCAAGTTTTATTGTCTTTGTATTTGGAAAATCTTTTTCAAAATTTAAGATATTTCTAATATCAGCTCCCCTAAAAGAATAAATTGATTGGTCAGCATCACCTACAGCAACTACATTTCGCTTCTTCCCTGCGATAAATTTTATTAATTCATACTGTGAATTGTTTGTATCTTGAAATTCATCTACAAAAACATAATCAAACTTATTTTGATAATATTTTAGGGTGTCTTTATCTTTTCCAAAAAGATCTAAAACTTTTTCTATTAAATCATCAAAATCTAAAGCGTTGTATTCATACTTCTTTTTTTCATATATTTTGAAAATTTCAGCGATTTCGTCTGCATTTTGCATGTAGAAATTCATCTTAAGAAAATCTTCAGGGCTCAAAGACTTATTTTTCGCATTAGAAATAATACTCTGGGCAAGTCTGGGATTTATATCATCCTTGTAGCCTAAGTCCTTAATAATGTCTCTAATAAGTGTTCTCTGATCTTGGGTATCATAAATTGTAAAATTATTTGAATAACCAATCTTATCTATATTCATCCTAAGGATACGGGCACATATGGAGTGAAAAGTTCCAATCCATAGATGAGTTACATCCATATCTAGTAGGCTGCTTACCCTTTCTTTCATTTCATTAGCGGCTTTATTAGTAAATGTTATAGCTAAAATGTTTCTAGGATCTACAGATTCTTCTTTTATTTTGTAGGCAATGCTTGAAGTAAGAACAGAAGTCTTTCCACTTCCTGCTCCTGCTAAAACCAAAAGAGGTCCATTCTTATGTAACACAGCTTCTTTTTGCCTATCATTTAACCTATCTAAATTCATCTACACATCCTTCCTTAACCATAACATTATACCGCAAAAAAAGAGTAAGTGGACCTTACTCTTTTGATTCTTTTAAATCTTTTTCAATTAGTTTTTCTAGAACTAAGTCATAGCCACCTTCACCATAATTTAGAGACCTATTAACTCTTGATATGGTTGCAGTTGATGCTCCAGTTTCTTCTTCTATTACTGAATATGTTTTTCTAATCTTAAGTAGTTTTGCTACATGAAGTCTTTGAGAAATAGATTGAATTTCTCTTGCTGTACAGATATCTGTAAAAAATTGGTAACATTCTTCAACATTTTTGAGCATTAGAATTGCTTCAAATAACTCATCTGCTTCTTGTGTTCTTAGTTTTGATTCAGTCATCATATTTGCTCCTTATAAAATTATTTCTATGATTTTTTTGCACAAATTCTCATTTCTTGCCAAAATCGGACCATGCAAGTATGTCCCAATAGTGTTTTTATAGATAAAACCTTCAGTTTTATCCTCTCCATTATTTCCATTTCCCTCAATTACTCTACCAAATGGTTTTTGATTTTTGGATAAAAATGTTCTTCCACCGTGGTTTTCAAATCCCAAACAAGTTTCGTCAAATTTTTCAACACAAATTTTTATCTGACCCGTAAATCGATTTTTAGAATCTTGATTTAAAGTATAGTGGTCAAAAATATTTAAACCTTCAATTTTCTCACCTTCGGCGTTATAATAATACTTACCCAAAAGTTGATAGCCTCCACAAATTGCAAGCAATAGTCCATCGTTGTTTATATATCTAACCAAATCTTCTCTTTTCTTTATAAGATCATCTTTAACTATGGATTGCTCGTAATCTTGGCCCCCGCCAAAGAACACAAAATCATAATCTTCAGCTTTGAAATCATCCCCGATGGATACAATCTTTCTTTCAAAATCTATACCATTTTTTTTAAGTTCGTACTCAAAAGCCATTAAATTTCCAACATCGCCATAGGTATTTAAGAGGTTGCCATATAGATGGCATATTCTTATCTTTTTTATAAGTCAAGCACCTCCCTTAATTTAAGCATTGCTGTATAGGTTGATAAGATATAGATATTATCAGTCTTTGCATTTTTTATGATATTTTTTATATCTTCTTCAAAGTCAAATTCATTGATTTGGCCATTGAAAATCTCTGCTATTTCAAGTCTTCTCTTCATATCTTCTTTTCTTTTACCAGATACATAAACATCTCTAATATCTAATCCACTTAATTTTTCGTAATATGAATCATAAATCCAACTTACATCAAGTCCATCAGCATAATTGTCATTTAACAGGCAAATAAGGCTTACTGGTTTTTCTTCTAGCATAACAAGATCTATAACCTGGTTTAACCCAGTTGGATTTTTAACTAAATTAATGACAAGATTTTTACCAAAAATTTCTACATTTTCTTGCCTACCGAAAACATTTTTTTGTTTTTTTAGTCCTCTGCATATCTCTTCATAAGTAAGTCCTAGTTCATAAGCAATTGAAACAGCTGTCAGAGCATTATAAATGTTATAAACCCCGCCAACATTGACTTCATATGGTTTACCAGAAATTTCAAACTTTGAATGATTTGGATCTAGACTTGAGATTTTTTCTATTTCATACCTTATTTCAGGCGACTTAAAATCACAATTAGGACAAGAAAAATCTCCCAAGGAAGAATAGTTAACAGTACTGTATTTTAATACACTGTGGCAGGATGGGCAAATTATCCCATCTGAATTGAAGTCAGCTTCTTTATCATAGTCTTTTTTGTCATTAACCCTGATTCCAAAATAAATTGGCTTAAACTTTTTTAAATTATCATATGAGAAAACTGGCAAATCACCATTAGCAATTATTTTAGCATTTGGCATAAGGTCAAGACCTTCCAATATCTTATCTAAGATATTATAAATCTCTCCAAACCTATCCATTTGATCCCTGAAAATATTTGTAAGTGCAACATAATCAGCCTTGATATATTTACCAATCCTAAATATATTTGCCTCATCTACTTCAAGAACAGCTACAGTCTCCTTATCAGCAGGGTTATCAAGTAGGGATGTAATTATTCCTTGAACCATATTTGACCCAGACTCATTAGTTAAAACTATTGGGTAATGTTCTCTTAGGATAGATACTAGAAAATGGGTTGTCATGGTTTTGCCATTAGTACCTGTAACAAAAATAAACTTAGTATTTTTAGACAATTCCTTCAATATGTCCTTATCTAATTTATAAGCTATATAACCAGGTAGAGACGTTGCTTTCCTATTAAATAACTTTAATATACTTCTAATTGATTTGGCTAATACTTTAACCAATTTGCTTTTTAAACTCATAGCAATATTATATCCTTTTTTTACCAATATTTCAATATTAATAAACCACTTGAAAGTCAGAATCTCCATCTATTACAGAAACTTCATTAATATTTTTGCTGTCTATTATGGCAAAGTTTATATTTTCAAGTCCCTTAAAAAAACTCATAATCTGATTTTCATTTCCCTGGATATAAACTTCTACACTTCCATCATACATATTCCTAACAGTTCCCGTAACACCAAGCCTGTCTGCGAGCATTTTAACTTGAAACCTAAAGCCTACACCTTGGACCCTGCCCTTAAAAATGATATGGTATCTTTTCATATTTACTCCTTTGGCTCATTATACTTGACAAAATATATTCAGTAAATATAGTTTATATAGATACCCCATAGGGGTGTGAAAGGAGGTTTAATGAAACAAAAATTTGATATTTATGGGATGACTTGTGCTTCCTGCCAAGCAGCTGTAGATAGAGCTGTGAAAAAACTAGGAGTGAATGAGGTAAATGTCAACCTTATAAATGAATCAATGAGTGTAGAATACGATCCAAATAAAATTTCAGATACCGATATCATCGAAGCAGTTTCAAGTGCAGGCTACGAGGCTAGGCTTAAAAACAATGAAAAATTTGCTAAAAATTCAAAGGATTACCTAAAAGAAATTGAAGAAGATAATACAAAGTTTAGGCTAAAAGTATCCTTTTTCTTCATGATTCTCTTAATGTATATAGCTATGGGACCGATGGTAAATCTACCCATTCCAAGTTTTTTACTAGGAAGTCAAGGCGCTATAAATAATGCCTTTGTCCAATTCTTATTAACTATTCCTGTAATATTTGTAAATAAGAAATTTTTTATATCTGGATTTAAATCCCTAAAAAATAGAAACCCAAATATGGATACTCTTATAGCCCTGGGATCATCATCCGCCCTAATCTATGGGATTTTTGTAATTATGAGAATGGCTCATGCCGCAGGTCTAGGTGATTTTGAAACAATTGAATCTTATAGGCATAACCTTTATTTTGAATCTTCTGCCATGATACTTACATTAATCACCTTGGGAAAATATTTTGAAGCAAGAAGCAAAGGAGAAACTAAGGCTTCATTAAAAAACCTAATGGATCTTGCTCCAGAAAAGGCAAGGGTAATTAGAAATAATGTAGAAGTTGAGATTGACTCTGCTGATATAGAAAAAGGGGATATTATTGTTATAAGGCCTGGTGAAAGAATACCTGTGGATGGAGAAATTATAAAAGGATCTTCCCTTGTTGACGAGGCAGCTATTACGGGTGAATCAATTCCCGTCAATAAAACTATTGGAGATGAAGTAATTTCTGCAACTATAAATAAGCAAGGTTCTTTTAAATTTAAAGCAACTAGAGTTGGAGAGGATACAACTCTTTCCCAGATCATCAGTCTTGTAAATGATGCGAATGAAACTAAAGCGCCTATAGCTAAACTTGCCGATAAAATTTCTGCTATTTTTGTACCTGCTGTAATTATTATTTCATTAATAACTTTCATTGGCTGGTATATAATTAGTAGAGATTTCGAATTTGCACTAAATCTTATGATTTCAGTCCTTGTTATATCATGTCCATGTGCTCTTGGGCTTGCAACGCCAATGGCAATCATGGTTGCAACAGGTAAGTCGGCTGAACTTGGACTTTTATTTAAAAATGCCGAAAGTTTAGAGAATCTTCATAAAGTTGATACAATCCTACTTGATAAAACTGGAACAATTACTGAAGGAAAACCAGTAGTAACAGACTTATTAACCGAAATGAATGAAAAATCTTTCTTAGAGATTGCAGGATCCTTAGAGCATTTTTCAGAACATCCCCTATCTGACGCTATTAATACTTACGCATCAGAAAAAAACACACAGATTGTCCAAGTAGAAGATTTTGAATCAATTGTCGGAAGAGGTATTAAGGGGAAAATTGATAATAATCTTTATTATGCTGGTAACCTCAGGCTTATGGAAGATAATAATATAAATCTAAATAATTATCAAGAACTAAATAACAAACTTTCCAAAGATGGCAAGACTTCGATGTATTTTGCAAATGAGAAAGAGGTAATAGGCCTAATAGCAGCAAAAGACATGGCAAAAAATTCTTCTAAAAGTGCTATAGATATACTAAAAAAAGAAGGATTCGAAATTACCATGGTTACTGGGGATAACGAAATTACCGCAGAAGCCATTAGGAAAAGCTTAAATATTGACAAGAAATTTTCCGAAGTCCTACCTCAGGATAAGGACAAGGTTGTAAAAACTCTCCAAGCGGAAGGTAAAAAAGTTGCCATGGTTGGTGATGGAATAAATGACGCTCCAGCCCTTGCAAGAGCAGATATTGGTATAGCCATTGGTAAGGGATCTGATATTGCAATTGATTCAGCTGACGTAGTTCTAGTTAAGAATAGTTTACTAGACCTTGTAAAATCAATTGACTTGTCAAAAGCAACAATTAAGACAATAAAAGAAAACTTATTTTGGGCTTTCTTTTATAATATTATCCTAATCCCTCTCGCCGCTGGTCTCTTGTATCCAAAATTTGGTCTAACTTTAAATCCAATGTTTGCTGCACTAGCAATGAGTTTCTCTTCAGTATTTGTATGTCTAAACTCACTTAGACTTAGAGGATTTAAATCAGAGGCAGAAAAATATTCCAATGAAACAAATTATAAAGACGAAAATTTAAAGGAGAATGAAATGAACGAAGTTAAAAAAATGATTGTAAATGTTGATGGTATGAGCTGTAACAACTGCGCAAAGCACGTTAAAAATGCTCTAGAAGAATTAGATGGCGTAAACGAAGTTGTTGTAAACCTAGATAATAAAAATGCAGAATTATCTTACCAAGGTGATATTGATGAAAAATTAATTAGAGATGCTATTAACGAAGCAGGTTACGAATATAAGGGACTTCAAAAGTAATAAATGAAGGCCGATAAAGATAAAACTATCAGAAAATTAAAAACTGTCAGTGGTCAAATTGACGGTTTGATAAAAATGATAGAAGACGATAGGTATTGTATTGATATATCAAATCAAGTTATGGCATCAATTTCAATTCTAAAAAACATAAATAAGGATGTCTTAAGAGGTCACCTTGAACATTGCGTCTATGATAGTCTTAAGCAAAAAAATGAAAAAGACATAAAAGAAAAAATTGATGAGATTGAAAAAATAATCGATAAACTCAACAAGATCTAAAATAAGAAAACTCCCCTAGCCTATTAAGCTGGAGGAGTTTTTTTTCTTAGAAATTATATATATATGACATGAATCCTTCGTTTTTTTCAAGTATCTTAAACAACAATACACCGATAATTGAAACCATAACAAATTCACTTAACATAAATTGCATTAAAAGTACAAAAAACACTTCATCACTAGCTAAGATTAGCCAAGTCCCAATAGCAGGAACTGAAACTAATAAAACTGGAAATATAGATGCAATATATAGATTTTTAGCTCTTTGCATTAATATAAAAGCTATATATGATGAAAGTGTCCCAAATACGACGTCAAATAACATCATTGGACTAAATAAATTTGCAATAGCACATCCTAAAACAAGTCCTGGTATAAATCTCTTGTTATAAAATACTAATAGTACCAAAATTTCACTAAACCTAAATTGAATAGGACCATAGGATGCAACTGGCAATAATAGTGTCAAAACAGCATATAAGGCTGCTACACCTGCAGACTTAACTAAAAAATTAGTATCGTCTAAACTAATAAACTTTTCTTTCATTTTTTTCTCCTTGATTTTTTTTAGTAATGGGTGCCAAGAAACATTACCAGTACATTATATACTAAAAATAAAAATTTTAAAGTTTTATTTAATTGAAGCAAAATTTATTTCTAGTAAAATGTAACTATGAAAAAACTATTAATATTACTTTTATCTCTATTTTGCCTTACATCTTGTTCTAAAGGACCTGATATAGATATCAAAGGCTTTATAGATGAAGAAAGTGTAAAAATAATTGAAGATTTAAAATCTCTAGCCAGTGACACATTTAAAAGAAAAGATTTCCTAGACTTTACATACGAAGTTAAACCAAAGAAAAAATCTGAAGTTAAAGAAGATTTGATAAAAAATGTTGAAGAGGCAGCAAAGAAAGACAAAAAAGCAGAGTGGGTCTATGATAATTTTTATAATCTGGACAATGTGGACGCATATTTAACTGGTAATGATCCAGATACCATAGAATTTGTATACAATAAGAACCATAATTTTACTGACTTCAATTTCTATAAAGGTGAATCTGTAAAGCTAAAAAGAAAGACTCCATATTTTATCCAATGGGATAATAGATGGGCCTATGATACACTTTACCCTACCAATATAGGTGTTTCTGGTTGTGGGCCAACATCAATGGCCATGATTATGTCAAGGATGACAGATAATTTAATCTATCCAAATGAGATGGCTAAAAAAGCCTTTAAATTTATGAATGACGGTGGCATGGACTGGGCATTTATCGATCACATTTCAAAAGAATATAAGGTTAAAGTCGAAGACGTTAATCTAGATAAGGATAAAATGATTAAGGCACTTGAAGATGGTCCCCTATTGATTTCTGTCGGCAGAGGATACTTTACTCTCTTTGGTCATATCTTGGTGATTGATTCCTATAAGGACGGCAAATTTATTATTAATGATCCAAATAGCGTTAAAAATTCTATCATAGAATGGGACTATAACGATATCTCAGACCAAATTTTAAAAATTTGGAAATTTTCGAAATAAAAAACTTGACAGAAGCTAACTCGGGTGTTATACTATAAAGGTAGTTAACCGAAAGTATGCACCATTAGCTCAGCTGGTAGAGCACCTGACTCTTAATCAGGGCGTCCAGGGTTCGAATCCCTGATGGTGCACCAAACGTTGAAATTAGAAGGCGATAGCCTTTTTTTTTGTATTTATTTTCTCAAAATTCATCCTAAACGCTCCTATTTTTATAGATTAAAATAAATTATTAAAATTTTATCAATTTGGACTTTACTTTTCATTTTTCGCCGTATAATATAATAAAGTTAGAGATTTAGGAGGAATTAATGAAATTAGAAACAAAAAATCTCACCACTGTTGGTATTCTAGGAGCTATAGTTATAATGCTTGGCCTAACTCCTCTAGGATTTATCCCACTAGGCATGCTTTCTATAACTAGTCTACATATACCAGTAATCATTGCAGGTATCCTACAAGGACCTGTTGTCGGTGGCCTAGTTGGTATGATATTTGGATTTTTCTCCTTATTTAATGCTATGACTAGACCAGGACCAATATCTTTCGTCTTTTATAACCCGCTTATTTCTATATTACCTAGAATATTGATTGGCGTGGTCACTGGACTAATCTACAAGGCTCTTAAGGATAAGGATAATAATAAACTTCGTTTATTTATGAATATTTTTTGGTCTGTAATTGTAATTATCCTTAGCTATGTAACCATAAAGTCCTTTATTACAAAAGTAGCATTAGTAAATAAAATATTTTCAGTTATATTTTTACTAATTGCTTGTACTATGCTTTACTTATCTGTCAAAAATAAAAAAGCAAATTTTGCTATAGCCGTTAGTTCCTTTATGGGAACCCTAACAAACTCAGGTCTAGTTCTAGGTCTAATCTATATTATCTATGCGCAAAAATATGCTGAGGCAATTGGTATAAGTCCAGACCTTGCAGCAAAAACTATTTTTTCTGCCTTTGTAACTAATGCAATCCCAGAAGCAATTGTTGCAATCCTTGTGGCAAGCGCTGTTGTGACTTCATTTAGCAAAAGAAGAAGATAAGAAAAATGCACTCTAGCTTTTAAGCTTGAGTGCATTTTTTTATTTATTTTGAATCATTTTATTAGCAAGGTCTAAAAATCTTAGAGCAAGATAATAATCATCTCCCATTAGGTCGTAAATGGCATCCTCAGTTAAAATCCCTTGGTTTATTGAAGAATCAATCTTACCTTCATTAGAATCATCATAATCTTTTTGGAATTGATCGCTGTAGTAATATTCAACGAGCTTATCAAAATCTTCCCTTTCATTTTCTAGCTTATCTAAAATTTCATTAACTTTTACTAAAAGTTCCTTATAATTTTCATAAGTTTCTGTGTGTTTAATTAAGTAATTATAATCCATTTTCTACCTCTCTTAAGCTTTTTATTATTGAATTAAGTTGGCTTTTAATAGCGGGCACCTTATTTGGGTTTTCTCCATTACAAGCTACTATGATAATACCCTCTTTTTTTAGAAAAATAACATATTGACCACCAGATCCTGATGCGTAAGTAACACCGTCTTTGCCAGTCCAAAGCCCGTAGCCATAATAATCATTTGATAAGTAGGATTGATCTACATAATCTTTTTCATTTTTAAATAATTTACTAGACATCTTCCCTAGCCACTCTGAAGATACAATTCTTTGATTAAAATATACTCCATCATTTAAAACTAGGTCTCCTAATTTTAAAAGGTCATCCGCTTTTAGATATAATTTACTAGCACCAACAAGGTATTTGCCATACATGTCCCAGCGTGGATTTATAATACCTAGTTTTCTAAAAATATTTTCATTTATGAAGTCATATAGATCATAACCAAGATATTCTTGCATTGTGGCCGATAAAACATAGTAGCCAGCATTAGAATACAAAAACTCCTCACCTGGATTAAAATACAAAGGATATGATAAGGCATATTCTAAGAGTTTATCCTTATCCAGGTCTCCTATATCCTTACTCATTAAAATTATATCTCTATAACCCATAGTGTGTGTCAGACAATCTCTGACACTTATATTTTTAAGCTTTAAAATATTATCCTTATTAGATATTTCCACCTTATCTTTTAAAATATCATAAATGAGTGTATCCTCATTAAAATCTCCATTTGATTTATCTATTAAGATTCCGCAAGCAAGGCTAGTTACAAACTTAGCTATTGACCTTATATTAATTTTTTCTTCATTTATCTCTTCAAATAAAATTCCCTTTTCTTTAGAATAAATTATTAGAGAATCCATCTCAATTTTATCTAGCTTATTAATTTTCATTTCCACCTCTCTTCTACTATACAAGACAAATTTTCTAAATAAAGAAATACTAATATGTTATAATAAAACCAGGAGATTTATATGAATTTTTTAGAATTAGCAAAAGAAATTGAAGATAAAATAATATATGATAGAAGAAGACTTCATCAAATTCCAGAGCTTGAGTTAAACCTTCCAAAGACAAGTGCTTATATTTGTAAAAGACTAGATAAAATGGGAATCTCTTATGATAAACTCATTGGTGGTAATGCCCTTGTTGCCTATATTGGTAATTACAAGGACAAATGTATAGCAATCAGAGCTGATATGGATGGTCTAGAAATCAAAGAGGAAACTGATCTGGAGTTTAAATCCCTCCATAAGGGCCTTATGCACGCCTGTGGCCACGATGGCCATGTTGCTATGGCATTAGGTGCATGTGAACTTTTAAAGGCTAATGAGTATAAATTAGGAGGCTTAGTCAAGGTATTTTTCCAACCAGGAGAGGAAATACCTGGCGGCGCAGAACCTATGATAAAAGAAGGCTGTATGGAAAATCCTAAAGTAGATAGGATTGTCGCTATTCATGAAGGAGGATTATTTGGAGAATATCCGAAAGGTACCATCGCTATTAAAAAAGGAGAGATGATGGCAAGTATGGATGCCTTCACCTTAAAAATTATTGGTAAAGGTGGTCATGGCGCCAGACCAGAATCATTTATAGATCCTATTTCAATTATAAGCGAGATTAACAATGCCTTTTATAAGATAATTTCTAGAGAGATTGACCCTTTAAACCCATCCTTAATTTCTGTCTGTCAAATTCATGGAGGTGTCAACCAAAATGTCATTCCTGATGAAGTCTTTGAAGAAGGGACAGTTAGGTGCTTTTATGATGAAACTAGAGATTTCCTTGAAATTAGGATGAGAGAAGTATCTGTAAATATTGCTAAAGCCTATAGAGCTAAGGCAGAATTTTCTTATAAAAGATACTATCCATCATTAATAAATGATGATGATTTTACAGATTTTGTAAAACGCACTGCAACAGATTTATTTGGAAGTGAAGAAGTGATAAATCTTAAAAATCCTACAATGGGTGCTGACGACTTTGCCTTTTTCCTAAAAAAAGCAAAAGGAACTTATATTTCACTAAATAATCTAAAACCTCATTCTGATGGACAAACTTATCCTCATCATTCATCAAAGTTTGATATATATGAAGATACACTTTATATTGGAAGCGGTCTTTTGGCCGAAGTTTGTTATAGGTATTTGAACAGTTTGCAATAAAAAATCCTCTATTTAGTCTTTACTAAATAGAGGATCGTTTATATAAACTTACTCATAACCAAAAGGTTACTTGACTTCTCAAATGAAAATTTTTCATAAAAATTTAAGTGTTTGCTGTCATTTACGCTCATTAATTCAATCATACTGACTCCCTTATCCAATAAATACTTTTGAAGTTCATTAATAAATAAAGTACCGAGTCCCTTATTCTGATAATCTTTAAAAACTACAATTTCTTCTAGAAAATAAGATTTCAAATCATCATATTCTTTTATGTAGCCCATTAAAAATCCGGTATAAAGGCCATTAATTTCTTGAATAAGACAATAAGAATCAGGAGTTAATAGAACTTGCCTAATCCTTTTGTAGGCCTTTTCAAAGGTCCAGGATCCATCTTTATTCTCATTATAATATTTAAGATAAAGACTAGCAATGACATCCAAATCTTTCTCACTCATTCTAATGTAATGCATAATTTTAATAATTCTTAAGAGCTCTTTCCATGCGCCTCTTATCATCTTTTCTCTTAATTGATTCTCTCTTGTCATACATTTTTTTACCCTTAGCAAGAGCAATTTCAATCTTTACTAGGCCATTATTTTCATAAACTTTGAGAGGTACTATGGTATAACCATCTGCTGTTTTTTTGCCTATTAGTTTGTTTATTTCTTTTTTGTGGAGCAAGAGTTTTCTGGTCCTTGTTGGGTCTATCTTATCAAATCCTTCCATATACGGAGTTACATGCATACCAAAGACAAACATTTCACCCTTACGGTCTGAGATAAAGGCTTCTTTAATTGATACCTTGCCGGCTTTGATAGATTTTACTTCGCTTCCCTTTAGTTCAAGACCTGCCTCGTATTTTTCTTCAATGAAATAATCATGAAAGGCTTTTTTATTATTGGCTAATAATTTCATCTTCATCCTCCAAATAAAAGTCTATTTCCCTTTTAACTATGTCTACATTTACTACCCTTATCTTTACCTCTTGACCGATTGTATAATACCTCTTAGAATCAACATCAAAGGCTCTCAAGCTATCTTCTATGAAATCATATCTGTGATCAGAAAACTTATACATGAATAGTCCTTCAACTGTATTATCAAGTTCAATAAACATTCCAAATTCAGTTATAGATGATATACTACCGTCAAAGACTTCTCCAATAAAACGTGTCATGTATTTACACTTCATTAAATCTTCTACAGCTCTTTCGGCTTCCTCGCTTCGCCTTTCTGTAATTGATAGGTGGTCAGCAGCTTGTTCAAGATTTGATTCAAGGCTAGTTTGATTTACCTTGTTTAATTTATTTTCTATAAAATATTTTAGAATTCTATGGACTATTAGGTCAGGATACCTTCTTATAGGTGATGTAAAATGAGTGTAAAACTTCGTAGAAAGGCCGAAATGTATATCATTATAGTTGGCATACTTTGCCTTCTTCATAGTCCTTAGCATGAGCATATTAATGATTTTTTCTTCCTTTTTGCCTTCAACTTCCTTTAAGATATTTTGGAAATCTTTTGGATGAAGGTCATTGCCTTTAATATTATAACCCATAGCATTTAAGGCTCTTTTAAAACCATCAAGTTTTTCTTCACTTGGCTTTTCGTGAATCCTATAAATGAAAGGAAAATCCATATAGGCAAATAAACTTGCGACAGTTTCATTTGCTATAAGCATGAATTCTTCAATCATCTTGTTACCTGGACCTCTTTCAAGAGCTTCAATATTTAGAACTTGGCCTGTTTCAGATACATCTATTTGACTCTCCTCAAAGTTAAAGTCTATTGAGCCACGATTTTCTCTTGACTTTCTTAAAATATTATAAAGTTCATCAAAAAGCTCTAATTTTTCTTTTAGGACTTGGTCATCGTAAACATCCTTATCGCCTTCTAAAAAGTCATTTACATCATCATAAACAAGCCTCTTATCAGATTTAATGAAAGATTCATAAAAATTATTATCTACGACTTTACCCTTCTTATCAATGGTCATTTTTGCTGTAATAGCAAGGCGAATTTCACCTGGATTTAAGGAACAAATACCATTCGATAATTTCTCTGGAAGCATCGGTATAACAATATTATATAGATAGGTAGAATTGCCCCTCTCATAAGCGTCATCATCAAGAGCTGTATGTCTTTTAACATAATGGCTAACATCAGCAATATGGACATAGAGGTCATAATTTTCTCCGTTTTTTTCTATGGATATAGCGTCATCAAAGTCTTTTGAATCCCTTCCGTCAATGGTTACTGTAAATAAATCACTGAGATTAGTCCTACCTATAAGTTCTTCATCCCCTACCTCATCACCTATAAACAAAAGTTCTTTCTTTGTTTGTTTTGAATACTCAGTAGGGATTTTTTCCTGCCTTATTATCGATAAAACATCTATATTTTTATCATTTTTACCGCCAATTATTTCAATTATTTTTCCTTCAGGTTTTCCATTTTTTGGGTATGAAATAATCTCGACAACTACCTTATCTGCATTTTTTGCACCTAGTGAATTATTTTTCTCTATATAGATATCATCAGGATGTGACCTATCATCAACTATTACAAATCCAAATTTTTTGCTAGCTTGATATGTCCCAATTAATTCCTCATTAGCTCTTTCTAATATTTCAGAAACTTCGCCCTCGGCATTCTTTGATGTTTCTTTTTGTCTTAGAATTTTAATCCTGACCTTGTCATTATTATGAGCCCCATTTAACCTATCTCTTGAGATATAAACATCATCAAAGTCTTTGTTATCAGAAATAAAAAATCCATATCCTCCAGCAGCCATTGATATCTTTCCGATAAGATTAAGTTCATCATCTGTTAAAGGCATGATTCTTTTTTTATTTGATATTCTTATTTTATTTTCATTAACGAGTTCGTCTACAATGTCCTTCACAGCTGACTTTGTATACCTATCAGCTTTTAAATATATTTCTAATTCCTTTAAGGTCATAGGTATGTAGTCGTCATCGTTTATTAAATTTAATATTAATCCTTTTATATTCATATCTACTCCTTATGGCTCCTAATAAAAAAAGGAGTCAAAACCCTTGACCCCTTCCTAATTTATTGCTATAAATATTATACTTCCTAAAAATAAAAGTACTCCTCCAAAAATAACAACTTTGTCTAGAGTTTCATTTTTTGATTTATGTGCACTTTTACCAAAAACATTTGTCTTTGTTCCAGACAAAGCTCCTAGTCCGTCAGTTTTAGGATCTTGTAAAGTAACTGCAACTATAACTATTGCTGACGCAATCATCATAATTACTGCAAGCAAATTTGACATATAGACACCTCCGTTCATACTGTTTTATAATACCACAAATTGCCTTGTATTTCAATATTTATTAAAAAAGACTTGCTTCCTTAGAAGCAAGTCTTCAAAAATCTTTTATTTTAAATTGTAAAGAGCGTCTAGGCCTTTAAATCTTGCATCGTCCCAAAGTTCATCTTCAATTCTTAGAAGTTGGTTGTATTTAGAAACTCTGTCTGTTCTTGAAGGTGCACCTGTTTTGATTTGGCCTGCATTAACAGCTACTACAAGGTCAGCTATTGTTGTATCTTCTGTTTCACCAGATCTGTGAGAAACTATTGCTGTATATCCAGCTTCTTTAGCCATTTCGATAGCGTTTAGAGTTTCTGTAAGTGTACCAATTTGGTTAACTTTAATTAGAATTGCATTTGCAACGCCTTCAGCTATACCTTTTTCAAGTTTCTTTGTATTTGTTACAAATAGGTCATCACCAACAAGTTGAACTTTCTTTCCAAGTCTTTCTGTTAGTTTTGCCCAACCTTCCCAGTCATTTTCATCAAGACCGTCTTCTATTGATATGATTGGATATTTGTTTACTAATTCTTCTAGCCAATCAATCATTTCATCTTCTGTCTTAACTGTACCTTCTCCGTCAAGGTGGTATTTACCGTCTTCTTTGTTGTAGAATTCAGATGAAGCACAGTCCATAGCTATATAAACATCTTTACCTGGTTCATAACCAGCAGTTTTGATAGCTTCACAGATGATTTCTAGAGCTTCTTCGTTTGATTTAAGGTTTGGAGCAAATCCGCCTTCATCACCTACAGCTGTGTTATAGCCTTTGCTTGAAAGAACTGATTTTAAGTTGTGGAATACTTCTGTACCAATTTGAAGAGCGTGTGAAAAGCTTTCAGCACCAAGTGGGAAAATCATGAATTCTTGTATATCAACTGAGTTATCTGCGTGTTGACCACCGTTTAAGATGTTCATCATTGGTGTTGGAAGAAGCTTAGCATTTGTTCCGCCAATATAGTTATATAATGGCATGCCAAGTTCATCTGCTGCTGCTTTTGCTGCTGCAAGAGATACACCAAGAATAGCGTTAGCTCCTAGTTTTCCCTTATTTTCTGTACCGTCAAGCTCAATCATTGCATTGTCAATACCGATTTGATCAGTAACGTCAAAGTTATATTCAAGTTCTTCTGCTATTATTTCATTAACATTTTCAACAGCCTTAAGAACAGATTTTCCTTGGAAGTAGTCCTTATCACCATCTCTAAGTTCTACAGCTTCCCATTCACCTGTTGAAGCACCTGATGGTACTGCAGCTCTACCGAAACCACCAAGTTCTGTTTCAACTTCTACTTCTACAGTTGGGTTTCCTCTTGAATCGATAATTTGTCTTGCGTATACACTTGTAATTAAGCTCATTTATTTCTCCTTATAATTTTTTATTATTTTTTAAAATTAACTAATTGTTCAAAATCACTTGCTTTTAGACTTGCTCCACCTATTAGACCGCCGTCAATATTTTCTTTAGCAAGTAATTCTTTTACGTTTGATGGTTTCATTGAACCACCATATTGGATTCTAATTTTTTCACTAGCTGCTTCGCTGTATGTTTCTTTGATAAAGTTTCTGATAAAACCACACATATCATCGGCATCTTCAGCTGAGGCGGTCTTACCAGTACCTATAGCCCAAATTGGTTCATAGGCGATGATTACTTTTTCAATATCTGCTTCACTTACATCTTTTAAATTCTTTGTTAGTTGTTCTTTAACCTTGGCTTCTTGTTTGTTTTCTTCTCTTTCTTCAAGAGTTTCACCAACACAAAGAATTGGAACTAAGTCGTGGGCTAGGGCTGATTTCACCTTTTTATTTACAAGGCAATCACATTCTTTGAAGTATTCTCTTCTTTCAGAGTGACCGATAATTACGTATTTTGCCTTAACATCTTTAAGCATTAGTGGGGATATTTCACCTGTAAATGCTCCGCTTTCTTCAAAATACATATTTTCTGCACCATAATTGATATTTGTACCTTCAAGAACTTCTTGAGCTACAAGTAAATCTATGGCTGGTACACAAAATCCTGCTTCTACGCTTGAATCAAGATCTAAAGCCTTAACTTCTTCTAGAAGTTGTCTAGCTTCACTTGGTGTCTTGTTCATCTTCCAATTGCCAACTATTACTGGTTTGCGCATTTTAACTCCTTATTTATCTTCGATTGCAGTAATTCCTGGTAGGTCCTTGCCTTCTAGGAACTCTAAGCTTGCTCCACCGCCTGTTGATACGTGGGTTATCTTATCTTTTAGGCCAGCCATTTCTATAGCAAGGGCACTATCTCCACCACCTACAATAGTTACAGCATCAGATTCAGCTAAAGCTTTAGCAACTTCATTGGTACCATTTGAGAATTCTTTTATTTCAAATACACCCATTGGTCCATTCCATACAACTATCTTAGCTTCTTTTATCTTATCTGCAAAAAGTCTTGCTGTTTTTGGTCCGATATCAAGAGCTTCCTTGTCTACTGGGATATTATCTATATCAACTATTTCAGTAGAAACACCAGCTTCAATTTTTTCAGCGATAACTACATCAACTGGTAGTAGGATTTCTACTCCATTAGCCTTAGCTTTTTCGATTAATTCTAGAGATAAATCCATCTTGTCTTCTTCAAGAAGTGATTTTCCTATTTCCTTGCCCATAGCTTTTAGGAAGGTATAAGCCATACCACCACCGATTAGGATAGTATCTACTTTTGTAATTAAATTTTCAATTACACCAATTTTATCAGATACCTTTGCACCACCTAAAATTGATACAAATGGGTGATCAGGAGCCTCTAGGGCCTTACCCATAACTTCAATTTCTTTTTCAATTAAGAAACCAACTGCAGATGGAAGGATGCTTGCTACACCAACATTTGAAGCGTGTGCTCTGTGGCTTGTACCAAAAGCATCATTTACATATAAATCAGCTAGAGATGCTAATTCTTTAGCAAAGTCTTCACCATTTTTAGTTTCTTCTTTTCTATATCTTGTGTTTTCAAGTAAGGCAATTTGACCATCTTGAAGTTTATTTACTTCTTCTTTAACTTTTTCGTCTACTACTAATGGTGATGGTAAAAATTTAAACTTATCGCCATATAGATTTTCTAAGTAATCTGCAACTGATTTTAATGCGAACTCTGGATTTGCCTCTCCCTTTGGTCTACCTAAGTGGCTCATAAGGATTACCTTAGCTCCATTTTCTGATAGGTAGTTAATTGTAGGAATAGCTGCTTTGATCCTGGCATCATCAGCTATTTTTCCCTTTTCTTCTTTTGATAAAGGTACATTAAAGTCCACTCTTACAAGAACCTTTTTACCCCTTACATCTAAATCTTTTACTGTTTTTTTATTCATTATTCACCTCGAAAAAAAGGCGAGATATTATCTCGCCTGTTTAATACTCTTAAAGATTTGCTAGATAATCAAGTGTTCTAACTAAGTTAGATACGTATCCCATTTCGTTATCGTACCAAGCTACAGTCTTAACAACTTGTGTTCCGTTTGCTCCTTCAACTATCTTTGTAAGTTTAGAATCAAACACAGAACCTGCTGGGTAACCAATAATATCACTTGAAACTATATCATCTGTTTCGTATGCAAAAGCATCATTAGAATATTTTTTCATAGCTGCGTTTACTTCTTCAACAGTTACTTTCTTTTCAAGAACTGAGTAAAGTTCAGTAACAGAGCCTGTGATTGTTGGAACTCTTAGAGCTGATCCGTCAAGGATACCATCAACTTCTGGAATTACTTTTCCTACAGCCTTAGCTGCACCTGTAGAAGCTGGGATTGTGTTTTGAGCTGCTGCTCTTCCGCCTCTAAGGTCTTTTTTACTAGCTGGTGTATCTTGGATAGCTTGAGTTGCTGTATATGCGTGAATTGTTGACATTTGTCCTGAAACAAATCCAAATTCTTTTAATAGTACGTTAACCATTGGTGCTAGACAGTTTGTTGTACAGCTTGCGCCTGAAACAACTGTTTCTGAGCCATCAAGAGTTTCATGGTTTACACCAAATACGATTGTTTTTAAGTCACCCTTACCTGGTGCTGAAATAAGAACTTTCTTAGCTCCAGCTTTGATGTGAGCTTCAGCTTTTTCTTTTTCAGTAAAGAATCCTGTACATTCAAGAACGATGTCTACGTTTAAATCTTTCCATGGAAGATCTTCTGGGTTTCTTTCAGCAAAAACTTTAATGTCTTTACCATTGATTTTAAATCCGTCTTCTGTTAATTCGGCATCACCGTCAAATCTACCTTGAGCAGTATCATATTTGAAAGCATATAATAAACCTTCTTTGTCAATAAGGTCGTTAATTGCTACTACTTCAATATTATCTTCTACTGCTGCGATTCTTCTTAAGGTAAGACGTCCAATTCTACCAAATCCGTTAATTGCTACTCTTGTTGTCATTATTGCCTCCTAAAATTCTTTCTACATCTATTAATATACATTTTGTTATTACTTTGTCAATATGTCTACCAGGATTTGCTTTCTAGATACCTGTTAGCAAATACAGCTGCAATACACCCGTCGCTTGCTGCTGTAACAGCTTGTCTTACAGTTTTTTTTCTAGTATCTCCTACTGCAAAGACTCCTTCGATTTCGGTTTTCATATCCTCATCAGTAATTATATACCCATTTTCCATTTTAATCTTACCTTCAAAAATTTCTGTTTGGGCTATATTACCTATAAATACAAAAACTCCTATTGGTGATCCATCTTCATTTTTAATGATTTTTTCTTCCTTAGTCTTTACATTTTCTAAGACTAATTCTTCTACTTCCTTATCACCTCTGATTTCTTTAACTACGCTATCGTATTCAAACTTTATTTTTGGATTGTTTTTTACATTATCAACGACAACGCCACTTGCTCTAAATTCATCCCTTCTATGGATGATTGTTACAGATTTTCCATAACGAGTAAGGTAATTTGCTTCTTCTAAGGCAGAATCTCCTCCTCCTACAACATAGATATCAAGACCTTGATAGAAAGGTCCATCACAGGTTGCACAGTAGGAAACTCCCCTATTTGCAAATTCTTTTTCTCCTGGAACATCAAGACTCCTATGCTTTGCACCAGTTGAAATTATAATAACCTTAGCTTGGTATTCATTAGAATCAGTCTTTACAGTTTTTACTTCACCTTCAAGATTTACTTCTTTAACATTTTCAAAAACTACTTCTGCATATTTTTTTGCTTGTTCTTCCATTCTTTCAGAAAGCCCCATACCTGTTGGGTTTTCTATTGAGCCTGGGTAGTTTTCTACAAAGGCTGTGCCAGAAATTTGACCACCTGCCACATCTTTTTCTATGATCAATGTTTTTAACTTACTTCTTCCAGCGTATAATCCTGCGGTCAAACCTGCAGGACCACCGCCAATAACAATTATATCGTACATGTATCTCCTTATTAAAAATTAAAATCTACTTGTCTTAGTGCTTCATACAAAACAATAGAAACAGAATTTGCCAGATTTAAAGACCTATTTATCTTTGGAGTCATTGGTATAGTTATAATTTTTTCCTTATATGCTTCAAGCAGTTTTTCATCTATACCTTCTTTTTCACGTCCAAAAATCAAATAATCACCATCTTTAAAATTAACATCAACATATCTGTTTTCACTTGGTGTCTCAACTAAATAGAAATTTTTATCCTTTAAATATTCCAAAAATTCATCAAGACTATCGTGGATTATTAAATCTACGTATTCCCAATAGTCTATTCCTGCCTTTTTTAAATATTTATCAGATAAATTAAACTTAAAAGGTCTAACCAAATGAAGTCTTGATTCTGTTAGAACACAAGTTCTTGCTATGTTGCCTACGTTACCAGGATGTTCAGGCATGAGTAAGACAATATTAAACACTTTTATTAGCCTCTAAAACGTAATTTACAGCCTCAAGAACTCCTTCTGATTCATTATCTGCTACAACTACATCAGCAACTTTTTTCAAATCATCCTTAGCATTTCCCATAGCAAAACCGAGTCCTGCTCCTTCTACCATTGGTATATCATTAAAAGAATCGCCTATAGTTGCAACTTCACTAGTATATATACCCAATATTCGACAAATCTCTTCTATTGATGACCATTTTGTTGCATTTTTATTGCTAATTTCAAGTTGGCTAAAACCTGATGATGTAATGTAAAGTTCTTTACCAAATTGCTTATCAAGCAAGTCAACAATTTCATTTCTTGACAATTCATTTTCATCTATGCCGGAAATTTGAAATTTTACTGCTTTTCTGCCATTTTCCATAATATACTTAAGTGGATTGTTTTTAATAATTATGTCAACTTGATAATTCATTCCATAATCATTTTCAATTTTAAGGTGTTTTATTTTTTCTAATTCTACCCTATTTGTGTAGTAATTTTCATCATCGTAAATGTGAAAATAGAGTTTATGCTTTATGCAGAAATCGTAAAGAGATTTTAAATGCTCTTCATCAATAGCATAAGACTTATAAACCTCTTTGCCATCTAGACTAATTAAACTACCATTTGTAGCTACAATTGGTCCTTTTATTCCAAGTAAGTTTTGATTATATTTAACAGATGGAAATACTCTACCACTAGCAAGCACAACTTTAATTCCAGCACCTTCCAGTTTTTTTAGTGCTTCGATACTTGATTCTTGAACTTCTGAATTATTATCTAGAATCGTTCCATCTAAATCAAAAGCAAATAATTTAATCACGGCTCCTCCTATAATATAGACATAATTTATTTATCATACACTCTTCGCAAAGTGGGTTTCTTGCTTTACACAATGCCCTACCATGGCTTATTAATTGATGGTGGGTTTTTGACCATCTTGTTTCATCAATATTTTTTTCTAACTGATCCTGAGTCTTATCAACATTATTAGCATCTGCAAGGCCAATCCTATTTGAAACCCTAAAAACATGGGTGTCTACTGCTATCGATGGGATTCCAAAGGCATTAGCACACACTACATTAGCAGTTTTCCTACCCACTCCTGGAAGCTTCTGCAATTCTTTTTTATCAGCAGGTACAACTGAATTGTAGTCCTCAATCAAAATCTTACTTGCTGCCTTAATATTTTTTGCCTTATTCCTATATATTCCAATAGTCCTAATGTGATTTTCAAGCTCTTTGATATCCATATTTGCAAAGTCTTCTGGTGTATTAGCGACCTTAAACATTTCCTTAGTCACCTTATTCACACTCACATCAGTTGCTTGAGCTGAAAGAATTGTTGCCACTAATAACTCAAATGGCGTTGTAAAATCAAGCATTGAGCGATCTACATCAGGATACATTTTATCTAATAAATCTAGGACTTCGCCTATTTTCTTTTTACTTAAAATAATATCACCATCTTTCTCTATTATTATACTAGTCTTATTTTTATCTGCTAAAATTGTATTTGCCCAATTTCTGTTATATAATAAATAAGAACTGGAGTGATATAATGTTTAATTTAAAAAAGAAAAATTTTAAGGATTTTGATATCCTACTATTAATTTCAACTTTGGCCTTGTCTATATACGGCCTTATTGTTTTATATTCCGCATATGGCGGTAGGCTTGCGTCGATTAAAACACAGATTTTTTCGACACTATTAGGGTTTATATTTATTGCAATTATATGTACCTTGGACTTAGATGTTGTCAAAAAACCCTATAGGTTTTACTATGCCGGTATGTTAGGACTACTGACCATAACCCTAGTCATAGGTCGAGGCCTGGATGAATGGGGAGCCAAGTCTTGGATTTATTTAGGATCGTTCTCATTCCAACCTGCTGAAATTTGTAAAATTATCTTGATTGTTGCCCTAGCAGCTTTTTTAGATAAATATAAGTATTCTATCAATACACCTCTTGTCTTGCTTGGTACAATTGTTTTCGTTGGAGTTCCTCTTGGTTTAATCCTTCTTCAACCAGACTTCGGTACAGCTATGGTTTATGTATTTTTTATAGCTGCCATGATTTTTATAGCAGGACTTTCTTGGAAATGGATTGGAATTTTTGCTGTAGCAGGTATTGCTCTTGGCCTATTCCTTCTTGCTAACTTAAGCGGTTTTAGAGCTGATAGGATTGAAAACTTCCTAAACCCGTCCAGAGATACATCTGGATCTAACTGGCAACAACAGCAAGGTATGATTGCTATTGGATCTGGTATGATAAACGGCAGGGGCTATTTAAACGGTAGCCAATCCCAATATGGCTATATACCAGAAAAAGAAACCGACTTCATTTTTTCAGTTTTAGCTGAGGAACTTGGTTTTATTGGTGCAATTATAATGATTGCCTTATTTACAGTTTTAATTTTAAGATTGATTGCTATAGCAAAATCATCAAATAACACCTTTATCAGTCTCCTTGTCACTGGTATTGCAGGTCTAATCTTTATCCATGTTTTTGAAAATGTCGGTATGACCATCGGTATAATGCCAGTTACTGGTATACCTCTTCCGTTTTTCTCAAACGGTGGTACCTTCCAACTTTTAATTTTGGTTTGTATAGGCTTTGCCCTATCAGCTTCAATGCAAAAAAACCAATATGATGATGGAATTATCGACTACGACACAGTTACACCTCTTGAAGTAAATATGGTAAGACCCTCAAAAAGAAAATAATTTATCGTAAACAAAAAGTCATCGCAGATTATTCTACGATGACTTTTTTTCTTTATTTTTCTTAACAATTTTTGTTTTAGAGAATTCTTCTCTTTCTTTTTCTTCAATACTTTGAGAAATATTTTTTATTAAATCAGTTTTATTTGGTATCTGAATTTTTTCTAGACTGTTTACTTTTTTATTAGCTTTTCTAATCTCAATTTCTAGGTTATTTATTGTACTATCAAGCTCAGCAAGTTTAAAAAGATCAGACCTTAATTTATTAAAGTCAATCAAGGCCTTATCCAACAAGGCATTAGTCTGATAGAATGAATAAGAAAGAGTTAATTTTTTTTCTTCAAACTCAATTTCTGCTATGTCAGTCTGCATAAATTTGCTTGTAGATAATTTAATAGAATTGTCTATCGGAATAAGGCCCGCAAGATTTTCCAGCTTTTCCTGGCCAATACTAGCTAATGCTTTGTTAAAGCTGTGTCTTACCTTAGCCATAGTTTCGTTAACCTTTATATTTAAATCATCCCTATCCTTGATTTTGCTGTCGTGAGCATTCATCAAGGCCTTTCTCTTTTTATCTAGAATATCAAGACCGACTTCTAGAAGCTTAAGCTCATCCTTGGCTTTAATTAAGTTTGCCTTGCTTGCTATAGCGTCATTATTCATCAATCTTACCTATAAATTTGTCAAGATTTTTCTCAGATACCCTGTGTAGTTCAGTCCTTGGTAATATTTTTAATATATCCCATGCAAGATCTAAACTTTCTTCTAGTTCCCTATTTTCATTTTGTCCCTGGCTTAGGAATTTATTTTCAAATACTTCTCCAAATTCTAGGTACTTTTTATCTATTTCTGATAAGTCTTCTTCACCTACAATTTGGGCAATATTTCTAACATCAATTACTTTTGAATATGATTCATAAAGCTGGTTCATAACATCTTCATGGTCTGCCCTAGTGTAGCCTTCACCTATACCATCCTTCATAAGCCTTGATAGTGAAGGAAGGACATTTATTGGTGGATAGACACCCTTACTAGATAGACCCCTGTCAATTACAATTTGACCCTCTGTAATGTAGCCTGTAAGGTCAGGTACCGGATGGGTAATATCATCGTTTGGCATAGTTAAAATTGGTATTAGAGTTACTGAACCCTTAACGCCTTCAATCATGCCAGCTCTTTCATAAAGACTTGCAAGGTTTGAATAAAGATAGCCTGGATATCCCTTTCTTGATGGAATCTCTCCTCTAATTGAAGATACTTCCCTTAAAGCCTCACAATATGAAGTCATATCTGTGATGATTACAAGAACATGGTAGCCTTTTTTGTAAGCTAGATATTCTGCAGCTGTGAGTGCGCACTTAGGTGCAAGAAGTCTTTCCATAATTGGAGAATCTGCCAAGTTTTGGTACATAACTAGCTTATCTTTGACACCCGCCTTTGAAAAAGCATCTTCAAAGAACATCGCTTCATCTTTTTTTATACCCATAGCAGCGAACACAAATGCAAAGTCTTCGTCGGTCTTAAGTTTTGCTTGTCTAATTATCTGAGCTGCGATTTCATTATGAGGAAGACCAGAGCCTGAAAATATAGGAAGCTTCTGGCCACGGATAAGGGTTGTAAGTGTATCTATAGCAGAAATTCCTGTTTGTATAAAGTCTCTTGGATATTCTCTAGCAACTGGATTTAAGGCAAGGCCTTCAACTGGATAAGTTTCGTCGGAATAAATATCCCCACCATTATCTATAGGCTCACCTATACCATTGAAAGTTCTTCCTAAGATATTTTCATTCAATGGTAATTCAAGTGGTTTTTCATGGAAACTAACAACTATATCATCTATAGAAAAGTTATCAGTGTTGGCATAAACTTCTATTGTAACAGTATCTTCATTAACCATTACAACAGAACCAACAAATTCCATTCCTTCTGCATGAACAGATACCAGAGAGTTATAAGCTATATCAGAAACTTTTTCAACTTCAATTATTGATGATTCAATTTTTTTAATCTTAGTATATTCTTTTCTCAATAGCCTACCCCCTAACTCTTGCAAAATGATTTTCTATCTTTGAACTTAAATCATTAAGTTTTTCAACTTTATCATTTTCTACGTTGTATTTCATTTGGCTTATGTCGTTTAATAAATTTGAGCTATAAAATTTATTATATGAAATATTATCTTTTAAAGCTGCCTTGCTAAGGTCATAATACTTATCAATAACATCCAGCATCATAATTTGCTTTTTAACTGGAACATATTTATCAGTATCATTATAAGCATTTTGTTGCAAGAAACCATTTCTAATTAAACTCGCTACATCTAAGATATTCTTTTGCTCATCTGAAAGGGCATCAGATCCAACAAGCATCATGATTGATTTGACTTCTTCTTCATCAATTAAAACATTCATTAATTTATTTCTTACGCCAATGATATCTGAATTATAGGTTTCTTTATAAAAATCTCTTATCCTATCTAGGTAGTTTGTATAAGATGTAAGCCAGTTTATAGCTGGATAATGTCTAGAATAAGCAAGTTTTCTATCAAGACCTAAAAATACATTTACAGAACGTCTTGTAGCTTCTGTTACAGGTTCTGAGAAATCTCCACCAGATGGTGAAACCGCACCAATCAAGGTAACCGATCCCTTAGTTCCGTTTAGGTTTTCAAAATATCCTGCTCTTTCATAAAACTTTGAAAGCCTAGATGCAAGATAAGCTGGGTAACCTTCCTCAGCTGGGATTTCTTCTAGCCTTGCAGATATTTCTCTAAGTGCTTCTGCCCACCTAGATGTAGAGTCAGCCATAAGGGCAACATCATAGCCCATATCTCTATAATACTCAGCAATAGTTATACCTGTATAGATACTAGCTTCCCTCGCTGCTACCGGCATATTAGAAGTATTTGCGATAAGGATTGTCCTTTGCATAAGGTCCTTGCCTGTATTGGGGTCGATAAGATCAGGGAATTCCTCAAGAACTTGAGTCATCTCATTTCCCCTCTCACCACAACCGATGTAAACAATAATATCAACATCAGAATATTGGGCTAGTTGGTGTTGGAGCATGGTCTTTCCTGTACCAAATCCTCCAGGAATTGCAACAGTACCGCCTTTAGCTATTGGGAAAAATACATCCAAAACTCTTTGACCTGTTACAAGTAAATTCTTAAGACTTAAAGCCTTTTTAACCGGTCTTGGATTTCTAACTGGCCAGTATTGATAAAGTTTAAGCTCATGGATGCCTTCATCATTTTCAACTTTTAAAATAGTATCTTCAAGCCTATAAAGTCCGTCTTCTTTGGCTTCTATAATAGTGCCTTCAACATTTGATAAAAGTCTGTGGTCAATAACTTCTGTTTCTTTAATTGTGGCGTATATATCAGATTTTTTTATCTTTTCACCAACTTTAAATTTAATCTTTACATCCCATTGTTTTTCAAGATCTAAGTTATCAAAACCAATTCCAGATGGAATAAAAGCGCCATGCTTATCCATAATATCCTTTAGTGGTCTTTCGATTCCGTCAAACATATTACCGAGAAGACCTGGACCTAACCTTACTGATAAGGGCATAGATGTTGAAATAATATCTTCACCAACCTTAAGGCCTGAAGTATCTTCATATACCTGGATTGTAGCTATATCACCGTCAACTGATATAACTTCGCCAATTAGCTTTAATCCTCCAACAGAGACCATCTCTTTTATCTTAAGACTCCTAGCATTTTTGGCATAAACTACTGGCCCATTTATTGTCTTAATTTTTGGATTCATTAAAACTCTCACTTTCAAGAACTTGGTATAATTTCTTACCAAATTCATACTTATTTTCTCTAATTTTTTGCCTATAAGTAAAATTATATCTAAATTCTTTGTTGATATCTATAAGCATGAAGCCACCGATATTTGTTTTTTCGATACTTTCTGTATGCTTAAAATCAATCAAAATTAAATCTTCATCTACAACAGCCACTATAATCTCATCTTCATTTAGGCCTAGGCTTTTAATTTTGCCTTCTATTTCCTTTTGAAGCTTATCTTTATAGTCGCTTGTCTTCCTATAGGCTTTTAATTTATCTGTTAATTTTTCATAAAAATCATCAAGCAATTGCTCCTTATAAGCAAAAAACCTATTTTTTTCATCTTGGCTTATTTTGGAAATCTCTTCATTTTTTCTTATTTCTAGAAATACATCCCTGTCTTTAACTTTTTTCTCAAAATCTTCCTTTCGGGACTCATTTTTACTATCTAAGAATGAAGAATTTCTTTCAGAGGATTGGAATAATTCTTGGTCAGTTTTTTCCTTTTCTTCATCCCAAACCATCTTCCTAAAGCTTGATAATTTTGCTTCTATATCTAGCATATTATATCCTTTCAGCCATCAATGGTAACTATCAAAGGCATAGAATTATCTTTCCTAAAGTTATCAATTTTGTTAGAATTTTTTTGATAAACAGATCTAGTTATAATTAAAATCGCAAGATTATCATCACTGATCGACTTATCAAAAACTTTTTCAAAATTATTAGTAGAAACTAATTCTCCCTCTATTGCACCAAGTCTAAACATTGTTAACAAGCTATTTGAATCTGTTAAAATCTTCGCTTTCATCTTATGCGTTTAGGATCATGATTGAAATGATAACACCAAAGATAGCTATACCTTCAGCTAGACCTACGAATATGATTGTCCTACCTAGGATAGATTGGTCTTCTGATATAGCTCCAAGAGCTGCAGAACCAACTGTACCTACGGCATAACCAGTACCAATAGCTGCAAGACCTGTTGAAAGAGCTGCACCTATATATTTAAGTCCATCTGATGCTGCTTGAGCTGTAGCTGCACCTTCTGCTGCTTTTGAAGCAGATGGAATCATAAGTACAACTATCATTAACATAACTGGTACAAAGGTAAATAAATTCATCTTTAATGCTTTAGAAATTTTTGCTTTTGATGGATCTTCGTTGTTCTTTAATAAGTATAAACCTGAATAAATTGTTATTATTACTACTGCTAATGCTAGCATTGCTGTATATTTAATCATAATATCTCCTTTTATTTACTTTCTTTAATTGGTCTGAATTTACGACCATTTCCTTGATAATATTTACTAAACATCTCATAAAACTCTAGTCTCAAGCCTTGGATAAAGACTATCATGCCTTCAAGCCCAATGATTAAGATATTTCCTAGAATTAATATAATAAGTCCCTTAATTCCTCCACCTGCGATTTTACTCATAACTTCAAATGCCATGTATAAACCAACGTGGTTTATTGCAAATGCTCCTACCCTTGTAAAGGATACGAGGTTTGAAAATACAGATAGAAGTGCTTCTATTATTGAAAACGAACTTTCTACATAATAGTCGAATGCACTTGATTCAAAAACTTCATCTCTTTTTTCAATTTTAGCTGCGATTGGTCTTGAAAATACTATCATAACTATTGACGCAAGTAAAATTACTAAACCTACAGTTTTTGGTAGAGGATTTACTTTGACAATATTTAATATTAGCAAAACAAATGATGTCATCATCATAAGTCCTGCTATACCTTCCTTGCCAAAGATACCTTCTTCAATATTTTTTTGCTTAACAAGTTTATTATAAATTCCTATAAAATAGGATATTACTAGTAGTCCTATACCAAAGGCCACTGAAGCAATAAGGACCTTCATAATATTATCAAATGGCTTAATAAGTATAGCTGGTATTAAGGTTTCTATACCAAATACTGAACCATACATTAGACCAAAGAAACATGCTGAAAATCCTACTCTTCTTATTAGGGCACCAAAAGTTTTGTTTTTTTTGTCAACTAAGAAACTTAGGAGAACAAAAACCAAACCTTGGCCTAAGTCACCAAACATCATTCCATATAAGAGCATATATGATACTGCAAAAAATGGAGTTGGATCTATTTCGTTATAATTTGGTGCCCCATACATGTTTACCAAAAATTCAAAGGGCTTAAATAATTTATTATTTTTGAGTTTTGTAGGAGGTTCTTGATTTGATTCCTCCTTTACTGTAACTATTGTATCATCATATTTATTTGATAAATTTTTAAAATCATTTATTTTTGAGTCAGGAACCCAACCAGATAGATAAAGGTATTTATCTCCCTTAGCCATTTTCGCTACTAATTCATCACTTTTTTCATAATATTCCAAAGAATTAGATAAGTTATCAACAACATCTTTGTTTTTAGATCTGATGTCTTGTATACTTGTTTCTAACGATTTTAGTTCTGAATCAATATCTCCTAGGTCTTTATTTATAGTTAGTAAATCCTCATCAGGAATTTCTTTATCAATAAAGCCCATAGTGTTAACAGCTCTTCCTATATCTTCCTTAACCTGTTTAGGGTAAACTAACAAATAATTTTCTGTTGATTTTTTTACCTTATCTGTCATTTAATCCCCCTTTACAACCATGTCAAAAGCATAATCTACTAGAGAATCTACTTCTTCGTTGTAAATACTAGATATATCATCCTTTAGCTTATTATAATCACTTTTGATTTTTTTACTTTGTTCTGCAATTTCTCCATCATATTTTGAATTTATCTTAATGATTTCATCTTGAATCATATTAGAATACTTAGTATCAATCCTAGATGCTACTTTTAGACTTTCTTCTCTTTCGCTTATGATTATATTGTCAACTTCTTCACGCCTAATCCTAGTTTTCTTATCTAGTTCAATAATTTCGTTTAAGGCGTCAGCGGATTTTTTCGCTTCGCTATCTAGGTGGATAATAAGGGACGGTATATTTTCATAATTATTTTTAAGAATAAACCTACCATCCTTAGATACTTCACCATATCTGTAATCAAAATATTTTAATTCTTTTATTTTATTTATATCAATATCTGCCTTTTCAAGTACTTCTAAGTTAGCCTTGAAATTTAGAAGTTCTTTTCTTTTTTCAAGCAATTCTTCTCTTCTCTTTATAAGAGGCGCTAAATCTTCATATAACTCTTGTAGTCTTTCTCTGGAAATTACTTTTTGATTATAATTTGAATTTTCATCATCATGAATCTCAAGAAATTTCTTCAGATAAGTCATTTTTTCATTATCAGACTTAGAAAGGCCATCAAAACTTTTAATATTGTTCATATCTTCAGTAAGTTCAACATTTTCTGTACTTGCTGTTACTGAAAAAGCCCTGCTGGCTACTTGATTGAAAGCATCAATTGGTTCGATTTGACCTATATCTACCACATCTAAGAGCAAATCTTTGAGATTATCTAACTTAGATGTAATATTTACCAGGTGCATTTTTTCTACTGCCATATTTACCTTCCTATTAACAACTCTTCTTTTTGCTTATTAGTATATTTATCATCCATTTCCAAAATAGCTATGAGATTTTTCATATTTAAGTATAAAATATTCATTGCAGAAATAATATAGAGCATATCAGATCTTTCTTTGATTATTTCATCTTTGAAATTCTTAAGCTTCTTATCCTGCATTTTTTTATAAAATAGATTCTCATCTTCAAATATATCTTTATATTTACTTTCCTTAAAATATTCCATAAGGTCGTCTTTACTTAAATCGGATAACATTTTTAGTCTTTGGCCATTATATAAATAACCGCCTTCAATTAAATAATTAAAAATCTCACTATTATTCACATCAAAAAATGACTTTAGCCTATAAAGCATTTCGAAATTGAGTAAGTTTATTTCTTCTGCCAAGAAATTTTTAATAATTTTTGCTTCTTTCGTAGGAAATTTTTCACTAATTTTTAAAAGCTCCCTATAGTATGATTTTATAAGAGCGTTTGATGATAAAAATATAATTGAATCCTTATCCATATTTTCATTTAAAAAAGGTTCAAGGACTCGCTTCATATGGTAATCATCAAGACTTTCTATAAAATCTTTAAAACTTGTATCTAAATCAAGATTCATTCCCTTATAGTAAGGATTATTTCTAAAATATCCCAAATTCTCAGCCAAAGATCCATTTAAAATGCTTGTTATTATTTCTTGAATCAAATAAATTTTGAAAATAGAAAAATACAGCTGGTAAAACTTTTTTTCTAGACCTGTTAGAAAATATTCAAGACTTCTTAGTTCTTTATAGAAGTGTGTTCTTAATTTATCTTCTAGAATTATCTTTTCATCATCAGCGCCTAAAAAGTCATAGTTTTTTCTAAGATAACTAGCCTTAGCTGATAGATTATCTTCCTTTATCAAGCCATCTAGCAAATCACCATCTAAAACATATGAAAGTTTCGCCTTGGCTTTTACAGAAACATCTTTCATAAAACCTCCTTCCTAACAGACTATATTGTACCCGATATTTTTTTATAAAAAAAGCTTTTAAAATACTTAATATAAAACATATATAAAATTTTCATTTGCAAAGCTTTTCAGCAAATTAAAAACCCCAGCTAAGGCCGGGATTTTATTCTACGAGGTCTCCTGATATTGTAAATGAAGTATTATCAGTAATTTTCACCTTTACAAACTCACCTATTAGGCTCTTATCAGCCTTTACATGGACTAGCTTATAATCATCAGTTCTTCCTGTTAATACTTCTGGATTATTCTTACTTTCTGACTCCAATAAAACTTCTACAGTTTTACCAATATATGTCTTATTTTTTTCATTGAATATTGGATATAAGAGGTCTAATAACCTATCAAATCTCTCTTGGACAATTTCATCATCTATTGGGGTAAGCTTTGCTGCCCTTGTCTTTGGCCTTGGAGAATATTTGAATGTGAAGGCTGTGTCATATCCTACTTCTTGACAAACCTTGAGGGTTTCTTTGAAATCTTCTTCAGTTTCAGTTGGATAACCAACAATTATATCAGTAGATATAGCTATTTCAGGGATTTCTTCTCTTAATTTCCTTGCTCTTTCCAAATATTTTTCTTGAGAATATTTTCGGTTCATATCCTTAAGAACCTTGTCAGAGCCTGATTGAAGTGGTAAATGGAAATATTTACAAATATTGTCATTTCTTTTTATAACTTGGATTAGATCATCTGAAAGGTCTTTTGGATGACTTGTTGTAAACCTAAGTCTTTTTAGGTTTGGAATCTGAGCAACTTTTTCTAAAAGTTCTGGAAATGTATGGTTAAAATCCGCCTTATTGCCATATGAATTTACATTTTGACCTAGGAGAGTTACTTCTTTATATCCTTGATTTACCAAATATTCAACTTCCTCAATAATTGAAGAAGGTCTTCTAGATTCTTCCCTACCTCTTGATTCTGGAACTATACAGTAAGAACAAAAATTGTCACAACCTGTCATGATATTTACATAGGCCTGAAAATGATTTGGGGTATTGTACAGTACAAAATCATCTTTGACATTGTCCGAAGAAATATCTACAACCCTTTCTCCTGTTTCAAGGTACCTAAAAATTAAGTCTGCAAGCGAATTTATATTTTTTGTACCAAAAATAATATCAACTTCCTTGTGTTTGTCAATTATTACTTGTCTTGCTACCTCTGTTTGCATCATACATCCAGATACAGCTATTATTTTTTCTGGGTGAGCTTCTTTTATTTTTTTAAGAGATGAAACTTGTCCATAAAGTTTAAGCTCCGCATTTTCCCTTACCAAACAGGTATTAAACAAAATAAAATCAGCCTTTTTCCTATCTTCCTCATAGCTATAACCTAAATCTTCAAGGATAAAGGAAATTCTCTCAGAATCGTGTTCATTCATTTGGCAACCAAAGGTTGTTATATTGTAGGTCTTACCTTTGAAATAATCCTTGTACTTATCTAATATTTTATTTGCCATACTGCTCCTTAAGTAAAAAAAGAGATGAACTAAGTCATCCCTTTTTAATTATCAATTTTACTCAGCGTCTTATTCGATAGAACCTAGTAAATCTTCTGATCCTTGTTCTGATAAAGCTTGAGCAAGCATATCTCCAAGGTTGTTATTTAGGTCATCATCACCAAAGGCTTTTGAGTTATCTCTTTCAACTTTTCTTCTTGGTTTATCGTTGGTTCTAGCTTGTTTTCTTGGCTTTCTTTCTGGTCTTTCTGGCGCTTCTTTAAGAGCTTTGATAGAAAGTCCAACTTTTTCTTCTTCCTTATCAATTGAGATTATTTTAACTTCAATTGTATCACCAACATTTAATTCATCTGATGGTTTTTCTACGTGTTCCCAAGAAATTTCAGAAACGTGTACTAGACCTTCAACGCCATCTGCTACTTCTACGAAAGCACCAAAGTCAAGTAGGTTTACAACCTTACCTTCAACAACGCCGCCAACTTCGTGTTCGTTAACAAATTTTTCGAATGGTTTTTCAATAAGTTGTTTACGTCCAAGAGAGATTCTGTTTTTCTCTTTGTTTAGTTTTAGAATCTTAACTTCAATGTCATCGCCAACACTTAAAACATCTGATGGATGTTCTACTCTTGTCCAAGCAATGTCAGAAACGTGAAGTAGACCATCAAGACCATTTACTTCTACGAATGCACCAAAGTCAGTAAGTCTTGCAACTTTACCTTCTACTACTTGACCTTCTTCAAGCTCTTCCCAAAGGTCATCTAATTCTGCTTCTAAAACATCTTTTCTAGATAAAACTAGTCTATTTTTTCTTTCATCAATGCTGATGATTTTAAGATCCCATTCTTCACCAACGAATTTCTTTAAATTTTTAACGAAATATGTTGCAATTTGGCTAGCTGGTACAAAACCATTTACGCCATTAACTTCAACTGTAAGGCCACCCTTATTGAAGCTTACAACCTTACCATGAACTAGTTCATCATTTTCATATTTTTTAGCTAATTCTGTCCAAGCTTTCATTCCTTCCACTCTTCTTGTAGAAAGGGATACATTGCCTTCACCGTCGTCAAGTTTGATAACATATACATCAATGTCATCTCCAACTTCAAAACTGTTTTTTGGATCTTTTTTTTCTTCTTCAGTCATTTCGTCTAGTTTAACAATACCATCTGCACGATATTGGATATCAACAAATACTTCATCATCCTTAACGTTGATTACTGTACCTTTGATTACCTCTTTTGGGTAAATCTTCTTTAAACTATCCTCCAGACTGTTCATAAATTCTTCTTTTGTGAATTCATCCATACTACTTACTACCTCCTCGATAATCGACTCAGGCGTAGACGCTCCTGCGATTATTCCTAATTTTTTAAATTTAGAGAGCTTTTGCAAAGGTAGATCTTTAACAGTTTCAATCCTAAAAACATTTTTACAAAACAAACTAGCTACTTGATATAGCTTATTTGTATTAGAACTATTAAAACCACCAACTACAATCATGCAATCCACTTGACTCGCAAGTTTTTTTGCCGAGTCTTGCCTTAATTTAGTTGCATTGCAGATTGTGTTTTCTATTACTACACTATCATTATTTTCTTCTAACTTGTTAGCAATATTTCTGAAAAATTCTAACCTATTTGTGGTTTGGCTTACCACATATAGCTTATCATAATTCTTAATATTTTTTGCTTCAGTCTCATCTTCAACTATTATACCCTTATTTAATAAAGAGTCCATAGCAATTATTTCTGGATGACTTTTATCTCCAACAATAATTACCTGGTAGCCTTCTTTTTCTTTCTCTCTAATCTTTTTATATATATTAATAAGGACAGGGCATGTTGCGTCAAAAAGCTCATTTCCATTTTCAATAAGTTTTTCTTTGAGGTCATTGCTTTCACCGTGAGCCCTAATTACAATCAAGCTATCCTTAATATTTAAAGCTTTTTTATGGTCAATGACAGTTAAGCCTCTTTTTTCGAAATCTTCTACTAGCTGGGGATTGTGAATTAAAGGGCCAAGGCAATACGCTTTTTTGCCACTTTCAAGAGCCATTTTTGCCAAATCAACACTTCTTTTAACCCCAAAACAAAAACCAGAATTTTCTGCTTTAATTATTTCCATTATTTTCTCTTTCTAAGACATTTCTATGCTCGTAAATATTTGCAAATATTTCATCACTTATCATATTCATAGCTTCTTTATTTTTTATTTCCTGAAATTTTCTAATATCTATAGGTTCTTTTACGTAAATATCAACCCTAGAAAACAGTTTATAATTTGTAACAATTTCAATTGGAAGTATATCTGCTTTAGCCTTAAGGGCAATAAAACCAACACCTTCGTGCATATTATCTCTTGATATTTGTTTAACCCTAGTTCCTTCAGGAAAAATCCCCAAAGTTTTACCATCTTTTATTAGTCCTATTGCATATCTTAGAGCTTTTAGGTCATTTCCTTGACGGTTTATAGGAAATACTCCAGCTGCCTTTAGGATATTTCTTAAAACTGGTATTTCAAACAATTCTTTTTTTGCCATAAAATTAAAACTTATCGGTAAGCCTAAGGCTAGGAAAAAAGGATCTAGATTCGACCAATGATTTGCACATGCGATTATATCAGAATTTTCTGGGATATTGTCTTTACCATGGACCCTGATTCTGTAAAACGGGAAAAATAAAACTCTTAAAATCGAGACTACCACCCTATAAAACATCATTTTTCTCCATATAAGATAGTATTTTATCGACTGTCTGGTTAATGTTTAAATCAGAACTATCTATAACAACTGCACCTTCTGCTATCTTAAGAGGAGAAACCTTCCTGTTTGAATCATAATTATCTCTTTTTATAATAGCTTTTTCAATTTCCTCCACAGTCATGTCAGATTCTCCTTGGTCAAAACGTCTTCTAGCCCTTGTTAGGGCAGAAGCTGTGAGATAAAACTTATACTTAGCATCTGGAAAAACAACACTTCCAATATCTCTGCCATCAAGTATAAATGATGTATTTTCTGCAATTTTTCTTTGGAGGTCTACCATTTTCTCCCTTACATAACTTCTTGCAGAAACCCAAGAAACATTTGCTGTAACCTCATCGTTTCTTAACTTATCTGTCACATCTATTCCATTTAATAATAATTTATTATCCTTAAAATCAATACTTATTTCTTCTAAAATTCCTTTAAGGATTTTATCATCTGTTTCTTCATCAAGATCTTTGTCAAGAAAATATTTTGTAACAGCCCTATACATAAGACCAGTGTTTAAGTACTCTATTTTTAATTTTTCTGCTATAATTTGTGATATAGTTGATTTTCCAGACCCGCTCGGTCCATCAACTGCGATTATATAAGTCATGTGTTCTCCTTAATGAAAGTTCCAGCAGCATAGGCTGTTGATATATATGTCTGTAAATTGAATCCACCTGTAAGGCTATCTATATCTAAGATTTCTCCGACAAAAAATAAGCCATCTACAAGTTTAGATTCCATATTTTGTGGATTAACTTCTTTTAAATCAATTCCACCCCTAGTTACAACTGCCGATTCAAAAGAACCGATCCTATCAAAGTCTATTTTGAAATCTTTTATATAAGATACTATAGTCTTTCTATCTTCTTTTGTAAGCTCGCTTACATTTTTATTAATGTCAATTTTTCCTAATCTTAAAATTTCTTCAAAAAGAGGAAAGTTAATTAACGGCTTCAAAGCATTGCCTAGAGTCTTTTTTGGATTATCTCCTATCAAGTCTAAGATTTTCTTTTCTATTTCATTATAAGTTAGGTCAGGTGAAAAATCTATAGAAAATTCCACTATATTTTTTCCTAATATGAATGAACTAGCCTTAAGTGCTGCTGGTCCAGTAATTAAATTTCCATTTATCAACAAATCTCCACTAACAGTTATGTTTTCAACATTTGTTTTTATATTCAAACTCACGTCCTTAAAGGACTGTGCCCTTAATGATAATTTTTCATTTAAATAGATAGGCACAAGTACCGCCCTTGGATCAATAATCTTATGTCCTAGTTTACTTGCCAATGAATAACCATTTCCGTCTGATCCAGTCCTTGGATAAGACTTGCCACCTGTTGCTATTATTAAATAATCAAAAGTATATGATTTATCATTTTGGTCGGTTAGGTAAAAATATTTATCCTTATAAACTTTTTTAATTTTTGTCTTAGTCTTTATGTCAATAGATTTTTCTTTAATTATATTTTCAAAAAAACTTACGACATCTCCTGCCTTTTCGCTTTTTGGAAAAACCCTACCATCTTCTTCTATAATTGTCTCTAAACCATTTTGATTTAAGAAATCTATTAAGGCAAAATTATCAAAGTTTGTAAAAGCCGAGTAGATAAATTTTTTATTAGTGACTACATTTTCTAAAAAATCATCAAAATAGGCAGAATTTGTAATGTTGCACCTTCCGCCACCTGTCATTAAGAGTTTCTTTCCTACTTTATCGTTAATATCGAATATGGTTACGTGATTATTTTTATTTTTTGCACATATGGCTGCCATAAGGCCTGCTGGCCCTCCGCCAATAATACCGATTCTTTTCATATTTATCCCACAAAAAAAGATAGTCGCCTATCTTCTAATTTCTTCTACAAATTTTAATTCTTCTTCATTAAAATATCTGTACTCTTTTTCTTTAAGATTAGAGAGTTTAATTTTTCCAATCCTAATCCTTTTTAGGTTAATAACTTTAGCATTGAAAACCTTAAACATCCTTCTTATCTGCCTATTATAACCTTGGTGGATTATTACCCTATAGGTATTATCCCCCAGGTATTCTAGTTTAGCATCTGAAGTCTTTTCATCATTTCCTATATCTAGACCCTTTTCAAATCTTTTTTCTTGAACTTCTTTTAATTTTTTATCAATTTTAACTATATATTCCTTATCAAGTTTGAATTTTGGGTGGATTAAGTTGTTGGTAAAATCACCATCATTAGTTATTATCAATAGCCCTTCGCTATCCTTGTCTAGTCTTCCTGCTGCAAAAAATCTCTCATCAATATCTATAAGGTCATTTAGGTCTTTTTCGTTATATGGATCAAAGTTAGAAGTTATAAAGCCTACTGGCTTATACAATTTTATATAAAACTTTTTTTCTATTTCTAAAACTTTCCCCTCAACTTCTATCCTATCTCCGTCGTTAACTTTAATACCAGGTTCATTAATAACTTGCCCATTAATTTTAACTTTACCGGCAATAATAAGATCATCAGCCTTTCGTCTTGATGTATAACCTGAATGGGCAATATATTTATTAATCCTCATTTTTATCAATCCTTATCTCAGGTAAGTCTTCAAGGGAATTTAAGTTAAAATATTTTAAAAACTCAGAAGTTGTACCATAAATAATAGGTTTACCAATCTTATCTAGCCTGCCTTTCTCAGTTATGAGTTTCTTATCAAGGAGCGAATCGATAGTCGATTGGGAATTAACTCCCCTAATCTTATCAATTTCTACTCTTGTGATTGGCTGTTTATAGGCAATTATCGAAAGGGTCTCAAGGGTCGAATTTGTTAGTTTTTTTTCTGATTTTGACAAAAGTGACTCAAAATACTTATCGCTGGCCTTTCTAGTTGTAAACTGATACGAACCGTTAAAATTTCTAATTATGAGACCACTATCTAAATCTTCTCTTCCTTTTATCATTTCATCAAGGCAATTTTTAATATCAGCCTTAGAAAAATCATATAAAATTTTACTTAATTCATCTATACTTATAGGCTCTGCCCATACATATAGAACCTCTTCAATAAGGCCTTTTAAGTAAGTATCTATCATTTAACCCTCTTAACAATTTTAAATGAGTTTATCTCTGTTTGTTTTATATATATTTCATTAAGCCTTACCATCTCTAATAAAGCCAAAAATGTTGCTATACACTCTGCCTTAGAATTTATTCTCCTAGTTATGTCTACAAGATTTAATTCTTTAGAAAAATTTAAAGTTTTTCTAAGACTTATTAGATAAGTATTAACATCAGGTATTTTCACCTGTTCAAATATCTTTTCTTCACTCTGTTTTTCTTTTTCTAGCCTTTTTATCAATTTAGAAAATTCGTGTGATAAGATATCTACGTCTTGAGAGATTACTAAAGTCTCTTTTTGAAATACTGAAAGGTCTTCTTGGTATTTGGAGTGAACCTTTCTAGCTTCTTCTTCTAGAATTTTAAAATCATCTTGAACTGACTTTATTTTTTTATATTCTATAAGGTAAGATAAAAAGTCTTCTTCAAGATTTTCATTTTCTGGTTTTGGCAAAAGTTTATTAGCCTTAATAGTTAAAAGTATTGACGATGTATATATAAATTCAGATAACATTGATATATCAATATCCATCTTAGCCATTTCTTCTAAAAACGGATTTGTTATTTCTTCTATTTTTACATCGTAAATATCAATTTTTTCCCTATCAATTAACTTTAAAAGCAAATCAAAGGGACCTTCAAAATCTTCAAGCTTAATATTAAGCTTCATTTATTTTTCTTAGGGCATAGAAAATAGCAATAATTGACTTTGCATCAGTAATTTCACCATTTTCTACCATTTGATATAGATCTGTAATCTGATAAGACTTGCAAGTTAGGTTCTCATCTTCATCTAAATCTAAAGATGATTCTACCAAATCTTCTGCCACAAAAAAAGATAACTTATCGTTGGTAAATCCTGGAGATGCGTGCATATCAAATAGATAGGTCACCTTTTCTGGGAAATATCCAACTTCTTCTTGTAGTTCTCTTTTAGCTGTTTCAATTGGTAACTCACCTGGATCAACAAGACCTGCTGGAATTTCCAAAGTTACTTTATCAATAGCCTTTCTATATTGGCTTACCATCCATATCTTATCAGGTCCGTCAAAGGCAATAATTCCTACTCCTTTTTGATGGTCAACTATTTCCCTTTTTGAATATCTCTTATTCTCAAGTTCTACAGTCTCAACTCTTAATTTTAGTATCTTTCCATCATAGATTGTATCAGATTTTATTGTCTTCTCATAAAACTTTTCTTCATTCATTTCTTAGATCCTCCGCCATTTCTAATATCTCTCTGGCTGATTTAATAGTAGTATCGGTTATATCTACCCCACCAATTAACCTTGCTATTTCAAGGGTTCTCTCGCCTTCTTTGATATTTTTCGAACTAGATATAGTAAAGTTACCATCATCTTCCTTACTAATTAATATGTGGTTATTAGCAAGAGATGCTATTTGTGGCAAATGACTTATGGCTATTACCTGTCTTTTCTTTGATAAATCTAGGATTTTTTCTCCAACTATCTGAGCAGTTCTACCACTTATACCTGTATCAATTTCATCAAATATCATTGTATCTATATCATCAAAACTTGCAAAAACTTCCTTAAAGGCAAGCATAATTCTTGAAATTTCACCGCCTGAAGCTGTCTTAGTTAGTGAAGTTAAATTTTCTCCCTTATTTGTTCTAATCAGAAAATCAATATCATCAAAGCCAAGCTTATCGATATTATCTTTCTTTTTAAGGTCGACTTTAAACTTACCATTTTTTATATTTAATTCCACTATTTCTTTATTAAGAGATTTCTCAAGGCTTTCTATCTTCTTAAGTCTAATCTCATGAATTTCCTCAGAGTTGGCAACCATTTTCTTATCAATATTGTCTAATATACTAGTTAGGTTATTTCTTAAATCGTCAATTTGATCTAATTCCTCTAGTCTTTCTTTCATTGACTCATAATAATCTTTAATCTCTTCTATATTATTGCCATATTTTCTTTTAAGGTCAAAAAGTTTTTTGTTTAAATCTTCAAGGCTTTCTAATTTTTCTGGATCAGTAGCTAAAAAATCCACATATGAATCAGCTTCTGAGTAAATATCATTAAGCTCATCTGATAAGGCAACTAGTCTATTATAAAGTTCAGATGATTTGTTGTCTATGTCGATGAAATCTCCAATATTTGATGAGGCCTCACTTAAAAGACTGGTGATAGATGGCATATCGTAGTCATTTGAATCAATAATTTCAAGAGTCTTATAGAATCCTTCTTTTAGACTAGAAATATTTGTAAGCCTTTTATATTCGTGCTCTAGTTCTTCTTCGTCTATATTAAAAAGATCTACACTATCAATCTCATCAATCTGATATTTTACAAGATCTCTTTCCCTAGTCAATTCTTCATCTGTAAGGTCAAAATCTTTGAAACGCCTTAGGTAGTCATTCTTTTCCTTGGATAGGTCCGAAAGATTCTTTCTTAGCTCTGTGGTTCTTTGGTCATTTTGATAAGAATCAATAAGGTCAATGTAATTAGTCTTGTTCATATAGATATTAGAATCACCTTGCTTGTAAATATCAATTAGGTCATCGCTTATTTCTTTTAGAATATTTATGTTTGATAGTCTACCATTAATCCTAATACTTGATGAATTCTTACCAATATTTCTAGTTATAATTAGTTTCTCATCATCAAAACTTATGCCAAGTCCTTCCAGTTTATGGATTAATGGATCTTCCAATACAAAAACCGCTTCTATAATGGTCTGGTCTTTGAAATTGCCAATGGTATCCTTACTTGCTCTTTTTCCTAAAAGCAGATTTATTGCTTCAAGGATAATAGACTTACCAGAGCCCGTCTCGCCTGTTAGTACGTTAAATTTATCTTCAAAAAAGATATGATCTTTTTTAATTATGATAAAATTATCTATATATAGCTCAGCAAGCATTATTTAACAAGATTCCTAATTTCTTCTACAAGGTCATCAATTGATTCAAAGTCTTTTGGAGTAATAAATATTGTATCAATCCCTGTAACCATACCACCAATATTCTCTAATTTTTCATTTGTTATGTATTGACCACAAACAGTTGCACAGTAAGATATTGTTTTAATTACAATCATATGAGCAGATTTTTCTACTGAAAGCACTGCTTCCTTAAAAATCTTCTCAATTCTTTCTGTAAGTGTATCATATACAGCATCTACTACAGTATATTTATATTCATAATCATCGCTTTGAACCTTTGATATTCTAAGCTCTTTAATATCTCTAGAAATAGTTGCTTGTGTAGCGTTTACTCCTTGAGATTTTAACATATCAGAAAGTTGACTTTGGGTTCTGACGTCATTATTTTGAATAATATCTAATATTAATCTTTGTCTAGTGTATTTTTTCATAATTTCCCCTAATAACTTCGACTTGATAGGTAGTCAATTAAATATGATAAAACTTCATTATTTTGAAAATCTTTTATTGAATCTTTCGCTCTTTTATTAACCTTATCTAAAAGCACTATTGCTTCGTCTTTTGACATGACATTTAAGATATTTAATTCATCTTCATATGTTTCTTCTAATAAATCATCCTGGATTTGGAAGGCAAGTCCTAAATTTGAAGCAAAAATTTCTATTTTTTCCAAATACTCTTTACTTACTCTAGATGCAAGACCTGCAGATACACAGGCTGCCTTAAATAAGTCTGATGTTTTTTTCTTATAAACATCCAAGAGATAATCTAAATCATAGGATGCGCCTCTTCTTAAGTCTAAAACTTGACCGCCTATCATTCCAAACCTTGATGCTCTTTGAAGTATATACAATCCAGCTTTGATATATGAATCATTATCTTTTGCAAGTTGAAAAAGCATTATAGCAGCTTCATTCAGAAGGGCATCACCTGTAAGAATTCCTATATCTTCTCCATACTTTTTATGAGTACTTGGCTGTCCTCTCCTAAAATCATCATTATCCATTGCAGGTAAGTCATCATGGACAAGAGAATAGGCATGAATAAATTCTAAGGCTAGAGCAAATTTATAATCATTTTCACATAAATTACATGAAAACATTTTCTTACACTCTAGATACAGAAAAGCCCTTATCCTCTTTCCTCCACCTGTTGCATAGGCCATGGCCTCCTCTAAGATGCCATCTGGACTAAAGTAAGATTTAACTTTCTTATCTATTATATCCTTATCATCGTTAAAAATTTTCAAAAACTTTTCTTTATTCATCATTACTTATAACTTCCACCTTCGCCCTATAATCCATAAGTCTTGCTTCAAGATCCCTATACATTTTCTTAGCTTGGTCATAGAGCTTGATCGATTCATCTAGATTATCCCTGTTATTTTCAATTTCATCTAAAATTTCTTCTATTTTTTTATATTGGTCTTCAAAAGATTTATCCATCAATTATCCTCGCCTTTAATTTTCCATCGCTAAATATTAAGTCAAACTCATCGCCTATCTTCATACTATGAACCGAATAGATATTTTTACCATCAAAATTTATTTCAATCTGATTCTTTCTCATATCTATAAGCTTGGCTAGGTATCCAAATTTGTTTGTTAAACTTTTTAGCTTGGTTTCGTTGTAGGTCAGTGATCTTTCTATAGCCTTATCAAGGTTTTTATTTAAAGACTCAAGTTCTTTAATTTTTTCATCAATGAGTTTCCCTGGAGACAGGCCTTCTAACTTCGATTCTAAAATCTTAAGGCTTAAAGCATACATATCTAGGCTAGATTGAATCTTTGATCTTGCTCTTACAAATTTTTCTTTTAGAAATTTTTCATAGTCTATGTAGTCAGCTATTAGATAAGATCCTGCTTCTGTTGGAGTTTGTAAACTTAAATCACTTGTGAAATCTACTAACGTTGTATCAATATTATGGCCTATCGCGGAAATAATAGGAGTTTTTGCATCATGGACTGATTCTATTATTTTTCTTTGATTGAAGCTTGAAAGGTCTTCATTAGACCCTCCGCCTCTGGTTATGACGATTACATCAAGTCCTAGTTTATCAAGCCTCTTTATAGCCTTAGCTACTAAATCCTCAGCTTGGTCACCTTGAACCTTGACTGGGTCTAAATAGATATGTATGTCATTAGCCTTGCTGTTGATCATAGCAAGAAAATCAACAAGAGCAGCCCCATCCTTTGATGTTATGAGACCCACCTTGTTAACAAGTTTTGGAATTGGCTTTTTATTTTCTTTATCAAAATAGCCCTTTGCTTTAAATTCCTCTTGCATTTTAAGAAATTCTTTAAATTCTTTGGATAATCCCACATCTTCAATCTCAGAAGCAACTATAATTAATCGTGATGAGTAGTTATTAAAGGATAAGTTGCCCCTGATAATTACTTCCTTACCAGGGCTAAAATCAAAACTTATTTCCTTATCTTCATAATAATAGATTACAGCATCAATGATGTCAGTTCCTTCTTTCAAAGAAAAATAAAGATGGTAATTATTAACTCTTATATTGCAAAGCTCACCAATTAAATTTATTCTCTGGAAAATTGGATCATGTTTAATATTTGATTTTATATATTCATTAAATTGCTTTACACTTAAGGGTTTTCTCATTTATTATCATTTCTTACGATATTGCCTAAAATAAGGTTAACTATCTTGTAGTCATCTTCAGCTGAAAACTTTTTAGCAAGGTTAACAGCTTCATTTATAGATACTGACACTGGAATATCTAAAAAATAGATTTCATTTATAGATAAATAAATAATAGACTTAACCACTCTACTTAATTTTGGCATACCCTTAGGAATATTTGCCTGAATAATTTGATCGATTTTTTCAAAATTTTTCTTATAGGATTTGATGGAATCGACGATAAATGTTTCATCACAGCTAAGGTTGTGGTTTGCTAATATTTCTTCATCATCTTCAATTTTGTTAATTGTATCTTGAAAAATGAGTTTGAAAACCCATTCTCTTTGGTCAGTTCGCTTCATTAGATTTCTAATTTACTTATATTAACGTTAATTTTGCTAACGCTAAGACCTGTCATGGTCTCAACAACATTTTTGACATTTTCTTGGATCTTTTTAACAGTTTTTCTTACGTTAACATTTTTATCCAAGGAAAGGTCAAGATCGATAACAAGATTTCCGCCAACATTTCTGATTGATGTTTTTGTTGTCTTTGCTTGGAGTGAATGAATAAATCCTTCATCAGAATTATCCTCATAAACTCCATAAACATCATTAGCTGCTTGGATAGCTATTTGATCTAAAACCTCGTCAGCTATTTTTACTGAACCATCTTTGAATTTATTTGACATTAATATCTCCTAAGCTCTTGATAGGTATTCGCCACTTCTAGTATCTATTTTAATTACATCGCCTTCGTTTACAAATATTGGTACATTTATTACTGCTCCAGTTTCTACTGTAGCTGGTTTTGTAACGTTAGTAGCAGTATCTCCCTTAACACCTGGCTCTGTTTTTACTACCTGAAGTTCTACAAAGTTTTGTGGATCAATAGAGAATGGTTTACCTTGGTAAAATTTGATAAGAACTGTATCATTCTCTCTTACATAAATGATGGCATCTTTAACATTGTCTTCTTCAATTCCGATTTGTTCGAAACTTTCTGGGTCCATAAAATAATATAATTGACCATCATTGTATAAATATTGCATTTCCTTTGTAGTAATAATAGCATTTTCAAATTTTTCGCTTGGGTTAAAGGTTACGTCTTTTGCACCACCGTTCATTACAGATCTAATTTTTGCTCTAACAAAAGCAGCTCCCTTACCTGGTTTAACGTGTTGGAAATCTACTACTTGATATACATCATTATCGTAAACGAATGTTACACCTTTTCTTAAATCATTTGCTGAAATCATAATTCCTCCTAGTTGATATTTCTTTAATTATTATACCATAATCACCCCTTAATTGAAAATTTTATTCATAAATATCAATCATATTCCATAAAAAATATGTATCTAATGATAAGTTTAATAAAATTAGTATAGTATGATAAATAAAGGAGTTTATATGAATACTTTAGGAATAATTTCTGAATTTAACCCCTTTCACAATGGGCATAAATATTTATTAGATAAAGCAAAAAAAGAATTAAAGCCTGACCTAGCTATCTCTATAATGAGCGGCGACTTTGTTCAAAGAGGTGAGGCTGCAATTATGGATAAATTTTCAAGAGCAAGGGTTGCTATTAATTGTGGCTTTGACCTCGTAATTGAAATGCCTGGCTTTGTAACTCTTCAATCCGCAGAATTTTTTGCTGAAAAATCTGTACATATTTTAAATAAAATGGATATTGATTATATAGTCTTTGGTATTGAGAACATAAATCCAGATGAGTTTTTGAAAGCAAGTCAAATTATTATAGAAAATGAAAGTAAAGTTGACTCTTTAATACAAAAACTCCTTGCTAGTGGGCTTTCCTATCCAAAAGCCCACAGCGAAGCCCTCCTAGGTTTTGTTTGCAAAGATTATTTATCTGCTAATAATATATTGGCCCTTGAATATATGAGAGCCCTTCATAGAACAAATTCAAAAATCAAAGCTTATCCTATAATGAGGATTAAAACAAAAAACGAAGACAAAAAGATAAATGATAAAAATTTCGCATCCTCAACAGCAATTCGAAATAATTTGAACAAGGATGTTAAAAACTTAATGCCCGATTCATCTTATAAAGAGCTTATTGATTTTAGCACCGAATATAAATCTTTCGATTATGATTATATTTACAAGATTTTTAAATATAAAATTCTCATAGAAAAATCTCCTATGAGTAATATTTTAGGCTATGAAGAAGGAATTGATAATTACTTATCTAAGATAGCTAGAATCAGCAATTCATATGATAATTTCCTAGACAAAGCAACATCTCTAAGATATACAAAATCTAGAATTAAAAGGCTTGTTATAAATTATATACTAGCTTATACTCTTGATTTAAATGATTACGACCTATCATTTATTAACATTCTTGCCTATAACAAAAAGGCCGCAGAAAATTTTAAAAATTTAAATAAAAACATAGATATCGTTATAAATAAAAGCGACTTAAAAAAATTAAATAACTCAGATTTATTAGTTTACAAAAAAATAATTGAAGCGTCAAACCTCTATAGCCTAGTAATAGGCAGAGAAATTGACTATGATTTTAGGCACAATAATAGACCTATCTAACGATAGGTCTAATTTTTATTTGTTTTCTAGAATTTTATTTTTATTTTGTTCTAGTTGTTGAGCAAGTTTGCTAAAGTTTGCCGCAGAACCTGTGAATAATCTATCAACATATTCATAAGATTGTTGTCTTATTTTCTTAGCTTCAGCTGCAGCTTCTTGTAGGATTCTGTCAGCTTCATTTCTTGCTTGTATGGTTAGTTCATGTTCACTCACCATTTTTTGGTATTGGCTCTTAGCTTGTTCCTTAAAGTTTTTGATTTCACCTTCTGCTTGGCTTCGTCTGTTATCAGCTTCTGCAGACGCTTCAGATAAAATCCTATCTTTTTCGTCAGTAACCCATTGAGCTTGTTTGATTTCTTCTGGAAGAGAATCTTTCATCTCGTTTAAAATTTCATAAATCTCATCTGGATCTACTGCTATTTTTTTTGAAAAAGGTACAGAGCTTGCCCCATCCATTATATCTTCCATCTCAAGAATAAGATCAGTAATTTTGTTTGCCATTTTTCCTCCTAATAATTAAATTTCTCTTTAATTTTCTTTTCAACGCTTGGACTTACAAAGGCTGATACATCGCCTTTAAAAGCTGCAATTTCTCTAACACCACTAGAGCTTACGAATGAATATGAAGGATTACTTAAAAGAAAGATTGTTTCAAGTCCTTCATATAAAGTCGAATTAACCCTTGCAATATTTTTTTCATACTCATAGTCTGTCACCCCTCTAAGCCCTCTAGCTACAAGCTTTACATCCATATCTTTAGCAAAGTTTACTAAAAGACCATCAAAAGAGTGAATTGAAATGTTAGTTAACTTTTTTTCTCTAATAGCCTCTTCTATAATGTCTTCTCTTTCTTCGACAGTAAATAGAGAGTTCTTGTTTTCATTATTTAATATAGCGACAATCACTTCATCAAACATATTACTTAATCTTTTGATAATGTCCATATGGCCCTCAGTGAGGGGATCGAAGCTACCTGGGTAAATTACTTTCATTTTGTATAAAATTTAATAAATTTCCTTCCATAGGATTTATCTTTTAAAACATTTAAGCCATATTTTTCAGAAAAATCCATATCCTTACTAGATTCAGTAATAACTATACCTTCTTCATCTAATAAGTCATATTCTAAAATATAAAACAAGGCTTTGTCGATGAAATCAGTTTCATAAGGAGGATCAAGAAAAATATAATCAAATTTAAGATTTTCCTGTCCGAAATCTTTTAAACACCTAACAAAATCATTTTTATATGTAAAAACATCCGGAGAATTTATCTTGTCTAAATTTTGTTTAAGGATAGAAAAATTAGAATAATTTTTTTCGTTAAAGTAAACTTCCTTCGCTCCTCTAGATAAAAATTCTATACCCATTTGGCCTGTACCTGCAAATAGGTCTAAGGCCTTGAAATCAGGCTTAAAAGGATAAAGCATATCAAAAATCGCTTCCTTTACCTTATTATCAGTAGGTCTTGATGTTTTTGATTTAGGGCTTAATAGATTGTATCCCTTGTATTTTCCTGCTACTACTTTCATCAGTTTAAAATAATATCCTTATCTTCATCAAAATAATCTTTTATATAATCAAGATTTACACCTTCAAAAGAATTTTCTCTTAAATAATCAAAAATTTCAAAGGTTTTTTCAGTATCTTCTTCGCTCATTTTTAAGTATTCTATCTCAGAAAGATTTTTACCATGCTGAATGAGGGATAAAATCTTTCCCCCTCCTCTTAACTCATAATCTTTTTGAGAGATTACAAAACCGTCATTAGAATCAACTAAAATTTTTAGCTTACTATTGGGATTTGTATCCTTACTTATTAAATAACAATAAGACTCATATTCTCCCCTTCCAACCCTACCCCTAAGTTGGTGGAGCTGGGATAAGCCAAAATTATTTGAATTATAAATAACCATGGTGTTTGCATTTGCAACATCGATTCCGACTTCTATTACAGTTGTGGAAACAATAATATCTATTTCATGATTATTAAACTTAGTTAAAATATCTTCTTTTATGCTAGACTTTAATTTGCCATGAAGTTTTTCTACCCTATAGGGTTTGAAAATTTTCTTATATTTATTATAAAGGTTTTCTACAGAATTTGTATCTTCTGCGTCAATATTTGTTGTTACGGCGTAAACTTGCCTACCTTTTTTGAGGCTATCTTTTATGTTTTCAAAGACAATTTCTTGATGGTCCTCATTTATAATACTAGTAAAAACTTCTGCCCTTCCCTTTGGAAGTTCATTTATTATGCTTAAATCAAGTATCTTATTTATCCTAAGACTTAAAGTCCTTGGAATTGGTGTGGCGGTCATTGTGAGATAATTTGTATTAATGCCTTTTCTCGCAAGTTCCTGTCTTTGTCTAACTCCAAACCTATGTTGCTCATCATTTACAACTAGTCTTAGATCCTTAAATTTAACGTCTTCTTCAATTAGGGCATGGGTTCCCACAACCATATCTATAGAGCCATCTTTAAGGCCTGCTTTTATCTCATCTTTTTGCCTTGTGGAACCAGTTAAAAGTGCAAGTTTTACACCAAGACAATCCATAAAATTCTTATACTTTTCAAATTGCTGGATAGCAAGGACTTCTGTTGGCACCATCATCGCTGATTGGTAGGAATTTTTTGCAAATACAAGCATTGCAAGCATAGCAACAATAGTCTTTCCTGAACCTACGTCACCGATTAAGAGCCTATTCATTGAAATTTCTTTACCTGAATCTTCTAATATTTCTTTTAGAGAACTTAATTGGGACCTAGTTAAAGAAAAATCAAGTTTTGATAAAATTTCATCCAAATTATAAGTTAAACTTATCTCTTGCTTTGTTCTTTGTAGCTTTCCTGCATAGTCTAAGAAAATTAATTCCTTTAACAAATCTCCTATTTTTATATCAGATTTCGCCTTAAATAAGGCATCAATATCTTTAGGGAAATGGACTTCATTTAAAGCTTCTTCCCTATCCAAAAGGTTGAATTTTTCTTTTATTTCTTTAGATAAAATTTCTTCCCTAGGATCAAAATTTTTGAGAGCTTCTTTTATAAAAGAATTTAGATTTTTCTGACTTAAGCCAGACGTTAAAGGATAGATAGAATAGATTCCACCTATTTCTTCACCATCCAAGTCCTCAAACAATGGATTTACAGATTCGTAAAAACCGTCTTTGTAAGTGACTTTTGTATAAAATTTATAAGTAGTATTTAATTTTATTTTTCTAATTGAAAACCTATCATTAAACCAAACAACCCTAATTTTCTTAAAATCACCTTCTGCGAAATACATATAAGAAATTGTCATATTCTTAAGTCTTTTGACATAGGGTTTAGATATTGCCTTCCATTCAAAATAGTAAGACCTTGTTGGAGTAGCCTTTAAAACACTTGACTTAAGCCTTCTATCTTCATATTCTCTCGGATAAAAGGAGTATAGGTCACTTATTGTATAAATATCAAGTCTAGCAAGGGCTTGAGCCTTTTTAGGCCCAATTCCCTTTAAGCTTGTTACATCTCTACTCAAGGGTAGCTTGGTAGTAATAAACTGGCTGACCGCCATAGACTAATTCGACATCTATATCCTTATAATCTTTGGAAAGCTTTTTAACAAGGTCTTTAGCCTTTCTCTTATCAGCTTCCTCACCATAATATAGGGTTATCAAAGAAATGTCATCGTCTTTATCAATGGCAACCTTGATTGCTTCTCTAGTAGTTTCCTCAATATTAGATTTAGTAGCTACAATATTACCATCTAGGATTCCTATATAGTCATCTTTTTTTATTTCAATATTGTTTACGCTTGTGTTTCTAATAGATATAGAAACTTCGACTGTATGCATATCAGCAATTGCATCTGTCATATTTTCAATGTTTTCTTCTATATCACTATCTTCATCAAATTCAAGCATAGCTGTGAAAGTTTCAGGTATTGATCTTGTTTCCAAAACCTGAGCATTTTTTTCAGTCAATTCACAAGCTTGTTTTGATGACATGATAATATTTTTATTATTTGGGAAAATAATTATATTTTCTGCAGCAATTTCTTCGATATTTTTATAGATGTCTTCTGTAGATGGGTTCATAGTTTGACCACCAGAAATAATCTTATCTATGTTCATAGATTTTAATATTTCATCAAAACCCTCGCCCCTTGAAACAGCTATAAATCCATATTTTTTTAAATTTTCTTCTTTTGACTCATTAACTTCTACATCCGGATTTGTATTTTCAACTTCAAGCTTAATTAGAAGTCCATCAACTAAAATCTTTGATATTATTTGTTGAGGATATTCAGAACGGGCCTCAGCCTTTAGATGACCATCCTTATACTCATAATCGAAATTAGTTGATATAGAGTCAATAGCATTACTTATATTTTTAAATTCATCTTCTTTGATTACAAGTTCAAATTTAATTATATAAGATCCTTCTTCTTCGCTTGCTGAAGATGAAAGGTCAATATCCCTATCAATATCTCCATTAAGAGCATTAAGAGCTCCTCTTAGAAGGAAAATCAAACCTTGTCCGCCTGAGTCAACTACTCCCGCTTCCTTAAGGACAGGAAGTTGCTTTGGTGTATTATCAAGAGCTATCTGACCTTCAGTGATAATTTCAACAAGATAATCATCTAGGTCCTTAGATTCATCAAAAGCTTCTTCAGCCTTTTCAGCCATTTTTCTTGCAACAGTTAGAATAGTACCTTCTGTTGGTTGCATAACAGCTCTATAAGCAGTTTTAGCTGCATTTTTAAATATTTCTCTTACTTCTATAGCGCCAATTTCATCCTTACCCTTAAGAGATTTTGACATTCCTCTCACTAATTGAGATAAAATAACTCCCGAGTTTCCTCTAGCACCCATAAGAGTACCTTGGCTTAAAGCTTTAGCTATTTCTTCAACACTTAATCCGCTGGTTTGATTTACCTTATCAACACCAGATTTCATGGTCATATTCATATTTGTACCAGTATCCCCATCAGGAACTGGGAATACATTTAATTCGTCTACAAGAGACTTATTCTCTTCTAAATATTTATAGGCTCCAATGACCATTTGTTGGAGCTTAACTGCATCAATAACTTTCATACTTCTCCTATCTATTGATTCCTTGAACATAGATATTTACTTCAGCAACATTAACATTCAAAGATTTTTCAATATTATATTTAACATTTTCGATTATATTTTGACATACCACAGGTATTCTTATTCCATATTCTAAGAATAGTGAAATGTAAATAGCAACTGTACCATTATCTCTTCTTATAACCTCAACGCCTCTTTGCATGTTATTAACTCCAAGAAGCTTATATAATCCATCCTTAGCTGATCTAGATGCAAGGCCTACAACTCCATAAGATTGCATAACACTTGCCACAGCAATATTTGCTATAACGGAATCATCGATTGTTACTTTTCCTAAATTATTTACATATCTGATCGTCATAATACCTCCAATGTGTATTAACAGTATATATTCATTTTATTTTATTATACCATAAAATTGCCAAGCTGATAAATTATTGACACTTATATGGTTCTTAAAATAATTATATAAGAATTAGTTAGGTAAATTATGTATTTTTTCACATAGAAAAAATCGCCTCTAATGGGCGATTCTTTCTTGCTTATAATATTTATTTGTTAGCTAGTTTTTTGTAAGCTTCATATCTTTCCTTAGCAGCTTTTTCAGCTTCTTGGTAAAGCTCGTCAGCTGTTTCTGGGAATGATCTCTTAAGTGATGAGTACCTTACCTCACCTTGGATAAATTCTTGGAATGATCCAGAAGGTTCTCTAGAGTCAAGTTGGAATGGATTTTTGCCCTCGTCAGCAAGTCTTGGGTCAAATCTCCATAAGTGCCAGTAACCAGCTTCTACAGCTTGTTTTTCTCTAAATTGTGATTTACCCATACCAATTCTGATACCGTGGTTAATACATGGAGCGTAAGCGATTATGATAGATGGACCATCATAGCTTTCAGCTTCCTTAATAGCTTTTAGAGTTTGGTTTTGGTTAGCACCCATAGCCACTTGTGCAACGTAGATATAACCATAAGAAGTCATCATTAGACCAAGGTCTTTCTTTCTAACCTTTTTACCAGATGCAGCGAATTGTGCTACTGCTGATAATGGTGTAGCTTTAGAAGATTGGCCACCTGTGTTAGAGTAAACTTCTGTATCGAATACGAAGATATTGATGTTTTCACCACTTGCTAGTACATGGTCAACACCGCCAAATCCGATATCGTAGCTCCATCCGTCACCACCAAAGATCCAAACAGATTTTTTAATCATGTAGTCTTTTAGTTTAAGGATGTTGTTTAGATATTTCTTAGCTTCTTCGCCTCCTACTTCTTCTTTTACATTTAGGATAGCTGCTGTAGCTTCTTTAGAAGCTTTTACATCATCTTTTCCTTCTAACCATGCTTTAAATGGTTCGTTGTATTGAGAGTCAAGACCTAGTTCTAGGAACTTAGCCATGTTATCTTCTAATAAGTGAGTATTTGCTTCAGCTGCAAGTTTCATACCATATCCGTATTCAGCAGCATCTTCAAATAATGAGTTACCCCAAGCTGGACCCTTACCTGTTGCAAGGTTCTTTGTATATGACATAGCTGGTGCAGAAGCTCCCCAGATTGAAGAACATCCTGTTGCGTTTGCTATATACATTCTATCACCAAATAATTGAGTGATTAATTTAGCGTATGGAGTTTCACCACAACCAGCACATGCACCTGAGAATTCGAATAATGGTTGTTTGAATTGGCTTCCCTTAAGTGTCATGTCATCCATAACATCTTCTTTGTAGCCAACAACTTCGTGAGCATATGTCCAGTTGTCTTTTTCTTTTTCTACTTCTTCTTCGAAAGGTTTCATTAGAAGAGCTTTCTTTGGAGCTGGACATACGTCAGCGCAGTTACCACAACCTGTACAGTCTAGTGGAGAAACTTGGATTCTGAAGTCATATCCGTCCATGCCCTTACCGATAGCTTTTTTAGTTTCAAAACCCTCAGGAGCATTAGCTTTTTCGTCTTCTGTTACTAAGAACGGTCTAATTACAGCGTGTGGACAAACGTATGAACATTGGTTACATTGGATACAGTTGTCTATTTGCCATTCTGGAACGTTAAGAGCTATACCTCTCTTTTCGTAAGCAGTTGTACCTGATTCGAATTCACCGTTTTCAATACCTGTGAAAGCAGAAACTGGAATGTCATCTTCTTTTTGTTCAAGCATTGGTTTAACGATATTTTTGATGAATTCTGGAAGTTCTCTTTCTTCTTTAACTTCATCAACAGCGTCTTTCCACTCAGCTGGTACTTCTACCTTGATTGGAGCTTCAAGACCTTGGTCTACTGCGTTGTAGTTCATGTTTACAATATCTTCACCCTTGTGACCATAAGATTTAACTATTGATTCTTTTAGGAATCTAACAGCATCTTCTACTGGAATAACTTTTGTTAGGTTGAAGAAAGCAGATTGCATGATCATGTTTGTTCTTCCACCAAGACCGATATTTTGAGCTATATGGCTTGCATCTAGGATGTAGAAGTCAATGTTCTTTTCAGCAAGAACTCTCTTCATATTAGCTGGAAGATGGTTTTCAAGATCTTCAACTGACCAAACAGTATTTAGTAAGAAAGTACCACCTTCTTTAATACCTGCTAGTAGGTCATATTGGTTAACGTAAGCTTGTTTTGAACAAGAAATAAAGTCAGCTTCGTCTAATAGGTATGTTGAAAGAATTGGTTCTTTACCAAATCTTAAGTGAGATACTGTTAGACCACCTGATTTTTTAGAGTCGTAGTCAAAGTAACCTTGAGCATACATGTCTGTATTATCACCGATGATCTTGATAGCTTGTTTGTTAGCACCTACAGTACCATCAGAACCGAATCCCCAGAATTTACATCTGCTAGTGCCTTCATTTCTAACTTTGAAGTCATCTCTTGGAAGTGATTTGTTAGTAACATCGTCTGTAATTGATAATGTGAAGTCGTGTTTTGGTTCATCTTTATCAAGATTATCATAAACAGCTTTGATATCTGCTGGAATAGTATCTTTTGATGATAGACCGAAGATACCGCCAATGATTAGTGGTCTTTCTTCTTCATCATAATAGCAAGCTTTAACATCTAAGTAAAGTGGGCTTCCAACAGCACCTTTTTCTTTTGTTCTGTCAAGGACAGCAATTTTCTTTACTGAAGCTGGGATAGCTTTTAGTAAGTGTTCTTTAGAGAATGGTCTGTAAAGGTGAACTTCTACCATACCAACTTTTCTGCCTTCTTTTAGAAGAACATCGATAGTTTCTCTTGCTGTTTGACATACAGAACCCATAGCAACGATGATATTTTCAGCATCATCAGCGCCATAGTAAGTGAATAAACCGTAGTTTGTATCAATAAGTTCATTGATTTTGTTCATATAGTTTTCAACTATACCAACTATATCTGTATAAGCGTGGTTGCTTGCTTCTGTTCTTTGGAAGAAGATATTCTTTTCAGCTGTACCCATGTGTTTTGGTCTTTCTGGGTTAAGTGAGTGGTTTTTGAATTCTTCTACTGCTTCGTAGTCAAGTAGTGGAGCTAGGTCTTTGTAATCCCAAACTGCTACTTTTTGAATTTCGTGACTTGTTCTGAATCCGTCAAAGAAGTTGATGAATGGTAATCTACCTTCTATAGCTGATAAGTGAGCTACTGGTGATAGGTCCATTACTTCTTGAACTGAGTTAGATACAAGCATAGCACAACCTGTTTGTCTTGCTGCCATTACGTCTGAATGGTCGCCGTAGATTGATAAAGCATGTGTGGCTATTGTTCTTGCAGATACATGGAATACTCCTGGTAGTCTTTCACCAGCTATTTTATACATGTTAGGAATCATTAATAATAGACCCTGACTTGCTGTGTATGTAGATGTAAGTGCTCCTGCTGCTAGTGAACCGTGCATAGCTCCTGCTGCACCTGCTTCTGATTGCATCTCTTTAACTTTAACTTCTTGACCAAATAAGTTTTTACGTCCGTTTGCTGCCCAAACGTCAACGCTTTCTGGCATTGGTGAAGAAGGAGTGATTGGATATATAGTAGCTACATCAGTAAACGCATATGATACGTGTGCTGCTGCTGTGTTACCATCCATTGTCTTCATTGCTCTAGTAACTGTCATCTAGACCTCCTAATATAATTATAAGCAATTATCGTTAACACTACTATAAGTATAATTAATTATATATTTTTTGTCAAGGGCATAAAAAAATATTTGCATTCTTTATTCACAAGGATACTTTAACCTCTATTATTCACCCTTTTCCAAACAATGATTTTTATCCATTTGTATATTTGAAATCTTTAATAAAATATTAATATATGAATAAATATGCCTGTTATCAAAACTATTATGAATAATATTTTATTTCTTTAAAGTTGTACATAGTCATAAAAAGAAGCAAGCATCCGCCTGCTTCTTTATTTGAAATTATTTTCCTGCTAGTCTCTTATAGGTATTATATCTCGCCTTGGCTGCTTTTTCTGCTTCTTCATAAAGTTGGTCAGCGGTTTCTGGGAAAGATCTCTTAAGTGATGAATACCTAACTTCTCCTTGGATAAATTCTTGGAAGGATTCTGTTGGCTCCTTAGAATCTAATTGGAATGGATTCTTACCCTCATCTTCTAGCCTTGGGTCATATCTCCAAAGGTGCCAGTAACCAGCATCAACAGCTTGTTTTTCCCTGTATTGAGATTTACCCATACCCATCCTTATTCCGTGGTTGATACAAGGAGCGTAGGCAATTATGATGGATGGACCGTCGTAGCTTTCAGCCTCTCTCATAGCCTTCAAGCATTGGTTTTGGTTGGCTCCCATAGCTACTTGGGCTACATAAATGTATCCGTAGGTTGATAACATCAGACCAAGGTCTTTTTTCCTTACTTTCTTACCTGAAGCCGCAAATTGAGCAACTGCAGCAAGTGGTGTTGCCTTTGAAGATTGGCCACCAGTGTTTGAATAAACTTCTGTATCAAAAACTAGGATATTTACGTCTTCACCACTAGCTAGAACATGGTCTACTCCTCCGTAACCAATATCATAAGACCATCCGTCTCCGCCAAAAATCCAAACAGATTTTTTGATGAGGTAATCTTTAAGATCGTAAATTTTTTCTATAAGTTCCTGGCCTTTTTCATTAGAAACTTTTTCTTCCTTAAGTCTTAATATTTCAGCTGTTGCTTCTTTTGAACCCTTGACATCATCTTTGTTTTCTATCCAACTTTCAAAAGCCTTATTTAACGGACTATCAAGTTTAAGGTCTAGGAAATCTTTCATATAAACTTCTAGTAAGTGTTTATTAGAATCAGTTGCAAGTTTCATACCATAGCCATACTCAGCGTTATCTTCAAATAGTGAGTTTGCCCAAGATGGACCCTTGCCTTCACAGTTTTTCGCATAAGAAACTGAAGGTGCACTTGCTCCCCAAATTGATGAACATCCTGATGCATTTGCAATTAGCATCCTATCTCCGAATAATTGGGTGATTACAGTTGCATATGGAGTTTCACCACAGCCTGCACATGCACCAGAAAATTCAAGTAGTGGTCTCTTAAATTGGCTGCCCTTGACAGAAGAATCATCCATTACATCTTCTTTGTACCCAACAACTTCGTGTGCATATGTCCAGTTGTCTTTTTCTTTTTCTACTTCTTCTTCGAAAGGTTTCATTAGAAGAGCTTTCTTTGGAGCTGGACATACGTCAGCACAGTTGCCACAGCCTGTACAGTCAAGTGGTGAGATTTGAATTCTGAAATCATAACCATCCATGCCCTTACCAATAGCCTTCTTTGTTTCAAAGCCGGCTGGTGCCTTAGCTTTTTCTTCTTCTGTTACTAAGAATGGTCTTATTACTGCATGTGGACATACAAATGAACATTGGTTACATTGGATACACTTATCAATTTGCCATTCTGGTACATTTAGAGCAACGCCCCTCTTTTCATATTGGGTTGTAGCTGTTTCCCATGCACCATTATCAATATCTTTAAAAGCTGAAACCGGAATATCATCTTCTTTTTGTTCTTCCATTGGTTTTACAATATTTTTAATAAAATCTGGAAGGTCTAATTCTTTTTTATCTTCGTCTTTAGCATCAAACCAAGCTTCCGGAATATCAATCTTTTCATAAGCGCTAGAGCCCATATCTACAGCCTTGTAGTTCATGGCAACTATATCTTCACCCTTATGGCCATAAGCCTTTACAATAGAGTCTTTAAGATATCTCATTGCGTCATCTGTATCTATAACCTTAGTTAAGTTAAAGAAGGCTGACTGCATAATCATATTGGTCCTAGAACCAAGTCCAATTTCTTCTGCGATGTGACTAGCATCAATGATGTAGAAGTTAATCTTGTGTTTAGCTAGGTATCTCTTCATGGATCCTGGAAGATGGTCTTCGAGTTCTTCTTTTGACCAAACTGTATTTAATAAGAATATTCCATCGTCCTTTAATCCATAAAGAAGATCATAATTAAATACATAAGCTTGCTTTGAACAAGAAATGAAGTCTGCTTCATCTAATAAATAGGTTGAAAGAATAGGTTCCTTGCCAAATCTTAAGTGAGATACTGTTAGACCACCTGATTTTTTAGAATCGTAATCAAAGTAGGCTTGGACATACATGTCGGTATTGTCGCCTATTATTTTAATAGCTTCCTTATTGGCACCAACCGTTCCGTCAGAACCAAAGCCCCAGAACTTGCATCTTGATTGGCCTTCATGTCTGATTCTTAAGTCTGTTCTTTGGAGAGATTTAAAGGTCACATCATCATGGATAGCTAAGGTGAAGTCTTTTTTCATTTCCCCCTTAAGATTATCAAAGGCTGCTTCAATATCAGCTGGGATTGTATCCTTAGATCCCAATCCAAACCTACCGCCAATGATTTCTGGTTTGTTTTCTTCGTCATAAAAAGCAGTAACAACGTCTTTATAAAGCGGTTCACCGTCAGCACCTTTTTCTTTAGTCCTATCAAGAACCGCAATTCTTTTGACTGTTTTTGGTATTACTTTTAATAAGTGTTCTTTAGAGAAAGGTCTAAAAAGGTGAACTTCAACAAGTCCTACTTTTTCTCCTTTTTTTCTTATTTCGTCAATAGTTTCCCTAATAGCTTGGCAGCCAGAACCCATAGCTATTAAAATCCTGTCTGCTTCAGGATCTCCATAATAATTAAATAGTCCGTAGTTTGTACCTATGAGTTCATTAATTTTATTCATATAATCTTCCACTATGCCAGGAAGTTCCTGGTAAATTGTATTTGAAGCTTCAGTAGCTTGGAAAAATATATTCTTCTGAGCTGTGCCCATGGTCTTTGGTCTTTCTGGGTTTAGTGATGAATTTTTGAATTTTTTAACTGCTTCATAGTCAACTAATGGACAAAGATCTTTATAATCCCAAACATCAATCTTTTGGATTTCATGGCTTGTTCTAAATCCATCAAAGAATTGTAAGAATGGAATCCTGGCCTTAATTGCTGATAAGTGGGCAACAGCACCTAGGTCCATTACCTCTTGGACAGAATTAGCTGCCATCATTGCCACGCCTGTTTGTCTAACAGCCATTACGTCAGAATGATCGCCATAAATTGATAAAGCGTGAGTTGCAAGAGTTCTTGCTGCAACGTGGAATACTCCAGGCAGACGTTCTCCTGCTATCTTATAAAGGTTAGGAATCATTAATAATAGTCCCTGGCTAGATGAATATGTAGTAGTAAGGGCACCGGCTCCTAAAGCACCGTGCATAGCTCCAGCTGCTCCACCTTCTGATTCCATTTCTTTAACTATAACTTCTTTGCCAAAAATATTCTTTCTTCCATTGGCTGCCCAAACATCAACGCACTCAGGCATTGGTGACGATGGAGTAATTGGAAATATAGTTGCTACTTCTGTAAATGCATATGAAATATGAGCTGCCGCTGTATTTCCATCCATTGTTTTCTTAGCTCTTTTTATTGTCATAACTTACCTTCCTTTTGTTATTTCTAAATAGAGAAATATGTATTATGGGATAATTTATACTCCCACAATTTTATTATATAGGAAAAAGTTATCCTTTACAAATATTTATCCACAAAAAAATAGGAGCTATGCTCCTATAATTCTTTTTCTTCCTCAAGTCTTTCAGGGTGAAAAATACTATCTGTCATCACTCTTGCGGCATTATATCCAAAAGCCTTTTCTCTTTGGTTCATGGCTGCGACTTCGATTATTAGGGCAATATTTCTACCTGCCCTTACTGGTACAACTAGGTGGGGAAGCTTAATTCCCAAAAGTTCGATATAGTGCTCATCAATACCAAGCCTATCGTACTCGTAATCATCCTTCCATTGTTCTAGCTCAATTACCATATCTACTTCGGCTTGCATTTTTATAGCACCCGAACCATAAAGTCTACGAACATTTATAATTCCAAGACCCCTTAGTTCCATGAAATGCCTGATATTTTCTGGCGCTTCTCCAATGATTTTTTTATCAATAGCTGTTATATCAACCATATCATCCGCGACTAACCTGTGGCCCCTTGCTACAAGTTCAAGAGCAGTTTCAGACTTACCAACAGATGATTTTCCCATTATTAAGACACCAATACCAAAAACTTCTAGGAGTTCACCATGAACATTAGTTGTAGGTGCTAGTTGGTATTCTAGCTGATCAGATATATCCGAAATTAACTTGGTTGTCTTGGCAGGTGACCTCAAAAGAGTGATATTATAGTATCTAGCAAGGTCAACTATATCTTCATTTATTTCCCTATTAGAAGAAAAAATCACAGCGGGTATATCGTAAGATAAGATTCCCCTAAATCTCTCATATTGCATCTTACTATCAAGACTTGTTAGATAATTATATTCAACAGTCCCAATTACCTGGAGCCTCTTATATGGAAATCTCTCCATGTAACCGGTTAGCTGAAGACCAGGCCTATTTACATCTGCATTTTCAAGAACAATCTCATCATAATCTGTGGATGAGCTTATAATTTCAAGACCCAGATTTTCCACAACTTTAGAAAGATGAACAGTCTTCTCACTTGCTCCCGAATTTACTTCTGTTATTTCATCACTCTTATCTTTTATATCATTAAATTCTGTCATTAACTATCCTTTCAGCCTAAAATACTTATAGATTTCAAGCGCACCTTCTTTGCCAACTAATGGTACTTCCATAAGTTCTTCAACACTCGCTTTTTTTATATTAGCTATTGTTTTAAAATGCTTATACAAATTGGCCTTGGTTTTCTTGCCTACTCCCTTGATATTATCAAGCTCTGACTTTTTCATGGACTTTCTCATTAGAGACCTGTGGTAATTTATAGCAAACCTGTGAGCTTCCTCTTGGATTTCATATATTAACTTATAGACTGGATCTCTCCTTTTTATAGGAATTTCCTCGTTGTTATAAATTATTCCCCTAGTCGTGTGCTTATCGTCTTTAACAAGGCCTGCAACTTCTATATCAATTTCCATTTCCTTAAAAACTTCCTTGGCTACTGTCACTTGGCCCTTGCCACCATCCATCAAAATCAAATCAGGAAGCTTACCAAAACCTGTGTGAGTACTTCCCTTTGCAATTTCTTTCTTTGCATTAGTAAACCTGCGGGTTAGAACTTCTTTGAGAGATGCATAATCATTTGGTCCTTCTATAGTTTTAATCTTAAATTTCCTATATTCCTTAGGACTTGAAATTCCATTTTCAAACACCACCATGGAGCCAACAGATTGGACTCCTGAAGTATTTGAAATATCGTAGGCCTCAATCCTGTTTATCTTTTCTATATTCAATATTTCCTTTAACTGGTTAAGTCCCGAAGATTTATTTCTTTCTTTTTTATCAATTCTTTTTTCGTATTTAATTCGCATGTCTGCAGCATTTCTGCTAGCCATGGTAACAAGTTCAAGTTTCTTTCCTAACTTTGGTTGATGGATAATAACCTTAGATCCTTTTTTCTGACTTAGGTATTCTGCGATGGTTTCGACATCACTAGGCAAGCTTTGAACAAAAACTTCCTTTGGAATAAACAATAAGTCTAAATAAAATTGCTTCATGAATGAGGACATAATATCATCTTCTTTTTCAGCAAAGTCATTTTTGATAATAAAGTGTTCCCTATCAACTATATGTCCTTTTCTCATAAAGAATACTTGGACAACTATGATAGACATACCCTTGCTAAAGGCGATTATGTCTACATCTTCACCCGTTGTTTCTGTAACGTATTGTCTTTCAGAAATTATAGAAAGTGCCCTGTAGTAATCTCTATACTTGGCGGCCATCTCAAAATTAAGTTTGGCGCTTTCTGCATTCATTTTACAAAGAACCTTATCTGGAATAGTCCTATCCTTCTTATCAAGAAAGAGCCTAACGTCTTCCATATTTTTTAGGTATCTAGTCTCATCCTCAGCCCCTATGCATGGTCCATTACACTTTTTTATAAAATAATTTAGGCAGGGCCTATCGAGGCTTTGACCCTTGTCGAAATTCAAATTACATGTCCTAAAGGGATAATAATCATGAAATAGATCGATAGCGTCATTTACAGCATAGGCATCTGGATATGGCCCAAAATAATCTGCCCCATCCTTATGGACTTGTCTTACTTTTTGGATTCTTGGAAATTTTTCTTTATTTATCTTTATATAGGGATATTGTTTGTCATCCCTTAAAACAATATTGTATTTTGGTCTATTTTTTTTAATTAGGTTAGACTCAAGGACCAAGGCTTCCACTTCATTTTGAACAATTATATATTCAAAATCAGCTATATGACTAACCATAGCAAGTACTTTGGCTCCCTTGTTTTTGTTGTTGTCAAAATACTGTCTAACCCTATTTTTTAGAGAAATGGCCTTGCCGACATAAATTATTTCGCCTTGGTCATTTCTCATTATATATACACCAGGTTTTTCTGGCAGTTCTTTTAATTTTTCTTTAAGTTCTTTACGACTCAAATTTCCTTACAACTCTCTTTCAAGTAATCTAAATCATGACCTTCAAGGTATGGACTTAGAAGTTCGTAGCATTTTCTGTTATAGGCATTTACCCAATCAATTTCTTCTGTACTTAGCATCTCTGATTTTATTGGTCTAGTATCAAGTGGTACATAGGTTAAAGTTTCAAATTCCAAGAAATGACCAAATTCATTATCAAAAGCCTTTTTAACATAGGCTTCATTTTCTATCCTAATACCATGGCTATTTTCGATATAAAGTCCAGGTTCTATTGAAGTTGTCATATTTTCTACAAATTCAACTTCATTTCTTTCCGAAATTGCCTGTGGGCCTTCGTGTACTGTGAGAACAAAACCAACTCCATGGCCTGTGCCGTGGAAAAAGTCCTTACCCGCCTTCCAAAGTGGGTATTTAGCAATCATATCTAATCTAGAACCCTTAGTCCTATTTTTAAATTTGGCTAAAAATAGAGATAAAAATGATTTTAAAACTAGGGTGTAATCTATTTTTTCATTTTCTCTTAGGCTTCCTAAAGCTATAGTCCTAGTAATATCTGTAGTTCCTTCTTTATAATGTCCACCTGAATCAACAAGGATTAAGCCCTCATCTCTTATAGTTTTAGAACCAGTTTTGGATGGTGCATAGTGAACTATAGCTGCATTTTCCTTATAACCTGCTATAGTTTCAAATGAATCTTCAATAAAGCTTTCATTCTCAGCTCTTAAGTCATGAAGTTTATTTGATGCCACAAGCTCGTTTAAAGATCCAGTTTTTGCCCCAACTTCAAGCCAGTTAAAGAATTTCACAAGGCTAACACCGTCTAAGATATAGGCCTTTTTAATATTTTCTATCTCTGTATCTGTCTTGATAGATTTCATGTAAGTTGTAAGGTTTGTCCCTTGACTTATTTTGACATTTGAATTTATAGAATCATATACAGCAACATTTGTCCTTGCTGGATCTAGGTAAATTCTGTTTTTACCTGGAATGTTTTTTAATAAGGTGTAAATATAATCGTAAGAATAAATTGTAATGTCATTTTCTTCTAGATAATCACGTACACTCCCTTCTAACTTGTCCTCATCTATACATAGGTAGGCCTTATCTTGTGATACAAGCATATAAGAAAGGATAACTGGATTAAAATCTACGTCATTGCCTCGGATATTTAGTAGGTAGCAAATATCTTCTGGTGCACCAATAAAAGTATAGTCGCTATCATTTTCTGACATTTTTTCTCTTAGGATTGTAAGTTTATCTTTAAGACTTAAACCACAATATTTTTCATCGTGTATCCAAGCCTTATCTTTTGGCAATTCAGGTCTATCTGTCCAAATCTGTGAAATATAATCAAGGTCTGAAACTAAGATCCTTGCCCCCATATTTTCAGATAATTCCTTATAACCAGTTACTGAATAGCATTTTCCATCAAAACCAATTTTCCCAAATTCTGCTATATTTTGATCCAAATATTCTAAAATAGTTGGATAACCTTCAACACCCATCTTCATTAGTTCAAACTCAGATGTAGCTAATTCTTTTTGAGCTTGGAGAAAATATCTTGAATCAGTCCAAAGTCTTGCCTCTTTTAAAGTAATCACAGCTGTTCCTGCAGAACCAGTAAAGCCTGAAATAAATTCTCTAGTTTTGTAATGATCAGCTAAATACTCTGATTGGTGAGGGTCTGAACTGGCAACTATATAAGCATCAATTTTTCTATCTTTCATCAAAGATCTTAATTCTTCTAATCTTTTATCAATATTCATCCTTTTCTCCTAATTATTAAATTGGGCAATTTTTCCTTGCCATAAGTCTTAATAATATTTTATCATAGTTTAATATTATTTCTATATACAATTATACCTGACTTAAGTCTTATTATAAGCATGATTTTGATTGATTTTTTCTTTAAATCCATTATAATATAAGCGTTATATAAATTAAAAAAGAGAGAGTGAATAAGATGAAACTAGGAATTGTCGGCCTACCTAATGTTGGCAAATCAACATTATTTAATGCCATAACCAAAGCAGGTGCCCTTGTGGCAAACTATCCATTTGCTACTATCGATCCTAATGTAGGACTCGTTAATGTGCCTGATGAGAGATTAAATGTTCTGTCTGAAATGAGTAAATCTAAAAAGATTGTTCCAGCTGTTGTTGAATTTTACGATATAGCTGGACTTGTAAAGGGAGCTAGTAAGGGCGAAGGACTTGGAAATAAGTTCTTATCAAATATCAGAGAAACTGATGCTATTGTTGAAGTTTTAAGATGTTTTGACGACCCAAATGTAACCCATGTTGATGGTTCTGTTGACCCATTAAGGGATATTGAAACAATAAATTTAGAACTTATCTTATCTGACCTTGAACTTGTGGACAAAGTTTTGGAAAAGAAAAGAAAAGTTGCTAGAGCTGATAAGAGTGCAAGAGCAGAGGTTGAAGTTTTAGAAAAAATCGTAGCAGTCCTTGAAGAAGGAAAGTCAGCAAGGATTCTTGATCTTAATGAAGAAGAGAAAAAACTCTTAAGGTCCTACCAACTTTTATCAACTAAGCCTATTATCTATGTTTGTAACGTCAACGAAGAAGATGCCGCAGATGACGGTGCCAGCAACAAGTACGTAGAAATCGTAAGAAATTTTGCCAAAAACGAAGGCGCAGAAGTTTCTGTAGTATCAGCCAAAATTGAACAAGAGATTTCAGAGCTTGAAACCGAAGAAGAAAGAGCTGAATTTTTAGAAATGATTGGTCTATCTGAATCTGGTACAGATAGAGTAATTAAAGATTCTTACAAAACCCTAAACCTCATTTCATACCTAACAACAGGTGAAGTTGAGACTCGTGCTTGGACTATAACAAAGGGAACTCGCGCACAAGATGCAGCTGGTAAAATCCACTCAGACATTGCTCGTGGCTTTATCATGGCAGATATTGTTTCTTATGATGATTTAGTTGCTGCAGGTAGTGAAGCAAAAGCTAAGGAAGCTGGCAAACTCCGCATGGAAGGCAAGGACTACATCATGCAAGACGGCGATGTAGTGGAATTTAAGTTTAATGTATAAAAAAATGATTAAAAAGCAGGGCAAGCTTATAGTTCACACTGGATCAATGTTTTCTGGTAAAACCACATCTCTATGGAGAGAGCTTTACAGAATGACCATTGCAAATTATAAAACTGTTGCGTTTAAACCTGCTGTTGATAATAGAGATAGCGATAAAAAAATTGTCTCCCACGATAACCTATCCCTTGATGCGATTAAGATTGAAAACCTTAATGAAATCATAGACTATGTTAAGAAAAATGAAATAGATGCAATCGGGATTGATGAACTTCAGTTTTTCCCAAATGAACCAAGCGAAGTTGTTGATATTTTCAACAAGCTTATGGCTAAAAACATTACTATTGTTGTATCAGGACTAGATATGGATTATAAAACAAAACCATTTGAAATTATAAAGGAAATTATGCCCTTAGCAGATGAGTTAATCAAACACCACGCCATCTGCGCTTCATGTGGTGAAGATGCTTGGGCATCCTACAGAAAATCTAGTGATGATTCGAGAATTCAAATAGGATCTGAAGACGTGTACGAACCTTTGTGCAGGTCTTGCTACAACGAAAAAATGAGTGAAAGAGAAAAAACCAAAAACCAAATTCAACTTGATTTAGACAAGCAATAAAAAATCTACCCAATGCGGGTAGATTTTTTTCCTTAAAATTTATAGTTCTTTATAAATTCTAAATCTTCTTCTGTTAATTTATACAAGCTTTGATCTGTTATGATTTCTGGTCCATCTTCATGGATTATAAGCTGGTGTTCAAACTGACTTACCTTTGATCCATCAACTGTCCTCGCAGTCCAACCATTATCATCAAGCTTCATATGCCAATCACCTAAAGCAATCATTGGCTCAATTGTAAAGACCATGCCAGGTTGAATCCTAGGTCCCCTACCTGCTTTGCCATAGTGAGGAACTTGTGGGTCTTCGTGCATTTCCTTACCAATTCCGTGTCCGATAAAGTCACGAATTACGGAAAATCCGTTTTCACCTTCTACACATTCTTGGATAGCGGCGCCAATATCACCAATCCTATTGCCAGGAAGCGCCACTTTTATGGCCCTATTTAAGGCTTCTAGATTTACATCAACTAATTTTTGATCTTCTTCGCTCATCTTACCTATTTTATAGGTCCAACATGAATCAGCAAGGCCACCGTCAAGGTTAATTACATTGTCTATTGATAAAATATCCCCTTCCCTAAGTGGTCTGTCTGTTGGATAGCCGTGGCATATCTCATCATTAACTGACGTACATAAAGTAAATGGAAATCCTTGGTAACCAAGTTGAGCTGGTATTGCCTTTTTGTGATCAACAATAAATTTATTGGCGAATTTATCAAGGTCGTTAGTTGTTAGGCCTGGTCTAATTACTTCTTTTAAGGCAAGGTGGGTTTGACATAAAACCTCAGCTGCCTTTCTCATTTTTTCAAAATATGTTTCGTTATAAATTCTAATCAATATTTCACTCTCCTAAAAAGGACGCCTTGGCGCCCTTTATCTTATAGTTGTTTGCTTGCTATATAGACGTATTTGTCGTCATTAATTTCTGGTTTTATATCCCATTTTGATCCCATTGAGATAGATTCTCCAAGCTTATCAAGGTAGTACATAATTATACCTGCGTCGAGTAAATTTACTTCTCCCTTGTAATCTTCGATATAAAGTTTAATTAAATCATCAACAAGGACAAATCTCCAAGGTTGGGCGTTGTAGGCAGATGGTGCAAATCTTGCATAGGCAAAAATCTCATCTAGACCTCTTTGTTCAAGGTCTTCATTTGTAGCTTTTTTTCCAAGTTGGTCTATAAATACAAATTCACCTATACCCTTCCTGTCGTCGAATTGGTGTTCTCTAACAGTCTCATCTACAGGATAACCTATAGCAAGAAGAAGTCTAACCTCTCCCTTGTCATAATCAAATGCACCTTTTTTAACAGAATCTTCTACGTCAGCTACTGTTATCCAGCAATTGCCAATGCCCATCTTGTCTAATTCTGTAATTATTTCTTCTATACCATAAGCACCCTTTACTAAGCTTGCTGAATCATCATTTAAAATATTAAGAGCTAAGTAAGCTGGAGCCTTAATCATAACTCCCTTGTAGCCAGCCTTTCCTTCTAGGGCCTTAAAAACTTTTTCTCCATCAGTTTGCACTATAAAAGCTAGGTCGTCCTTGCCTAATTTTATAATTTCTGAATCAATAATCTTATCGAGTTTTTCTAGATCAGCTTTATTAAGCTCCATATCTTTGAAATCTCTTGTTGAAGTTCTAGATTTTAAAAATTGTGTTGTAAGCATATTATCCCCCATATTTTTATTCTACTTCTATTATTATACTATACCTACCTACTATTTTATCATATTTTTCAAAAAAATATATGGTATGATGATAATATGATATTAACAGATGTACAAAATAAGGCTGCAAACTTTGTAGATGGACCCTGCCTAGTCCTTGCAGTGCCAGGTGCTGGCAAAACTACAATGCTCCTAGAAAGAATTAATAATTTAAGTAAAAATATTCCACAAAATAAGATTTTAACCTTAACTTTTTCTAGGACCCAGGCAATCGATATGAAAAATCGCTTCGGATCTGATGATACAAACATAATGACCATCCACGCTTTTTGCTACCTTATTATAAGAAATTACCTAAAAAAATACCATAAAGAATTAAGACTTCTTGAATCAACTGATGCCTATAACAAATACGACCTAGTAAGACGCATCTACCAGGATATTAATAATAAAAAAGTTTCAAGAGAAGATGTTTTAACATTTTTTACAGAAACATCCTACATGAAAAATGCAATGCTTGATGAGGCTTACCTTCAACAAGTCAGGATTAAAAATATAGAAAAAGTCTATGAAGTTTATGAAAATTTTAAAAAATCAAATAACTACATAGACTTTGATGATATGCAGACCATTGCCCTTAGGCTCCTTGATGAAAATCCGAGACTTTTAAAATCAATCCAGAAAAAATACCAATACTTCCAGTTGGACGAAGGTCAAGACACTTCGCTCTTGCAATTTGAAATTTTAAACAGAATTGTCGGCCTAAATAATAATTTTATGGTGGTTGCTGATGACGACCAGTCTATCTATTCATTTAGGGCAGCTAATCCTGATTATCTATTAAATTTTAAAGATTATTATCCAGGAGCTGAAATTATTATTATGAATGAAAATCATAGGTCAAGCAAAAATATAGCGAAGCTTGCTGGAGATTTTATCAAAGATAATAATTTTCGTTACGAAAAAGACCTTATCAGTAAAAAATCTGATGGTGAAAAAATTATAATTAAAACTCTTAAAGATGCTTATGATCAGTATAATTTTATCAAAAAGAATATAGATTTATCAAAGTCAAATGCGATTTTATTTAGAAATAATATTTCAGCCATCAACCTAGTTACTTTCCTTCTTGATGATGGGATGGATTTTGCTATTAATAATGACTTTTTGGATTTTTTTAAGTCTCAAATAATCGATGATTTCTTTGATATAATCAAGTTTTCAGACGATTTTTCAAATGTAGAAGCTTTTGAAAATGTTTATTACAAGATAAAGACCTATCTCAAAAAAACTGAAGTAGAAAAACTAAGAACGAAACCTATAAACCTAGATATTTTCGACTTTTTCTACGAAATTTTAGATTATGACAGGAAAAATTCTTTATATGATATAGAGAAAAAATTAAGACATATGCGTAAGCTTCCCCTATCAAGGAAAATTTCCTACATTTACAAATACCTAGGTTACAAAGAATACTCCTCACTTAAGGCAAATAAATTTGCAGAAGAAGTCATTAATAAGGACCTCTTTGTAGAAAGCTTAATAAATTTTACCAAAGACCTAGAAACAATAGAAGATTTTGATAGGAAAATTCTAAATTTGAAGAAAAAAATCAAGCTCATGCCACCATCAAATCTCATCCTTCAAAGCATTCATAGGTCTAAAGGTCTTGAATATGACAAGACATTTATAATAGATATGAACAAAAATGAATTTCCTATAATAGATTATGATAAAGATCCGGAGGCAAGTCTCGAGGAAGAAAGAAGGGTCTTTTATGTAGGAATGACCCGTGCAAGGGAAAATTTATATATCCTAGCTTTAAAGAAAAGAAATGGTAAAAAAACCCTTCCGTCTGAATTTTATTCTTCAGCAAAAAATCTAATTAAGTAAAAAAATCGTCCCTTGACTAGAGTCTTTGGACGATTTTTTACTAGACAGGTTATAGAAATTGAAACTATTTTCCTATAAATGATAAGATTTTCCCAACAAGATAAAGAGACCCACACCAAAGAATCAAATCTTTCTCTCCGGCTTGTTTTAAAGAATATTCATAAGCTTCTTTGTTATCTTCAATAATAACAATGTCTGAAGCAAAATCACTCGCCTCATTTTCTATTTCTTTTGTATCAAGAGCTCTTGGATTTTCATCAATATAAGTTATGATTAGCTTGTCAGAAAGGCCTGCAATATCTCTTATTATATCTTTATGGTCCTTATCTTTTAGTATTGAAAAACCAACAATCAATTTTTCGTATTCAAAATTTTTAAGACTTTCTAAAAGAGCGTCTATCGATTCCTTATTATGAGATCCATCTAATAGGACTCTAGGGTTTGTCCTTACTAAGTCAAGTCTTCCAGGATTGTAAGTTTCTTTTATTCCATCTTTTATATCTTCTTCGCTAAGGTTAAAGTCATCTTTAAAATAATCTAAAACCATAAGAACAAGGCTGGCATTATAAATTTGGTGCTTACCTCGAAGACTTGTATGTATATCCTTATAGGTCTGAAAATCAAAAATATTTCCCTCATTAGAAACTTCTTTTATTTTTATTTCATCTTTTTCAAAAGTAAATAATTCTGAGTCCTCTTCCCTAGCTTTTTCTTTTATAATATCAAAAGCTTTATCACTTGTTTGTGGATAAACAAAAACAGGGCGGTTCTTTTTTATTATTCCTGCCTTATTTGAAGCAATTTCTTCAATAGTAGATCCCAAAACATTCATATGGTCCATTGAAATCGAGCAAATCACAGATGCCAATGGACTTTTTATAATATTTGTAGAATCAAGACTGCCGCCAAGACCCACTTCTATTACTGCAACATCTACTTTCTGCTCATAAAAATAAATATAAACCATTGCTGTTAAAAACTCAAAATAGGTTATGTGGTAACCTTCCTCATCACACTTTTCAGCAACAGGTCGAATCCTATCCATAAGGTCACAAAAGTCTTCATCACTTATATCTACTCCATTGATTGAAATTTCCTCATTTATCCTAACCATATAAGGCGATGTAAATATGCCGCATTTAATTTTTTTTGAAAGAACATTAGCAAGCATCTTTGCTGTAGAGCCCTTGCCATTTGTCCCTGCAACGTGAATAACTTTTATCTTATCTTGGGGATTGTCAAAAGCTTCCATTACTTTTCTTATATTTCTAAGGGTGTGGTCTTCCCCAGAAGAGCCTCTCCCATATAAATAATCTAAATAATCATCAAAATTTTTCATATTTCCTCCAGAAACTTTATAAGTTTATTTTACCTTATGTTATAATAAAGTGAGGAGATTTTATGAAAAGAATAAAAATAATAGACACTTTCAGAGGATTTACAATAATTTCTATGGTCCTCTTTCACTTATTTTACAATATAAACTACTATTGGACCTTGGATTTTTATGATGGGACTGTTTTTAATAAAATTTGGCAGTTATCTATCGCCATGTCATTTTTTACCATTTCTGGTATTACCTCTAGTTTTTTAAATCCAAAGAAAAATATAAAAAGAGGAATAATCACTAGCTTAATTGGATTTGCGATCACACTAGTCACATATTTTTTTGCAAAAGACCAATTAATTATTTGGGGAGTTTTAAACGGCCTGGGCCTATCAATGGTAATCGCTGGTTTGGTACAAAATTTAATTAGCCCTAAACTATGGCCAGTTTTCCTACTTGCCTTTGCCTTTTCCTACAAAATTCCAGCTGGACTTTTATGGGATAATAGTTTTTTTAATGGCCTTTACCAAACGAATCTATTTCCTATAGGCTTTCCATCATTTGACTTTTATTCAAATGACTACTTTCCATTAGTCCCTTGGCTTTTTGCCTTTTTAGCAGGTCTTTCTTTGGGAAAATTTTTACAGGAGAAAAACTTTTATGATTTTGACATAAAAGAAAATCTACTAGGAAAAATCGGTAGATATTCAATGCCAATATATCTCACCCATCAAATAATCCTCTATCCCTTAGTTAGCCTAATCTATAAGTTGACTTTGTGATCCAAGTTGATTTTTGACCATATAAGCTTATAATAACAAATAACTAAATACAAGAACAGAAAATGTAAGTGGAGGAAAATTTATGGAGCATATAAAAAAATATAAAAAAGATTACCCAGCATCTTATTTCATACTAGCATCTCTCATAACCATCTTTCTAATTTATAAGTTTGGCTATGCATTAGGAAAATTTGGAGCGCATCTCGGATTATAATCATTACTTTAAATTTTTACTGAAAGCTACCAATAAAAATACCCTTAGAATCTATATCCTAAGGGTATTTTTTAGTTAAATTCGATTGTATATTCTTCTAATAGTGGGTTTATCTTGAGGATTTCTACTATAGCCTCCTTGGTTTTCTCGTCAGCTTCTTGTAAAAATCCCTTTTCTTCAAGATCTTTTTCAACCTTTTTCATTTCATCTTTTCTAAAGTCAGAAAAATCTTTGACTTCTAATTGATTGAATATTGAGTGTTTCTCATCAAAAATAGTTAGAGAATCTTCATCTATTACATGGTTTAAAATTACTGCATGTGGAATTTGGATATTTATTTTTTTATCATCCTCATTTAGGCTAACCTTGGCTTCCTCAAGATTAATCCCAGCATTTACCTCCCCATCATAAGAAATAATGAACTTCTTTTGGGTAAAAGGTAATTTCATTCCATAGAATTCTTGTTGGTTTTCAAAAGAACCTACATTTGTGTATTTATACTTTAGAGTTGTCAATTCCTTAACTGAAAGAATTTGATTTTTTATAATATCTGATGAAACCTTTGTCTCTGAGTTAAACAGCATGTTTTTCATACCAAAGAAATATGAAGCAAAAACTATTACTATTAGACCCAAAAGTCCCAAAAACATTTTTTTAGCTTTTTTCATTTATTCTCCCTAAATATTTATTTACTTAAACTGTACTTTGTTTTTTCTAATATTCTATTTAAATTTTCCTATTAAATGAAATATCGGCATATTTCTATTTCTAAATTTTCTCTCATATTCAGTTACAATAGAATTTTCTTCAGACAGATTTCTGTTAACCTCAATTATTTCCATACCAAAGTCTTTCATATAGTCTAGGCTAGCATCAAAAAATACTTCATTATCTGTCTTAAGCTCAATCTCTGCTCCAGTTTTACAAATAACTTGGTATAGTTTAAGGAAATTTTCGTGAGAAAGTCTCCTTTTGTTGTGGCGTTTTTTTGGCCATGGAGTAGAAAAATTCAAGTAAATCTTTGATACTTCATTTTCTCCAAACATTTCAATCAAGTCTTCAGCCTTACCAACTATTCCATAGACATTTCTAAGCTCGTTTTCTTCTATTTTCTTACAAGCAGATACAAAAGCATTTGTATTCATCTCCAGTGCAAGGAAATTTTTATCGGTCTCTTTCATCGCCTTATTTACAATAAAATCTCCCTTGCCAGCTCCTATCTCAAGTTCTATTTCATTATTATTCTTAAATAAATCATTCCAGGAGCCCTTATATTTTTCTGGATTAAATATTATGTATGGACTTTCTTGCATGTGTGGAATAGCATTTGGTTTGTGTCTTAATCTCATAATTTACCTCATAAAAAAAGGAGCCGCCCGAGCGGACATCCTTATATAGTTTTTCCCTCTCCCCAGAAACATGCACCAACAGTTCCTGGCCCTAAGTGACTACCTACAGTTGTTCCTATTTCGTATATTTTTATATCACATCTATAATCTTCTAGTGATTTTTCAAGCCTATCTTTAAGCTCAAGTGCATCATCGTAAGCATGGGTGTGAACAATAAATATTTCGTGTTTATAAGGAAAATCCTTAATTAAACGACTCATTATTTTCTTAACCAAAGCCTTCATGGCTTTTTTCTTTGTTCTGATTTTATCTATCACAATAATCTTACCCTCAGAATTTGCTTCCATGATTGGGCAGATATTTAACATATTACCAAAAGAACCTGCTGCCTTTGATAACCTGCCTCCCCTTACAAGATAAGTTAGATCTGAAGTGAAAAATACAGCATTCGCCTTAATCCTATTTGCTTCTGCCCAATTAAATACCTCTTCAATTGGTTTACCTTCTTTTCGAAGTTCATTTATAGCAAGCAGAAGCAGGCCTTCACAGGATGTAGCTGTAAGGCTATCTAAAATGTATATTTTTCTATCAGGATACTTTTCTTCAAGCTCTTTTTTTGCCATAAGGGCTTGTTGGTACTCACCTGTCATTCCTGATGAAAGACACATGTGTAAAATGTCCTTACCTTCTTCTAGTAAGTCTTTAAAATATTTTATATATGTTAGATAGGTTATTTGACTAGTTGTTGCCAAAGCTCCTTCATCAAGCTTTTGATAAAATTCATCTAAACTTATAGTTAGACCCAAATCATCTATATAATCTACACCATCAATTTGATAGGGAAAGCCAATCCATTTTATATTTTCTTTTTCTAGCTCTTCCCTAGGAATATCAACGGTCGAACTAGCGCTCAGTATAAAATCACTCATATTAACCTCTCAAAAAATCTAATAAGTATCATACTTTTTATTAATTTTAATTCAATTTAAAGCACGTTTCTTATCAATTATTAGTGCTATTCCAAAAGCAAGCAAGCTTGGTAAAATCCATGCAAAACCTGTCTCAAAACCTGGAAGGATACTACTTGATATATCAATAACTTTCACAACAAGATTTGATTTGCTAATAAAATCAGGACTTGACTTTAAAAAGTCTAGAAAAGCAAATAAGGCGGTGATTCCAAGGCTTACTTGATATACAAATTTCCTCTTTCCTATAAATATTGAAATGATAGAAAGACCTATCAAGACTATTGATATTGGATAAATGAACATTAGCACTGGCAAAGACAAGGCTATAATTTGTTTAAGACCCAAATTAGCTATCAAGAGTGATACAAAGGAAAATATTATGCAATATGTTTTGTATGTAAGTCTATTTTTAAACATCTCTTCAAACATTTCAGAGCATGCGGATACAAGACCAATTGCAGTTTTTAAACATGCCAAAAAAACAATTATCGAAAGTAGAATGTGGCCAAGATTTCCTAAATAATATTCAGAAATATTTGATAAAATAACAGCCCCATTTTCATACTTATCTAATATGTTTGCAGAAGCTCCTCCCATATAGGAAAGGCCTGCATATATTAGTGACATAGCAAAAAGACAAACAACTCCTGATTTTAATGTCTCAAGAGCCATTGATTTTTTATCTGTTACTCCCAAATCTTTTATATTTGATATAATAATAATCGCAAAGGCTAGACCAGCCGGAGCATCTAATGTATTATATCCATCTACGATACCTACTGGTATAGGGTTCTTTGAATACTTAAGGTCTGGAGCTGATATCCCTACTGGACCCATAGGTCTAAAAATAGTTAATATTAATAAAAAAGACAACAGGATCAAAAATATAGGTGTCATAAATTTTCCGATAGTATCAATAAGTTTTGCTTTTTTTATTGAAAAATACAATACCAAGGCAAAAAACACCAAAGAAAAAATCAAGAGCCCAAATGAATTGTAAAAACTCTCATTACCTTCAAAAACAACCTCATATGTTGTTGTAGCTGTCCTTGGAATAGCAAATCCAGGCCCTATTGTTATGTATAAAAGCGTTGTAAAAAAGTAGGCAAACTTTCTTCCTGCAGCCTTTGACAAATCAAATAGACTCTCACTATCACTTGCTGCAGTTGCAACTACTGCAAGGATTGGCAAGCTAACTGCCGATAGCAAAAATCCAATAGTTACTAACGAAATATTGGCTCCTGATCTTTGGCCTAATTCTAGTGGGAAAATCAAGTTTCCAGCACCAAAAAACAAACCAAATAACAAGGAGCCAATTAATAAGTTTTCTGATAAAGTTAATTTTTTTCTCATATCTAACCCCTAAAGTTTTTAATATGATACACCTTTATCAGTGATTTTGCAATGTTTTATAAGGCTTCAACGTATTTTCTAACGTCAGGACCAACAAGAATCTGTCCATCATCTAATAATAGAATTGGTCTTTTTACAAGCATTCCATCAGTGGCAAGCTTTTCGTATTTCTCATCAAGGCTCATTCCGTCAAGCTTATCTTTAAGATTTTCTTGCCTATAGATCATTCCAGAAGTATTGAAAAATCTCTTTATATCGTAATCTGTAGCTTCGTGCCATTTTTTGATTTCTTTCTTAGTCGGATTTTCTTCCTTAATATCCCTTATTTCGTATTTTAATCCTTTTTCATCCATTATCTTTAATACACTTTTACAAGTCGAACACTTGCTATAGCAAATAATTTTCATTTTTCCTCCTATGGTTTTTATCTCTCTACTTAATACCCCACTACAAGTTAAATTAATCTCTGCATATTTTCTTCTAGGATTTCAACCTGATAATTATCCTCAATCCTTTTTATGACTTTTTCTAAAAGAGATTTTGAAAATTCATTATCATTTGAAACAGCCACAAAGGCGAGGCTTGCCATATTTACAAATTCATGGTCACTAACTTCTGATGCAGATATAGACAAATTATTCCTAGCATAGTCTAAAATACTTTTTACAGTCCTCCTCTTATCCTTAAGCGAGAAACTATCATATATTTTTATCCTTACTTCTAATAAATATAAATAAATTTTAATCCTCCTTAATTTTCCCCTTATCTGCTGCGATTATTGCAAATATTGATGTGATTATAAAATTCCCTTTGGCAAAGCAAGTGTACCTACTCTCCCATTTTGTTGCATATTTTGATTTATAATTACGAAGACCCTTAAAAGGATAAAGGCTATCAGCGTACTTAAAAATAAAAGATGCTATTCTTTCAGAAAGATAAGCTGACTTGTAAATTCCAACATTAGAAAGTGGCGCCATGCCAAGATTAAAATACTTAAAGCCCTTATCTTTTGCATAAATAAATAAATTCAAAAATAAATAGTCCATCATAGAATTTACATTCATATCAGTATCATAACGCATAAGGTCTATTGTCATAATGTTTTCGTCGTAATTTGGCATAATACTAGTAAAGGCTGTTATTTCTTGATTTTGATCAAGGACCAGCGCAAGACTTGAATTACTCAAATAATCCCTGTCAAAAAATCCCATAGTAAAGCCCTTTTCTTCACGGCCTTTAAGCCACTTATTGGATATAATTTCAAGTCTATCTAGGGTGGAATCATCATAAGGTGGACTTACAATCTTAAATTCATACCCATCTTTCTCAAACCTATTTAATATATTCCTAAGGCTAGACTTCTTCCTACCAGCCAAGCTAAATTCATCTAGTTCTAAGAAGGCATTTTCCCCAAATTTCATAAAGTCATAGCCATAATCATGGAGCAAAAGAGTGAAATCTCTTCTTACTTCGTAAAAAATTGGATTTAAAGATAGGGCTTGACACTTATTTATAAAATCATTTAGACCTTCCTCAAGATATTCTCTTTTTCCAATTGGCTCACCCATAACAATTATTTTGTTATTTACAATTTGATAAGTGAAAGCTAAATTTTTTTCATCTTCTTTTTCATAATAATAAATATATTTATCTCCCAGAAGTCCAAGACCTGCTGAGGTTGATGAATTTTCATTGTTTTTTATTAAAAATTCCTTAAATTCATCTAAATCTGGTTTTACTAAAAAATCTTCATGGCCTTTCATAAACTTTAGCAAAAGCTTTAATACCAATCCCATAGATAAAAAAGTAAAAGCGAAAAATATTGATTTATAAACAATCGGGAAATTTGTTAGAGGCCTAGCAGCAAAGGTGTTTTTAAAATACATAATTACCCAGAAACCACCAAGAAGAAAATCAATCAAGATTTCTTCAAAACTGTATATAAAACTTTTCTTGACTAAGACATCCCTTGTAAAATATGCAGTCAAGCCGATTATACCAAGAGGAATAAGGGCTATTAATGTTTCACCAACTAGGTACAAATATATGCCTGTGAAAGTCAGAAGTGGGCAAAGGATTTTTAAAGATTTTTCTTGCCTTGAAAATGAAAATCTGGCTAAAACTATAAATAAAAAACCTATCATCAACTCAACAAAGGACCTAAACAAGCCTACTGTTACTATAGAAAATTCATTGAAGGGAAAATACTCTAAATATCCACTAAAATCGGCACTTAATATAAAAGCGAGACCGTAGAATCCTATAAAAGCAGAGTTTATCTTTTGTATAGCTTCCTTGAAAAGTCTGGCTGCAGTTTCTCCATAAGAATCTTTTATTTTTATAAATACATCTTTAAAATTCAAAAATACCTTAAGGAAAAATCCTATCAATGCAAGGCCAATTAAGACCCTTAACCAAATATTTAAAGTAGATTTGGCCAAATAATATAAAGATATTACTATTAATATCAAAAATAAAATATTAAGCAAACTTTGTTTATATTTTTTAAATTTTTTCATAATCGTCCTTCCAAAAAATCGTAAACCAATTTATTAAAAATTTCAGGTGCTGTTCTTGCCAACCTGTGTCCTTGGTTTTTAACAATAACTAGTTTTGATCCATCAATATTTTTTGCAATTTTTTTAATATGGGAAATCCTGATTAAATCATTAGATCCTGCTAATATTAGAGTATCATTGTCAATATTTCTTAAGTCATCAAGTTCAATTTCTAAGTCTGATAATAGGAGTCTTGCCACCCTTTTATTTCTCTTAAAAAATGGCAAAATCGTCCAAAATATATTTTCTAAAACCATAAGGATTTTTCCTGCAAAGGTAATTGCCTTAAACCTGGCATTGGGAGCGTTTAATATCATTTTATTTACATAGGTTGGGTATAGTTTATGAAAAACCAGGCAGAGATTTGCCCCATCTGAAAAACCTAATAAACTTGCTTGTTTTATTCCCAACTGATCATAAACTTCCTTTAGATCATTGGCTAAAAGCTCAAAATTTAACTTATTTTTTTCATTAGTAGAGAACCCATGGTCCCTAAAGTCAATTAGAATTAAGTGGAAATATCTTGATAAATAACCTATTTGGTACTCAAAATAAGTCATATCACCATCATTGCCGTGAAGAAGAAATAAATCTTCACCTCGACCATATTCCTTATAATATATCCTTGTCTTATCTTTTAGAATAATTTCCTTTCCCATAAGAGCACCTCACCTATATTATATCCTATTATTTGTTAAAGAAAGATTAAATAAACGTATGAATATATGGTAAAAAAATGTATGATAAATTAAGGAGGATTATATGAATTCTAATATTAATAATAATGATACAAACCAAATTCAATTTGCCTTTAAAAATCAAATTGAAAACAAATATTTTAAGGCCAATAAAGGTGAAATTTTTGCAAATGACGGAGTAATCTTACTTGGTCTTGGAGATGAAGATAAGTTTAATAAAGAGATTTTTAAAGAAGCGGTTTGCGCTCTTGGTAAATTTATTAAGGAGAAAGAGCTTGTAGAGATTTCTATAAAGGAAAATCCAACAAACTTAGATGACAAAACCTTCGCCTTAAGTCTTGTTGAGGCTTTGGTAGTTTCTGCTTATGACTTTAACTATTATAAATCAGATAAAAAAGAAAATAAATTTATTAATGTAAATTTTGACGAAAAATTAAATTCCTATGGCAAAGAAATTGAAGAACTTATCAAGGTTCTAGATGGACAATTTTGGGCAAGAGACTTGGTAAATCTTAGATCAAATGATATTTATCCAGAAAGTCTAGCCCAAAAAGTAGTTGAAAATCTTTCAGACCTAGGAGTAGATGTAAAAGTTTATGGTAAGGACCAAATCCTTGATATGGGTCTAACAGCCTTTTATGAAGTAGCAAAAGGTTCTGATAAGGAACCAAGATTTATAGTTATGGAATACCTCAAAGGAGAACCTGGAAAAGCTCCTCTTGCCCTTGTTGGCAAAGGCCTAACCTATGACGCAGGTGGTTATTCTATAAAAACATCAAAGGGAATGAAGACCATGCACACCGATATGGGTGGAGCAGGATCAGTAATTGGAGCAATGCACGCTATAGCCCTAAATGAACTAAAGGTCAATGTGGTTGCTATTGTTGCATCCTGTGAAAACCTAATTTCAGGTAGAGCCTATAAACCAGGTGATATTATAAAGGCTCGCAACGGTATGACAATTGACGTTGATAATACTGATGCTGAAGGAAGAATTACCCTTGCTGATGCTGTAAACTACGCAGCTACAGAATATAAACCAGCTATGATAGTTGATCTAGCAACCCTAACTGGTGCAGCCCTAGGTGCACTCGGAGAAACATACACAGCTTCAATTACAAATGATGAAGATGCCTTCAGAAAAATCCTTAAGGCAAGCAAGAAAATGGATGAAAAAATTTGGCTATTACCAAATGATCCATTCTATAAAACCTATAACGAATCAGATGATGCAGATGTTAAAAACTCTGGCGGACCACTTGCTGGCTCAATAACTGCCGGACAATTTATCGAAAACTTTGTCGAAGGATATCCTTGGGTTCACTTAGATATAGCAGGAACTGCTCACCTATCTGCACCACAAGGTATAAATGGCAAGGGTGCAACAGGCGTCCACGTAAAAACACTTTATGAATTAGCCAAAGAATTTTAATAAGTAAAAAATAAGCCCTCCTTACTTTTTAAGTAAAGAGAGGCTTATTTTATATACCAAGATAAGCAGCCTTAACGTCTGGATCTGTCTTAAGATCTGATGCTCTTCCTTCTTTTACAATTTTTCCTGTTTCTAAAACATAGGCCCTGTCGGCTATGTCTAAGGCTAGGTTAGCATTTTGCTCGACAAGTAAAATTGTCCTGCCTTCTTCTTTCAAAATCCTTATTGTATCGAAAATCTTATCTACAAACAAAGGTGAAAGTCCCATAGAAGGTTCGTCTAAAAGAAGGACCTTTGGATTTGTCAAAAGCGCCCTACCCATAGCAAGCATTTGCTGCTCACCGCCTGAAAGAGTACCGGATTTTTGTTTTTTTCTTTCTTTTAATACTGGGAAGAGTTTATAAATCTTATCAAGTTCAAGTTTCAATTCCTCTGGACTCCAGCCAACTGAAATCGAACCTAATTTGAGGTTATCTTCAACGGAAAGATCCTTAAAAACCCTCCTACCTTCGGGAACTTGAGCAAGACCTGCTCTTGTAATTTTATATGACTTTTCTTTTTTAATTGACTTATCATTAAAGAAAATATCGCCTTCTTTTATAGGAAGTAGGCCAGAAATTGTTTGAAGTGTAGTAGTCTTTCCTGCTCCATTGGCACCAATTAAGGATACTACTTCACCTTCTTCTACTCTTAGGCTAATCCCTTTTAAGGCCTTGATATTACCGTAGGATACAACTAAATTTTCTATTCTTAAAATACTCATTTTTTCTCCTAACTACCAAGATAGGCCTTAACTACTTCTTTATTAGAAATTACATCATGAGGATCACCCTCTGCGAGGATTTCTCCATAATTTAACACTATAAGTCTTTCTGTAATTCCCAAAACTAGGTTCATATCGTGTTCTATTAGTAGGATTGAAACACCAGTTTTTTCCCTAATTAACCTTATTGAATCCATAAGGTCTTGAGTTTCAGACTCATTCATACCTGCCGCTGGCTCATCTAAGAGCAAAACTTTTGGACGGGTTGCCATGGCCCTTGCAATTTCTAATTTTCTTTGGGCTCCATATGGCAAAGATCCTGCAAAGGTCCTAAAATATTTTTCTAGGTCAAATAATTTAAGGATTTCTAGTGCCTTATCAGTTGCTTCATTTTCTTCTTTCCAATAGTTGGGAAGTCTGAACATACCTGTTAGCATGCCATAATTCATGTACTGGTTCATGGCAAGTTTTACATTATCAAGAACTGTGAGGTTATCAAAAAGTCTTATATTTTGAAAAGTCCTAGCAACACCAAGTTTTGAAAGCTTGTCTGGTCTAGTTCCATTCACTTTTTGCCCATCAAGAATTATATCGCCACTTGTTGGTGTATAAACTCCTGAAAGCATATTAAATAGGGTAGTTTTTCCAGCCCCATTTGGTCCTATAAGTCCAAGTAGTTCTCCATTTTTAAGTCTAAAAGATACATCTTGAACTGCCTTAAGTCCTCCAAAAGAGATGCTTAAATTATTAATTTCTAGAACATTTTCATTTCTTACTTCTTTACTGTTCACCTTCCACATCTCCTTTCTTGTACTTATCAAGATTTAAAAACCTTCTTATAGAAAATTCCTTCCTACCAAGTAGGCCTTGAGGTCTAAAAATCATTACAACAATTAAGATAATAGCATAGATTACCATTCTCCATTCAGCTAGTGGTTTTAAAAGTTCAGGTATAATTGTAAGTCCAATTGATGAGAAAATCGCTCCGGTAATTGAACCCATTCCACCAAGCACAACCATTACCAAATAGTCAAAAGACTTGTTATAATTAAATATATTTGCAGCGAGAACTCCTATATTTTGGGCATAAAGTGCACCAGCTATACCAGCAAAAATCGCTGATAAGGTAAAGGCTTGTGTCTTATATTTAGTAATATTTATCCCACAAGCTTCTGCTGCAAGTTCATTATCTCTTATAGATAAAACCGTCCTTCCGTGACGGCTTTCAGCCCAGGTGAAAATCATTGTTATAACAAAAACTGCCATAAAGAAAAATTTCCAAAAATCATTTGTTTTTGGGATTCCCGCAAGACCTTGGGCTCCACCTGTAAAACCTAAGTTTTCTATCAAAACCCTAATAATTTCACCAAAAGCTAGAGTTACTATTGCAAGATAATCTCCTGTTAACCTTAAAACAGGTAGACCGATGAGAATACCAAATATAGCAGCAACAAAACCACCTACTATCAAACTAAGAACGAAAGCTGGAAGACCTGTTACAATCCCAGTTTTTAAAAAAAGACCTGCAGAATAGGCTCCTATTGCCATAAAGCCAGCGTGTCCTAGGTTGATTTGTCCAAGAACACCGACAGTAAGGTTAAGGCTTACTGCCATTATCATATTTATACAAATTAAATTTAAAATCCCTTGCCAGTACCTACTTAAGATATTTGCAGAAATAAGAACTTGGACTAAGACAAAAAATAATATAACTAATCCGGTTGTGATAAGATAAGATTTCTTTTTATTTTTTGACATATCACACCTTTTCTTTCTCTAATTTTCCAAATAAACCATTTGGTTGTACAAGTAAAACAACGATTAAAACTACAAATACTATGGCGTCTGCATAGGCACTTGATAGATAAGCTCTAGTTAAAACTTCGATTATACCAAGAATTAGACCACCAACTACAGCTCCTGGAATTAATCCAATCCCTCCTAAAACAGCTGCAGTAAAAGCTTTGATACCAAGCATTGACCCCATAAAGGGTTGAATTTGAGGATAGCTAGCCACATACAAAACTGATGCCACGCCTGCAAGAGCAGACCCTATAGCAAAGGTCAATGTCATTACCTGATTTACATTTATCCCTACAAGTTCGGCTGCCCCATAATCTTCACTAACAGCAAGCATAGCCTTGCCATGCTTGGTTTTATTTACAAATAAACTAAGTACATAGGTCAAGAAAATTGTTGTAACTATAGTGATGATTGTAGCAAAAGAAAGGTGAACTCCCCCAAAATTTATAGAAAATTGTGGGAATATTGCTGGTATAGGTTTAGCACTTGAAGTGAATATTTTTACAAAAAAGTTCTGTAAAAATAAGGATACACCTATTGTTGTGATGAGTAAGGAAATTCTTGAAGAATTTCTTAGGGGTTTATAGGCCACTCTCTCGATGACTACTCCTAGGATTGTACAAACTAAAATTGCAGGAATAATAGCCAACCATAATGGAAGGCCAGCCTTAAATAAAGGTAGTTGGATTGCTAAAAAAACAGTATAACCACCCACCATGATAATATCACCGTGGGCGAAATTTATTAATTTTGCAATTCCATAAACCATTGTATATCCAAGGGCTACAAGGGCATAAATACTGCCCAGCTGAAGCCCGTTAAACAATTGGGTTACAAAATCCATTTTAATCTCCTTTTATATATTACTTGTTGGATTCAACCCCAAGATCGCTGTCAAATTTATATTCTCCATTTACTATTTTTATCATTTTTGCTGTTTTTATAGGGTTGTGATTTTCATCATATGTGAATGATCCAGTTATACCATCAAATTTTATATTCTTTAGGGCTTCGATTACCTTATCCCACTCTGTTGTGCCAGCTTCTTCTGCTGCTTGTTTATATAGATAAACTGTATCGTAACCTTCTGCAGCAAAGGTTGATGGTTTTTCACCGTATTTTTCTTCGTAAGCTTTTATAAAGTTTTGAACTTTTTCACTTGGATCTTCTAGGGTAAATTGATTTGCAAAGTATGAACCTTCTATTGCTTTAAAGTTTGACTGATCCATTACAGATAAAACTGTATCCCAACCGTCAGCACCAACTAAGGTTGCGTCTATTCCAGCCTCTCTAACTTGTGGAACTATTAAAGCTACTTTTTCATAATAATCTGGGATAAATAATACATCTGGTTCTTCTTTTCTAACCTTTGTAAGCTGAGCTTTAAAGTCTGTATCACTATCTCCGTATGATTCATCAGCAACAACTTCCATGCCTAATTCTCCAGCTTTCTTGCTAAATACATCAGCAACACCCATAGAAAAATCTGATGATTGGTTTCTTAGTATAGCTACTTTTTTAGCCTCAAGTTTGTTTTTAGAAAAGTTTGCAAGAACTTCACCTTGGAAAGGATCTGTAAAGCAAGTTCTAAAGGCATTTTTCTTACCTTCTGTTATGTTTGCTTGAGTTCCTGTTGGTGTGATAAATACAACTTCGTCCTTGGCAGCGGATTCTGCTATAGCAAGTGATGGTTTTGATGGTACACCACCAAATATCGCTTCTACTTCATCTTGCATAAGGTTGTTGTAGTTTGTAACAGCGTCGGTTATTTCACCCTTGTCATCATATTCAGACCACTCAATTTGTTTTCCTAGGATTCCACCATTAGCATTTACTTCATCAATTGCTAGTTTTATACCATTATTTGTTGTTATACCATAAACTGAAACTTGTCCAGTTAATGGTGATGAGTTTCCTAGTTTTAAAGTTTCACTCGCTTCTTTCTTTGAACCTTCATCTGCTTTTTTGCCTTCATTTCCACCATTATTTGAGCAAGCTGTTAAAAACATACCTGCTAGTAACATTCCAACTGCTAATTTGTTTTTTAATTTCATAATTTCCTCCTAAATTTTAGGGAATAAAAAAACCTTCGTCTCCTTACTCCACTTGGATAAAGAGACGAAGGGTAATTACATAATTTTTACCTTCCGCGGTACCACTCTTCTTCATCTAATGATGCACTTAATTCATTTAATGAATAGCTCTATAACGGGAGCTCCCGTCAACCACTTACATTTCAGTGGGAAGCTTGATGGTGATTTTCGTTAAAATATCCTAGTATCTTCCACCAGCCGATACCTCTCTAAAAAGATTCTCCTAACTACTCTTCCATGTCATAGCTTTTATTTATCGTTAGGTAGAATATACACCAGCAAATTTATCTTGTCAAATATTTTTTTGATAATTATTAATAAAACTTGATTATTATAAATAATTTCCTTGAAAATAGCCACTTTCTTTAAATAATAAAAATAAAAAACCACACACTAATACAAGCATGCGGTTAAAATTTGTAATCAGATTTTTATAATCCTAATAATAATGATGCAACTTCAAAATAAATTAAAAGTACACCAGTATCTACAATAGTTGTAATAAGTGGACCTGCCATTACTGTTGGGTCTATATTTAATTTATCAGCTACTAGTGGTAGCAAACCACCTACTATATTCGAGATAACTATTGTTAAAAATAAGGTTAAGGAGACAGTTAAGTTTACAGCCAAATTTACATTATCAACTATGAGTATCCTTAAAAAGTTAATTACAACTAGCACCAAAGAAACTAGGGTACCAACCTTCATTTCCTTAAAAATTACCTTAATAAAATCTTTTGCAGTTAAATTTCCTGAAAATAATTGGGTCATGATTGTTGTTGAGGCCTGACTACCTGCATTTCCACCAGAGTCCATCAGCATTGGTATGTAGGCTGTTAGAACTACTGCTTTGGCAAGGAGGCTTTCATACCTTTGGATAATGAAACCTGTCATTGTTGCTGTGATTAAACATATTACAAGCCAGGTTGTCCTGTTTTTTGCTATCTTAAGTGATGATTCATCTAAATAAGATTCTGCCTGGTCTGAAATACCTGTTATATTTGCAAAGTCTTCCTGTAACTCTTCATGAACTACGTCGATTACGTCTTCTGCTGGTACGATACCGATAAGTCTGCCTTCTGAGTCAATAACAGGAACTTCCCCTAGGTCATACCTGATAGATAGCTTTGCTACTACTTCTTGGTCATCAGTTGGGCTTACTGCTGCTGTTATTTGTTGGGTGATTGATTCTATGGTTGCCTTTTTGTTCCTAATAAGGTCTGCAATAAAAACAAAGCCAGTTAGGACTAGAGATTCATCTGTAACCCAAATTTGTTCAAGTTTTTCCGCGTCTAGGTCGCTTTCCATGACTTTTTTCATAGCTGCTGCAGGAGTTTCTGTTGACTTCACTGATAGGAAGTTAACTGTCATGATAGAACCGACAGATTCTTCTGGATAGCCTAGAAGTGCATTAATAATTTCCCTTCTGTCGCTATCAATATGTCTAGTCATTAACTTCTTAACCATATTTGCAGGAAGCTCTTGCAAGGTATCTACAAGTTCGTCTTCGTCTAGTTCTTTTACAAGGTCTTTGATATTTTCTTCTGATAGGATTTTCAAAACCCTATCCTTGTTTTCTGGTTTTAGTTCTGTAAAGGTATCAGCCAGCAAATCCTTATTTAATAGCTTAATCCAAATAGCTACAGATTTTTCTGGCAATACCTCAAGTCTATCGGCTATATCAACCGGGTTCATCTTGTTGATCTCTAATTGGAGTTGTTTAAGATTATCAACGTTATAATTTCTTTCTGCCATTTATTTCTCCTATTAAGTTAAAATATTCCTTAGAATATTTTTTGCATAATGGCAAATAGAAATCCGCCACTATACTAGTCTCTTATTTTCTTACACCTTCGATAGGGCGACGCCTTATCCATTTCTCCTCCTTGATTTTAAAAGTTTTCATAAATAAAAATATTTTTATGTAAGATTTACATAAAACTTCCTTCAACATTATACATTTTTCGCAAGTTTTCTGCAATCATTCAAATATTTTTGCTAGACAATCCTCAACTTCGTTTAGGGAACTTATCTCAAAATCAATTGGTAAATTCAAGTGATTTTTCTTCTTATATGGGTTAAACCAAATAGTTTTGATTTTTGCTTTAATCCCACCTAGCATATCTGATGTCAGAGAATCTCCTATTATTACATAATCTTCAAGGACCCTTGATCCAATTTTATCAAATACATATTCAAAAAACCTCTCGTCGGGTTTTTCAAAACCTATTAGCTCCGATATAAAGGATTCCTTAAAAATTTTATTCAAATCAGAACCTTCTAACTTTCCCCTTTGGGCTGTTAGAGATCCATTTGTGACTGCATATTGGTCATATTTATCAGAAATTTTTTTTACAACCTCCTTGCCGAAAGGATTAAAAACATAGGTCTTTCCAAGTTCAATTTGATAATTGTGATTGAAGTCTTCAACTATATCAGTTTTGATCCCATATTTTTCAAAAAAGTCCCTAAACCTACCCAATAGTACCTCATCCCTAGTAACCTCATTTCGCTCAAGCCTTTCCCAATAAATATTGTTTATATTTTTGTAGGCCGTAAGCATGTCTTCGGTCGGTTTTTCTAAATTAAATATCTCAAAACACTTATTTATAGCGCTAGTTTCTGCCAGATCAAAATTTAAAAGTGTCCCATCTATATCCCATAAAATTTTCTTCATGTAATCTCCCCTTTATATAAATATTTTACTACACTATAAATATTATAAAACTATTTACTTTAATGCTTATTAATGTTATCCTTAACATAAGAATGTGAGGTATTTATGAAAAAAGTTATGAAAATTATAGTTTATTTAATACTCTTATTGATAATTGCCTTTTTATGCCTACTAGCATATCTCATGGCAACCGAATATAAGCCAAAAGACATAGAGGAAGTCGCTATAGCCGGTTCATCTGAAGATAAAATAAAAATGAATGAAACATATAAAGCCCTAAGCTGGAACATTGGCTACGGCGGTTTGGACAAGGATACAGATTTCTTTATGGATGGCGGCAAGATGGTAAATCCTATATCAAAAGACCACGTCGAAAACGCCCTAGCAGGTATTACAAAAGAGATAAAGGATATAAACCCTGATTTAGTCTTATTACAAGAAGTAGATTCTGATTCTAAAAGGACCTACCATATAAATGAAGTAGGATATTTTGACAAAGAATTTTATGGTGCGTCAACCTTCGCCTATAATTACAAAGTGAACTTCGTACCATTTCCTATTCCACCAATGGGTAAGGTAAATTCCGGAATATATACCAATTCCAAATTTGCCATAGAATCATCTTACAGGTACCAACAGCCAATCCCACACAAATGGCCAGTAAGGCTAGCCAACCTCAAAAGAGGCTTCAACGCCTCCTACCTTCCTATAGAAGGATCCGATAAATACCTAGTATTGGTAAATGTCCACCTTGATGCCTACGAATCCGGCTCAAGCGGCAGACTTGCCCAAACAAAACAAATAATCGCCTTTATGACAGAAGAATACAACAAGGGAAATTATTTAATAGTCGGTGGTGATCTTAACCAAGAATTAAGAAAAGATTATGTAGCAAATGTACCAGAAGGCATTTGGAACCCATCACCTTTCCCATACGATTACCTAACAGACAAAATCAAACCAATTTTTGATGAATCTAACCACTCATCAAGACTAAACCACAAGCCTTACGACCCAAATGACTCTTATGAGTGTATTATAGACGGATTTTTAGTAACAGATAATGTAGAAATAAAATCCGTAAAAGGCCAAGCATTGGGCTTCGTAAACAGCGACCACAACCCTGTTTTGTTAGAATTTAGTCTAAAAGAAAATAATTAAAATTAGTATAATTAAAATCGTCCAGGATATTCAGCTCAAGATTTGAGTCTAAATGTCTTTGGACGATTTTTTATTTTTAAGATTTCATTTTAAATCTAATTTATACATTTCTTTGCCGATTTTTTCAAAATCATGACTTTTAAATAATCTTTGTGAAACTTGGTTAAAATCATAGATTTCTGCCTTTAGGTATGGCAAGTCTGTTTCCTTAGCCAAGGATATCAACATATCCAAAACCTTGCTTCCTATTTTCCTTCCCCTATATTCTTTTGAAATCACTATAGCTACCATATTGTCATCAAAAATTGCACAGTCTCCTATTAGTCTATTTTTATAGGCAATATAAAACAAAGTTCCATTTTTATTTAAATATTCATACATTTTTTCTAGCTGATTTAGGTCGTAAGACATTTCAGAATTATCAACCATTTTTACCGTTTCCTTATCTTCATACCAAGGAAGGGATAATCTATAGGCTGGAAAGTATTTTACAAGACATAGGCCATCAACAAAGTCTTTTTTATTGTATTTGTTTGCCTCAATTATTTTCATATATTATCCAGACTTTATTAATCAATCCTATACCAATTATTTTCTATAAGTTCGGTCAGGTTCTTATAATTGTTTTTAAATAACCTACCATTAAGCTCTACTTCGTATTGGTAGAGTTTACCTAGGTGGTTAATTTTAAGTATTTTTTTATTTCCCTCTACTAGTTCAAAGTCTTCTATTTCATTCCAAGCCATAAAGAGAAAATCTTTTTTATCTGTGTTTGAAATCTCTGATTCATAGACTCCTTTAGGGTCAAAGTATAAAATGAAGGTCCTTGATGAATCCATTGTATAGTAAAGGCCGCCGATTAAAAACCATTTGCTAATATCCTTAGCCGGACTATTGTGCTTAAAAACTATTAAATAAGACTTATCGTCTCCAAATTTTTCCCTTACTTTTTTGTCCATATCATCGCTGGTGTTAAATAATAATCCCATATTTTCTCCTATTTAAATATAAATACTTCCTTAATATCTTTATCAAAAACCTTGCAAATTTTGTAGGCTGTCTCTAGGGTTGGGCTTATGGTGTTACTTTCATAAGCCATTATAGATCTCCTTTTAAGTCCTACCATTTTTGCCAAGGCGTTTTGGGAAAGTCCCATTTCCTTCCTAAATTCTCTAATCCTATTTTCTATTACTACATCCAAGCAAAAACCACTCCTTTTCTTATCTATAAATCTTTAACATATTTTATCCTTGCAATTAAGGTATAAATTACAAAAATACATAAAGTTACATATAGCTTAAAGACCTTTGGATCTAATACCTCACTTGGGTCATATCCTATTGTTAGCGATTGAACTACACCTAAGCTCAAAACTATAATAATCGATATTAAAGCACTTAATAAAAATGTCTTCAAGGTGTAATATTTTTGCACCTTACCACCTTCGTTTTTAAAATAATAAAAAGAAATGTAAAAAAATACTCCTAAGCCTATTATTATCGGCAAATAATTTGGTACTTCTACAAAAAACATTGTGACTAACAATATAAAATAAGCGGCTATTGCAAAACTTATCATAAATTTCTCCTTAAAATCTGTTACATTTATAGTACTATTTGTGTTACATTTATAGTACCATATTGTAAAAATCATGCAAGGCTTTTTGTAAAAAATAAAGTCTTCAAACAAATTAATGTCTAAAGACTTTTTTCTTATTAAACAAATATATCCATAACTGTCTCTGGCATATCTATGAGTCTATTTAAGTCAAGGACTATCAAGCCATCGTATTTTCCCGCTATTTCCCAACAATCCTTTGTTAATCTTGCCTCATCTATCACCAGCACCAACTTTGTGTTTCTATCGTCTAGAGCCTTTCTATATTTTTCTATACTTGCTAAGATTCTCTCGAATTCACCAAGGCTTAAATAAGTCTTATAGCTAATATCCTTAATCTCGACTATATATTTTAGCCCATCTTTTTCTGCCAATATATCCAAATAATAAATTCTCTTAGTTTCCTTATCGACAATTTTAGGCTCAACCTGAGTGTTAAAACCATTTTTCCTAAGATTTGCATCTATTAATTTTGCTTTGTTATATTCACTTTGAATTGAAATGTTGCTTAGAGCACGAATTAAGTTTCTAGGTCTTATCTTAATTATGGCCTTTTTTTCACCCTTGTGTTCGTTAAAACCGACAAACATATCTCCAACTACAGTAAAATCACCGTGGGCAACAGCATTTCTAATGCACCTAAGTAAATCTTCGGTCTTTGTTTTGGATTTTTGCCTAACTATTATTATCTTTTGGCAAGAGGTGCATATTTCTCCCTGATAATAATCCCAATATTCATCAAAAATTTCTCCACCAGGTTTTATAAATAAAACATCTTTTTTACTCATTCCAAGGCAGTCTAATACATAATCGAAGGTCAAATTTTCAAAAGCCTTGCTCCTAATTAGATTATCGCTGAAAGATTGGACAGAATCGATATTTGGTATATACCACAACAACATTTGAATAGCATCCATCACGTCCTTATCCCAATCTTTTGGCCTTGGCATGTGGTAAATCTGATATTTTTTCGTATTTCTATCTGAGCAACATTTCTCAAACTTCATAATAACCTACATATTATCCTTAACTGCTACAGCCACCATCTTGGCCTTGGCCCTGACTTCTCCCTTGCAAGTTAAAACCATATTTACAATAGCCTTCCTCTCACCTAATTCTTCAAGGCTTGCGACAACTTCAACTTCCTCATCCATTGGAGTTGGCTTTTTAAAATCCACTTCTAGGTGGGCTGTGATAAATCTTTCGATAATAGTATCTTCAGAAAGGTCAAGTCCCTTGGCACAGTGCTTGAAAAATGCAGCACTAGCTGTGCCATGGCAGTCAAAAATCATGGCTATCATTCCTCCAAATAAATTATTTGGGACTCCACCTGTAAAAGCCTTTCCAGGCCTAACCTTAGTTATTACTTCTTTTCCATCTTCACTTGGGTAAGATTTTAGGTGTAAACCCTCTTCGTTTTTTGGTCCACATCCCCAACAATACTGAAACCTTTGACCATAAGTATCTTGAATCGCAATTTTTTCTCTCATTCTTCTTTCCTTTCTCGATTAAAATTCAAAATCAACTAAGAAATTTAATCTATTAGATTAATTTTATTAATTATCTATTTTTCTAATAACAACTTTGGTTTCTTCTAGAAGTAAAGGGAGGTTTTCGTAAGAAAAATATTCAATATTCACAACCTCAGCTATAGTTTCCCTGCCGTGATTTCCACCGGTACAAGGACCTTATCCCCAACCTTAATTGTTTCGTCATCAGTCCTATAGTAATAGCTTTTACTATCGGGGCTAAATTCCACAGATAAGTAAATATAATCAGACTCACTTCTAATTATTTTTCCGTAAATATTTGGATCTAGGATATCTGGTATAGATGAATCCAAGAGAATTTCTGTGATATTTCCTATAAAGATAGGGAAAAAATACGGTAGATTTCTCCTATCATAGGAGAATGACTTTACAAAGATAGTTCCATCTATATCAATAACTAAGACTTGCTTATCTTCTGTATCTGGCCTAGTAGCTAAGTCCGATCCTCCAATATCAGTTTTTATTATTAGTTTATTGAATATATTATAATGCAAAGCTTACTCCTCTAACTTTTTATACCCAATAAAACTATGTTAATAACTATTAATAGAAAGAAAAATCGCCCTCAATTTTTAGGCGATTTAAATTTGTTTATATTTTTAATAGACTTTTGATTTAGGATGTTTCTTATATTTGCGAATTGCTCAGTCAAATAAATTCTAATCTTCTTGTTATTTATTTTGAGACCTCTCCAAAATTTTCATAAGATTTTCTCTACCATTTTTTAGATTTTCTTTAAAAATATTTGCTATGGTTTCCTTTCCTTCCTTGCTAGTTAGGTCTTCTATGTTCATCTCTCCCTTATAGACAAGTTCCATGAAGGCTATGTAGGCACTACCTAAAGCTGCTGTAATTACACCTGCTGTTGCCGCCGATATTGCTCCGCCGGCAATTGATCCTGCAGCTGGGACTAGTTTTAAAATATTTGCCACAACTGCCCTACCAAGTAAGGTTGCCCCGCCAGAGCCTATTGTCGATGATAAAAGGGCTGTGATTACAGACTTATTTACATCAAACCCAAATATAACTGTAATTGAAGCTATCATTCCCACCTGGGTTGGGATTAACAAGGTTGCATCTGCAAAAGGTATTGGTGCCGCCCCTTGGCCTGTAGCTGCAAGGGCAGCTGTGGCTACGACCTTAGAGGCTCGACGCTTTTTTTCGGATAAACTCGCTATCTGCACGTGCTGAAGAGTATCAAGGAGTTCATCCGGCAGGGCCTCACCCATGACCTCAATCAATTTTTCAAGTCCAAAAGATTTTACAATTCCAACATCTTCTATCTCATAGTCTTTGGCAAGGACAGGAATTACTTGGATAATATCTAAATTTTCATCCAAAATCATCTGCCTCATCTTTTCGGCATTTTTTCTTGAAATTGACTGGGTTAGGACCACAATTATTGGTACTTGGGTGACATGATTTTCTCTTGATAATTCTCTAAGCCATTCTATCTCCTCTGGTTCAATCCTATTTGAAGCTGTATTTATGCAATACCAAATACAGTGAATAGCTTTATTAATATCCTTAGTCGCAAGTCCCTTGTTAATTGTGTCAAAAACTTCTTTTTTAACATCTTCCTGAACATCCTTACCCAGCTCAAAACCCCTAGTGTCATAGATTACAAGGGGAATATCTTTTTTTGTAATCTTTCTCATATGATTTGTTACAGGCCTACCCATGCCTGTTTCAGCAAGTTCGTCCTTAAAAACAGCATTAATTAGTGTAGACTTGCCTACGCCAGTTTTCCCTGCAACAATTATATTCAAAGTAGAAAGATTTTGAATTTTCTCATTAATTGCATCAATTGTATCTTGAGCAACCTTACCTAGGTCATTTAGCATACAAACTCCTTAGTTTTTCACTCTAATAAATGAATTATAGGAATATTGTACTTTTTAGCCTTTTTTTAACAATGTGCAAAGAGGAATCAAAAATACCTGCAAAGCTAAACTTCACAGGTATCTCTAACTTTTAATATTTTATTTTAAATTTCTGGCCAAGTTTCTTGGTTGTAACACATATCCCAAAACATATATTCAAATAAGCCGGTTTTTACTACTATTTCTTCAAGTACCTTTAATTCTCTTTCAGGTTTGCCTTCGGCAAGCTTATTAATAAGATCCATGGCGTTTTCATTTAGGTCTGTAAATTCATCTGATGAATACATTTCTATCCACGACCCATAATTTTCGTCCTCCAAGGCTCCAGGTATTTTAGCAAGCTCAAGGCCTATATAATTATAGCACCATGAACAGGCAAGTAGGGCTGCCGCTACGTTTTCTACTCCACCTGCCTGGGCTTTATTTAACATATAAGAAGTGTAGGCGGTATTGATTGCGGATTGTTCTGTCGCTTCAAGATCTTCTTCTGGAATACCGAAAGTCTTGGCATAGGCCCTATGAAGGTCCATTTCCACAAATAAAACTCCGTCTAGACCCTTGGCAAAAGAATTCATTGTAGTAAGGTCTGTAGCCTTTGATGTGCCAATTGCAAATAATCTAGCATATTCTATAAGATAGACATAATCTTGCTTTAACCAATGTTTAAATTTTTCGAGGTCCAAAGACCCATCTCCCATGCCTTGAACAAATGGATGCTTATAGCAAGCCTCCCAAATCCCTTTGATTTTTGGATAAATCCTATCTGTAAATTTTTCTGACATAAAAAACCTCCTTGTCTTCACAAGGAGCTATAATTTGCCTATTTCACATCCCTCCGCTAGTCCTAACTAGATCAGGTTAAAGAGTTCGATTTCTCGTCTCAGCCTAAGCACCCCTCGTGTTAATCCTATTATATCTAATAGGAAAATTATTGGCAAATTTTTATAAATTCTTCAACATCAATAGCTTTTATCCCTTCTTTGTTTAATGTCTTAACAAAAATTCCATTTCCCTCGATTAATTTCCCACTAAAGGACCCATCATAAATTACCCCCACACCACAAGACGGACTCCTCGATTGCAAAACTACAAGATCTGCACCAGATTTTTTCACAAGGTCTAAGGCTATTTCTGCTCCCTTTTTAAATTCAGCATCAACTGACCTTCCTTCTTTTGTTAAGACTACCCCATTTACAACCTCAGCTGGTGTTCTCGGTGTAGGAAGACCTCCCATGACCTCAGGGCATATGGGAATCACATCATATTTTTCAAGAATTTCCCCTAATTCGTATGAGTAATTATTCCCACCATTATATTTACAATTTTCTCCTAATAAACATGCACTCACAGCAATTTTCATTCATTCACCTCATTTTCCCACTCGATTTGCAAACATTTTCTCCACTCAAAATATATCTTACCACAAAAAATAATGAAAAAAAATTAAAAAAAAGTTTTAATTATTAATTTTGGTGGTATGATAGACTTATTAATTTATAAATGAAAGAGGAATTATTATGAAAGAACATAAGGGATTTACGGGCCAGCTTGGTTTTATCTTGGCTGCGGCTGGTTCTGCAGTAGGTGTAGGTAACCTTTGGCGTTTCCCATATCTTGCAGCCAAAAATGGTGGAGGAGTCTTCCTTATCATATATTTACTAATGGTTTTTACAGTAGGTTTTGCCCTCTTAACAACAGACCTAGCCATAGGTCGTAAAACTGGAAAAAGTGCAATCTATGCCTACCAATCTATGAATTCAAAATGGAAATTTTTAGGTATATTTACATTTTTTGTACCAGTAATTATCATGACCTACTACGCAGTAATTGGCGGTTGGATACTTAATTACATAAAATATTTTTTAACCGGCCAGGTAACACTAGCGGCTGATGATGCTTGTTTTTCAAATTTCATTTCATCAAACTCATCAGTTTATTGGTCATTAGCCTTCATGGTACTTACAGCTGTGATTGTTTTTGGCGGAGTTGAAAAAGGAATTGAAAGAGTTTCTAAAATTATTATGCCAATTCTTTTGATAATGGTATTAGGAATTGCGATTTTCTCACTAACCCTAAAGTCAACTACAGATAATGGTGACCTTAGGACCGGACTTGAAGGTCTATTAGTTTATTTGAAGCCAGATTTTACTGGAATGACTATAAGAAGATTTTTACAAATATCTCTTGATGCCATGAGCCAACTATTTTTCTCACTTTCTGTATCTATGGGAATCATGATTACCTATGGATCTTATGTAAAAAAAGAAGTTGACCTAGCAAAGTCTGTTTCTGTAATCGAAATCATGGATACAGCAGTTGCCATGCTTGCAGGTGTAATGATAATTCCTGCTGTATACGTATTTTTAGGTGTTGAAGGTATGTCTGCAGGACCAGGACTTATGTTTATTTCCCTCCCTAAGGTATTTTTCCAGATGGGACCTGCTGGCAGGATCATAGGCCTTGTATTTTTTATACTAGCAGCATTTGCAGCCCTTACCTCTTGCATATCAGTGCTAGAGTCAATCGTTGCAAACACAACAGAAATCTTAAATACAAAAAGAAAGTCAACCACTATTGTACTTTCTGCTGTTTACCTAATAGCCACAGCTGTAATTGCCCTTGGCTATAGCAAATTTTATATAGAAGTTTCCCTACCAAATGGATCAACAGGTCAGCTTCTTGACATAATGGACTATATTTCAAATAGTTTCATGATGCCTCTAATCGCCTTCCTATCTTCAATCTTCATTGGTTGGGTAATGAAACCAGAATGGATTATTGATGAAGTCGAATATGGCGGCAAGAAATTTACTAGGAAAGGGCTTTATATCATAATGACAAAGTACTGTTTGCCAGTCATCATGTTCATCCTATTTTTAATATCAACAGGTATTTTTACCTACTAAAAAAATCGCTCCTTCTGGGGCGATTCAAGCTATAGACAAAGTCATTTTCTAATGTCATTCAAACGAACGAAGTGAGGAAGAATCCTATAATTTATGGGATTCCTCGTCGAATCCTGATGGATTCTCTGTCGGAATGACGTATATTTATATACTTTGTCGACATTCTGAATCGCTCCTTCTGGGGCGATTTTTTATTCTAAATTTCCTATAATTTTAAGTACTTTTTGGAAATCTTCTTTATTATATTTTTGCTTATAAATTGTTGAATCTGCGTAAATTTCAAGCTTATAATTTTCCTTATCGACATTTATATTTCTTATATCAGAAAAAGTAATTTTCCTAATGATTGATTTTCCAAGTAAGACATAAAATCCATCTTCCCCAATTCCTTCGCAATAAGTTATTGTGTAAAGATAAAACAGTGCAGAAATTGCTGCAATAAAAGATTCTATTCCTCTCCCCATTTTATAAGCTAAAATTAAATACAAAATCCCTGCTAAGACCAAATTAATATTATAAATAGGCCTTACATCTATTCTGATTTTCTTTTCCTTGCTTGCTCTTAGATTATAAATAGCAAAGCCTAAGAACATTAAAATTAAGAAGTACTCCATAAATCCTCCAAAAAATGACCTAATATCCTAATAATATTTTACCATATTTTAAATATGAAACTTATGGGTAAATTATTAATATAAAGAAAAGAGGATATTATGAATTTATTAGAAAATTTAAAGATACTTGATTTTACTACCCTACTTCCTGGCCCATACGCAACTTGGATGCTAGGAGAAATGGGAGCTCATATTTTGAAAATTTCTGCCCCAGGAAGAAAGGACTTGGTTTTGGATTCTGAACCAAAAACACAAAATGGACTTTCAGCCAATAGAGCATGGCTAAACAACAAGAAAAAAGAAATTTTCCTAAACCTTAAAGAAGAAGCTGGCAAAAAAGAAATCATCCGATTAATCAAAGAGGAAGGCTATAATTGCATCATCGAACAATTTAGACCAGGAGTGATGGCTAATTTTGGACTTGCTTATGAAGACGTAAAAGAAATTCAAGATGATATAATCTACTTAAGTCTGACTGGCTATGGTCAAGATGGCCCATACAAGGACAAGGCAGGACACGATATAAATTACCTCGCCCTTTCAGGTCTTATGAGTTATTCTGGAAGGCAAGAAACTGGCCCTGTCCTCTACGGCATGCAAATTGCGGACATAGCATCTGCCCAAAATTCTGTTATTGGAATCCTTGCCGCCCTTAACAAGAGAAATGAAACAGGACTTGGAACCTACATTGATGTTTCAATCCTAGATTCTGTAATTCCTTTTAATGCCATGGCTGGTGTTGGTGCAATGATGAGTGGAAATAATCCAAAAAGAGAAGAAGATTTCCTAAACGGCGGATCTCTATATGATTTTTATCAAACAAAGGATAACAAATACCTTAGCTTCGGTGGCCTTGAGCCAAAATTTTTCGAAAGATTTTGTAAAATAATAGGCAAGGAAGAATGGGTTGAGAAAGGCTGTGTCTGCCCTGACTTTAAGGAAAAGAAAGAAGTTTTAAGAAAAATATTCAAGAAAAAAACTAGGGATGAATGGACCCTAATCTTTAAAGATGCTGATTGCTGCGTGGAACCAGTCTTAGACCTTAAGGAAGCCTTGCTTGAAGATAAAAACACCAAAATTAGAAAGTCAATCAATACCATAGACATAGATGGTGAACAAATTAAAGTTTACTCTAATCCTATAAAATTTGAATAGACCAACCACAATTAATTATGATAGAATTGAGCTATTTAAAAAATTAGAGGTATAATAATATAAGTATTTGGCAGTTGTCTGATGACGGCTGCTTTTTTTATTGAATTAGTAAAGGAAAAAATAGTGGAATTTAAAGAATTATATATATCAGAAGAAATTTTAAAAGCAATAGATAGTATGGGATTTAAGTCGCCATCACCAATCCAAGAAGAAACCATACCTCCCCTTTTAGATGGAAGAGATGTGATTGGTCAGGCTCAAACTGGCACAGGTAAGACTGCCGCTTTTGGAATCCCAGTTATCGAAAAAATCGAAGCAAATGGATTAACCCAGGCCCTTGTTCTTTGCCCTACAAGAGAACTTTGTATCCAGGTTGCAAAAGAAATAGGAAATCTTGCTAAATATAAAACAGGCATAAAAGTCCTTTCAGTCTACGGTGGAACACAGATTGTAAAACAAATAAAAACTTTAAAAAAAGGTGTGGAAATAGTTGTAGGAACACCAGGAAGGCTAATGGACCTAATGAGAAGGAAGGTCTTAAAACTTGATAATCTCAAGATAGTTGTCCTTGACGAAGCCGATGAGATGTTTGACATGGGTTTTAGGGATGACATGAAATTTATCCTAGATGCAACAAACGAAGACAGGCAAACCTGCTTTTTCTCAGCAACTATGGGCAAGGAAATTACAGAATTTTCTAAAATCTACCAAACTAATCCTGTTACAATCAAGATTAAGGCAGAAGAACTAACTGTAAATAAAATTGACCAATATTTTATAAAATTAAAGGAAACTGATAAGGAAGAAACCTTAAGAAGACTTTTAGAAATCAACCAACCAAGACTTGCCATTATTTTCTGCAATACCAAAAGAAAAGTTGACAGACTTGTAGAATCCCTAAGCAATAAAGCCTACCTTGTTGATGGACTTCACGGCGATCTCAAACAGTCTCAAAGAGATGTTGTTATGAAAAAATTTAGAAATAATACCATAGATATTTTGGTAGCTACAGATGTTGCTGCACGTGGGCTTGATGTAGATGATGTTGATATGGTAATAAACTACGACCTACCTCAACTTGATGAATATTACGTTCATAGGATAGGTAGGACTGCTCGTGCTGGCAGGAGTGGTCTCTCATATTCTCTTATTTCTGGCAGGGATAATGATAGGCTTAAGGCTATTGAAAAATACACCAAGGCTACAATTAAGCAAGCACAAATCCCAAGCCTAGTCCAAATGGATAGAAACCAAGAAATAGCTGTAGTTGAAGACATCATTGAGAAACTTGAAAATTATACTAGCCTTGAAAAAGAAAAATCAATTCTCATTAGGTTAATGGAAAAAGGTTACGATCCCTTTGTTATTTCCCAAGTCCTCTTGTCAGATAAGCTAAATAAAGACAATCTAGATCACCACGAAAAAATAGCTGGTGTTGACACTCCAAAGGAGAAACCTAAATCTCCTAAGAAAAAACCTAGCAAATATAAGGACGAAAACATGACAACCCTCTTTTTAAACAGGGGCAAGATGGACAATTTCACCAAGGATAAGATAATAAATGCCCTAAATAGACTGGCCCATGTACCAAATAAAAAAATTGGTCAAATCAGGATTCAAAAATCTTATAGTTTTGTGGATGTGGAAAAAAGTGTGGTTTATGAATGTATAAGGACTATGAACAACAAAAAAGTCGCAGGCAAAAAATTAAAAATAGAAGAGTCCCAAAACTAAATATAGAAAAAAAATGATGAGCTATGAGAAATTCTCCCTAGCTCACCATTTTTTATTCGCTTTTTAAAACTTCTTGTCTATTAGCCTTGTTTTCCTTAGCTTTTTCTAGGAAGTTTTCTTTGGCGTAAGCAATGATATCGTCTGATTCATACATGGCCTTGCCATCTATTACCATACAAGGCACTTGGACCTTGCCTCCCACTGCAATTAGCTTATCTTGGTTTTCATATCCACAATTCACATCTTCAGTATTGTATGATGGAAATTTGATAATGTCATTTTCCTTAAAGAAGTTTAAAACCTTAAGGCAAAATGGACAATCTGGTTTAAAATAAAGTTCAAAATCCCATTCTCTTTTAATTTCTTTTCTCATAATAATCCTTTCTTTCTATTCTCCTATATTCCTACCCTATTCTTCTTATAAAAAACTTTCTTTTAAAATTATTTCATTTAAAAAGCAAATTAAGGAAAATCCTCAATCTGCCCGTTCATCATTTTATATTGTGTTTTTCCATTGTCCCTTCATTTCTTATCCCATTGTTTTATCCAGCAAATATCTTTCCTTACCCCTTGTCTTTTTGCCGTATTCAATTGCTCCAACAGGACATTTTGATATGCAGGCTACACAATGGGTACAAGACCCATTCCAAACTGGCCTTCCATCCTTATAAGAAATATTATTTAAAACGCAAACTTTCTGGCAAAGGCCGCATGAAATACATTTATCTGTCGCATAAAATTTCTTATCTTTTGTGATATATTTGAAAAATATGGGATTAATGATTGCTGATTGAAATTTACCGACTATACCAACTTTCCTTTTTGGAAATTCTTCCTTGTTTTTTATGTATTTAGCAATATTGCTAATCTTACTTTTAGCTTTTGCGATTATTTTCTTGTTTGTTTCTGGATTATCAAGATCAAAAAGCATGATATAATTCTCAGGCATTTTCATTCCATAAAGTCCCATGAAATTAAGACCTAGCTTGTCGATATCTTCCTTTATGTAATCATAGGCATTTCCGCAAGAATCTCCATAATTCATCACCGCATAAAAATCCCTGCTTCCTTTAAAATCACAAGTCAGCAAATATTTTGATAAAAATATCGGAACCCTCCAAGAATAAGTTGGAGAAACAAGGATGAAGGGACTATCAGATTCAAAAACACCAGGTCTGCCCTCTTTTATATAATAAAATAAATCTACCACCTCGTCCTCAAGTTCACTTGCCAAAGATTTTGCAAGATACTCACTATTTCCAGTCCCAGAAAAATATAAAATCATTTCTTCTCCTTAAATAATATCAATTTTAAAATATTCCCCTAAAGGATTTATTATTTTCATAGCCCAAATCGCACTCTTTCACTTTGTATAATCTCTTAGAATCATTAATCATTCTTCTAAGCAAGCCACCAAGTCCCGTCATGTCTTTGGTAGAGGTTGCCAATCCTTTCTTCGATAATATTAGAATTAAAATCTTTTATAATTAGCTTATCATAATAAGAATAATCTTCACTTGCTATATTCTTTTCGTCATCCCAGCCTTCTTCTATCCAACGATTTATATAGACCTTGTCATCGTCTATCAAAATTACCGATTCGTTTGCTTCTAGGCTTAGAGTTTTGCTGTAAGGATAGTAAATTTCTAGGCTCTCAGAGTCTTGGCTTATTAGGTGGAGGTTATTTCCTATGAGCTCAAGATTATAGGTTGATAAGTCTTTGATTTTGTAGTCAAAAACTTTTTCCAGGATTTGTCCTGGATAATATTTATAAATATTTGCAAATCCCTCATTAAAGTCTACTTGCAAAATATAAAAAATCCCGTCAATAAATATCGGCCTTCCATAGCTAATATTTTCTTTTTGTTCAAATGGGAGGTAAATTTTTCTTGTTTGATAGTCATAAAATCTTATTACAGATCCTTTATAAGACCCATCATGTTTTATGATGTCTTCAATCTCGAAAAAATCATCCATATCAGATGTTCCATAGGCAAAACGATCCTGGCCTGGTATTTCATCTACATATTGACCTGTAATTTCTTTAAATTCTTTATAAATTTTTTTCATATTTCTCCTTCTATTGTCCACTTTAATTTTATTGGGTAAATTTCTATCACATAGTAATCTCTATCTATACCAGGTTCTGGGAAAGATTTGGCAAGGTCAATTGTGACTTCTCCTAGCTTTACTTTTCTAAAATCGTCCTTATTTCCAATAATAATATACTGGGCTCCCAAATATTCAATGAAGCCACCAACAATCTCTCCTGGCATAGTTTCAAAAGGCTTTTCTATGTCGACTCCTAGCTTATCAAAGTAGGCTGCCAATTCTAGGTAAGATTTTCTTATCTCTTTAATATAATTTCTGCAATAAGCACAATCACAAATGTCATCAAAATCTTTATAAAATTGTCTGGTTTTTTCTATAGTCATTTATCTAATCCCAAAATCCCTTTCTTGGTCATAATCTAATACGCATCCCAATTCGCTTGCTCTTTTTATGAGATATTTTATATTTACAATCAGAATACTTGAAGTATTCTTTTATAAAATATTTCATATCTTGGTCCCATTATTTCAATTTTTTATAAAAATATAATTATAAATAAAAACTACTCCAGCCAGTGCCAGTGCAAAACCAAGTCCTGTGTAGAAAAATCCTATAAAAAACTCAGATATTTTCCCACTTGCACGAAGTCCAATACCCATAGACATCATAAAGACCATAATCAAATAAGATTTTAAGTCGAAAAAATTCCAAAATGGTCTTTTATCTTCATAGGATAGGATCCTTTTGGTGTGTTTTTCGCTCATCTTAAAAAACATAAGTCCAAAAATAATGAAGATCAAAATAGTTAAAATATACAAATACCAATTCTTATCAATCAAACCAAAAGACAAAATCCCAAGTCTTGCCACATTAAAACCCGCGATTAGCCACACTATGCCAGCTATCAATAATAAAGTCCTTTTTTTGACTTTCAATATTTACTCCTTTTATTAATTAAAATTCCCGAATTATCTATATATCTAGTTTTTTCTAAATTTTCCTAAAAACTCTATCCCCAACAAAGGATCCTAGAAGAGAAATAAATCCATAAGCAAATACATAAATCATGGCACTTTCATTATAATAAATAAATATACTTGGTAGAAATATAAGCATCACAAAAATTGGATAAAGCCAAGAAAATGAATTTTTCACACCATAAGCTAAGGATGTTAAAAAACAACCTAAAGGCATCAAGATTAACAATATTATCATAGCAGATCCAGTATCTTTCATAAGGGTTGGCAATAAATAAAATATTCCAATATTTATCAATAAGTAAGGCAACTTTTCTTTTAATTTTTCCATAACCTAACCTCCTAAATATATATAAATTATACCCTATCAAAAAGTAGGTATAGCTTTTTCTTTCAAAATATACTATAATCAAGTCAAGAAGGAGCTGGGTATGGAAGAAAAAAGAAAACTCAAATTAATTTTCGTAGCCTTTGTACTTTTGCTAGTTGTTGGCGTCCTTGGCTATATGTTTTTATTAAAAGTAGACTTTGTTGATGCCCTCTACATGACTGTGATAACCATATCTACAGTTGGTTTTGGTGAAGTAGGCGCAACTAGCGATGCATCTGAACTATTTTCAGTTTTTATGATTTTTTTAGGTGTTGGTATAGTTGGTTACACCTTTACGACTGTTGTAGCGATGTTTGTAGAAGGAAAACTTGGCGACTTATGGAAGGGAAGCAAGATGGATAAAAAAATATCAGCTCTAAGTGATCATTACATAATTTGTGGTTCAGGCGAGCTTGCAGAAGTAATTATAGATAAATTTATAAAAGAAAAGTTAGACTTTGTTGTCATTACAAATAATCGTGAAGACTTGGATGATTATAGCCACCACGATATTTTGGTAATAGAAGGCCAATCCACAGAAGAAAATGTCCTCGAACACGCTGGAATCATGAAAGCCAAAGGCCTAATTTCCACCCTAGAAACTGAAGTTGATAATATTGTTACAGTCTTAACTGCAAGGAATATGAACAAGGATATATACATTATTTCAAACTCCATAACAAAGTCAGGCAGTGATAAGCTAATGAAAGTTGGTGCCAATAAGACCCTATCAGCCACAGAGATAAGCGGCAAAAGAATGGCTTCTCTCGTGATCAAACCAAACATTATTTCGTTCTTAGACGTAGTCACAAAAGTCGGTGATGTTGAGCTTGACCTTGAGGAAGTAATAGTCAAAAGTGGTTCATACCTAGAAAATAAAAACCTAATAGAAGCACAAATCCCAAACAAAACTGGCCTAATAGTCCTAGCTATCAAAAAATTTGAAGATGGAAAAATGATTTTCAACCCACACGGTTCCTACACATTTAAAATTGGCGACGTTTTAATAGTCCCAGGCCAAGAAGAACAAATTGATAAATTAAGAAATTTGGGGGATGAAAGCAAATAAAAAAGCCAAGTCAAAATCTTAGGAGAATTTAATTCGAATTTGAATTTGAACTTGGCTTTTAAATTTTAATTTTTAAAAAATTTCACTTATTTTCGTTAGTATAAATTCTTTTCCCTTTTGGGGATATTGTTGGATAAGCTAGGAACTTATTTAAAGCGGCGAACATTTCATCGCTTGTCACATGTTCTAACAAATCCGATTGGTCATGGACAACTTCTCCACTTAGACCTAGGACATCCACTAGGAAGCATTCCCAAATCCTATGTTTAGAAAGAATTTCTTTGGCTTCCCTATCTCCCAAGTTGCTTAGGTAAATCTTGTTTTTTTCCTGAATTACTAGGCCATCATCCACAAGTTTTTTGATCATTTCACTAACAGATGGTCTACTTATAGAAAAGTAATCAGATATATTTTTGTTGCTAGTATAGCCCTTGTCTTTTGAAAGTCTGTAGATAGCTTGAATGTAGTCTTGCCTAATAGAGTTCATCTTATACCTCATAGTCCGTAATCTTTTATTAAACTTACATATAAGATTCTACCCTTTTCAGTTAGTTTATAAATACCTCCATCAACCTCAATCTTATTTTCGGATATAAGGATTTGACTATATTTTTCAATATCTTCTTTTTTCCATGATAAGTGCTTATAAATTGTCGACAAGCCCAACTCTTCACTTGCATCTACTTGGCCGTGATGATTACCAACATGCATCAAAAAGGCATCTTTTTTAAATTCCCTATGATTTTTCTTTCGGGTCAACATTTTCATCAAAAATCCATTTTTATTAAATAAAAATGTTAAAAGAAAAGTTATACCAGCTATAGTTGCAGACATACCCGACATAGACAAATTATAATACATGGCTAAAACAAATCCAAGTATAGAATTTATTATAGCATAGAAAACTGAAATTATAATCATAGTTCTGAGATTTTTGCTTATCAGATATGCACTCGCTGCTGGAGCAATCAAGAAAGATATTACTAAAATTGCCCCTACTGCCTCAAAGGCAACTACTGTTGTAAATGATGTTAGGGTCATGAGGGCATAAAACAATAACACTTCTGAAAATCCTGCAATTTTTGCAAATTCCGAATCAAAAGTAGTTAGTTTTAGTTCTTTAAAGAATACGACTATAAAGGTTAAATTTACTAGCCCAATCACAGACATTTGCAAGAGAGACTTTGGTATCTCATAGCCTAAGAAATTCATAGTATTCAAAGGCGCCATGATTACCTCACCCATTAAGACAACATCCACATCTAGATGGACATTTCTCGCATACTTTGTAATAAGTATAACTGCCAGGGCAAAAAACATTGGAAATACAATTCCCACTGCATCATCATTTTTTACAAGTTTGGTTTTGGACAAAGATTCTATGGATAAAACTGTTATTATCCCAAAAATCGCCGCTCCAAATACTAGGTAGACTGAAGTAATATCCTTAACTATGAAATAGGCTAGGACAATTCCCAAAAGAATTGAATGGCTAATTGCATCGGCAAGCATTGATAGCCTTCTTAAAACTAGGAATACTCCAATTAGAGAACAAGCAATAGCTGTGACGAGAAGAACCAACAAGGTTTGATAATTAGATATAAAAGAATACCTTAAAAAATCAAGCATATTTTTTCCTCCCAAGCTGTTTTCTAATCCCTCTAGGGCCGATTAACATAGACACTAGGGAAATAAAGCTCATTATCAAAATAATTGTAGATCCTGTACTCATTCCATCATAGGCTGTTGAAATATAGGTGCCTATAAAGGCTGATACCCCACCACAAATGCCTGCAATTGTTAGCATTACATTGAATTTATCAGTCCATTGAAGGGCTGTAATTGCTGGCACTATGAGCATGGATGAAATCAAAATCGCCCCAACAAGCTTAAGACCAGTTGTGATTAAAAGCATGGTTGCAAGGAGTATTACTGTGTTCATTATGCCAGGTTTTATGCCGATTGTTTTTGCATAAACTTCATCAAATACATAGACCTTTATTTCTTTATAAAAAGTTAATAAAAGCAATATTGAAAAAATTGATACTATAAAAATTATCTTAACATCATTTTTCATAATATATGAGGCCTGACCAAAAATATAGTTTTTTAGGCCAGATTGAGAAACACCAGCGTAAGTAGGATTTCCTTGGATATAGGATTTTAAAACCATACCTAGTCCAAAAAAGGTCGATAATACAATAGCTAAAGTCGCATCGAGGTCAATTTTAGAGTTATTTGCTATCATATCTATCAGGAAAAATGAAATAGCTCCAGCAATAGCCGCTCCAAGCAAAAGAACAAGTGGAGATTTTTCCATTGATAGCATAAAGGCAATTACAATACCAGGATAAGTAGAGTGGCCAATAGCATCTCCTATCAATGACTTGCCCTTTAATACACTTATAGATCCAATTATGCCTGTGGCCATGGCAAGAATTACTGTACCAAGGGCTACTATTATAAAAGAATAATTTCTAAAAATCTCCATAAGCTTACCTCACAAAGGCCTTGTCGACATTTTCTTTAGTAAATGCCTCGCTTACTGGACCTTGGGCAATGACTTTTTTATTTAAAATCACTATATGGTCAAAATATTTTTCTATAGTATTAAGGTCATGGTGGACAACTATTGAAGTTTTTCCCTTATTTTGAGAATCTTTCATAAAATCAAAAATAATTTTTTCTGTCACCTTATCCACACCTGCAAGAGGCTCATCCATAAAATATATGTCTGCATCTTGGCAAATGGCCCTAGCTATGAAAACTCTTTGTCTTTGACCACCTGAGAGTTCTGAAATTTGCCTGTCTTCAAAGTCTTGCATGCCAATTTTTTCTAAGGCTTTTCTAGCAAGGCCGTAGTCTTCCTTGGTCGGTCTTTTGAGCCAACCAAGGTGGACATACCTACCCATTAGAACAACATCTAAAACAGTTGTAGGAAAATCCCAATTTACTGAGGCAGTTTGTGGTATATAGGCAATTTTTTTCTTAACCTCGTCAAAGGACTTGCCCATGATAGTCACAGATCCTGATAATTTTTTCTGTAAATTTAGGATTCCCTTGATCAAAGTAGATTTGCCAGCCCCATTAGGGCCTATAATCGCTGTTATTGAATTATTTATTATATCTATATCATTATCCCAGAGGACTGGCTTATCTGCATAAGCTATAGTCATATCCTCTACTTTTATGATTACATCCTTCAAAATTCCACCTATTTCAAGTTTTCTACAATCAAGTCAACATTATGCTTGTACATATCAATATATGTGTCACCGGCTTGACCAACTGGTGCTAGAGAATCTGAGAAAAGTTCTTTGCCCTCACCTGATACAACTCTTACATCAAAACCCTTAGCCTTAACAGCTTCCTTTAATTTTTCCATCCTCATTGGGTCAGTTGTTGATTCTGCAAAAATGGCCTTGATTTTGTTTTCTACAATAAAGTTTACAGTATCTTCAATATCCTTGTTGGCAACTTCGCTATCTGTAGACACACCTTGTGGAGCCTTTACAGGAATATTATAAGCCCTTGAAAAATAATTGAAGGCATCGTGTGGGGTAATCAAATACCTACTAGCTTCTGGAATAGAGTTGATTTTTTCCTTATTTTCCTTATCAAGTTCATCAAGCTTAGCAAGATAAGCTTCTAGGTTTTTCTCAATATTATCTTTTTCTTCAGGAAGAAGTTTTTCTAGATCTTCTGCAGCATTTTTTGTCGCTTCCTTGTAGAGTTTTATAGAAAACCAAAAGTGTGGGTCAACTACAACTTCTCCATCTTGTTCCATTTCACCAATATCTTCTTTTTTGAAAGTTCTGGCAACTGCAGAACCACTCTTCTCTAAAACATCAACCATCTTGCCCTCAAAGTGAAGACCATGGTATAAAAGAAGATCAGCCTTCTTAATTTTTTCTAAATCTTGTGGTTTTGCGGTATAAAGATGTGGGTCTTCGCCAGCAGGAATTATAAGTTCCCTGTCAACCTTATCCCCAACTAAGTTATAAACCATATCATACAAGAAAGAGGTTGTAACGGTAACTACCTTCTTGCCACTATCTTCATTAGCACCTTCAGATTCTACTTTCTTTTCGTTTTTTGAACATGAACTAGCAATAATAAGCATAGCTAGGACCATTAATATTTTTTTTAATTTCATATTTCCTCCAATAAATTAAATATAATTAGAAGTTAGGTATGCCTAACTATTTATAGTATAGCCCCAGCTTTTATTTTTGTCAATTATTTTTTGATAATAATTATCATTTGATTGTAGTTGTAAGAAAAAATTCACATTATCTAGGAATTCAATTTTAAAACCTATGAAAAAGAGTCTTAAAAGACCTAATAATCTTAAAAGACTCTGCTATTATTGAAAAAACTAATATTAAATTTTATCATCGCTTCAACTTACGATTAAATTTAATAAATTTATTTAAGATACTTATTATATTTTAAATAAATTTTATGGATTAAATCTGAAAACTCTTCAGACTTTGACTCCATAAGTCCATGGCTGGTATTTTCAATAAGATACAATTCTTTTTCTGGCGCCTCTAGCTCATCAAAATATTCTCTCGCTAGTTTGTAATTAGCCTGATAATCCATATCACCATTAATATTTATATTGGGAACTTGATAAGTGTACTTTCCTTTTATGGAAAAATCCTTAAATTCATCTGACCTATAAAAATCAAAATATACTTTAATGTCTCTGCCAAAATAAGCAGCCCAATCTTTTATTGAGTAATTCGGATTGAATAAAAGAGTTGTAAAAAGATTATAATCTGAACCATCTTTCATCATATCGTATCCATATTTATTTAAAATTGTATTTTTTATTTTGATATTTTTCAAGTTGATTTCTTCAGGATTGTAAGTTTCTAATAGGTTCATATCTACATTGTCATTTGCTGCCCATTTTATCGCCTCTTCTTTAAAGGCCTTTTCATTTTCTACAATATCAACTATTTGGCCGGTGCCAATATATAAATTATAATAATTAGGATAGGCTTGGACGAGATTTGCCCCATATAATGACCCCCAAGAATGACCCAGAATACTTATTTTATCAACTCCCAGATATTTTCTTAGAAATTCAGTCATTTCTTTGCCATCTTCCATAAAAATCTCTCTCGTTAGCTTTATATTATTTTGATTTTTATCATAACTTTTTCCACAATTTCTCTGATCCCAAGTCACAACTGTGAAAATATCCGCCCATTTTCTTGTGAAAGCATTATCAATTTCACTAGTAGCTGAGCCAGGCCCTCCGTGCAAATAAAGTAAAACTGGATTATTTATATCTTCACCATAAATGTTTATCCACTACTTTGTTCCGTTAATTTCAACATACATCGACTCATTTATTCCACCCTTTGGCCTTGATTTATTAAAACACTTCCCCAAAATTGTAGTCCCAAAATCAAAAATATTGATATAAGCAAAATAGACAAAATTATTTTCAAAAATTTTTTCATAGTATTTTAAATTTCCCAAAACCTATACATTTCGAAACTAAGTATTACTAGAATCTGAGTCATAGCAAGAATACTATTTATAAAAAACTTATATTTTTCTTTCTCACTAGCCTTGTTATAATATTTTCTAAATCCATTAAAAACAAAATATGCCATTAAAAGAATTAGAGGTAAAAATATTGCACTTTGAACCATGTATGAAGCCCTGATTCCAATATTTCCAGTACCATAGCCATGGCTAAGTCTAAAAAAAATAATTAGCAAATTAATAAATGATATTGACATCAAAACAAAAATAAAATATGAATCCTTACGAATCTGCGCAAGATTCTTTAAATTTCTCTTATTTTTTATCTTCTCTTTAATCAAGCCCCTAGAATAACCTTCACCAAACCATATATGCCAGCAAGAATAAAAAACACCATAAATAAAATATTTGTAAGAGCCTTAGGTGTAGATATAAGAAAATCTGAAAATTGGATCTCAACTATCTCATTTTCTTCATACCACCAATTTCCCAAATCTTCTTCTCCATAGGAAGTTACTCCCAAAGCACTAATAAATTTTAGTGGTCCTGTCATTATCCCACGAGTATTTAAAAGAAGACCTTTAGGGAACATCCATTTTAATTTTAGTTAAGTCAGAATCTTTAAATTTATCAAAAATTAATTCATACATATCGTAATTATAAATAGTTTCATGGGCTTGATTAGTAATAAGAACCATTACAACCCCACTAATAGGATCAAATTGCAACATAGCTGAGCAATCAAAAGTATTACCCCCATGGCCAATAGTTCTAAGGCCATACTCACTTGCAAAAAAACCATAGAAATTTTTAGGAATCTCTGTTGGTCCGTAAAAACTTGTAGGAGTGTAAATCTTTTTTAGAGTGCTTTGATTTTTAAAAAGTGTAGAAAAATTATTATCACCAGAAGTAAGAGCACGAGCTAATTTTGCCAAATCGCCTATTGTGCCCATTGCACTGCCAGCAGGATAAAGATGAATATAATATATTCCAGGTCCTTCAATTTTTTCTCCCTTTGTGTCATAACATTTAAGCTTAAGTCTTTGATTTTTAACCCACTCATTATCATCAAATACAGGACTTATTGAGCTATGGTCCATCTTTAGAGGTCTAAAAATATTTTCATGAACATAATCTACATAATCCATACCTGAAACTCTCTCGACTATAAAAGCTCCAAGAGCCGCTCCCCAATTCGAATATCCTGTATGTTGGCCTGGCTCATAGATTTGCCTGGGTTGATTAGTGCTAAGAGTATCATCAAGGCTTTTTATTTCCGAAGGATCTGTAGTTTGGATAAAATATGTATCTTGGAAACCCGCCTTATGATTCATTAGATCTAAAATAGTAATTGGCTTGTCATAACTTAGATTATTGAGGAAATTATCTGGTAAATACTCCCTTATATCCCTATTTAAATCAATTTTATCAGCTTCATAAAGCTGCATAATAGAAACCCAAACTAATAGTTTAGAAATTGATCCCCACTCGTAAACAGAATCAAAATCAGCCTTAAGTCCAGCTTCCTTATCCAAATATCCAAAATAATTTTCATAAATAATTTGATTCCTGTCGTACACAATCACATTTAGACCATAAGTTGTATCCTTATTATTGCCTAAATAACTTTCTATCTCTTGTGGCAAATCTTCGTATTTTATTCCAGATGGTAAATATTTTTGTGCTTTACTCGCCAAACTAACTGGTCCAAAGATAATAATAAAAACTAAACTGAATATTAATGAATATACAAACGACTTTACTAGATTTTTCATAAAAACACCCCATTTTTCTTATAATTTTATAATAGAAGCAGATTCTATTTTTTATGTAAGAATAATATTAGGAATATATAAAGTTTTTAATTATAATAATTCTACTAATATTCCCCTTTTTCCGTTTCAAGTTTAATTAAAACTTCTGTATGGGGTAAATATTTTATATCAGCCAAAACATTATCATAAGGTCCCCACTTTTCCTTTTCTCTATCGTATGTTTCTCCATTAATATCAAAGATTTTTATCTCGCCATTTTTTGTATATCCAATCAAATGATACTTTACAGAATATTCATTGTTGTAATCTCCCTCAAAGCTTACATAATCTAGCTTTATGGATTTTGGATTGTCAAGATATTCCAAATCTAGTATTGGTGCTTTTAATAAAAGATAAATACCCAGAACAGAAAAGACAAGACAAATCCACCAAATAATACTTGCTCGATCCCTCTCCCTAAAAAAATAGGTCGCAAAAAGTGTTGTACAAATAATCAAACTAATAAAAACTCGTAAAATGGCGTCACATATTAATCCTATTAAGCCCTCTCGATAGTAGCCATTAGAATTTTCTAAGATAAGATAAAAAGAAATTATCCCAATTACTCCAAGTATTATTAAGATAATTATAAAGATAATTATAAAGACAATCCTTCTTATTTCCAAATATTTCCTACGATTCATCTATATCTCCTGTATTATAAAATATTTTAGTTTTAATCCAAATCATCCTTCTTATCTAATTTCAATAAATATAAACAATAGAAAATAGCCACTATAATTGTAAGAATAATATAGATCCATTTTGTCACTTGGTTTTCTACACCAAATTTTGAAAAAGCATTTATTAGGCTATGGGCGATAATACAAGGAAATAGGCTGTTCCTTTTATAAAAAATAATAACCAAAATAAATCCCCAAGCAATGGCAAAAATTATTTGAACTAGGGTTTCTAGACTTGCTTGACCTGCAAAAAGATTAACAATATGACCAAGACCGAAAGTTATGCCAACTATAACTATAGCTTTTTTAGGCCCACTTTTTTCTTGCAAAGCCTTAAAAAGAAATCCACGAAAAATTATTTCTTCTATATAGGCAATTAATATCATTGATAAAACTGCCCACAACTGTGAAAGTCCAGTATAAGATAAGCTAAATCCACCCCATAGATTCCCCGTTGCAAGAATCCAGACTGGAAGAAAATATAGATATCTTTTTGAATTTTTTGGATACTTATCTAAACCATATTTCTCAACCAGCTTATATTTCTTGATAAAAGTTGTAATTATAATAGATAACACAAGAAGAAATAAAAACATGAAGATACTAGCATCCCCAAATTTCCCCATAATTGGTGCAGCCAGCAAACAATAAATAAGGATCCAGAAAAGTGCAAAATTAAGCTCGTTTTTTTGATAAAGTTTATACATCGGCTTCCCCTAATTTTTTAAATATATGTTGAGTCTTAGTGTTATTTTCACTATACTTAGCAAAAATACTGGAGCTAGTTTGTATAAAAAATTTTACAAATTAAATAAAATTATTTATTGAATTTAAATATAAATATTAAAAAAATACACCCCAAAATCAAATTTAGATTAGGAATGTATTGAAAACTATATTAAATTTAATATTCACATATTATCTTTATTATTTTTCCTTTTCTATATTAATAAGGGCAAGAAATATAGTTAGGGCGAACAAGAATATGGCGAATATACCATAAATCGGTATAGCTTGTACTATGCCTAGTTTTATTAATCCAACTATACAGTAGGCATAGATAGCAAACCAGAATATTATCAATGTCCAATCTTTATTCTTTGCCAATCTAATTTTTTCTCGATTTCTCATTAACTCGGCTAACAATTTTATAAAAATAAATGTCCGTAAAAGACAAAATGCAATGCAGGAGAACCATTCATTACTTATTTTATCTAGGAAAAGGGCAAGATAAGAACAGATTCCTACAAAAATCACTCCACCAGATCCTATTAAAAGTGACTTGCCTAGATTTATTTTTGACTTGTTATTTTCCTTTTCCCAACTTTTTAAGGTCATGTAGACTATGGATGGGACTTCAAACATATAGCCCAGGAAATTGACCCAAATTACTGACATAAACATATGGTGGTTGATTGCTAGATTTATTTCTCGACCGTCCCAGACCCAGAATCCACCGTCTAACCTAATCGCAACAACGTCCAGCAGCAGATCCATGCTTACTATTAGCCAACCAGCGAATAGGGCTGTCATTAATTTATTAAAATGAAATTTTCTCGCAATTCTTAGGGCACATACTGTTATCCCTCCCCACATGAGGCCTCCAAAAAATGGGAATTGATAGGGTCTGAAGCAAATGCTTATGAAAAAATCGTCGCTGTAATGGTAAATATCAGTTAATCTTACTGCCAAGAGTTCTAAAGAAAATCCTGCCAATGCGCCAGAAATCAAGAGCCCAAATTCCCTATAATTTCTAGATTTATATATGTCTACAACTAGTAATATCACTATAAAATAGCAAATTAACTCAAAACTATTTATCCAATTCATTTTTACTCCTAATAAAAATCAATATATTTCAAATAAAATTCAATATAAATTTATACAAAAAAACAAGTAAGCTCCTATATTATAGAGCTTACTTGTATAATTTTATTTCTCAAAGTAATTTTCGTAGTTAGAGACTAAGAGCCTTAGCCTTTGAACTTCGTCTTTTAAAAGATCCCTACCTTCATCTGTAATAATGTAATGCTTGCCTTTTTGATCCGCTTCTACTCTTCTTATCAAATCATTTTCTAGAAACTGTGCCAATAAGGCATAAAGAGTGCCAGGTGCTAGTCTTATCCTTCCCTTGGTTATTTCCTCGACCCAGGATGTGATTTCTGCTCCGTTCCTCACTTCTCCCAAGGCCAAAAGGGTAAAATACATTGGTTCTGTTAGGGTTTGAAATTGATCTCTTGCCATTATTTTTCCTCGAGTATCTTTTCTATATCTTTTGTGACCTTTTCGTCATAGATATTGCCATCAACTTCCAAAACTACTTTTCCACTTAAAATCAAATATGAATCTTCATCGGAAAGGCTGTAAGTCTTATCATAAGCAAAATCTTTGGAAATATCTTTTACAAATTCCGCCCTATAAGGATGATTTTTGGCATTTTTAAGATTTCTATTGAATAAATCTTCTGCAAGACCTTCTGATTTTACAAGAGTTTTTCTTATATTAAGGTCATAAGATTTTGCTCTAAAATCTTCACAGCTTTCTGCCAACAAACTTGTAGCTTCATTTCTTATTGAGAAATCATCACTTTCTTTTGTTTTTAAGTCATCTCTCATCGCAAGCTTAGCAAGCATACCAAGATTAGATATGGTAAATACCACAAACATTATTACTGGGATTAAGGCAAATAGCAATTTTTTCTTTCCTTTTTTGGCATCCATAAGTTTTACTTTTTTGATAAAGTAAGATATAAGAATAGCCATAATAATTATAGGAATCACAGAGATAATTATTGTTAGCCCATAACCCATTTCCAGCTGATTTATTACTAATGCAATAAAAGCCAAAATTACTAATACTATTGATAAGACTGGTATTAAAGCTTGTAACCTTCCTATAGCAAGCCTAGAAAATTTCAAATTTTTTATTGATTGCACTTTCTTATTTCTAATCTTAAAACTTATATAATCACATAAAGATAAGAGTGAAAATATAAGAAACATGCTAACAGCTGGAACCATAAAGAAAGGGAAATTAGAATAATATATTTCACTTGATCTTATTCGAGCGATGTTAGACATGGCCAAAAAGGCAAAAATAAAACTATTTAAACTTAATGTAATCAATTCCCCCTTAACGCCTTTATTTAAAATCTCTATTTCGTATGAATCGTCATCATATAGTGAATCTGCCCCTTCTTCGTCAACCTTATAAAGATTCATATTAAAAGTCCTATCGACCAGGTGCCAACCGTATTCATCCGCCATTTGATCATAATCGGAGAGTTCTTCCTTAGAAAACTTAGTAAATAAACTCTCATTTGCTGCTAAAGAAAACTTATATTTTATATCAGCAGGTTCTATCTTTTTAAACTTATGGACAAAGGGAAGTGGAATTTTATCTATTTGCCAACCTTCCCTTGCCATTTCTTCGTACCATTTTTCCATAAGACCAAAATTAGTATAGGTTAAAAATCTAAACTTTAGCATCTCTTACCTCCTTTTAAATATCGAATCTCGATATTTGTTGATTTAATTATATATCGATACTCGATACTTGTCAATATAAATGAAACATTTCAAATAAAAAACCACCTAACCATATCTTTAATAGACATGGACAAGATGGTTTAATAACTTCTAATCGTTTATGTTTCAACATCTGCGAATTTTTTTAATATTTTTTCTCATAATGACTGCTGACGAAAAATGTTATAAGAGGAAAGGATAAAATTCCTATGGTCAAAATACTTGCAGGCAAATAATCATTCTTAGAAAAACAAATCACAGCAACTATACCCATGATGAGCATTAGAATTGGTGTCATTGTAGCATTTACCTTATCCCTTATTTTCTCATTTCTTTCATCATTTACATTTATTCTATAGAATGGATCTTCCTCCATTCTCTTATTATGACCTAGGCTAACACTTGCAATAGTCACACTTATTGTAAAAATAAAAAGCATAATTCTATTTAATGTCTCATTTTCTTCAAAAATAAACATAGCCACCAAACTCATAAATCCAATTACATATCCTAAATACCAAATTTTCTTATTTTTCATTGTCGCTCTCCTCCTCATATATAAAAATATCTTCTATGGCCATTTCAAAATATCTTGCAATCTTAAATGCCAAGATAATTGATGGATTATATCTTCCATTTTCCAAAGAACCCACAGTTTGCCTCGATACTTCAAGAATTTTTGCTAAATCTTCCTGGGTAATCCCTCTTTCTTTACGAATTTCTTCTAGTCTATTTTTCACATTTATCAACCCCCAATGTTAAGCTAGCTTTACATTCATTATAATAAAATTGTAATATTATGTCAAGTTTACTTTCCATTTGTGGTTGAAAATAAAACCTAATTTAATCTACTCCCAACGTAAACAAACTAGGTTTCCTCAATCCTAATAATATAAATTTTTCTTTATAATTCCTCCCAAATTTCGTACAAACTTTTACCATCAAATAATTTATAGTAAAAGGCATCATAGGTAGTATCAAAAGTTTTTTCATCTCCTAGAAATCCAATAATTATATCATTAGAAACACTTATTATCGCATCTTTCTTATTATATGAAAATTCACAACCATTCTTAAATTCTTTCCAATCATAGGGAGTAAAAATACTTTTCCCAGAGATGATTTTCTCTAAGTCTTCTACTAAATACTCTGTAAAATATTCATCATCTGAAATTACATAGTTGGTCAAGTCTGGTTTTAAAACTTTCATCATTGCCAAATCATAAACCATCCTTGACATTTCAATCTTACTTGCTTCTATTTTTATTTTATTACTTGTTTTGCTTCTTAAAGAAATGGCTTTCGCCCGTAAATCTGAAAATTCACCAAAAATATTAAAATACCTAAAGCCATTTTCTAAGAAGCTTTTAACGCCCCTTTCTATTTTTAATTTATCCCTTACATGGTGTGAGATAATAAAAGCATTATCTCCAGATATCGGTTCAAAATTCATAACATGGCTATCTTTTAGACAAATATTATCCCAAATCCATTCGTAATTATAATACATTTTGCCCTAACTTTCATGAAGGTAAATCTTAATTTTCATCCTTGCCCACTTACCACGCATTTCCTTTTCCATTACTTTTGCAAAAAGAACTTTCCCAGAATCCATGAGCCTTGAAAATACAACATTGTCTTGGCGAGGTACATAGCCGATTTTTTCTTTTCGAAGAGTTTCTATTCTGATTGCCTGGGGATCGTGCTCATTTTCAATTTCTCGATAAAAAACCAATTTATCGTCAATCTTTAATGTTGAATATATTCCTTCAATGCCTTCAACATGTGTTGTTCCTGCCACATAGGTATCGAAAAGATAAATATCCTGCTCAAAAGGCCTTGGTATATCTATATCTCCACCGGTGTTTACAAGATAATCAATTAGATTGTTTTGATCTTTTTTTATTAAATCAGCCATTTTTTATCCTCTAATAATTCTTTAATGTATTCTTCCTGAGTTCTTATTGCTTGCTTGTAAGCTTTCAACCTTTCTTTTAGGTCATTAAGCTTTTCTGCCTTTTTCTCTTCGTCCTCAACATAAATTCGCCAAGTATAGGGAGGGATTGATTTTATTGTTCCAATACTGCTTTTTATTTTCCTAAGTAAATCTTCTAGCCTTTCTATTTCGTCTTCCATAGATTTAAGGGATAAAGATTCATCATCTTCCGTTTCTCCGCTAGTTACAATTGTATATATAACCTGCAAGGTATTTAAATCACCATTTTTATATGATTCTGTTGAAGCAACAAATAATCTTTTTTCTTTATCTGTGATATTTGGATTTATATCGGGATGGATTTTCTTTACAATCTTCTTATATATTTTTTTTATTAAAGCCGTATCTTCCTCAGATAAGGCTTTTGCTCTTGAATGTTCTAGGGCAGCCTTTAATTGAGAAATAGTATCTTGGAGTTTCTCTTTGTATTCATGAAATTCTTTATCAAGCTTTGTCTCAATTTCTCCAAGGTCTATTTTTTCTTGTCGATTTATCCTTGCTTGGATAAGAGATTTTTTTCTGCGCAAACGTAAATAGTCATTAAAGGCCTTATTTACCCTATAAGTAAGGCTTCCAAAAGTTAGCATATAGGAAGTTTGAATATTTTCACAAACAACATACAAAAGATTGTCCCTTTCAAAAATAAGATCTTCTAAGTTTTTTTTGAGGTCTTGAATCTTTTTCTTTTTATTTTTATAATCTTCTAGTTCAACAATTTGTCCCATAGCATAACCTTTCATATATTATTTACATACATGCACAAAACTGAGTAATTATCAACCCACACCCATTATAAATTTCATTCTTTCATAGATAAGGTAAGGATAAGTGACTTTTTGAACTAGCTTATCCCAATCAAGGATTTTTTCAGCATTAGTGACTCCTTCTGGAAGAATCAAAGACCCGTCCTTTAAGCTAATTGAAGGCGAAAATTCTAAGACATCGTCCCTATACCTTATAGTAATTTTCCCGTTTGGGCCAATATCGCTTATATTTTGACAAATAAAAGTTGTTCCGCTACAAGCATTATTATCCAAGTATGGATTTTCAATCTCTTTCAACTTGTCATCTTCTGTGATTTCTAATTCTTTAAGAGATACACTAGCATTTTTGTACTTTGGAATCACTAAATAACATTCTTGGCCATTTAGATATGGCATATCTCCACCTTCACTTTGTTTAATAGCAACCAACATATTAGGCTCTTCAAAATCATAAGTAAAGGCATCTAAGTAAGCTTGTAATTTTCCTAGACTATCTTTTAGACTTTGATCATCATATGCTCCGCCAAGATAAATTATAAAGGCCTTGTTATTTTCATCATTAGGGTCAATTCCTAAATCTCTTGCTATCCTCAAATATTGATCAGAAATTGGATTATCATCAAATTTATCTTTCCTTAGTTTTAAAATTAGTGGAGCCCGTCTCCTGTCCGCACTTTCATAATTGGCGAAAACAAAGTTTGGAATCCCCACTTCGTCTATAAAAATTTGGTGATTTTTAGAATCGTAATTATCCCAAAGGTCATTAAGGATAAGGCCTGTTAAATTGCTAGGATTGCTTGTATAAGATAAATCTGTAACATCCCTACAATAAATTTTTGTAAACAAGTCTCGGTCTTCCCTTAAACTATTTTCGATTATCCCTAGAATTTCATCCCTATCCACACCAAAGTTTTCCATAAGCTTATCATCATCTATAAAGTTTCCATCAGGAAGGGAAAAGTTATATACATAATAATTTGTAAATCCACCATTCCAAATATCGTAATTTTCAATCATCACGCTTAGGATTTTCTCATCTTGATAAACAGAAAAAAATGCACAGATGCCAGTATCAGAGCCTTCCATATTATCCTTATTATTTTCATATGTATTTTTTATATACTTAACCAGGTCATCAATCTCATCATTAGCTGTCTTAGCATCAGGAGAATCCAAAAGAATCCTAGGCACGTGGATTCCAAATCCATAGCTTTTTGCAGAATCTATATATTTCTCATCAAATAAGTCATTCCATACCTCCCTGTCCTCAACAAAGGAAGACAAAGACCCAATCTTAGCTCCTTCAACAGGTTTTAAACTTTTAGAAAGCTTTGAATTTTCCCTATTAGAATCGTCAGAAACAGTTTTTTCCTTATTGATATTCTCCTTAACAACATTTTCTTTAACTGCTTTTTCTTTGACAGAATTTTCATGGCCTACATTTTCTTTCTCAAGATCAGGAGAATTTTGTTCACCTTTGCAGCCAGCAAGAAAAACTACCGTAATAAATAAAATAACTAAAGATTTAAAATATTTTTTCATAAGATCCTCCAGATAAGAAATCAACTAGCTTTAAATATATAATATTTTATTAAAAATTCCCCAGAAAAACAATTTCCTTAAATAATTTATACCCATTTCAAGATAAATAAGAATAAAAAAATAAGACTTTTAAGATAAATTCAAACCTAAAAATCTTATTAAATATTTATTTTATCTTCTAAATATATGAAAACACTTCTATATAAAAAGAGTAATCACTAAGTTCTCCAAGAAAATCAATATTTATCCTATACTATGACCCATAAACTAGAAACTTAACCATAACTATCTATCTAAAACTATTTGATTTTACAGCTCATAATTTATTGAAACAAGTTATCATTCCAAACTAATTTTACCAAATTAGTTAGAACTGCAATTCGTTCAGCAATCTCATACTTACCAAATGAGGCATACGATTTAAATCCAAGATTGTTATCTGCAATGAATTTCATAAATTTAGGATTGTTTTGATATGCCAAATCACCAAGGGATTCACAATAGATATTTATTAAATTTAAGTCCTATTTTTGATTTATAATCTGATTTCTCTTATTTGCTGAATTATTCCAACTGAAAAATCATCATTCTTTTTCTAATCTAACAACGCTTTCCACATGCCTTGTCTTTTGGGGAACATAATTTTTTATCCTCGTCATTCTTGTAGGAGCACAATTTATTAATATCATTATCTTTAGCATTTTTTCTTTTATCTTTGAAATTATTAGAATTTTGACTATCTTTAACTCCTTTTTTGAAATAGAATGTCAGGTCATATGGATGGACTGTTCCGTCTTTGTCAATTCTGCCCACCACGACTTTATCAACTATCATTCAAAAACATCTACTGTATACTTCTTTAATATGTCGACCTTACTCTTTAGCTCTTTTTAATATTTTTCGCACTTGATTTCATATCCATTTTTTTCTAAATATTTTAGCATTTGTAAGGCTATATCTTTCTTTTCTTCGATAATCAATTTTTTATTTACTTACTAATTTAAAGTTAATAATTACGATAATACCCTTATCAAAGAATTTTTTAATAAAAACACCTATTAACTTGATAGAAAATTACTAAAATTTATGGTAAAAACATGCAGAATCTTCCAAATCCCAAGCACCTTGTTTTGCATAAAAATTATAGGCTTGAGAGTTTTTTAAAGTAGTAAAAAATGCACCACTTATACCTCTTTGCTGCAATTGTTTTATACTGGTTTGGTAAAGTTCTTTTGCCAGACCAGTCCCCCTATATTCTTCAGAAATAAAAAACTCATCGATATAAAATGTTAATTCAGTGGCATATCTTCTTATATGACCAATTAATGCACCAATTATTTTATCTCCATCGATAATTACATTGCCAAAAAATTTAGGAAAATCTGAAATATCAGTTAAAGATTCGAGGGCTGTTTCTACTGTCCGTTTATTATTCCAAGGTGGGGCATTATAGACATCTACCATTAATTTTGCTAATTCTTCTAAATCTGATTTTGATATTTTTCTAATTTCCAAATTTCTCTCCTCGTAATTTTTTGCTTAAATTTATTTTGCTTATTATCGTGTATCAGTCACATTTTTTAAAGGGATATTTCTCGTACTTCTTTTGTGTTACAACTTTCAAATTTTATTTTATAATCCAAGTAGTAGCACGTTCCACGCTTCTACTATGGATACGATTGGAATTAGTAAAAATGGCCACAAGATAAAATGTTCCTTAATGGCCAAATGTTTCATCCAATTTCCAAATTCGTAGTCCTCATGTCCTTCTGTGCCTGGTATGACTATCCTATCCTTGTACTTTCCTTGAAACAAAAGTACATCCAATAAAAAGAAATCTCCCAAGTTTAATATTATCCACTGAATATAGCTCATCCAGAAAAGATCTCTAAGCTCTCTTATTCCAGTATGTAAAAGAGAGGTCACTCCATATATAAATACGATTCCTGAAATTATAATCGTAAGTATTGCATTTATTCTTTTTTCTTCTTTCGTCATCTTTTCTGGAGCAGAATTTTGTATTTCTTTTGGATAGGAATCGAAGAAAAATCTCGGGTTAATCAGTACAAAAGCTGCCACTGCACCGTTAAAGATAGCAGCCATTGCAATTCCATCTAATATTGCTCGTGTTATATCCATAATATTCTCCTTATTTGTTTCCCAAAAAGACTTTTAGCTTCTCAGCGTATTCCTTTGAATGTTCGTGGAGAAATTGTCCATGGCCCATTCCTTCAAACACCTCTGTCTTCATTTGCGGAAGATAATCTCTTAATATTTTTTCACTTTTCGCAGGGATAGGCTCTTCACTTCCTCGCCAAAACATTACTGGATTTGAAAAGTCGGTTAAATTTTTTGGAACTTTGTAATGATAGATAAACTTGCAGACATTTTTAATAGTATTTTTTGAAATTTGCGGATACATCATTTCTATTACGCTTAGATTATCCTTGCCCATAATTTTATCTAATAAAAATTTAGGTATCGGCTTTTTATTTTTGATTCTACTTGTACCAATGATAAAAGCACAGGTAAATGGCCTTGCCTTCAAACCCAACTCGGCAGTAATCGCCGCATCTAAAAGGACTTTCGAAGCAGAAATATTTCCTATTGCAATTAGTTCAACCGCAATGGTTGCTCCCATAGAAAATCCACATAATCCATAGACGCTCCCGCCCATTTGATTTAATATGTAACTTTCTATGGAATCTATGGTTTCTTCCATTGAAGTTAAATCTTTTGGATTACTTCCATAATGTCCGTCCAATTCACAGAAAATTACAAAATAATCTTGCAAATAAGGCAGAAGAGGTTTGAAACATAGGTCTGCAGTTGAGGCAAGCCCGTGAATAAATAATATTGACTTATTATTTCTATTTCCGTAGCTAATAAATTTCATTTAATTCCTCATTATTTAAATTTTTCTCAAAAGCAAGTAAAAATATCCTCTCTAATAATAAAATTATCTATTACTCTTTATCTCCCAAGATAAGGAAATCACAATAATCTCCTCCCTTGGCGATAGTTTCTTTTCTGTGTAAAACTCCATGTTGAAGGCTTATCATCACGTCGTCAAGCTCGCAGAAAAGTGGCATCAATTCATCTACCCCCAGCTTCTTTGTGTAAGCACAGATAGGGCAACGAGTAATTCTATAATAACAAGCACCCTCATAAGGTTCTCCCTCAAAATCAACTTTAAATGACGTTGGATAGAGATTTTCTTTTTCCTCTGTATACCACTTGTAATACTTAAGAATATTTTTCTTATTGGCTTTTTTCCCCCTCTCGGTATTGAGATTTACCAAAGAAAAAAACCATTTGACAGAATAAAGAGAGCGACGCATCATTTCCTGGATGGTCTCCGGCGGAATATTTTTCTCACTTGCTATATATGGAGCAACAAAGACAAGAGCGAACATCTCATTGTATGCCATGGGATTGTCATTGCCGATATCATCTGCCTCTTCTATTAGTTTTCGATAAATTTTTTTGCTCTTTTTAATAATTTCTGAAGCATATGCTTTATCATACTTCTCTATAAGAACTTTTTTCATTGGTCCTCTAAATAAATAGAAACAAAAACCTTTGTATTTCATTTTGCATACCCCATCAGCTTTCCAAATTTTGTTTTAGTAATTTATTTACAAATTTATTTTCTCCCAATAAGAAGAACTGAGCCAGAAAGTCCAAGGAATAAAGATTCTTTGTGGCCCATAAAAAGACCATTTGTTGTATCAATTAATTGCACATCTTCGTATCCATTTTGTTTAAGCTTTTCGATAAATTTATTCATATCTCCATATCTTGACTTACTCATCAAGTCATGGATAACAAAAACTCCACCTTTTTTAAGAACACGCAAAGTTTCCAATAGTAGTTTCTGCTTATTATGTCCCATTATATTGTGATAAACGTAGTTGCTTGTCACCACATCGAAGCTTTCATCTTCAAATGGAAGTTTGACTGCATTTCCCTCTTCAAATCTCACGTTGGAAACACCTTCAGCCTTTGCATTTTCTTGACAAATCTTTTTAGAAAACTCCCCTTTATATGAACCGCTCCAAATATCACAGCCAACCATGGTCGCTTTTGGATTTCTTTTTGCACAATCTATAGTAAGTGCACCGCTACCACATCCTACATCTAAGCCCACGCCACCATCTGGGATCTTTACATAGTCGGCAGTCCCATCTATTATGACTTTAGCAAGCTTCCTCTTACCCTTATAATCAAAGGTTCGATACATAAAGGAAAGCATAATTGAAAAAAAAAGAAGTATTAAGACTCCAATTCCTAAAATAATTCCACAGATAATCCTAAGTCTTCCACTGAAAACAAGGTCTGTCCCTGCGAAAATTATAAAGAGAATAAAAGTAATTATAGTCCCTCCGATTAAATTTCTAATTAAACTTGCAGGAACCCAGTTTCTATAATCAGGTTCTGTTTTCTTGTTATCAATAAAATTTGAATGTTTCATAAAAAAATCCTCCTTTAAATAATAAATTTTATAAAATTCCCCTTTATTAACTAAAATAATAATTTTAATCTCTTGCTTTATAATCTTATAAATTCATATTAGTATAGTTTATCAATAAAGATAAGTAGTAAATAAAATATATTAAGTTAAACCAACCTCCGCGAATAATCATGTGGAGTCCCTTTGGCAATTTCCCAGCAATTGGAGTCAAAATTATAAGAAATATTGGTGTAAATAGGGCTTGCCAACTTGGAAAGGCTGTAAATCCTAATAAAATTATCACTGCTATTGCTATATTTCCTAGAGCCATAATTCCAAAAACTATTTTTGCTTGAAATTTTAAAAATTTTAAAAATTCATCAAAGGCTCCTTTGTTTTCGTGCCTTGATAAAAGTCCTAAGTAGGCACATTGAATATGATAAGTGCCTCCTAGTATCATGCCAAGAACATTTATTAAAAATACAAACCATCCAATAGTTAAATACTTTTCTTGAGTAGCTAAAACAATATGATAAAAGCCAATACAATATATAAAGGCACATATTGGACCTAAAAGACCGCCAATGTATAATCTTTTTATGCTAACATTTTTCATTATGCCGACAATACTATTTATAGTATCCTTGCTATCATAATCATCAGGGTCATAATATAAGGTCATATCTCCCAAAAACATCAGAAATGATCCCAAAAGACCTATTAATATACTTTTGTATAAAGTCATAATTAAACACCTCCTTGCACTTAATTGATACTAATTATCAACTCAATTATAGCATATAAAACAGTTTCCTTTCAATCATACGATTTGCTGCGCTAAACTAAGCAAGAAAACAAAGGCAGTCCGAAGACCGCCGATATTTTTATCATATTGAAATAATCCATACCACTTGTAGGTTCGTCGAAATAGACAAACGGAGAATCCTTGCACATAACAGATACTATTGCAAGTCTTTGCTTCTGTCCTCCTAATAAATAAATTCTTCTGCCATTTTTGTTTTTTCTATTAAATTCTTGTAAACTTTTGATTTTTGTAAAAGCTCTTCATGTTTGCCTTCGATTTCTACTTTTCCGTTTTCTAGAACTACTATCTTGTCAGCATTTTCTATGGATTTCATTCTGTGTGAAATGATTACAACTGTTTTATCTTTAATTAAATTATTTAAAGACTCTTGAATTTTTTTCTCGTTATCAACGTCAAGACTTGCCGCTATCTCGTCTAATATTAGCATCGGTGCATCTTTTAAGAATGCTCTGGCTATTGATAATCTCTGTCTTTCTCCCCCTGATAACTCAGCGCCGTTCTCACCAATAACCGTATCGAAACCCTTGTCCATTTTTTCTATAAAGTCTGTACAATTGGCAAGCTCTGCCGCTCTTTTAACTTCTTCATCGCTTGCATCTTGCTTACCGAGTCTGATGTTTTCCATAACGCTTTGATTAAAGAGAACTACATCTTGGAAAACTATTGAGACCTTATCAAAAAGAGACTCTGTTGATATTCCTTTTATATCTTTGCCGTCGATTAGGATTTGTCCCTTGTCATAATCATAAAGTCTTGATATAAGTTTCAAGATGGTTGTTTTACCCTACAATGTCAAGCAATTGTTACATAAAATTAGACGATATTTCTATCGCCTAATTTATATACAAAACTTTTATTTTAACTTTTTTATACGTTCACTTTCTGTTAGAATCCTCATTTGTTCAATAGCAATTGCATTTAATTTTTCTATCCTTTCGGTTGCATCCATTCCCTCATTTATAAAAACAGCATTTAAGTTCTCAAGATTTGATAAACACACTAATTGTGATATATCAGCATAGTCTCTCATATTTCCTTTTAACTCCGGATTACTTTCACGCCATTCTTTTGCTGTCATTCCAAACAAAGCTACATTTAATATATCTGCTTCACTTGCATAGATATAGTTTATTCTTTCCTTTGATAATTTCTCAGGGACAAGTTTATTCTTAATTGCATCTGTATGAATTTTGTAATTTATCTTAGCTAAATTCCTCTTGATATCCCAACCTAATTGTTTTTGTTCTTCTTCTTTTAAGCGCTCAAACTCTTTAATAAGATAGAGCTTAAAATAAGGTGATACCCACGATGCAAATTCAAAAGCTATGTCTTTATGTGCATATGTTCCACCATATCTTCCTGCTTTGGCAACAATTCCGATAGAATTCGTCTTATTGACCCATTGTTTAACCGATAAAATAAAACGATTAAAACCTGCTTCATTTTTAATTCCCTCGAATTCGGTGGAATTAAAATTCGCATTATACATTTCTTCCCATATTCCTAAAAATTCAATTGTATTTTTATTCCTTAGCCATTTTTCTATTAGTGTCACACCATTTTCAACATTTCTAACCATGTCGGTTAAAGAAATATAATCTCTATTATCTATGGCAATAATGCTAATTTCTGATCCTTCCACATTTATTTTAGACACAAAAATCACCTCACAATATCTCATTTTAACTATAATTATATCATTTTTTTGTTTGTTCCTAAATATTTACCCTATCAACTCATAGTAAACAGCACTATTTATTTCTGCAAATTTTCTCGCCATTATTTACATTTTGGCATATTAAAATTAAAGCTGGCGAGATTATGAGTTACTTTTAATGCTATTCATCTATTTTTCTACAATTTCTATTTCTCCACTTCTTGATACAACTATTTTATCAATAGAACTATCTACATAGGATTTCAATAAATTATTCTTATCTAAGGAATTACCATCGAATTCTTTCTTCAAATCAATCTTCTCTGATTTTAATTCTTTCAACCTACTCTCCAATAATATCTTTTTATCTTTGATAAAAGTTTTTTCCTTTAAGTAGTCCTCTTTTGAAATATTTTTCTTTTTATAATTTTCATAAATGATTTGTAAATTACTGTTTAATATGGATATTTCCTTTAAAATCTCTTCTTTTACATTCTTGTGTTCTATAACTTTCTCTTTATTTAATGTGTTTTGAATCTTAAAACCTTTTAATTTTGGTTTTATAAGTTCAATAATATCTTTCTCTTTGATATTGTTTGGTGTTTTCTCAGCTTTACATAAATTACAATAATAACTTTTATACTTGTATATTTTATCTGAATTCTTCTTTTGTCTACTGTCACATCGAAAACTCATAGGTCTACCACATTCTTTACAAAATATCTTACCAGAAAAAATAGAGCGATTTTTCTTTCCTGTATAAACATAAAATTTCCTTTTTTCTTTTATTGACTTAACCTCATCAAAAACCTCTCTTGAAATAATTGCTTCATGAGTATTATGGATTACTTTCCACTCTTCTTCAGGAAGTAATATCTTTTTTCGCCTACCAATTCTTGTTTCTTTATACTTGTTATATACATAATCTCCTGTATATAATTCATTTCTTGTAATTTGTGATATGCAAACACTTGTCCAAACTCTTTTCTTTACTCTACTTCCTGTAATTAAATTTCCAGTATAATCAGAAAGTTTCAGTTCTTCTTTTCGCTCAGAGCGAGTTATATAGCCTTTTTCATTAAAAATATTAGCAATTTGAGTACAAGAATACCCTCTTAAAATTAAATCAAATGCTTCTTTTACTATAAATGCTGTCTTTTTATCAATGATGATATGATATTTATTATTTGGATCTTTGATGTATCCAAAAGGTGCTGCCCAGTTTGTATTCTTCCCCTGTGATTTAATTTGTTTTAAAGAATTGCTTACCTTCTCAGATAATTCTTTACTGAACAAATCATAATACAAGGTCTTAAACTGCATATCCATATCTAAGCCATTTCCATTTTCGTTTATGGAATCATAACAATCATTTATAGCTATAAATCGTATTTTTAAAAATGGAAATATATTGCTCAAATAATCCCCAAGCAAGATATAATCTCTTGAAAACCTCGACATATCCTTTACTATGATAGTCTTTACTCTTCCTTCTTTTACATCATCAATAAGTCTTAAAAATGCAGGTCTGTTTGTATTCGTTCCCGAATACCCATCATCTACATATTCCTTTATTTCACAACTCTTTAAAGATGATTCATTTTCAATATAATTTCTTATATAATCTCTCTGATTTACTATGCTTATACTTTCATCCATTTTGTTATAATCTTCGTCTGAGAGTCTTAGATAAATAGCCACCTTATTCATACTCTACCTCCAACTGCTCTTTTATATCTTTATCAAGATTAAACTTAAAATTTATGGTTACTTTCTTATTATGTGAAATTTCTATATGGTTAATGAGAGTATCAACCAATCCTTTATCCACTTCTATACTCTTATCAGCATCTAAGCAGTAAAATAGAGCTTCTATGAATTTTTTCAGTTCCCTTTTCCTTTTCTTTATATTTCTTATTCTTTCATCAAAAACTTTTAATTCATTTTTTAAGGTTTTTATTTGATTATTTATTTTTTTACTTTCTATTTTAAAATCACTTAAAAGAACATCTCCTTTAACATAGTTTTCATATTGTTCTTGTAGATTGATCCTAAGAGAAGCAATCTTTTTATTATTTACATCTGTTTTTATAGAAACTTGATTTATCTTTTCAGCACTTATATTTTCTAAATATATTTTTAGTTGTAATATTTTATCCTTTTTATAAAAGCTTGAAACCAGTCTTTTTAAGGTATCTACTAAAATTTTGTCAAGTTCTGTTTCATATATTCTGACATGAGATTTTTCTAATTTTAATCTATCTCCACCTTTACAATAATAGCAATAGCAAATCTCATCATGATATTTCAGTCCTCGTGGTCCATATTGTTTTTTCAAATTTCTACCACAAACACTGCATTGTATGAGGTCGTCATACTTTCCTTCTTTTTTATAATCTCTTTGAATTTTTACTCCAACATTTTCTTTTCCGTCTTTTATTATGTTTTTCAGTGAATGGTAAGGTAGATAGTTTTGTTTTTTCTCCTTTATCTCTCTGATATTTTCAAATGTAGTTTTGTCTATTAACCCTTCATGGGTGTTCTCTGTTATAATCCACTCTTCTTTATCACGAAACTTACTTTTCCTACTTGGATCATGTCTATTTGAGTATACTCTTTGAATCAAATTCCCAATATATACTTCATCAGAAAGCATTTTTGATATATAAGAAATATCCCATTGTTTTGTATCTTCTTTATCCTTAAAAATTTTACCTGTTCTTTTATATTCATCAGGTGTCGTATATGTTTTAGTCAATTCTCTTGCTATTTGCATATTGGATTTACCTTGACTTGCCATATAAAAGATAAGTCTTACTACATCTGCTGCCTTTTCGTCCATCACCAGAACTCTTTTTCCATCAATTTTATCAACCTTATAGCCATACGGAGCCATCGCTCCTATAAAAGACCCTTGTTTCATTTTTATTTCTTTAGAGGCTTTTATTTTCTTTGAAATATCTTTTGCGTATAAATCATTGAAGATATTTTTTATTGCTATTTCATAACTCTGATCTGATTTTATACCGTCTTTGGTATCCAGATTATCATTTACGGAAATAAATCGAATTCCCAAAAATGGAAATACTTTTTCGATATAGTTTGCGATTTCCAAATACTCTCTACCAAACCTTGACATATCTTTTACTATGATACAATTTATCCTACCTGTTCGGATATCTTCCATCATTTCAATAAATGCAGGTCTTTTAAAATTTGTTCCAGAATATTCATAGTCCTTGTATACTCTTAAAATCTTTATATCTTTTTCGTTTGCAGCATTTATACAAAGTTCTTCCTGCATTTCAAGTGAATTACTTTTATCCCTATAAGCTTCCTTTCTTTCCTGTGATAATCTAGCATAAATACCGGCAATGTATATTTTTTCAATCACTTTTCCAACTTCTGTTTCTGATTGTGATATATGCCTATTTTTTGTTCTAGCCATAGCATACCTCACTTTCAGCACTTACAAGACTTTTATTCATAACAGTGGGTATAGTTTTTGACTTCCTGCTTATATCGATACTTTTCTTTTTTATGGTGTTAGATTTAATGCCAGACTTATCCATTTTTGTCATTTCTTCAAGTAAAGACAATTCTTCGGTATGATTAAACCTAACATCTATCGTCTTATTTTCAGAAATAAAAATTTTATCAATAAGCATCACAACAGACAATCTATCTATTTCAGATAAATTTTTATACTTGTTAATGTCGATGATCCAACTCTTATTTTTGTCAATCTTCTCCTTAGTATATTCCTGTTTTTTCAATCTATACTCGATACTTTCATCTAATTTAGTCAATTTCTCTGTATAGTTTTTTCTAAAAAGATGATATTCTTCTTTACTAATAACATCTTCTTTTAGGTCAAGGTATAGAGAAGATAAGAGTTCTTCTGTCATTGCTTTTTCTCGTCTTAGTATAGGAATTTGATTGTCTTTCAAATTTTTATTTATATCTATACGCTGAACTTTAGAATATAGATTTTCATTAAATTCAATGTAGGACTTCATTATTTTAGATACTGCTTTTATCAAAGTTTCTTCTTTTATGCTGTGTCTTGTGCAAGATTTTCCCTTGTTGTACTTTGAACAGATATAGAATATCTCTTCTCTTTTTTTATACTTTACAGTCCTTCTAATCAAAGAACTTCCACATTCTTTACAAAAAAGCATTCCTGTAAAAATATCAATTTTGTCCTTTCCACGAGAATTATTCAAATCTCTTTTTAACATAGTATTTGCAATAGTAAAAACTTCTTTACTTATAATTGCTTCATGGGTATTTTCTACTCTTATCCATTCTTCTTTCTCTTTTTCTATCTGCTTTTTATTTTTGTAACTTAAAGTAACACTCTTTCCTTGTAAGGTATTTCCAATATATACTTCATTTTCTATAATTCTATTTACTGTCTTTGCTGACCAATTTCCACCATTTATATTTTGAAATCCATTACACTTAAATCCTTGACTTTCTTTATATTTTCTTGGAGTTAAAACTCCTAAATGATTTAGTTCATCTGCAATTGCCTTTGAGGAATATCCCAAGAGTTTCATATCAAATATATTTTTGATAATATCCGATATCTTTTTATCAATCACTAACTTGTTTTTATTCTCCTCAGACTTTTTATATCCATAAGGTGCAAAAGCACTGATAAAGTCTCCTTTTTCTCTTTTTATCTTTTGAGAGCTTTTTACCTTATTGGAAATATCTCGGCAATAACTATCATTGATGAAGTTTTTTATAGGAAGTATAAGGTGTGTATCGTTTATATCTGCACTTTTACTATCGTAATTGTCATTTACTGATATAAATCTTATACCGTTTTCCGGAAATATTCTTTGAATATATTTTCCAGCTTCTATATAATCTCTTCCGAATCTTGATAAGTCCTTTACAATAATTGTATTGAACTTTCTATCATAGGCAGCCTTTATCATTTCTTTAAAATTGGGACGATCAAAATTTGCACCTGAATATCCATCATCAACATACTCTTTGATCATTGTAATTTGATTTTTTCTTGCATAAGAGTTTATAATTTCTCTTTGATTGGATATAGAGTTACTTTCTGTTTTTTCGCCATCTTCTTTTGATAATCTTAAATACATAACTGCCAAATTTTCTTTTGCTAAATTGTTTTTAAACATAAAAAAGCCTCCTTCAATTCAATTTACATACAATAAATCGAACCAAGGTTAGGCTTCCACAAAAATATTATAACGCTCCTTATATTTTTTGTCAGCCCCTAATAGACAGAAAATTTTTCTTTGATGTATTCCTCTACTAAATTTTCTAAGCTAAATCCATTTTCATTAAATTTAACTTCTATATTCCAACCATCAATTTGATTTATCATCTGTTTATCTTTTTTATCTGTTTTCATTTCTGTATTTATATTATGTTCATCACACATAATATCTTCTCCTTATCTTTAATTTTTTTAAGTTTTTTGACATTAACAGGCGTGTAGGTCACGACATTGGAATTTCACCACCGCCCCTTTTCAAGATGAGCCGGCAACAACTGTAGAAGTATCATTATCCCCATTTGCTTCAATGCATCAGTTTCCTAGGCTGAATATATAATTTCTTTTTGTCGCTCGTTTTCTTATATCCTTCCTTTAGCTAGAGTATTTATTTAAACCGAAATCCTTATCAGCAGAAAAGTCATGGCGAAGAAATTATAAAGCTCCACAAATGGTTAATGTCCTGTCTTGGTCTATTCAGTTGTCAAGGTTCAAATTTCTATTAATTTCTTTTTTATATAAAAGAGGACAAAATTCCCCTTCACTTTATAAAGGAAAATTTGCCCTCTTTGGTAACCATAATTTATAGTTCTTCTATAAATTTCTTTAGTTTTTCTAAAATTTTATCTCGTCTTTTAATTAATGTTGGATGTGAGATATTTTTAGTCTTTGCTACTGCACGAAGTGTTTCATCATTGAAATATAATCTTTCTATGATTTCCCGTTCATCCTTATTTAACTTTGACATAGCATTTTTTAATGCTTCAATCATCATTTGTGTAGCTACAACTTTTTCTACATCAACATTTTTATCTTCTAAATTATCTTCAAAATTCCCATCGTGATTTAGGGACGAAAAAAATAGCAAGTGGTTTTTCTTGTCCACCTGCTCTAAATATTTTTCGTGTTCTCTTTCTTGCCAGTAAACTTTGTATATCTGCTCACTTACTTTGATTTTTTGCCCACCGACATAAAGGTAATATTCTTTTGTCATTTATGTTTCCTCCATTCTTTTTTTGTCTTTATGTTTTCAGACAAAAAAAGGAGGACTCCTGCTCTTGGGCATGGTTAGTCCTCTAAAATGAAAAAAACTCTTTCTGATAAGAATTATATTTAATTTTTTAACTGAGTTATCTAGCTTATAAACAGCGTAAACCAAAGAAAAAAGGTAAATTTACTTTAATTATATTTATTTGCATATTTCCCTCCATTCTTTTAAATAAACCCACTTATTATTCATTACTTGAATTTTTCAAACTAATTTTATCCATCCTATTTAATTCCCCAAACATCATTACTACACCAACTATTATCATAATTAAATCTACAAGGGGTTCTGCAAACCATACTGCTTTAACTCCAAATATCATTGGTAAAATAATCATGGCAGGTATGAATAAAAATAACTGCCTTAGCATTACTATTATGCCAGCTTTTTTAGCGTTTCCTATTGATTGGAAGAATGTTATAGTCATTACCATTACTCCATATAGGATAAAGATAGAATAAAATAGTCTAAAGTTTCCTATTCCCTGAGTTATAATACTTTCTTCTACTCCAAATAAAGACAGAATATTCTTTGAAAATGCTAATGCTGGTATCCAAAATATTGATGCAAGAACTAATCCTCCGATAGAAAATACTTTCATAGCTTCTTTTACTCTGTCGTATTTTTTCGCTCCAAAATTTGTACCAACTACAGGTTGTAAACCTTGACTCATTCCCCAAAGTGGAATGAATGAAAAGGCATATATTCTAAGTGTTGCTGCCATCAAGATAGCATTTGTATCTCCACCATATTTAAATGACATTTTATATAGCATTGTTTGTTGAATCATAAATAAAATTTGCATCATCATAGCAGATGACCCTACGCCAAACATTTCTTTTTTTATTTCCTGATCAGGTTTGATTTTATTTATTTTTACTGCTTTACTTTTATATTTGAAGTAATGGAGTGTTATTATTGCTTGAACTAATTGTGCTGTAATAGTTGCAAGTGCAGCCCCTTCTATTGCGTATTTTCCCATTAATTTCATTAGAATCGGATCAAGAATTATGTTTAAAAAAGCCCCTAGCCCCATAATGAGCATTGCTTTTTTCATTAATCCTTCTCCACGCATAACCATGTTTGCTGATTGAGTAAAGTTTACAAATAAAGAACCAATAAAAATTACTCGTAAATATCTGATACCATATTCTTTAATTTCTCCACTTGCTCCAACCATATCTAAAAAATGTGGCGCAAGTAAAATTCCGCCTATTGTAATAATTGATGAGAATAGAATAACCCAAAAGATTAAATTCCCCATAATTTTATCAACTGTTTTTTTGTCGCCCTTTCCTATAGCTCTTGATAAAACCGATGCTGAACCTACACCAATAAGTGTAGATACACCACTATTGAAAAATGTAAGTGGCATAGCTACACCACAAGCTGTCATTGCTGTTTGTCCTATAATATTTCCTGCAAAAATTCCATCCATTAGTGGATAAAGACCTATTACTATCATTCCTATTACAGCAGGGATAGATAATTGAAAAAGTAAATCTATAGGTCTTTTTGTTAATAATTGTTCTTTCATATCTTGTTTCATAAAATTACCTCCTTTTTTTCATCCAGATTTTTTTAGCAAATTTTAAGTTTGATCGAAGAATTCCCTAATTTTTCCCATATTCTTTTCATCTTTAATACCATGCCATTTGACTTTTCCATTCTCCATAAACATAAAATAATCACAACAACATTCTACTAATTCCGGATCATGTGTGATAATAAAAATAGTTTTTCCGTCCTCTTTAAGCCTTATCATTTCATTAGAAACTTCTTTCATATTCTTAAAATCCAAACCACTTGTAGGTTCGTCCAAAATCAGTATTGTCCTATCAGAAGCGATAGCACTTGCAATTGCAACCCTTTGTTTTTGCCCTCCGGATAATGACATTGGATGGCAATCTATAAAATCCATTAAATTTAACTTTTTACATATCTCATCGATCTTTTCTTCTTTATTCTCATCGTTCTCTATACTCAAAAGAATTTCTTCTTTAACTGATTCGGTAAATAATTGATGATTAACATCCTGCATCACCATAAAACATTTTTTTAGCCTTTCTCTTGTAGCATAACTTTCTGTTTGTATATTTAAAGTTCCTTTTGCTTTTTCTTCAACTCCACATAAGCATTTTGAAAAAGTTGATTTTCCAGAACCATTATTTCCTAAAACAGCCACAATAGATTTTTGAGGTAATACAGCATCATTAATTTCAAAAAAAGGCTCTTTTCCATAACTAAACATAAAATCCTTAATCTCTATTTGTTCCTTAGATTCTATATTTTTTATACGGCTACTGGTATCAATAGGGTGTATGCTCCTTAACCCCATATTATTTAAAATGCTGTTAGGTAATTTCTTGAACTCAACACAAGAAAATTCTTTGTTAATTTTTCCATCTTTCATATAAATAAATCTATCTGCAATATCAATTAAATATTGTAGTCTATGCTCTGCAATAACCACAGTTGACTTTTTTTCTTTCCATTTTTTTATGATATATTTTAACATTTTTATAGTTTGTATATCTAAATTAGAAGATGGCTCATCTAATACATAGATTTCAGGCTCCATAACAGCAGCAGAAGCACAAGCAATTTTTTGTTTTTCTCCTCCTGACATAGAAAACAAGCTCTTATCAAGCAAATCTTTTATATTTAATTCTTTTGTCACTTGACCAATTCTTTTACAAATTTCTTCTCTTGGAATTCCAAAGTTTTCACAGGTAAATGCAATTTCACTTGTGGAATCTACATTGAAAAATTGAGTTCTTGGATTCTGAAATACTGAACCTACATATCGACTTAATTCATCAATCGACTTTTTAGAAATTTTGTGGTTTCTAACTATAACTTCTCCAGTCAAAGTTCCTGTATAATATCCGGGAATTAGTCCATTTATCAATCTACTTATAGTAGTTTTTCCACAACCGGATTCACCACAAAATACAACCACCTCTCCATCATTGATTTTTAAATTAATATTATAAATTCCAGCATTCTTATTCCCGCTATCATAAGTAAATGACACGTCTTTAAATTCAATCAATGCTATCCCCTCCTATATAAAAATAGTCCTGTAAAGGCAACTGAAAAGAGTAAAATTAATAAATCATATATAGTAAACTTTACTTTTACCACAGTACTTCTCTTTTTCAAAGCTCCCAATCCTCTACTTATTGCTGCCGCCGACAATTCATCACCTATTTTTACAATAGAAACGATTAAAGGTATTGTTACATATTCCAAGTATAAGCTTGGATTTTTCCACGCCTTTTTATTTTTAAAGCTAATTCCTCTCATTTTCATAGCAGTCTTAATAGAATTGTGTTCTTCTTTCAAAGTTGGAATAAACCTGAATGCAACTGCTGTTGGAATAATAAATGCATTGGGAATTTTCCACTTTACCATGGCTGCTATAAACTCGCTCGTTTTTGTAGACATTACAACATAATAGCCCAACATAAAAATTGGAAATAGTCTTAAAATCAAGGCATTCAACAATACTGAAATTGTATTTATGAGTGTAGGCAATGTGTACATATCTTTCGTAAAGTGTGCCATAATAGCCAAAGTAAATAGCCCTCCATAAATGAAAGCTATCTTAAATTGTTTATTAGATAATAATAATGCTATTGCCACAATGGCGGATATAAGGCTAACTAAAATATCCTTATATCCGATAGACATTATGGTTGTTATAAATATCATAAATAAAATTTTAGTACGAGGATCTAAGAAAAAGCCCTTTGGTTTATTCGGTTTATATACCTCATACTCTTCCATTAAATGATACCCGCTCTCTCGAAGTGTTTCTTAAGCATTTTCCTCCCTAAATTTGCACCAATAACTGAGCCGATAAAAATAATTCCAAATGCAGCAATCCCCATCCAAGAAGGCATATATTTTGCGAGTGCAAGTGCATATTGTTCTCCCATTTGTTGCTTAACACCTTCCATATAGGTATCTGCCATTACCCACATTGGCATTTGACAACCTATCATTCCGCAAGAAAATAGCCAAAATCCAATAACATTCTTTTTAAAACTCTTAAAACCACCTGATTTCATAACCAGATCACTGATAATGCCAAATGGGATATATCCTACCAATGCTAACCATGTATAGCCCATAAAATACCAAAACACACCGATAATAATTGACATAATCGTAACCATGCCAAATTTTTCTATTTTGGTTAAAAACAACATAAAGGGAATTCCTGTGACTATAGGAATTAGAAGATAGATAGCTGGGTATAAGATAGGAATTGCATTCATCATCCCTACTACAAAAAACAGAACTAAATAAATAGCTGTATAAATTCCTACATTGATTAGATCTTTAGCTGACAATCCTTTTTTCATTTTTTTTAATCCTCCTTAAATTAAAATAATACAAATCTACATGAGCTATATTTGAATAATTCTCATATAAATCATTTTCACTTATGACAGTTTCCAATTAACTGCCTTTTGTCGTGCCTCAACAAAATTTTTATAGATACCTTCTGCTTGAATTAGCTCTTCATGTGTGCCTTTTTGATTTATTTTTCCATTTGCTAAAACAAGTATTTGGTTTGCATTTTTTATTGTCTTTAGTCTGTGTGCTATCATTATTACTGTTTTATTTCTTGTGAGTTCCTCCATAGCAACCTGCAATTTATCCTCATTTTCAGGGTCTACATTTGCAGTAGCTTCATCGAAAATAATAATAGGTGCATTCTTTATCATTGCTCTTGCAATTGATATTCTTTGTCTTTCTCCACCAGATAGACTTGCACCTCCCTCTCCTATAACTGTTTCATATTGTTCAGGAAGCTTCATAATAAATTCATGACAACACGCCTTCTTTGCGGCTTCTATAACTTCCTCATGTGTAGCATCCGGCTTGGCAAACTTTATATTGTTCTCAATAGTGTCTTGAAATAAATAAACATTTTGAAAAACCATACTAATTTGTCTCATTAATGACTCCAATGAATATTCTTTAATATTGTGTCTACCTATGCTGATTTCTCCTTTCTCTACATCCCAAAATCTCGCTATCAAATTGCAAAATGTAGTTTTTCCAGCTCCTGAAGGCCCAACTATAGCTGTCATTTGGTTTTGTGGTATCTTGACCGAAATATCATCGAGGATTTTTTTACCTGAATATGAAAACTCTACATTATCAAAAGAAATATCGAAAGTAGTAGGCTTTATGTCTTTTCCATCAATATCCATCTGTGGAAATTCCTCTAACTTCCTTGTTTGCTCAATAGATCCACTAACAACTCTGAGAGAGGTTGTTGCACTTCCTGCCAATTTTATTTGAGAAAAAGCAAGAAAAGAAATTATAATCGTCATAACTGTATTTAAGAATGAGAGTTCTCCATTGATATAAAAGAAAATACCTGCACCTATTATCAAAATGCTAAACAAATCCAAAAGAATATTTTGCAAAATCGTATAAGGTGTAAACAGTTTTTCACAATCAAGATTTATTTTTCTACTATTTTCAATAGCACCTCTGACTTTTTCATCTCCTTTCCCTGTTAAATTGAAAGATTTTATAACAGACATTCCTCCAATTTGCTCTAAAATGGCATCAACTAATTTAGCAGATGCTTTTTGTCTTTTAGGAAGAACACTCCTTGATTTGCTTTCCATTTTTGAGAGAACAAATAAGTACAATAGACATCCAATTGCAACAATAAAACCTATTCTCCACTCAAATGCTAAAATCATTATTGTAAATATTATCGTGTTTATAAAACCTGATAATGTATTTACCATAACCATTGCGGCGGTATTTTCTACATCTTCTAAAACAGTTGTAGAAATTCCAACCACTTCACCAATATTGTTTTCATTGAAAAATCCCATAGGAATTTTTTTGAGCATTTCTCCTATTGCTACTCTTTTATTTGCCACCATAAAATAACTTGCATGGCATTGCTGTAACTGTGAATAATAATTTGCAACACTTCTGCCAACTATGCTTATAACAAGAAGTATCAAAGCAATCCATGCAGGTGTCATACTCATATTTTTTTCAACAATAGCTTTAACAATAATGTATATTGCACTGATTTGGAGCATGTGAAAAATTGCAAACAAGAAACTTACCCATATAGAATGGTATACATTTTTCTTCTCATCACCTGAGAAATCTAAAATTTTCTTTAAGGCACTTATCATTTTATTTCACCATCCTTTACTCCAATATGAGCATTCCACATCTTTTGGTATAACTCAGAATCTTCCATAAGTTCTTCATGCTTACCATGTGAAACAAGCTCTCCATTCTCAATTAAGAATATTTGTTCTGCATCTGTTATAGTTGATAACCTATGAGCAATAATAATCACCGTTTTATCTTTTATAAGCTTTGATAAAGCTTGCTTTATAATCACTTCATTTTCAGGATCTATATATGAAGTAGCTTCATCAAGTATTACTATAGGTGCATTTTTGAGCATTGCTCTTGCAATTGATATTCTTTGTCTTTCTCCACCAGAAACATGGCTCCCACTACTTCCGACAACCGTATCGTAACCATGTTCCATTTTCATAATAAAATCATGACAACCCGATTTCTTAGCAATGTCTTCTACTTCTTTATCACTGGCACTTGGATTACCCATTCGGATGTTTTCCCTAATACTTTCGTTGAACAAAAAATTATCCTGAGAAACAAATGCAGTTGAACTATATAATTGCTTTAATGGAATTTCCTTAAGATTGTATCCACCAATATTTATATTTCCTTCCGTAATATCCCAATATCCAGCTATTAATTTTGCTAAAGTTGACTTGCCACTTCCACTTGGCCCAACAAAAGCCACTGTTGTCCCTTCTTTTATGTTTAGGGATATTCCATGAAGAATTTCTTTTTCTTCTTCATATCCAAACTTTACATTTTGTAAATCAATATTATATTGCTGGATAGTCACTTCTCCATCAGAATGCTTTTGTTCTTTTCCTTCTAAAATTGAGTTAATAGAATTAGCAATAGTTCCTATCTTAGCAAGACCATCAACAAAATTGATTGTTTCAAGTAAAGGTCCTGCAATACCTAAAGATAGAATAATAACAGATATAAATACTTCTGCACTCAAACTGCCACTAATGTAGAAATACCAACCAAATGGAAGCACTGTTATCATTGTAGTAGGAGATATATTTTTAGATAAAGATACAGGTAACTGGCAGCTCTTCATCCATTCATAAAAGTATCTTGCATTTGCAATGACTTTATCTTTGTACTTTGCGTACGATCTCTTGTCTTGATTAAATGTTTTTATCACTTCTATTCCATTGACATACTCAACAATTGCAGAATTCATTTCTCGATTTACCTTTACAGATCCTTCATATTGAACAGCATAATTTTTCATTACGAGTCCCATAAAAAGCATCCCCACAGGAATGGATACTAATGATAAAAGAGCCATTCTCCAATCAAGAAATAATAAGTAAATAAATATACTCAAAGAGCCTAATAAATTTGAGGTCATTTCAGGTAAAAGGTGTGCCAGAGGCTTTTCCATACTTTCAACTTGATCAACCATAATTTGCTTAAAATTTCCACTTGGAACAGAGATTATTTCCCCTAATGGCATCTTTGGGAGTTTTTCAAGCATTCTTAAACGAACATCTTTCAGTACATTAAAAGTTGCTTTATGAGATACAGATAAAGCCATAGAGTATAAAAATGATTTTAAAATATAAGATAACAATCCTATTCCTAGCCATAAGGAATAAATTTTAAAATCCTCATTTCCCTTTAACAATTCAACTAAAATACGACTTGCTGCAATATATGGAACAATCCCTGCAATAACACCGATACTCGCTATAAATACAGATGTTTTTAACTTTGAATGTTCCTTTTTTGCAAGTTCCCACAATATAGTAGCAGGACTTTTTTGTTTCATAATCAACACCTCCAAATAAAATAACTTAATTAGCTAACTTAGTTATCATTTATGCAAAAAAACTACCCCTTAAAATCCTTGCAATTTTTTCCACCCCTCACGAAAAAATCTCGCAACGATTTCTGAGTTTTGTTTAACCTCTTCAATATTGTCAGAATGCATAATAATTTCACACAATGCATTAATATATGCATGATTAAGTAAGTGCATTGATTTTTCAGATATATTAATGCATTTATAATTATCTTTTAAAACTATTTTTGAGATTTTATTTCTATTTAAATCTTCCATTTTTACTAATTTTTCAATGAAATTATCATATTTTGTTCCATACGCTTTATACACTAAAAGTTCAAATATATCTTTTTTTCTAAATATATATATTGCGGTTTCGATTGATCCAGCAATATTAATTTCAGCTAAGTCTTTAATGTGTTTCTCATCAATACTTCTAAACGATTCTTCTTCGAATTTTGTATATAAATCTAAAATTTCTTTAGCGAGTGGTTCAACTAAGGCAACAAATAGAGCTTCCTTATCCTCAAAATGTCTATAAAAAGCCCCTGTAGTAACACCGGCATCTTTACATATCTTTCTTAAATTAGCTCGTTCATATCCATCATTTAAAAAATTAATTTTCCCACTTTTCAAAATGTTTTCGTGTGTAACATCAAATCCTTTCAGATTTTTCATGTTATTCACCTCTTCCTATATACAGATAACTTTGTTATATAAAATAATACCATATATTCCATTTTGAGTCAAGAGAATTTAGAAGAGCCATGATTTTTATGCGTTTACAACATCCATATTCATGAACGATTATTTTGTAAGAATAAATGTATGTCTTCGGCAACTTTTTCCCAATCTGGATCAAGCATACAATCATGACATAATTCATTATAAATCTTCAAAGTTGCACCATAATAATTCATAGTATCAATTAGAGACTTTACAGGTATGCATCTATCATTTTTTGAGCCAATTATAAAAGTTGGTACAAATTTGTAAAATAATTTAATAGAAGAATATGTTAATGTCAACAATCTTATATTTTTAGCTTCTTCTTTCATTTTAGCTACATATTCTTTAGCTTTATCTACTCTGCCAGAAAAGAAAAGTTCTTCCTTCGTTTTTCCGTAATAATTAAAAGAAATTTTTATAGCATTCAATAACCTATTACTAATTGGATAAGGTGAAAGTAATACTATTGCATTTACATTATTAATATTTTTATTATCTTGTAAATATTCATTTAAGATTAAATTGCCCATTGAATGAGAAACTATCGCTAATTTACTATTATTTTCTCTTTTTATCTTTCTTATAATTTCTTCTAATATTAAAACAGAGTTTCTAACATTTCTCGCATTTTTAGACAGAACGTGGATATTAACACTATAGCCTTTCTTTATAAAATATTTAGTAAAATTTTCATCCCAACACCATTCAGCATGTGATGCTCCACATATAAAAACAATATTATATTTTTGTGTTACCATATTTTCACCTCACTTTATCTTTAATTATTAATAACTTTTGCCCAAATATATTCAAATTGAAATTTTCTCTAGGGAAAATACTAAAATCAAAATCCCCACATCGATTAATAAGTTCTATCCAATCATTTAATTCTAAAAAAGTGCTATTTTTAATCTTTCGTATATCATCAGGTTCTTCCATCATAAATACTTGTGATACTAGCATCTCAATTGGATTACCTATTGGTTCTGTAATCAACATTACTCCATCTGGTCTTATCTTTTTTAAAAATGCCTTCATTACTTTCTCAAGATTACTAGAATTATTTAAAACCCCTGCTGCAATAATAATATCTACCTTATCTAAAGATTCTATCTCTTCTAAATTATCAATATTAAGCCTTAAATACTTAATTGCTGAATTATTTTTAAACTTCTCTTTTCCAATATCTAAAAAGAACTTCGAAATATCAGTATATAAATAATTTATTTTTTGTATCAAACTATATTCATTTAATTTTGTAATTACACTATCTGTTGACGCACCTATACCAGCGCCAACCTCAAGTATGGTTATTTTCCTAATCTTGTTTTCCAAATGTCGGTTTACATAATCAGCAACCTGAATTCCGATTATTTCGTTTAAAAATCTGTAAATTATATTATTTTTATACAGAGCTGTAGCATATTTTATATCAGCTTCCGGGAATAATATAGCATTACAATCAATTTCCCCATAAAACAACTCTTTCAAATTTTTTATATTTTCTCTGATATAATCTATTGAAGAGGGATCACCTAATTTCCAATCCCATAATTCACGCAACTCACAAAAAAGTTGTTCTGTATTGATTTGTAAATTCTTAGTCAAATAAAAACTTCCTTCATTATTTTCTATAAATCCATGCAAAACGAGCATTTTTAACCATCTTTTTACTATCTTACTATTTTTGCTATGGAAGCAGTTTTTAATGATCTTTTCCTCAGAATATTTTATATTTTGATCGATAAAAGCACCGTTGTCTTTAAAAAATTTAAATATTTCTCCTAATATATAAGTATCCAACGTTTCTTTATACTTTAATAAATATTCTTTCGAGATATATGAATAATTCCTCTCTATATTAGCAATTTCTTTACTCATATTTATTGTAACTGAATTATTATAATTAAATCCATCTCCTTGTTTCAAAGTTTGAAACCCATTATTTTTTCTTTTATATTCTCCTATTCCTGTCATTTTATCACATGATAATACTTTATTTATATCTTGAATAAAAGATAAATCGTTTAATGCTTCTTGAATATGAGAGCGATAATTAATTTCATTTATATCTATGCCCTCCTCAATAACTGTACTTAAATTCAGTTTATAATTGTTCTCCAATGTTTGATTACAACCGCTAATATTTCCTGCTGTTTTTTTTATTATATTATCACCATATAATATATTTTTTTGAATAAAGTTAATTGTTATGCAACAATTTTTTGTGAAAATTTTTAACTCATCATTGTACGCAGTAAATTGATATTCTTCATTAAGATTCGGTCTATATATTCTTATGCAAAACGGAACACTTGCAATATATCCCGAAAATGATTTTATCATTGAATTACCATGATTATTTGTTATATTTACTTTTTGGTTTGTCTTCAATCCTTCTTTCAGTATTTTAAAGATATAATATATCAAAAACTTTGAAAATAGCCCATCAATATATAAAATATTATTCTTACTAAATTCTTCATATATCGTATTTGTACACTGTTTAAAAAAAATATCATTTTCACTTGGTATTTCTGGAATATAATAAACTTTTTTATTGTTTGCTATTTTTACACAACTTTTTATTTGATTTACATCCAATGGCATCTGATCAACTATAGAAATTCCGGCTTCTAACAATTCCATTCTTAAATAGGGATTGTTAGAAGCTATCAAGGATTTTTGAGGAATATATGCCCATTTAATATCTGATGGTAACTGAGAAACAAATTTGTATAGTTTTAGATTTTTAAAATAAGCATTTTTCTCAGCTAACTCATCTTCGGAATCTAATATACATAATTTAGTTTTTGCTTGCAAATAATGTAAATTTTCTGGATTACCACATATCAAAACATTTGACACCTTCATTTACATCTCCTTTAGACGTTTATTTTTTTATTAACATCGCCAATTGTTTAGCATTATTTTTATTTTGTACACAACTATAGTGATTTCCATCAATATAGAATTTGTTTATATCGCCTATAATTGAATCTTTCCATTTATCAACTAAATGCTCAATATATTTATATGCTCCTTTGTTATCTTTAGCAATATAATAATCAAGATCCCCAAAGAAAAGATCAGGATTATATTTTTGAGCTTCTATTGAATGTCTAAATATTTTATATAGATCAAACAAAGAGTACATAGATAACGCCTGTTTCTGCTTTTTATTAATAAGACTATGATACTTAATAAATCTATCACTCTGTATCATATTATTTAATTCTATAATAAGATTTTTATCTTCTTCATTATTAAAACAATCTAAAATATTTGATATCGTTAGTATGTTTTTATTAGTATCAATTGAAGTATAAATATCATCAAATATATCAATTTGTCTAATTCCCAAATCTTCTAAATTTATACCAAACGCATATATGAATATTAATTCAAGTGGTAATTCATCAAAACTATTCTCTGGAATTGTTCCGCCTTCAATTATAGATAAATTAACAACATTTATTCCCATTTCTAAAAGTCTTCTTGCCATTTCTATTGCTACGACTCCACTAAAACTATATCCTATTAGCTGCACTTCTTTGACATCAAATCCAACTATCTTTTTACAATACATATCCGCTAGCACCGGCACCAGGTTTTTCTTATCAAGTTCTAAATATTTTTTTATATTTGAAACTCCCAATATCAAAACATCTCCTGCATTTTGTTGGCATAATTCTGTAGCTAAATACTTGAAATTTTCCCAACTTCCAAAAGCGCCGTGTACAAGTACCCTTAACCTTGAGGCCTCCAAATTGTTTGAACCTTTAAAAATTTTTGTATATACCATTTCTTCATCACTATAATCTTTTTCTACATCCTTGTCATCACTTTCTTCAAGAAACGCAGAAATTTCGGATACAAAAGGAAAATTAATTATTTCTCTCAATAATTCTTCAAAAGAAATTTCCTTATTTAGCTTATTTTTCACTTCGGTTGCTATTTTTGCAATAATAAGTGAATCTGCCCCAAAGTCATAAAAATTTGATTCCAATGTTAAATCTTCAGCTTCCAACAAATTTTTGCAAATTTCAAGAATTTTTTCTTCAGTTTCAGATGTCGCTTCATTGTTAGCTGTATAAACTTTTTCTTCATTATTCTCAGCATTAATTATATCAAAATTCTTTTCCTGATCAATTTTGCCATTACTATTCAACATTATAGATTCTACATAGTAAACTTTAGATGGAATCATATAATTTGGCAAATATCCCTTAATACTCTCGTTTATTTTTTCTCTATCTATTTCCATAAACTTCGTTTTAAACTTTTTAATAAAAAGAGTTACCCCAAAAATCCCTAAAGATTTATTCTCATATGGAAATTTATAAACTTTATTGCTATCATCAACCGTAAGCAATATATTTTCCCATGTTTTTGTGTCTATAAATACAGTTTCTTCTCTTATGCTATCAATTGCTTCTTCCATCATTAATGCTTGCGATACCAGTAGCCAAGGTTCGTTTTTTATAGCTTCTGAGAATAACAAATATCCTTTAGGTGCCATCAATGTCTTAATGTAAGACATGCTTTTAGCAATATCTTTAACATTTTCCAATACATATGCTCCTATAATAATATCAAAATAATTTGGTTGTAGGCCATTTTTAATTGGATCTTCATTTATATCTAGTTGGTAAACTAATATATTCTTATTATTTTTAAAATTTTCTTTAGCCTGTGGTAAAAAATATTTTTGCAAATCTGTAAAATGATATTCATAGTCATGACCATTAAGTATTTTTAATAGTTTTTTTGTTGTTGCACCAGTACCTGCACCAATTTCTAAAACTCTTATCTTTTTCTTTTTATTGTACTTTAAATAATTTTCTAAAAACTGGCAATAATAGCCATTAATCAAGGCTGAATATATACTTTTTTCATAAAGAGATTCTGTATATTTCTTTGAGCCATTAGGATAAAGAATTCCTCTTGGATCAATCTTGTTTGTTAAAATGTTTTTTAAATTATCTATATTTTCCTTAATATAATACATTATATTAATATCTCCGAATGCATTATCCCACATTAAAATACAATTATTCCATAACTTATCTAATAATTCTTTCTTTATTATTTTAGGAATTACAATTGATTCTCCCTTTGAATAAATAACATTATTTATTTTTAGCTGAGTTATCCATTTATTTATAATTTTATGATATTTTAAATCTATATCAGTTAAATTTTTTTCATAATTATATAAATTTAAACCAATATTTTTTAATACCCCTAAATCTATCAAAGTATTTAACATCGAATTAAGGCAAACTATATCCCTTTGTTTGCAAATATATTGATAACAATCATAGTCTATATTTTTCTGAATATTTTCTTCTATTGCCTCAAACCCATCAAAATATTTATCGTATTGTTCGTCAACCTCACTAATATCAGCCCCTATTTTGGCAATAACTTCAATCGGTTTATCCTCATTATTATAGTTGACTCTAACAATTAAATCATCAATTCCTTCCTGTTTCATTAAGGTGTTTTTTATCTCTCCAAATTCTATTCTATTGCCTCTTATTTTCACCTGAGTATCTTCCGTACCTAAAAATTCTATTTCTCCATTTGATAAATAGCGAACCAAATCTCCAGTAGAATAAAGTCTGACATGCTTTAGAGGATGAATAAAGAACTTTTCTTCTGTTAACTTTTTATCTCCTAAATACCCATCCGCTAAGCCTCTACCAGCTATATATAAATTACCTTCGCAATAAACTGGACAATCTTCAAAATTTTTATCTAATACATAAATCTGTTGATTAGTGAGCGGTTTCCCATACGGAATGCTTTTCCATCCCTTTTTAATACCTTTATATTCATGATAGTTAGACCATATAGAGGCTTCTGTAGCACCTCCCAATACTATTATTTTAGATTCTACAAAAGTTTTTTGCACCGCATTAGGCATATTTAAAGGAATCCAATCTCTTGACAGCAATATTAGTTTAATAAAATTTTGTTTTTTTGATAAATTTTCTAAATAATTTAAATATAGTTTCATTAATTCTGGTATCATATTTAATATAGTCACGGAATTTTCTTCAATCAATTTATCCCAATGAGCAGGATTTAAATACTCACTTTCATCAGGATATACAATAGTTCCTCCAACTGATAACATTCCAAAAATATCATAAACAGATAAGTCAAAATCTAATTTTGATATTCTTAATATGCAATCTTTCTCAGATATTTCGAATTTTTGATTTATATCATATATAGTATTAAATACTGCACCATGATTTATTACAGCACCTTTTGGATTTTCAGTAGTCTCTGACGCAAACATGATATAAGCTGCATCAGTCGAATTGATATGTTCTATATTAAACATATTTATCAAATCTAACCTATAATTTACATCATCAATGTTCACAAAATTTCTTTGTCTGCTATCATAACAACTGCCATTCGTCAAAATAACTTTACAATTACATTGTTTTAAAATATTTTCTAATCTTTTTTCTTCTATATTAAAATCTACTGGAACATATATAGCTCCTACCATAAGTATTCCAAGAATAGTATAAACTTGACTTTTATTATGTGGTAGTTTTACAATTATATGCTCACCTTTTTTTACATTTTTTTCTTTCAATGCTAAAGCTATAGATACAGACTTATTATATAATTCTTTATAAGAAATTGAGCCTCTGGAGTCTATAATAGCCGCCTTATCTGGATAAGATTTTACTTTTTCTATAAAATCTTCTAATAATGTCTTATTATTAATTTTTTTATTTGTAGCATTAACTTTTTCTCTAATTTCACGTTGCCACTTAGGTAGATCAATTTCAAGACGTTTCTCCCAAAATTCTTCATTGTTCGATAAATTTATTAAAATCTTCTTAAACTCACTAAACATATCCTCCAACATATCATCTTCAAATATTCCTTCACGAACATCCCAATTAACCTGTAAACCTAATTCAGTATCCATAGCTTGACAATCAATAAATACTTGCGGTGTTTGAGATATTCCATACACATATCTTCCTATCAACCTCTTTTTAATTAACCCTATTGCACTTGTAAATACATACGGCGCTAAAAATTCTTTGGAATTATGCAGTTTAGCAATATCTCTTAATATATTAACTCCAGGATATGCACTATTATCTATTGAGCTGAATAATTCTTTATTAACTTCTCTTGCTAACTCTGAAAAAGATTCTTTTATGTTTTTTATCGAAATTACCGATGTATTTGTAAAATCTCCTACTAAATATTCTATATTTTCCCCTAAATTTTTCTTGTTAAATAAAGTTAAATTTATAAGAAATTCTTTTTCTGTACTCCATTTTTTTAGTACTTCACTATATACAGTCAATACTGATGCTGTCGGTGTTAAAGCATGGTTTTGAGCTAAAATTTTAAATTTATCCCACATATCCTTATCTAATGTTAAAGACAATCTTTTAAACTTACAAACGTCCGTTTCTTTTAGCGTTTTTAAAGGTATTACTGGAGATGTCTTTAATTTTCTAGTCTTTTGACTCCAATATGCTTTCGCATTCTTGTATTCCGAGTTTTCTTTTGTCTTTTCTTCACTTATTATATAATTCCTAAATGATATCTTAGATTGTCTATCATTCTCTATTCCTTTAAAATACTTCATCTCAAACTCTAATAAAAGTTGCCATATACTTGACCAATCACATATCATAAAATCCATCGAAAAGTGTAAAATTGATTTTTCTCCATAATTTGATACTCCAATATCAAACATCGGCCATTTTTCTAATTGATAAACTTTATCCTCTAACTGTTCTCTAATAGATATCCTATCTCCAGTAACAACCTCATATTCTGGAACTTTTTGTAGTATTTTTTGATATCCTTCTTTAAATATAACTGCCCTCAGCATTTCATGTTTATTTATCAAGTAATTCCATGTATCTTGTACTTTTGAAACGTCTAAATTATCATATAAAAATTCTTGATAAATGTGACAAGATACATTTCCATATGAATGTAAGTCATCTCTTCCATAAAGATATGATGTCTGAACTGGAGATAATGGAAATGGTGCATAATCATCTTTAACATCATATTTATTCTCAAGTTTTTTAATGTATTCTTTAAGTCCCTCTTTATTTAATTTTAATTCCATTAAAATATCTTCATCTAACTGACCATTTATGGATTTATATTTTAACTTTTCACCATCAACATACAACTCAATACCTTGCTTAGAATATTTTTCAATTATTTCTTTATAACCGTTCTCCATTATTTACCTCCTTATTAAATTATTCATCAAGAATTTTTATATCACTCAGCAAAAGCAGCTTCTCTTTACTAGTCTCAATAAACTTTGCATATCCCGCTTTTTTCTGCAAAATTTCCCATTTTTTAGATGTTGATAGTTCCCTGTTTACTCGACGAATATCAAGTTTGCCTGAATTCATATATTTCTTCATTTTAATCAATTCTGCTGTTATTGAATCAATCCAGTATGTTTGAAAAAATTTTGAAGTACTCGTTTCTTTTAAAGAATTCAAAACCTTGTAGATTGACTCTTTACCTATATTTAAATCGTCTTTAGCTCCTTTTAAATATGTTCTTGGACGCCAAGCAACATCTCCATAAGCATCATTTAGCGATAATACTCCATCTTCATAATAAAGTTTAAAACTATACATTAATTGCATATTGTAATCAGGTGTTTTGGGATTTAATTGATTATTGAATTCTATTAAAATAGGTAATTTCCCTATATTTCCATATAATATATCAAATGGGCCTAATCCCTTTATTATATTATTATCCAACTCTAAATCACCTAAAATACCAGAAATAGCTAATAAATCCAAAGCTACATATGATAATTGTGTAGAAAAAGAAACACTTATATATTCTAACTTAGAATATATATTTAATTTTTTTGCATACACTGCAAAGCTCTGCATATTTGATAAATTTGAATATAGATTTGCAGTCATGTAAATAAGGTTTTTCTCTCTTGCTAGCTTATAACATTTATATAAATGTTCTTGATAAACAGGTTGCTCTTGAATTACGTTTATTCCTTTATTTAGTAAATCTATGCACAATTCTGTTCCATCCCCACCTGTTCCCTCACTTCTAACAATAACGCAAGCTAAATCTATATCTGATGGCAATTCTTCAACATTAAAATACAGTGGTATATTATATTTCTTTGAAAATGTCTTTGACCTTTCACTACCTCTTCCGATAATACCAACAATTTGAAAATCTGATTCGGCTCTCTTTAATGCTTTTAAATAAAATTCCCCAAAATTCGTGCCACAAACTATGGCTTTCAATCTTTTTTTCATTTTATATTTCTCCTTCAAAGATATTATTCAATTTCAAATTTGTTCCTTTCATCAATTTGTAATAAAATGTTGTATCCATTTCCATCATCTTATCAAGTAAACTATTTAATAAAGGAAACTCACTCATATCTTTGATTTCAGTTTTATTACCATGTTCTAGAGCTAAAATGGAAACAGCTGCTACTGTTAGAGCCGTTAATCTAGTTGGTGAAATGCTTTTTAAAATCATATTAGCATCTATAGTATTTTTATTTTTTATTCCTGTTGCCTCTAAGATAAATCCTCCAAAATCTTTTTTTTCAATATTATCCAAATTGGATAAATCCACTAATTTTTGTGCCATTACATTTATATTTTCAATGTTATCGGAACGAATATTCTTTAAAAAATTGCAAACATATCCGTTCTTTATGCACATATAAAATATGGCATTTTCCACACCTATTTGCCTACAAACTTTAATAGTTCTTTTATCAATATACGGAAATGGCACCCATCTTTCGCTGCTTATTGGCAATGTTATTGTTTTATTTTCTGCCAAATATGGTTCTATCTTCCCTGAATTTAAGATTGATCTTGCATAAAACCCATCTTCACTTAAATATCTCAAGTATTCTTTGGCTGCATTATAAGTAAATTCTCCATTAGAGGCGTAATACATTTGAAAACTAAGGGTTTTATCAAAAACTCTAGAAATAATAACTGGCAATGCTTCTATTAATCCTGGCGATGAACCAACTCCATGATATATTGTTCCTCCTTCAAAAACAGATTTCTCATAGAAATTATAATAACTTAAGTCAATGAGAATACATTTGTTTTTATTAACTGTATCTATTAAATTAAATATTGATGAATCTGAATACCCTGAACAGTTTATAATACAGTCACATCCATCAACAAACTCAATACAAGTATTTATATCATCCAAATCTATAAACGCAAAAGTATTCTTACTCTTATAAACTTTTTCTTTTTTTCTATATCCCAACTTTATATCTTTGATGCCATAATCATTCAAAATTTTAGTACATTCTGAACCAATATCTCCAGTAGCTCCAATTATTCCTATCATATTTCACCTTCTACTACCTCCATACCTAACTGTTTTGAATTTATCAAATTTAACATTTTTTCAAATTCAGGATTTGAAAAAATTTCATTTAATTTTAGGTTGCATTTTAATCTTCTTTCTATCTCAACTAGAAGCTTTGTTGCAGATAAGCTATTTCCTCCAAGCTTAAAATAATTAGAATTTCTATCTACATCATCTATATCCAAATTTTGCATCCATATTATTTTTAAGATTTCTTCTAAATTTTCATTATGATTTTTTAATTGTTCTTTTATTGTTGCTTTATCAGAGACATCCACATCAAAAGAGTCCAATGACAGCAAAACAATCTTCTTATCGAAATCTAACCCAATTTCATTTTCTAAGTTATTTATCAACTCAAGATGATCTGTATAGTTTTCTGATTCGAGATAATAAGCAATATTATTTTCTATCGAAAACATAGTATTTTTTAAAAAATATTTTTTGGCTATTTCCTTAATGTAATCAACTTTATAAAAAAACTGCGTACGTTTTTCAGTTTCTACATTAAGATTTTTTTCTTGAAAAAATATGGCTGTAAGTATAGATATTGGATCCATTTTACCAAAATCAATTACATGAATTTTTCCGTTTCTTTTTAACATTAGTTTTGAGGTTTTGAAAAAAGATTCAACATCTTCAATTTGATGTAAAAAATTAACAGAAATAATGTGATCAAATCTACTTAAGTAATTATCTTTTAAAAATTTCTTATCATTGCAATCATTTAATAAAATTACATTGTTTAAATATTTAATTCTGCTGACTAAGTTATCTTTTATTGTGCAATCTACATCATTAACAATGCCTATTGTTAACCTTTTAATATCTTTACTTTCATTATTGATGTTTTTAATTAATTTATCTAATAAACTCTCAGTAAACTCACTTCTAATGCCTAGTTTTGCTGGGGATATTTCATTATCTAAAAGCAAAAGCTCTTTTTTATTATTATTCTCAAGTATATCTACAAATAAATTCTTTTTTAGTTGTAGTTTTCTATATAAAGAATCCTCTGCGATTTTTACTTCATTCATCTCATCTGCTTTAAAATCTTTCACATATTTCAACCAGTATTTAATTATATTTTCATTCTTGTTGTCTATTTTTATTTTTTTAACATTAATTTCAGTTAATAAATCTAATAAAAATTTTTGGACAAAATACTTTCTCTTTTTTACTTCATTGTCTGTATTAATATTATCAATATAATTTATCTTAAATTCCGATTTATCTTCCTCTAATTCTGGTTCAACCAGGAGCGTTTTAACATTTTCTTGTGAGATTATTGTTTTATATTTACCACTATAAATTCTTTTTTGATACTCAATATTAAACTTTTTTCTTTTCATATTATTCCCTCCATAGTTGATTTATCAAAAATTAGAGCATATTTCATTTGAAACATCAATATACTTACCTATCATCCAAATAATATCCTCTTCATATAATAATTCATCTATATAATCAAAAGTAATCACAATACTATCATCAATCATTCTTATATGATGATCTAGATAAACTTGAGGTGTTTGACTTAATGAACATATTTCATGGAATCCATTTTTACAATTGTTATAACTCTCTCCAATCATACAGGTAACTACTATTGGAAACAATTTATTTATTCCATTCTCTTGCCTAGCTTTATTTATAACATTAATCCCATCAAAACATCTATATTCTAATAACTTAAATATTTGTTTTTGGGTTTTTTTGATGGACTCTAATATAGATTTATATTCATCTTTATAGCTAATTAATCCTATATTTGTAAATTCTCCCAACAATTCATCTGCATTTTTAACTACTGGTAATTTCCCAAATAATGTTGTTGTTATTGTTAATTCGTCAGTCTCAATTAAGTCAGACAATACTTTCATATAAATAGTGATTAATATAGCAGACAACGTTACACCTCTTAGTTTTGAATAATGTATTAAATTGTCAGTTTGTTCTTTACTAAAACGATATTCTTTTCTTTTAAAATTGTATTCTTCTAAGTCATTAATCGGCATTTTTGTTCTTAAATTCGGTGCTTTTGGTAGTGTTTTTATCATTTTATTCCAATATTTTTCAGCCTCATCTAAAAGTCTCTTATTAAACGCAAGTTCCTTATATATTCTTAAATTCATTACATAATCTTTATAAGATACATCGGAAAAACTTATTTTTTCTCCTTCGTATAACGCAAAAAGCTTATATATCATATTACCTGCACTCCACGCATCTAATATAGAACAATCAAAACTTATGTGGAGTACATCATTTTTATTCCCGCCATTAATTTTCTTTCCAACTACGAATTTAAACATAGGCCATGTTTCGATATTATACTTCATATGCGATAAAATCTTTCGCATTTTATACCTATCCTCTTTAGAATTATATTGATATTTAAAAACTTTATATTCAGGAACTTTTTCCAGTATAATCCCTCTACCATCCGATAATAAAATCAATCTTAAAATATCATTTTTTCTAATCATCAAATTAATGTTTTTTTCAAGATTAGCAATATTTAAATTTTGCTTTTCAAATTCAATATAATAATGAGCATTAACTTTATTTAAAAATTCCCCATCTACTTGTCCAGCCATATATGCCAACTGAAGTGAACTCAATTCCAAAGTGTTTTCTTGTGCTTTTGATAAATATCTGAGTAAATCCTCTTTGTTAACTTTAATTTCGTTGATTACCTCTTCATTGTATAATTCTTTTTTGATTCTATATTTTAATTTTTTATCTTCCACAAACAAAAACATTCCCTGTTTTCTCAGCTCATTTACATAATCAAATAATTCTAAGTCTGTACTATCATTTTTTAGTTTCATTTTTTCATCCCTAAATTTTTTAAAGCTTGTAAATGGTTAAGATGTTCTTCACCAAATTTAACATTTTTAGGAAACCCTATTTCTTTCATTATTTCTCCCCATTTTTTCGAAACTATTATTTCCTTTTGCGTTCTTGTAATATTATTTTTTCTTTGTTTAACATTTTCAATAAATTTTTCAATTTCTTTCCTTATGGCATTCGGAAAAACATCATAAAGTATAGTTTCATATGTCAAGTTACTGTAATTTGCCAAGCTAAATTTTATTGGCTTATTTAAATAATTAACATCAATTTGTTTTGAATCTAACACAATATTATCAGATATATTCATTCTATCCCTCCATATTACAGATCCAAAGGTATCTTCAAGATCTAATCTTCCACTTTTATAAAAAAAAGTAATTTTATGAAGAAGATGCATATGGTTATTCCCATCCACATCAGAAACCTCATTATGAATTTGTAAGTTTACATCCAATTGCCCATTTGACAAAACAACACGATTAAAAGGGTATCTTTTCTCTGTTAACGTTGGAATTATATTAAAACTTCTAAGAAGAGGTAATGCTTCGTTCAGAATACCTATCAAAGAATAAAGAAGTTGCGAAGATGTCATGATATCTACATGTTCAAGAACATCTTTTTTATTTAAATATTTTGCAGCTTCAATAAATTTTTCAATAGTTTCCAATGAATTATATAAATTCCCTACTATATAATATGAGTTGAATTCATGAGCCAACTTTAAGCAGTTCTCTATCTCTCTATAATGAATTGGATGTTCCTGTATCACATGAATTCCTTTTTTTAAGAGACTCTCTGACAATTCAGTTCCCTTACCTCCCAATACAGAAGATTTAATTATAACAAATGCAATATCTATATTTCCTGGAATAGAATCTACATCAACATATAGTGGAACATTATGTTCTTCTGCACACCTCTTAGAACGACTACTTCCAAAAGCTAATATACCTACCAATTCAATATTATTTATTTTTTTTATCGCATTTATATAGGATTGACCAAAAGTTGTTCCACAAACTATCGCTTTCATCATAATGTTCCTCTCTCCAAATACATCATTTCAAAAAATCCATCAACTTTATTACCAAATTTTCAATATATGGAGTTTCCATAAATTCTCCTAATTCTAAATGAAAACCATATCGTTCCATTAATGTATTAGATAGTTGTATCATATTTAAAGAATTCCCTCCTAGTTTAAAGAAGTTATCTTCTTTTTTTATTTCTTCAATTTTTAAAATTTCTTTCCAAATTTCTGATATAGAATAAAGTAACTCAGTGTTCAGTTTATCTTCTGTTTTCTTGTTTGATTTATGAATATCTTCATCAGGTTCATTATTTTGATAAACTGATAAGTCTTCTCTAATACATACATTATTTTCAGTATCTTTATTTTCCTTATAATTAATTTTAGTGGAAAACGTATTGGTATTATTTATTATAGTATCCAATAAGTTTCCATAAGACTCAAACATCCTATCTAGCAACTGTGCCGTAAATATTTCATCAATGGAATCCCAAATTATTTTTAATTTGCCGTCCATTTCCATAACTTGATGATCAAGCCAAACTTGTGGTGTTTGAGAAATATTATATACAAGTTCTCCTAGCCAAGTATCTTTCCTGCCTTCAGACAAACCTAATCCACTTGTAAATACTATAGGCATTAAAGAATATCTATTGTTAGAGTATTTATTCCTTAATTCTCTTCCAAATTCTACAGCACTATATGAATTGTGTTTTGTATCTTCTAATAATTGTTTTTGCAACATTTTGGATTTTTCTAGCAATGAATCGCTAGTACAATTTTTTACTTCAAGAAATGTTAGGTTAGTAAAATCTCCTATGATTTTATTTATATCCGGATGAATTTGTTCCTTGTTAAACTGTGTAATATTTAATACAAATTCATCATTTAATGAATATTTCCTAATTATTTCAGAAAATAATGTTATTAATAAAATTGTCAATGTTATGTTATTTTCTCTTGCGATTCCTTTTAATTTATTCAATCCATAAGAATCAATGATTTTTTCTCTTCTATTAAAAGTTTGTTCTTCTATATCACTTTCTAACTTTGCTATTTCAAATTTAGGGGCTTCCAAAAATCCATTCAATCTATTCAGCCAATATTTTTTATCAACCTGATATTTAGATGTGTTTTTTACTTTTCTAATTTCTAAAACATAATCTCTAAATGAAACATCTGGTAATTCCTTATAAAAATTTTCATCATTATATCTTAATTTCAATTCATCTAGAATATAGAACATACTCCAACCGTCTAAAATAATATTATCTAAACTAATGTGGAGTCTGGATTTAATTTCATCTAAAATGCTAAGTTTGAAATTAAATATAGGCCATTTATCTATCTTTAATATTTCGTGAGACATAATATCTCTAGTCAATTTTAAAGCTTCCTCTTGTTCAACCTTATTAAGACATGATAAGTTATTAATATCTAACATAAATGGTGGAACTTTTTCCAATATCTGTTGTGTTCCATTGTTTAAAATTATCGCCCTTAACATAGAATGATACTTAATCATATCATTTATTATCTTTTGAAGTTTATTAGGCTCAATATTCAAACAATCTAATTCGAAGTAACAATGTGTTGCTACTGAACCTAAAGAATACATTTTGTTTCTTCCTATCCAATATGCAAATTGCACATCCGTTAATGGAAATGGCTCATTTATATTTTCAACATCAGGTATAATTTTTTGAAATGATAAATTTCTCTTTTTGTCAATTTTTTTAATATACTCTGAAAGTTCTCTCAAAACAGGATATTTGAAGATGTCTCCAATTGATATTTGTACACACAATTCTTTCTGTACTTCGGAAACAATTTTCGTCGCTGTAAGAGAATCTCCTCCTAATTGAAAATAATTAGAAGTCGATAATACATTCATATCATTTAAAATTTCTTTATAAATATTGACTAATTTCCTTGTAATTTCATCATACTTTTCTGTTTCATTTTTACCTTCAATACTTTTGCTATCATAACCAGAATCTTGATTATCATGTCCTTCTATCAATTTCCTTAATTCTTTTCTATCAATTTTACCATTTTTATTTAAAGGCATTTCTCCTACTATTACAAATTCAAATGGAATCATGTATTCAGGAAGCTTGTTCTTTAAAAATTTAATTAATTCATCTTGTTCAACATCTATTTTGTTATTTTTAAGAACATATATCATACTTCCCATTTTGTTAATTTCAGTCTCATTAGATAAATACTCAATTTTATATTTACAATTTTCACTTGCATTTTTAATGTTTTTAATATTTGGAATAATTTTTCCATTACGCTCTAACAAATCAAAATCAATAAAACCACGTTCTAATACAGATGCACTAATTTCTGGTAATAATAATTCATCATTTATTTCAGTTCCAATCACAACGCCCATAGGAGATAATATGGTTTTTATATTACGCAACATATCTGAAATATTATGAGAACGATGTAGTGAATTATATAATATGACAATATCAAAATTTTCCGTTTTAAAATTTTCCAAATACTTACTTGAAGAATTTATTTTTATAAACTCGAAACAAGTATATTTATTTTTTATGTCTTCAAACTCATTTGCAAAATATAGTGAATTGTCCGTATAAACATATTTTTCGATTTTATCTTCAAAGTTTGTAATTACCTCTTCTGTTAATTCGCTATTTCTTCCACCTATTTCTAAAATCTTAAGCTTTTTATTTTTGCCATCAAATACCATCTTTATAGTTTCAATAAGTTCATTTATATTTTCTCTATAATTTTTCAGTTTTCTCAAAAGTCTGGAAGGACTAAGTTTAGATTCAGAAGCATAAAACACATCAATAGCTTGTTTCTTACCCTGTATAATATCTACCACATTATTTTTGAAATTATCTAGGTTGACTGTTGTGTCTAATGCTATATCTATTTTTTTAAATAAGTAAATACCATCTTCTAAACTTATCATACTATGCTCTTGCAATAATAATAGCCATCTTTTTACGAGCAATTCGTATCCTATATCTATTTCTCCAAATTTCATTATTTCATCAAAAGAATACCTTTTTTCTTGACTAATACCCAAATCCATGAAAATAGAAAATATCAAACCTAAAACCATATTATTTTCACTATTTAGATACTCATCATAATCAATGTATTCAGATTTCAGTTTATTTATTTTTTCATTACTACTTAATCTAGTTAATGTATGATCCTTACTCTCATTACTTTCAATAAATGCGACCAATTGATTATTAGTGCCTATCTTAATAACATCAACAACAGCTTTATTAATTTTAGGATTTCCAATTAAAGCATCTTCAATTTCTCCAAGTTCTATTCGATGCCCTTTAACTTTTACCTGATTATCAAGCCTTCCTAAAAATTCAATAGTTCCATCATTCCATGTTCTTCCAGCATCTCCAGTTCTATACCATTTAACTCCATCCGATTCTACAAATTTCTTTTCTGTTAATTCCTTATCTCCCCTATATCCCTTTGCAACACCAACCCCACCAATTAACAATTCTCCTTTAACATAGTTAGGACATATTCTTCCTAAACCATCAACTACTCTATAGACTTGGTTCTTTAACGCTTTTCCATATGGAATAGAAATCCAATTTTTAGGTATTTCCTTTGGAATATTGATATAATTTGACCAAATGGAAGCCTCTGTTCCTCCTCCCATTCCAACTACAAGAGAATTTTTGCTTCTGTTATAAAATCTTTTAGGTAATGTTGTTGCAATCCAGTCTCCAGAAAGAAAAACTAATCTCAATGGAATAGAAACATCTTTACCCTCTGCCATAGTTACTAGCATATCAAAAAGAATTGGCACCGAATCCCACATTGTTACTTCATATTTTTCAATAAGTTTTAACCAAAGTTCCGGATCTTTGAAATTATTATCATCTAAAGTAATGATGGTTCCTCCAGCCGATAATATTCCAAAAATATCATAAACTGATAAATCAAAATCAATTGCTGATACCATTATTACGCTATCATTGGCATTTACTTCATATCTTTCATTTAAGTCATTGATTGTATTAACAGCACTATTGTGTGCAATTTCCACACCTTTAGGAATTCCCGTCGTTCCTGATGTCATAATTACATAGGCTGTATCAAACGGACTAATATTGACAGGTTTTTCAATTATACTTTGAATAGTTGATTGATCCATATCAACAAATGTGATATCTGTATCATCTAAATTAAAATCCCTTATTGTATTTTTATTGGATAAGACATGTTTTATTCCTATCTGTTCATATATTTTCCTTCTTCTTTCGTTGGGTTGATTAATACCGATAGGAACATATGCTGCGCCAGCAAATAAAATTCCTAAAATACCAACTATTTGACTATATCCCCTTGGCAATGTTATTCCCACGTAGTCATTCTTTTTTACTCCAAAAGAAATTAAATTTGTTGCAATAATTAACGCCTTTTTGTATAAATCTCCATAAGTTAATTCAATACCGGATTGTGCATCCACGATAGCAACTTTTTCCGGGTTTACTTTAATCCTATCAAGAAATTCTGTATAGAGAGTTTGTTTAGGGTAACTCAAAGGCAAAATATTTTTTAATTCTTTTTCTCTATCTTCAATCTGATTCAACGGAAGAATTTCAGGTAATCTATACCAATTTTCATTATCACTTAATGATTGTAATAAAGTGTATAAAGAGTCGAACATATCATCAATCATTCCATCTGGATATAATTCATCAACCACATCCCAGCATAATACAATCTCATCATCTACTAAATAAGTTTGAAAATCGAGCCAAACTTGTGGAGTTTGTGATACCATATAGTTTATTTTCCCGAATATTTTTCTTGTTTCCTGAGTCTCTAAAGGATAATCTATATTACAAGCAAACACCACAGGTGCAATATTGATAGTTTTTCCAACTTCTTTATAAACATCTCTTAGTACCTGCACTCCAGAGTATGAGCTGTGAGAGGCATTTTCTAAAAATGTGCCAGATATAGTTTTCACTCTATCTAAAAATTTTTCATTCTTTCTTTCACACTCAACTAATAGAAGATTAGTAAAATCTGCAACCATTCTTTTAACACTATTATCATTTACATCTCTATTGAATAATGGCACATTGATCACAAATTTTTCTTGATTTGTCCATCTTTCAATAATCATTGAATATGCTGATAACAGAACCATTGATGGGGTAACTTTATTTTTATATGCATTTTCTTTAATCTTAATCCAGTTTTCTTTGCTAATAATTTTCTTTCTTCTTGAAAAAACCACTTTTTCAATCATTTCTGGTTTTTTGTTAATGGGTAAGTTAGATGCCTCTAAAGGAAAACTGGATTCAATTTTTTTCTTCCAGAATTCCTTATCTTTTTTGTATATTTCGTCATCTATTTTTCGTTCCTCCAGATAATTTTTAAAAGTATAATTGCTATCTATTGAAACTTTATCTTCTCCGCAGTACAGCTCTACAAGTCTACTCATTATAATGCCTATGCTCATTATATCTGCAACTAGAATATCAATATCTAAAAATATTCTATGTTTTTTATCCTTTAGTAACGCAATGCTAAGGCTAGCTACTTCTCCAACTTCTATATCAAATTTTCTATGAGACATTTCTTTTCTCATTTCCAATAGTTTTATGTCTGCATCTTCTTCAGATAGTGAAGTATAATTAAAAATTTTAACTTCTTTTGAGTATGGTTCTTCCATAATTTGCTGAGTACCATTACGGTTAAATTTTGCTCTAAGCATTGGATTTTCCATTTGTAAACAGTTCCAAGCAGCAGTTAATTTATCTGTTACAATCTCTTGTCCATCAATTTCTAAGTATGCGTGACACCCAACACCACCTAGAACCTGATCTTCTTCTCTCCCTACAAAATAAGCATACTGTACATCCGTTAAAGGGAACTCTTCCGAAATATTCTTTTCTCTTGATTCAGTCTTTTTATCAATATTTTTAATATTTGCTTTTTCAATAAGTCTAATCCAATCTTCAAGTGTAGGATTTTCCATTAGTTTTGCAAACGATAATTTTAACCCTAATTTTTTAAGCTCTGAAACTATTTGCATGATTTGGATAGAGCCTAAACCCTTTTCAATCAAATTGTCTTTTCCTGAAGGTTTAAATCCATCTAAGTTTGCTTGTAACACTTCATCAAGAAGTCGTACTGCCTGTTGTCTAGTTTGATATGTTTCCATATTGTAGCCTCCTTATCTATTTAATCATTTGTTGTTTTAATTTACTTTTATCTACCTTTCCAACGCTTGTTAATGGCCATTGATCAACATACTGTACTTCATCCGGTAACTTAAAAGAAGCAAGTCCTCTTTCTACCAAATAATTCCTTATATCTCTAAGTGTAAGAACGGTACTCCCCTTCAAAATAAATACACCTATTTTTTCTCCGAGAGTCTCATCGGGTATGCCAACAATTTGCACTTCTCTAATATTCTTATTTGTAAGCAAAATATTTTCCAACTCAGAAGGAACTATTTTTTCTCCAGCACGATTTATAATCTCCAACACACGACCAACAATTTTATAATTGTCTCCATATAACTTAGCGGCTCTATCTCCTGTTCTTAAAAAACATTCTTCTGTAAACTGAGTATCATTTAGTTTTGATGAATCATAATATTCCAAAATAGTATATGGTCCCCTAACTATTAGCTCTCCAAAATCTCCATCAGGAACCTCTTTCCCGTTTTCATCAACAATACGAGCTTCGTCAAACTCACTTAACTTCTTCCCTTGAGTATGTAATCTGTCATAATCATCGTCCAAAACCCTAGAGCAAGTAATCAACGACTCACTCATGCCATACAATTGCAATAATTTACAATTAAATTCTTCCTGAATCTTTTTTGCTAAGTTAGAATCAAGAACAGATCCACCTATCTGTATATACTTCAAACTGCTGATATCAGCATCATCATTTTTAAGATATTCTATACACATATTAGCTAAAGTAGGTACCAATGCCATAATGCTAACTTCCTGTTCCTCAATCAAAGGTATTATTTCATCAGGACTGGATACTCTACAAGTAACCACCTTACCACCTTTTGACAATGTCCCAATCATTCCCGGACAACAAAGTGCAAATTTATGGCTCATAGGTAAAGCTGCCAAATACACTGTATCTTCATTCATATCTGTTGCATTTGCCAGTTCTTTTGCTAAATATATAAATTCACAATGCCTATTAGGTATTAGTTTCGGAAATCCGGTTGTACCTCCTGACAATAAAAATATAGCCGTTTCCTTATACTCTAATTCTTCAACAAATTTATTTTTTCTATTTTGTCTTAAGGTACATAACTTCTCATATTTCTCTGTTTCGCCAATCAAATAAACTTGTAAATCTTCTTTCGTATCTTCTATAATATTAGACACCATATCTTCATATGAAAATCCTAAGTACCTGTTAATTCCAATATATGCTTTTGCATTTGTTTTATTTAAAATTCCCTTAACTTCTGAATATCTATGACCCATCAAGATAATTACAGGAATCACTCCTATACTCATCATTGCAAATAAAATTATAATGAATTCTTTGCTATTAGGAAGTTGAAATAATACTTTATCTCCCTTACAGAAGCCTTGATTTAAAAGTCCATTAGCATAACAATCCACTTCATCTTTAAGTTGTCTATATGTCAATTCTTCATTTTCATCTACAACTGCTACTCTATCGGCGTATGTATTTGACCACATTTTCAAATGTTCGCCAACAGTTAGATGCTCCCAAACATCTTTATCATAAAAGTTGATTAATTGTCTCTTAATCTCTAAATTCATAATATTTGCCCTACCTTTTTAATAGCATAACGCAAAAACAAATTTTTCTTTTTCAAAAATCAAAATCTCCTTTTGAATATTATTTTCTTTATCTATAACTTTCATTACATTATTATTTTTATTAATAACATCAACTGTTTCCAAATTTTGAATTAAACCGACTCCTTTATATTTTAAATAAGCTTCTTTAGAAACCCAATATTTGTAAAAGTCTTTCAAACCTAATATTTTTTCATTGTTAATAAAAAAATTATTCTTAATTTCACTATAATCTATATTTCTTTCTATATTTTCAATATCAACTCCTATATCATTTCTTGAGAAAGCTACTATTGAAAATCCTGTGGTATGTGATATATTAAAATGTAAATTCAAATGATTTCTAATATATGGTTTATTATATTTACCGTAACGCCATCTAATCTCTTCGAATTTTAGTTTCTCAATTTTAGAAAATAGCAAGTTTACTATTGCTTTTGTTACAGCATAATTAATTCTGTCACTTTCTTTTCTATACTTCCACATAATTTCAATTTGATCTTTACTTAAATATGGAATACATTCACTTATAATTCCATAACTATTTGTTTCTACAGCAACTACTGCTATACAATCATCATGTATAAATTGAACTACCTCATTAATGTCAAATTTTGTTAGTTCTGTAATTTTAATTATTTTTAACGTTTTCATTAATATAGCTTTTTATTTCCCTTATAACCATATCAGTTGATGTATTTACAAACATATGCTTGCCATCTATATATTTATAGACGAATTCTTTTGTTGTATAATCTTGCCATTTTTTAAGTTCTTCTAATTTCATTTCTTGATCTTTATCTCCCATAAGGCCAAGTATGGGACTTTCTAATTTTTCATGTTTTGTATCTTGATAGTCTTCGTCTATTACAAAATCTGCTCTAAGTGTCGGTAAAAAAATTGAAATCAATTCTTTATTATCTAATATCTCTTTCGGGGTTCCCTCATATCTTCTTAGCCCTTCTATAAAACCTTCGTCATCAAGGTGATAGATTGGATTTGGTTCTTTATACACTGGAGCACGTCCACCTGAAATTATTATTCCTCTTGGATTTTCATAACTTGAATTTTTGATCTTTAAGGCTATTTCATAAACAATTTTTGTTCCCATACTGTGTCCAAATAAATAGTAAGGTTTTCCAAAATCAAAATTTTCTTTCATATCATTGAATAATGTTTCAACTAAAATATTAATATCACTTGTAGCCTTTTCAGAAAATCTATTTTCTCTTCCTGGATATTGAGCAACAAATACCCTTACATCTTCAAATTCATATTTCCAATTTCTAAATGCAGATACTCCACCTCCTGCAAACGGAAATATAACAAGACTAGCTTTAATATTATTTTCGTCTAATTCTTTATTTAGCATTTCAAAATTTTTTGACATAAATTCACCTTTTAAAATATTTTTTGTTAGCAACAGCTAACCTTAATTCATCATATACTATTTGATAATATTTATCAATGGTATTTTGAACTTTTTTGTTAAATAATTAAAAAAAACAGCATAAAAAACTTATTTAAAAGTTATCTATGCTATTCATTATAAGGTTTCATTAAAATGTTTTTTTAATTTTTTAAACGTTTCATCTGATATAACGTGTTCTATAAGACAAGCTTCACTTTCTGCTTGTTTAGGATTAACTCCAAGTTTAATGAATACGCTAGTAAGATACATATGTTTTTTATACATCTTTTCACAAAATATTTTTGATTCGTCTGTTAAACGAACTATTTTATCATCTCCATAAATTATCCTGCCTTTATTGTCAAGTTTTTTTAGCATTCTTGTAACCGTCGGTCTTTTGTAATCCAAATAGTTAGCAATGTCTATATTTCTAACCTCTTCATTTTCCAAAGATAAAATATATATGGCTTCTAAATAATTTTCTTCAGCAAATTCCCTGTGTAAAATAAATTTCTCCCCCTCTTAAATTGTTAGTAACTAAGAATTTAATTAAATATTTTTAAATATGATAATTTAAAATATTTTTTAACATCATACATATTATTATAGTTGTAAAAGTATCTATTTCAAAGTAAATTTTTTAATTTTTTAAAATTCAAGTTATCATAAAATAGTGTATTTTTATTAAACAAAAATAGCAAAAATAGCAAAAATAGCAAAAATAGCAAGCACAGTAAGTGCATATGCACTTACTAAAAATGAAATAAGAATACTACTATTATATCGCTTATTTTTTCCCATTTTACTTGTTGGGGAATATCCCCAAACCCCTAAATTTATAATGATTAAATTCAGCACAAACTCTTATAATAGCCCCAACGCAAACTTGAATATTATCTCAAAAAGTGATAAAATATAAATACTAAAGAATTAAATCAGGAGATTTCCAGACGAAATATATAGAATAAATTAAACCTGTAAGTCAAGTTATCCTACTTGAATTTACAGGTTTTTCTTTTTTATTTCGATTAATAAATTTATTAAGGAGGTCAAATTATGACAAGTAGATTTAGAAATAACGGAATTTATTTAATGTTATCTGACGAGGAGTTAGAATTGCTAAATGAAAAACATAAAGCATCTAAGTGCAAAACTCTTAGGCAATTTATTATGAAATGTATTTTAGAAAAAGATATTTATGTATTAGATATGGATGTCTTTCGTGAAATGTCAACAAATATAAGTCGTACTTCAAATAATATAAATCAAATTGCTAAAAGGGTAAATACTACATCAATTATATATAAAGATGATGTAGAAGATTTAAAAAGCTTATTAGAAAATCAGGCAAAAGATATTTTCTCTATGCGTAAAAAAATATACTCTCTTACTAATTCTAATAGCATAAATACTGAGAAAGAATAATGGCAATTACTAAAATTCATCCTATAAAATCCACTTTAAAAATAGCACTTGATTATATTATGAATAGTGATAAAACAGATGAAAAAATTCTAATTTCCTCCCTAAACTGTAACCCTATAACTGCTCATTTAGAATTTGAACAAACAAAAATAGAATGTAATTCTAAAGCAAAAGTTTTAGCAAGACATTTAATTCAATCTTTTTTTCCTGGAGAAACTACTGCTGAAGAGGCTCATCAAATTGGCATAGAACTATGCGATAAAATCTTAAAAGGAAAATATGAATATGTTCTTACTACCCATATAGATAAGGGTCATATTCACAACCATATACTATTTAATAATGTTTCTTTTGAAACTGGTAAAGCATATCAAAGTAACAAAAAAACTTACCACCAAATTAGAAATCATAGTGATGATTTATGTAGAAAATATAAGCTCTCTGTTATAGATGAAGATTATGTAAAATTTAAAGAAAAGTATAAAACCAATGGTAAATCCTACAAAGAATATATTGAATTTAATAAAGGAAAATCTTGGAAACATAAACTTCAAATTTCTATTGATCATGCTATTAATAAAGCAAATAGCTATGAGAATTTCTTAAAGCTTATGGAAGAATATGGCTATGAAATTAAACTTGGAAAATATCTTTCTTTCAGACATAAAAAACAAGGAGAAAAGGGGCGATTCATTCGTGCGAAGGAAACTACTCTTGGAAAAGATTATACAAAAGAGAAAATAAAAGAAAGAATTGAAAATAAGGTAAATGAAAATTACAAAAATAGTGAAGTATATTATGCTAAGAAATCTTATAAGAAATTTGATAATATAATAGACATAGAAAGCAATGAAAAGGCTAAATCTTCTAAAGGTTATGAAATATGGGCTAGAAAACATAATATGAATACTATGGCGAAGACCTTAAATCAGCTTAGAAAATACGGTCTATCATCTAGTATGGATTTGGAAACTAAACTCCAAGAAGAGGCTGTTAATAGGCAAGAAATCTTAAATAAGATTAAGGATATAGAAAAAGTTATGAGCGAAATATACGCAGCTATTGAAGACATTAATACTATAAAAATAAATAAGGTTATCTATAAAACCTATAAAGAAAATACAAATGATAAAGATTTTTATAGTGAATATAAGCCTCAAATTATCGCATATGAAAAAGCAATAAATACTTTAGAAAAGTGTCAATATAAAAATCTAAGTATAAAAGAGTTGTCAAAATTATATGATGAATACAAAAATAAAAAAGATATTCTTATGGATGACTACGCCAACGAGAATATATTGATAAATGAATTAACCCAATTAAGAAAGAATACTGATAAGTATATTTATAATGAATTGTATAAGTAAGGGTCTGGTGTATCAGCTTCTCCGGTAGTGTGGGGTCTGTAAATAATTTTGTGAGACTGTGTAAAGTTTTGTGTATCAACCCTCGGGTATGTGAAAAGTTTTGTGTATCAGCTCCTCCTGATAGGATGTGGCTGATATTTTTTCAATATAACCCATCATTTTCCCTTAAAAACAACCAATAAAAAAATACAGGAGGCAGACTAAAACCTGCCTCCCTATAATCTTTTACCTTTCTATGCTATTATCCTTTTTCTTCTTTTCATCCACTTTCATATCCCCTTTAGCCTTAAATTCCTTTAATTTCCCTATTGTTGATGCTTTTGCTTTAGTATGCTCTTTAGCTTTTAATAACTTTGCAGAGTATACTTTTAGACTTGTGTATTCCTTATTATCCTTTCCCATACTTTTCTTTTCTTTGCCAAATAGGTGTACAAAATCTCCTTTTTTCAAATTTTTTACTTGATTGATTTTGTCATTATAGGCGTAGCAGCTGATGAATTTTGCATTTCCTTCCTTGTCATTTTCAGCAATAGAAAAGGAGGCTACTTTAAAGTCCCTCCCATCTTTTGATTTTAAATCTTTAATTTCTATATCAGTTGCTATATTTCCATCTATATTTAATGTATCCTTCTCTTTATTATCTATATCTTTCATTTCTTTATCTCCTTGTTCTTGATTAGCTTCTAAGTTTTCTTTTAACTCTTCTTCGTCTATATATTCAATAAACTTTTCATCAATAAGACCCATAACTGAATCGTTCATATAATTATCATAGGCATTATTAAGAACATTTTCATTTTCTACTCCTGTTTCAAGAGATATAATACCTTTTACAAATTCTTTATGATTATATTCTGCTAAGAAATCTATTGTATTTTTCATGCTTTTAAAATTTGTATTTTCCATGTTTGCTATTGTTTTAATATCACTTGCGTATCTAACAGAATCCCATTCATACTTTCCACTATCTTTATTAAACTCCACTCCTGTGGCTAAAATAAATTGATTCCCGTCAAATAAGGTCGCTTGATTATCTTTGACATCCAGTACCATAGTGTCTCCAAATTCAGTTTCAATTACATTTCCCTTTTTTATATTCATTGCTATTCCTCCTTTTATTTTTTTATCCATCTCATCTGTGAAATCTTTTATTTCTTCTTCCTTCTCATCACTAATAATAAATTGTTTTATTTCTTCAACTGTTGGATCATCAATTGTAGTCTGAATAAATTCAACTAATTTATCTTCTGAAGTGGCAAAATTTTTAATTCCATATTCAACTATATTGTTAATTATTCTCTGAGTAGCACCATCAAAAGAAAAATTTTCTTGAATAAATTCATTAAATCTATCTCTATCAAATTCCATATTCTTTTTCCTCTAATAATATCATTTAAAGTTTTATCTGCCACATGGTTCACTATTATTTATTTCTTTTATATTATTATTTGCTGCTAAATTCCCCTTATATTCCTTTAATTTATCCATAATAGATGTTTTTTCTTTCCTTTCAAAATCTCCTATTTCCTGCACTTTACTATCTCTAAAATCAGCATCATTTCTATCTATTATTCCGTCTAAATCCATATCTTTAGATAGTGGATCATAGAAGTTGCCATCATCATCTATCTCAAGTCCCATTACTTCTCTCAATTTTTCTTCATTTACTGATACAAGCTCACTAAAGTCCCAAAATCCAATAGATGTCTTTATCTGTACTAACTCTTTTAAATCACTTGCATCTAAGGGATCATAGGTGTATTGAAAACTGTCAATTAAGTTCTTATCTACATAGGTGTTCATCTTGTAATTTATTAAATCTAAACTTACTTGTATTTCATGTTTTTCATCTGGTGTAGTTGTATAAGCTATTCCTATATCTGTTAAGTCAGGAAATATAGTATCAAAGTCCTCTAACCTGTTTTCTTCATCATATTCTCTGTTAAGGAAGTCTATCAATTCTTCCTTTACTTCTTCTAGTAATGGATTATCTTGGCTTATATCTTCACTTTTTCCCATATCTAGTAAATTATTTACTTCTGCAAGTCTTAGTGTCTTATCCTTTAAAAGTTCAGCTTGTGGAAATGTCTTTTGTATTTCAATTTTGGCTGTTTGAAATTGCTCTTCTGTATCTTTTAGTTTTGAAATTGTATTTTCTAATCTTTCTGGTAATTTATCTAATACATTATCCATTCTTGTTATATTACCTATTTCATCTGTTCCAAACTCTCCTCTATATTCTCCCTTACCTTTTAATATAAAGTTATATTTATTGAAAAAAGAATCATATTTTATGGATAAGTCAAAATTTCTATATTCACCTATTTTTTCTCCATCTTTATCCATTTCCCTATATATTTTAACTCCCTTAATTTTGTTCAACAAAAACTCTCCAGCTATTTTCTTATCTATATACTTCTTTCCGTCAATAATTAGAGAGGTAAATTTATTATCTTCTTTTAAATTTTTATCTACATCTCTATAAGGCTCAACATTTTTAATATCTTCCTTTAAGTTCTCTATCCTTTCTTTTAATCTTTCTATTTCCTTTGGATAAAATTTAACTACTTTATCTTCCAGCTTGTAAAGATTTGATTTAAAATTGGACTCTAGCATTTTAAGTTTAGAAACTTCAACATCAAGATCCATCTTCTCCTTTATTAATGGATTTCCTGTTGCAAGAGCTTTGATTTCGGCATAGTTTAATGTGGCTTCGTCTACATCTTCTGCAACTCTTACAGGTGTCTTTGAAGTCATAATTTGAGAAATATATTTTTGTTTATTCTCTAAGGTTTGGAAAAGATAGGCATCAAAAGTATTTTCTGTTACATATCTAAATATATGGACTTCCTTATTCTCATTTCCCTGCCTCACAATCCTTCCTGCCCTTTGAGAAAGATCAGCCGGTCTCCATGGTATATCAAGATCGTGGATTGCAATTAGCTTGTCTTGAGCATTAGTACCTGCTCCCATTTTCTGTGTTGAACCAAGTAAGACTCTTATTTCTCCCTTTCTTACCTTATCAAAGATAGCATCTTTTTCCATATTGTTTTTTGCCTTATGAATAAATTCTATTTCATTTTCAGGTACTCCCATATCTATAAGTTTTGTTTTAATATCATCATAGATATTAAAATCACTACTTGGTGTAGACATATCACAAAATATTAATTGAGCAGATTTTTTATCTTTATATTTATCCCAAATGCTAAATACATTTTTTATACAGGTATTTACCTTACTATTAGGATCATCAGGAAGTAAAGGATTGATTAATCTTTGATCTAACGCCATCTTCTTCCCATCATTTGTTATTAATAGCATATTATCAACACTTGAATCTACCTGCTTATCACGAACCTTATCTGCTCTCTCGGAAAAAGTTTCAAGAATTTCTTTTTGTTCTTCGGTAGGCTTTGTTTTTATAGTTTCATAATGGGCAATTGGTGTAGGAAGATTTAAAACATCAGCTGTTTTAATATCCATAAATCCTTTTACAGTATTCATAAGTTCAGGAAGATTATAAAATTTTGCAAATCTGGTTTTGCTCCTATAACCATTACCCTCAGGATTTAATTCTATTGCCGTTATCGTTTCTCCAAAAGTAGATGCCCAAGAATCGAAATGTTGCAATTTCATCTTTTTTAATTCATCATATTGTAAATATCTCTGCATGGTATAAAGTTCAGCCATACTGTTACTTACTGGTGTACCTGTGGCAAATACTAATCCTTTATTATTAGTTATTTCATCCATATAGCGGCATTTCATAAGCATATCTGATGATTTTTGTGAATCTGTAGAAGTAATTCCTGCTACATTCCTCATTTTAGAAAATAGATAGAGGTTTTTGTAGGCATGGGCTTCATCTACAAATAACTTATCTACTCCCAGTTCCTCAAAGGTTACAACGTCATCTTTCTTATAATCAGCATTTAGTTTTTCTAACTTTGTCTCTAATTTTTTCTTTGTTTTTTCTAATTGCTTTACAGTAAATCTTTGATCCCTTTCTCTTTTATATTCATCTATATAGTCAATGATTTCATCAATTTGACCTTGTAATTCATATTCTTGTCTTTCTTTTGATATAGGAATTTTTTCAAATTGACTGTGCCCTATAATAACAGCATCAAAACTTCCTGTAGCAATACGACTACAAAATCTTTTTCGTCTATCTGGTGTGAAGTCTTTTTCTGTGGCACATAATACATTAGCTCCTGGATAGAGTTCATTAAATTCTCTTCCAAATTGCTCTACGATGTGGTTAGGAACAACAAACATTGACTTATTACTCATTCCAAGTCTTTTTGACTCCATGGCTATACCTATCATTTCAAAGGTTTTTCCTGCTCCTACTTCATGGGCAAGTAAAGTATTTCCACCAAACAAACCTCTTGCTATGGCATCTTTTTGATGTGCTCTTAATTCTATTTCAGGATTCATTCCTTCAAAAGTAAGATTAGATCCATCATATTCCCTTTGTCTTATGGAATTGAATCTTTCGTTATAATCTTCTACTAATCTATTTCTTCTTTCCACATCATCAAATATCCAGCTTTTAAATTCTTCTTTTATCATCTCTTGCTTACTTCTTGCAAGCATTGTTTCTTTTTGATTAAGCACAGATTTTTTCTTTCCATCACTGTCTTCTACTTGGTCAAATACCTTAGTATCTCTTAAATTTAAAGTATCTTCTATCAATTTGTAGGCATTTACCCTATTTGTACCATAGGTAAAAGAAGCAAGGTCATTGTCCCTATCAGAGCTTTTTCCTTCAACTCTATATTCTCCTGTAAAGTCAGAATACTTAATATCTATATTCCACCTTGATGAAACTGGTGTTTTCAACAAGTCAAACATAAATTTTTTGTAATCTTGTTCCGGTATCCATGTTGCGCCCATTCTAACTGTAATTTCACTTGCATCTAGTGCTTTAGGCATAACTTCCATTAGTTTTGCTTTTTGAAAATCTAACTCCTTTAACTCTTCTTCTAACACCTCTCCATCTGCTGAATTTTCTTCCTTTTCTAATTCTCTTTCAATATTTTTAATATAAGAGTCTACAACTTCAATTTTATCTCTTATATTTCCTGACAAGTATTCATCAGCACTTACGTAAGGTCTTGAAAAATCTCCTAGATCCTTAGCAGACTTAAATGGATTTATATCATTAGGTTCAAAGGAATCTAAGTTTAAAAATATTTCTCCCTTTAATTCTTCTATTAATTTATCTCTTGTTTTTCCTGTCAATTCTTCCATATAATCAAAATTTATTTTCCCTTTTTGACTAATAGAGAGTACCAGAGCATCTATTGCCCTATCTGTATGATCTATTATGACAGCTTTTTTTATAGTTCTCTTGTTAAAGATATCAGATTTTCCTATAAAGTTGCCTTCTTTATCTAATTTTTCCAAAGTTGAAATTAAAGAAAAATTGGCATCTTCTCTAAATAACTTTTTATTGGTTTTTGAATTTAATCTTCCATGTTTGCTATTGAAATCATCGTAGAATTTATTTAGATTTTCTTGTTCTTTTTTTATCTCTTCATCTGAATAGTCTTCTCTTTGATAGGTTATAACTTTCCTTAGACTTTCATTTAATCTTAAATATTCTTTTACCTTATCTTTATCCTTTTGGTTTAAGGATATTCTTTGCATAATTGAATTTTCTCTAAAATATATTTCATCATCCACTAAAGCAAAAGAATAGTTTTTAACACTATCATCAGCTGGTATTGTTTCTTCTCCTAAATCATCATTTATTTGAGCTTCTTCATACCTACCTTGGATATTTTTAATGGCTTTTTTTAGTCCTTCTTCTAAAGAAATATCTTTATTTTCAATACATGCAAGGCTTGTCCCAAATCTTGACGGTATTTCTTCCATAGTCCCTATTACCATCTGAGGATTATCTACAAAGTATTTATTATATATTAGTCCTTTTTCGTCTTCATCTAGCTTTACCCAGTCTTCATCTAGCTTTAATAGCCTATCTCTCTTTTTTAAAAAGATTATATCTGAAGTTACTTCTGTACCTGCTACTCCTTTAAATGTTCTATTAGGTAGTCGTATTGCTCCTAAGAACTCCGCCCTTTCTGATATATATCTTCTAACATCTTCACTTTTTTTATCCATTGTTCCTGAAGATGTTATAAAAGCAATTATGCCTCCATCCCTAACCTTATCTAAGGTTTTAGCAAAAAAATAATCGTGAATTAGAAAGTTATTACTTTCGTACTCACGATCTGCTACTTTAAATTCTCCAAAAGGAATATTTCCTATGGCCACATCAAATAGGTTATTAGAAAAATTGGTTTCTTCAAAGCCTTTTATTTGGATATTGGCATTAGGGTAAAGTTCTTTGGCAATTTGTCCACTAATCCTATCTAATTCAACTCCATAAAAGTTTGACTCTTTCATTTCTTCAGGTAGATTTCCTATAAATCTCCCTGTCCCAGCACTTGGTTCTAATATATTTCCTTTTTCAAAGCCAAGATTAGAAAGACTTTCATAGATAGCGTCTATAACTACTTTCGGCGTATAAAAAGCCGTTAAGGTTGATTCTCTTGCCCTATTATATTCTTTCCCAGTTAGATTTTCTTTTAAAAAGTTTCTTGCATCAAGCCATTGACCTTCCTTTTCTTCATTAAATACATCAGAAAGTCCTCCCCAGCCGATATACTTTGCCAAAATTTCCTGTTCATCTTTTCTTGCACTTCTATTTTCTTTTTCTAAAGCCTTTAAGACATTTATAGCTTCAATGTTGTTTTTTAATCTCTGTGAAGGTGGTAGGTTTTCTTCTTCATTAATAATTTTATAGTTTTCTAAAGAACCTTCAGAAATCCCTTCTATATTTTCTCTATCAGTCCTTATTAAATTATTATTTTCTTTCCATTCCTTATATTCTTCTAACTTCTTATCAATAGTTTCTTTTCTATGAGTGGTCAATTTCAATGAATTACCATCTCCGTCAATTTTGTCGATTCCTTTGAGGTAAGAAAAAGGTAGAGTAAATTCCCTATAATTTTTTGGATTAGACGAACTATATACTAAAAATTCTTCCTTTTCATTATCAACTCTTACTATAAACTGATCAGCAACAAGAGAAGATTTATTATTTATTATATCAAGGCTTTTATATAAGATCCCTGAATTGTCTTTTTTAACTTTTTCTTCGTTATTATTATCAATATCTTCAAAGCTAATTTGTTCTACTAATTCCTCTTTATCGATAGATTGTTTTTTGCTTAATTTATCTTTTTCACTAGATTTATATTCTTCTAAATCTTCCTTTCTTGCAAAAATATTAGAAACAGGTCTTTCTCTACTATATATTACTTCAGTAATAACATTCTTATCTATTGTACTTAAAGCTAATCTACCCATTCCAGATTCATTAAATTCGTTTTCTTTAATTAAATATTCCTTATTTCTAAATTGAACTGGTAATCCTAAAATACTATAATCTTCTATTTCTAACGGAATTAATTCCTCTTTTTTTATAACTTCCAAATCAAGATCTTTGTAGTGATTAAAAAGAATTGTTTCACTTCCGGTAATAAACCCATTCATTAGTCCTGTGCTATCTTCTAGTTCTATAGTTTTAGGACTTGTAGCATCGTTAATGGCGGTTATAGTGTATTCTTTTCCTTTGTATCTAACACTCATACCTTCTTTAAATGGATTTTCTTCTTGCCTTGTTCTATCATTTTCTATTTGCTGATTTAAATATCCATTTAAAAGCACTTCTCTATGTTTGTCATCAAGTAAATAAGGTAAGTTACTTAATATGTCCTTATAACTTTTATATTTTATAGCTTGATTAGAATTTAAAATATATCCATTGTATCGTAAATTTTGTCTTAGAGTTTTTTCTTTTATATCTAAGATTAGCTCTACATCAAAGCCTTCTTTTCCATCGATTATCTCCTTAATACTATCTGGGATTTTTAATAGTCCTTCTTCTATTTTCTTTGATAGTAGTAAGTATTCTTCATTTTGAGGATCAAAATAGTATTCTCTTTTTTCTTTGATATCCTTATCTATTAACTTGGAAAGAACTTCTTTTTTATCTCTTATTTCTTCAATTTTTGATTTTTCTTCTTGCGATAAATTTATATTAAAAGTAATTATATTTTCTTCATTTATATGTGCTAAATTTTGATATGCTCCATTGATTTCAAGATTTTTATTAAAAACATATATATCATTATAATAATCCGGAAATTGCTGATTAAAACTTTGAACATCTATATCATAGCCTTTCTCAAATTTTGTAACTTTATCATCAGCAATTTCAAATAATCCTTCTCTTTCCAATTCTAATACATCATTTAAATTTGTAAGGTTTACTTCTTTCATTTTGACAGTAATTTCATCAAACAAACTGTCTATTTTTCTGCTATCCTCAAAAGATTTCCCTTTATATAAATTGTAGATCTTTCCTTGTGAGTTTTCCTTTCTTGGATAAACTCTAATTCCTGTTTCTTCTAGTTCTATATCCTTTGTTTTCTCTTTATCTACTAAAGCATAATAATATCCTACTTTTACTGCTAATTTATCTTCTACAATCTCTTTTGTTAATTTTTCTTCTACTTCATTTCTTAATACTTCTAAAGCTTTTAAATCGCTTCCTTTAAAGGAATGTGAAAATAGTTTTAAGTCCTTATCAAAATAGGCATCATATGAATAATATGTTATTGGATTATGGTTATTATCATATCCACTGGAAATATCTTTTATTTTTAAATATTTATTATCCTCTGTTCTAACTATATCTCCCACTTTTATAGAGAGTATCTCCTTATCATCTTCTATATTGTTTTCAAGTGAATTATATAAATACTGTCTATATCTATTTTGGGTTCTAAGACTTAATTCTTTAACCTTATCTATTGACTTCATATCATCTGGAAGATTTCCTTGCTTATCGGCAACTTCTCTCATGATTTTTGCATATTCTCTTTGGAATACAGAGTTAAAACTTGCTAAGGTATTATTTCCTAAGTTTTCTCTTGCCTTTATAATTTCATTTTCTAAAACTTTATCCTTAACTAATACATCAAAAATTCTATCTTCAATTTGATTTATTGAAATTATTTTTTCATCTATCTTATTTTCTTCTATAGTTTGATTAAGTTCTATCTGACTTTTTCCTATTTGTTCATAAAGAAATTCAAAGTCTCTTTGGTTGATCTCATTTCCATCACCTATGTCTATCTTATAGTGATCAACTATTTTCCCATCTACTATATGGTTAAAATAGAATTTGGAATACCCCTCCCACTTATCAGTCATCTGCCCATATTCATCTTCTCCTAAGGTCTTATTATGAAGTCTTATTTTTTCATCTATTTCCCTTATTTCATTTAATAGTTCTTTAGTCAGCCTTTGTCCTGCATAATCTTTTTCTATTAGACTTGAACCCTCATTAAGCTCAATTATCCAATAATCATCTTTTTTATGGCTATCTAGATCAAAATCTATATTCTCTTTATTTTTATTAGTATAAAATTCCTTAAATTCTTCAAAACCATTTACTATATCATCATCTATAACTTCTTTGTTAGAATTAACTACAATATTTGGAATATTATCATATCGACTTTGACTTTCTAATAGGTAATATTCTCTTCCTTCTATTTCTTCCTTTTCTTTAATATAAAAAGTGTCATGTATTCCCTCAAGAATAATTCCATCGTCTAACTGGTCCAATGGTATATCTAATTGTTTTTCAAAGGCTATGGAATATATTTCTTCTTTTAAAAAGTTTGGTATAAATTCATCATAAATGATAAGTTTTCCATCATCACCTATACTTGCTACCGACTGTCCTTGATAATAATATATAGAACTATTATTTGTTCTTTCTATATATACATCATTATCAGTTGGAGGCAAATCATCTTGATAATTTATATACTCCTGGCTTTCTTTTTCTGTTTTATTTATTTCCTGATCTGTTTTTTTCTCCCTATTTTCTTTAAAACTTTCTTCATCTATATATCTATTCTTTTTAATAAGGTCATTAATTCTTCTTGCAACATTAGACCAAGATAGTAGTATTTCTTTTGCATTACCTTTATTATATTTTATTCCCTTCGCATCGTGCCACTCACCACTTTCTCTTGCAGCAGATAGTGCATGAGAACTTCCACCTACGCCATATTCATTTTTCAAGAAATCTGATTGTTCTTTTAAATCATGCTTTTCAGTAAAAAATTCATATATTCTTTTCTTTCCATCAGAAAACCCGCTTCCTCTTTTTAGGCTTTCATCTATTTCATCTTGTGTTATAAAACTCTGAATAGGTGCAATATCCTTTAAATTTGACCTATATAATTTTCTTTCTATTTCTAGATCATTGATGTCATTATAGATTGTAGATAATTTATAATGATGAAATCTTAAAATATCAGGATTAATCTTATATTCTTCTAAAAATACCTCGTATTCTTTTCTGAGTTTATTTATAAAATTTTTATCTTCAAGTTTTTTCCCGAGATTTTCTTTTTCATCTGGGAAGCCTCTTCCTTTTATATCATTAAGGATCGCTAAATATCTGTCCTTAGTTTCATCAGAAAGATCTCTCTTTAAATACAATAATGTTTCTGCTATTTTTTCTCTTTCATATGTGGCACTTTCTATAACCTCCACGTTGCTAGCAAATTCTCCTCTATTTAATAAATTATTAATATTATTAGCTAAATCTTTCCAAGAAACTATTTGCCCTTCTCTATATCTTGCCTCATCTCCATCTTTAAAAATTGCTCCTTCCTTTCCAAACCATGCAGATATCTTTCTTCCTTCAATTTCAAGACCATTGGCTCCCCTATATATTTCTTTCAAAAAGTTTGCCTGTTCTTCTAAAGATTTACCCTTAGAAAATTCTGCTATTACTGCTAATCTTCCATCTTCATGATTTCCTCCATGAATTAAAAATGTATCTATTTCTCTTTGACTTATTGGATTTGAGAAGGATATTTGCTCTCCCTGATTTTTAGCAGAAAAAAAGGAAGTAGACTCTACTTCCTCTTTTTTTAGATTAAGATTATCTCCTTTTCCCCTATTTCTTGTAGGGTCATATCCATGTTCTTCTTCAATCTCAGATATTTCAGATAGTCCTCTTCTTTCAGTTCTTCTGTCAGACCCCAAGTTTCCATCATTTTGACTTCTTCCCTCGTGATAAAGTCCTCTATCTCTTTTTCCTTTGATAGAAGATGATCCATCAATGTCCCTTGCAAATACATTATCTGATAATCCTCTTCTTTGTTCTCCTTGAGAAAGTTCAATCTCATCCTTCCCCATCTGTTGAGTTTCTTTAAATCTATTTCCTTGGGAATTGCCATATTGGGTATTAGGACTTCCATGCCTTCCTCCAATTCTTCCATCTTGTATGTCCCTCCCTGTCTCTCGAAGGAATTCTCCTTGACGATTGGTGTGTAAATCCCCTCCTCCATGAGGTATTCCTTGCCTGCCAATGTTAATTTCTCTTTCATCTTCCAAGCCTCCTTTAAAATTTATTTCACCGTTTATATCAGAACTTAATTTATTATAACGCTCCTTAAGCTCTTTTGTCTGCTCCAAATCTTTTCTTTCTTGAATTTTCTCTAAAATTTCTAATCTTTTTATTTCACTTCCCAAATCAAGTAAGATATTTTTACTTATATTAGCACTTATACTTAATACTTTGTCTATGTCCGAACTTGATATTTTAGACAGTAAAGATAAGTTTTCTTCTTTTAGCTGATATGAGACCTCCATTCTCTCGCTTATGGAAATTTTTACGGATTCTTTTAACAAATTAAAAAGGTCTACCTTTTGAATGCTTTTTAAACTTTCATCAGATAGACTTTCTAAAATTTTATTGAATTTTCCTCTAACATTACTTTCTACTAAGGCATCAATTTTATCTTCTTGGCTTAATAGAAGCTTACTATCTTTTTCTTTAAACTTATCTATCAGTTCATCTAGTAAGTTTAAATGCTTTTTGCTATCATATTTCCATAACTTTACCTCAGAAATATTATGATTAATACTTACTGTTTGCCTTATGTCGAATATATATTTTATCCTTCCACTATCTATATCTAAAAGTGGTATTCCTTTTTCGCCTCTTTTAACGCTTCTACCTATACTTTTCCAATAATCAAATTCTGCACAGGCTGTTGCTTTTGGATCCATATTGTATATAGATATTTGATGTATATATGGATACTTATAGTTATTGCCTGATACCTTTAAATATTCCTCATATTTTTTTATATCTTTCTTAAATTCTTCTTTTGCAAGATAGATTGTTCTGCTTAAATCTACTATATCATATCTTGGCATTTTATCCCTCCTCATTATAGTGATAAAAATGAACTAAATTTTTATATATTTATTTATTAAACTTTATTTCTTTCTATTTTTTAAATTTCTGTAAGCAAAAGATAACTTTAAAATGTCATTTACGCTATCTTTTTATTGCAATAAAAAAACGATTGAATTTTTTTACTTTTCAAATCGCTCTAACTGCCTTTATTCTATTGCTTCCAATCCAACATTGCCTTTTCTAACTTTGAAAAATTGCAATTTGATCTTCTTATAATTCCTGTTTTCTTTTGATTTTTGTATATTTTTTCTACCTTTATCAAGATCTTTGTTTTTATTTTTAAACAAAAAGCGTATTCTTTTTGAAATAAGTCTTTATATCTGATATCTTCAAGTTCGTTAAAATCAATTCTTTCATAACAATCAGTCGGTACAGGAATCATTTTCTTAATATCCAATATAGATAATATGTGCATTTTTTCTTTATCAGAATAATATCTGTAAATATCTCCATCTATAGTAATACTATCATCGATCACTTCATAAATTAAAAAATGCTCATCAGAAACATTCTTTCATTTTTTGCGTTTTCCTTTGCAGAAGAAATTGGAATAAAAAAATAGAAAGGTTTTAACCTCTCTGTTTGCTTTAATATTTTACCTTTGGGATGTAGGTAATGATACACCTTCTTTAATGCTCCACCTTTAACGGTAGCGGGACACCATCTTTATCTGATAAGAGTATAACGTATATTTATAGTAATGTCAAATAAGCAAATTTCCTAATGCCTATTCTTTTATCACTTATATTATACCCTATTTCTTTCATAAATCATTCCTTTCTTCATTCCTATAATTATATTCAAGTTTTTATAATCAATTTACTTATAATATTTACCTATAGTATTTTTTATTTCTTCTTCAATTTCTTTTAAAAAATTCTCTTTATATTCCTTACCCTTTGCTATATCACTTAATCTCATTTCCCATTTTGCTGTTGTCTTTGGAGATTTAAACTCATCTATAACTATAGTCACTAGGTTTAATCCCTTTCTAGTTGATATTAGGTTTTTCTTTTCTCTTTTTATATAACCTTTGTATATCAAATTTTCTATTATTCCCGCTCTTGTAGCAGGAGTACCAAGTCCTTTTCTCTCAACTTCAACATCCTTAACTAATTCATCATTCCCAGCTATTTCCATTGCTTTTAAGAGTGTGTCTTCAGTGAAGTGTTTAGGTGGATTTGTATACTTCTCTTTTATATCTTTATTTTCAATATATAAAAAATCTCCTATTTTTACATCAGGAAGTTGTATATCTTCTTTCTTCTTTGATTTATATTCTTCTAAATATTTTGTAAATCCTTCTTCTGCAATTATTTTATAAGTGTTTATAAATTCAAACCCGTCAAATTCAGCCACTATCTTTGTTGTATTTTCTACAAGTGGATATCCAAAACTTGCATAGAGTTTATTTGTTATAAGTCTATAGACTTTGGCTTCACTTTCCGGAAGATTTGAAATATCCTTATTTAATGAACTTATCGTTGGAATTATTGCATGATGATCTGTAACTTTTTCAGAATTAAAAACTACCTTAATTCTTTCTGTGTCAAAATCATTTTTCCCTATAATATTATTTACAGTGCTTTCTATCATGTCTACTGTCAAATATCTTGAATCTGTTCGTGGATAGGTAATATACTTCTTTTCATACAGGCTTTGGGCATAATCTAGGGTTTGTTTTGCACTGTATCCAAAATACTTATTACATTCTCTTTGAAGTGTTGTTAGATCAAAAGGCAGATTAGGCTTTGTAATCTTTTCTTTTTTAATTACATCGGTTATTTCAATTTTTTCTCCGATTAAATTTTTTAGCTGCTCTGCCACTATCTCATCATCAATTCTATCTGTCGACAGTGTAAATCCATTAATAGAAATCTCCACTGTATAATATTTTTCTTTTTTAAAACTATTTATCTCATCATCTCTATTCACAATCATTGATAAAGTTGGTGTTTGTACTCTACCTACACTATAATTTTCATTATATAGACAGGAGTAAAGTCTACTTATGTTCATTCCAACAAGCCAATCAGCTATGGCACGAGCCTTAGCTGAATCAAAAAGATTATCATAATTACTTCCATCTTTTAAGTTGCTAAATCCTTCTTTTATGGAAGAGTCTTCCATTGAGGAAATCCAAAGACGTTTCATTTTCTTCTTACAATTTGCCATAATATATACAAGTCTAAAGATAGCTTCTCCTTCTCTACCAGCATCACAAGCATTAATAATGGTGTCAACTTCATTACTATTCATTAGCCTTTTAAGAATATTAAACTGTTTTTTAGTTGTCTTCGTTACCTCATACTTGTATTCTTTTGGGATAATAGGTAAATCTTCAATTCTCCACTTCTTATATCTTTCATCATACACATCAGGATTTGCCATTTGTACTAAATGTCCAACACACCATGAAACAATATATCCGTTTCCCTCATAATATCCATTATTTCTATTTTTTGCTCCTATAACTTTTGCTATTGATGCTGCAACACTTGGTTTTTCTGCGATTACTAATTTCATTTTTCCTCCTCTAGTTTTTTAATAATGTTGCCCTTAATCTACTGCTTAAATCATTGAAAAGATTAAAATTCATCTTCATCTGGAATAACTTCTGTATCTTCCTTATCTTCAAGATTATAATCCTCCCCTTCAGATTCATAATCATCTTCTAATTCATTATAATCTTGCTCATCTTCAAAACTTGCCTCTTCATTTTTCTTATAGATTTTGAAGTAATATCCTGCACCCATTACACCAACAATAATTAAACCCATAAATAAATAGAGTCCTATCCCTGATTTCTTTTCTTCCTTCTCCTCTTTCTTCGGTTTTTCCTCCACCGGTTCTTCTTTTTTTACTACTTCTTCTTTTGGCTTTGCTTCACTTTCTCCTTCAATCATATTAAGTAGGTCTTGCTCTCCTACTTCTGTTAATAGCCTTACATTGTCTTGGTTTGATGAGTGATCCACTATTAGGTGCATAGTTTTTCCACTTTTAGTTTGAAATGTTAAAAATTGTCTTACATCTACTGGATTTTCTTTATCTTTTTCTGTATCTCCACTTGGTGTAATATCTTTTCCATTCCTATCTACATTTTCAATTACTGAACCTCTTGCTTTATTTTCTTGTGTTGCAAGATTATTTACTGCCTTTGTATTACCACCTTTTACAAGTGGTGTTTTCTTAGGAGGATTATTTGAAGGCTTGGTTGCTTCACTTGTATTTCCTGGTATTCTTGGAACATCTTGATAAGGAATCTCTTCTTTTGATGGTGTAAAAACATCATCTTTCAACATTTTTTCAAATT
>NZ_JAGGLO010000002.1 GCF_017874475.1 Anaerococcus degeneri
TTTTTTAGTTAAATCAGCAAATATGTGTTTTTTTACTTGATTAGAAATATTACAATGTTTATCAACTATTTTAGACTCAAGTAAGAAGTATTTATCACAAGATTTACAAAACATTTTCTGTTTCTTTAAATCAATTAGTACAGGATGCTCACCTGCCCTAGAGCACCTTACAATAGATGATTTAAATCCGTACTTAATTAGATTATGGTTTAAACCACAATGAGGGCAAACTTGATTAGAATATTTTAATTTAGCTGTTAGAATTGTATGAGTTACACCTTTAATAATTTTGTGATATATTACATCAGAAAAATTAAGGTTCTTATCTTTGATATTCAACAAATTTGTAATAAAATAATTGTTAGACATATTTAATCTCCTTTTTAATTTGTAGCTGATTTAATTATAGGGTAAATGATTAAATATGTCTTCTTTTTTACTAGAAAATCGTGCTGACAGAAGTTTCATCTACTTCTACCAACACGATTTATTATAGAACCAATTTTTTCAATAAAAAAGACTTACTCAACTGAATTTTGGTGAATAAGTCTTGTAATTAATATTTTTTATCCAATTGAATCTGAATAGTCTTTTAATTTGCCCAAGGCCTGGTTTTCAATTTGTCTTATTCTCTCACGAGATAGGTCGTAAATTGCTCCAATTTGCTCTAGGGTCTTTGGTTTTTCGTTGTCTAGGCCGTACCTGTAGATTATTATTTGCTTTTCCCTTTCTGTTAGCTGGTCTAGGGCCTGCATTAGGAAGTTTTCCATGTCCTTTTCTAGGATTAGCATATCTACTGGGGTTGACTCATCGCCTACCATATCCATTAGCTCATCACCTGTGGAATCCTCAGAGTCTAAGTTGATGTTTAAGGATGTGGAGTTTACTTGGTTTCTGTTGATTAGGAATAAATCATCTGCTTGTTTTTTGTTTATTCCTTCATTTTCCAAAATTCTATAAAGCTCTTCATCGCTTGCTTCTGGATTAGCCTTTAGAATTTGTTTTAATTTATTTAATTTTAAGTACTTACCTGCTGGTATTCTGATTGTATGTCCTTCTTTGTTGATGGCCTTTCTGATTGCCTTATCTATCCACTTGTAGGCGTAGGTTGTAAATTTGTAGCCTAGGGTAAGGTCAAATTTCTCTGCAGCCCTTATCATACCGAGCATGCCGGATTGGACCAAATCTTCTAGGTCTAGGTCGTTGCCGTGGGACCTAAAGAAATATGAGGCACGACTCCTTACAAGTCCTTGGTTTTTTTCAACAAGGGCTGAAAGAGCGTTTTGGTTGCCAAGTTGGAATTGCTCCACTATCTCTTCGTTGTTTAGGTCAGATAATTTCATCATGTCCTTGCGTTTGATAGGGGCAAGGGAGGTGTTTACTCCCTTTTTGGCAGATCCAATTAGGTCATCATCATCGTCGAAGTCTTCGTCGTCTTCTTCAGAAATAATGTCTAGAATTTCTTCTTTTTGCTCATCGGTCATCGCATCTACAAGTTCGATGAGCTCTTCCTCGCTCAAATCACTTGTATCAAGATAATCTCTAAGCTTTTCTAAATTTTCCTTATCTTTTAAATTTATTTTATCCATCTTATCACCCGTTTGAATTTATTTACCCACCTAGTCGTCTAGGTCTATTTTAAGCTCATCTAGCTTGGCTTTTAAGGCTTTGGAAATGGGATAGGCGTCGTAATTTTCGTTAAAATTCGCCTTCTTAGTTTTTTTGATCTTGGATCTTAATATATCAAGATCTGCCTTAAGCTCAAGGGCTGTCATCCTACTTGCACCCTTGACTAGGGCCATGTTTTGTACTTGGCCGTCGTCTGTGACTACCTTTACATTGTGCCTTCTGGCAATCCTTGCTAGTTCCGCCTCAATGTAGGTATCTGCAGTTTGAAACCTCTTGGTAAAAACTATGATCATCCCGTATTTTTCTATGGTCGTCTCCTTGAGCCTATCAAGGTTGTAGGCGTCAAAAACAATGACCATTTTTTCCCCAGATAAAAAGCTATATTCAGCCAAGTCTTCGATCAAATCTTCCCTGGCTGTTTCTAGACTTTCTCTGGCTGCCTCTCTGAGCTTTGGCCACTTGTTAATAACATTGTAGCCATCGACATAGGTTATATTTTCCTTAATTAAAGCCATTTTGTCTTAAAACCTCATACATGGCAATTGCTGAGGCTACTGATGCATTTAAACTATTTACAAAACCCTTCATCGGTATATTAATAAGTATATCACAATTTTCCCTAACAAGTCTAGATAGTCCCTTGCCTTCATTGCCAACTATCAAACAAACCTTGCCTTTAAGGTCCACTTGGTCTATTGGTGAAGAGGCTTCGCCAGCGAGTCCATAAACCCAAAAACCGGCTTCTTTGATTTCTTCTATGGCCCTGTTAATATTTTTAACCATGATTATATTAATATTGTTGATAGCACCAGCACTTGTTTTATAGACAATTGGGCTTACAGATGCACTCCTTCTTTCAGGAATGATTACCCCGTCAAAACCAAAGCTTTCTGCACTTCTAATTATGGCACCGAGGTTGTGAGGGTCTTCGATTTGGTCAAGGATTATAAGCCTTTGGTATTTAGAAATGTCCGATAGGTCCTTATACTGAAAAGATTCCGCCTCTACCATCACTCCCTGGTGGTTCATATCTATTTTATCAAAAAATCTCTTATCTACAAAATTTATCTCAACATTTGCCCTGTTAAGCTTAGAAATAATCTCGTCTACAATCTTAGAATTTTGCTTGATTACAAAAGCCTTATAGATTTTAACACCCGAATCAATGGCGTCGATTACAGGTTTTCTGCCGTAAATCTTATCCATCAGCCTATCTCCCACTTGGTACCTTCTCTGGTATCCTTGAGGATGATGCCCATTTCCTTTAGGTCATCACGGATCTTATCAGCTGTGGCAAAATCTCTATTTTTCTTAGCTGCGTTTCTCTCTGCGATTTTTTCTTCTATAAAGGCCTCGTCTACTTGGCTTTCTTTTTTCTTTGCTAGAAGTCCAAGGACATCATAGAGCCTTTTATAAAGGTCGAAAGTTTTTTCTACAAAGTCCTTAGAAGAATCTCCGTCTAAGTTTGTATTTATAAACTTCGCAAGGTCAAATAAAACTGTAATGGCATCTGCTGTATTTAGGTCATCTTCCATTACACTTACAAATTCATTTTCTTTGACATCTAAGATTTGAAGTAAATTATTTTCTCTATCTGAGATTTCTTTTTCGCTTGCATTTGAAAGAAGGTCTTCGGCCTTAAAATAGGCATTATTTAGCCTATCTAGGGAAGCTTGGGCCTGGTCTATTATTTCCTTGGTAAAGTTAATTGGCTGCCTATAAGAAGTTGTGAGAAGCCAAAATCTGATAGTCATCAGGTCGTATTCCTTCTTGATATCATCAAGGGTAAAGAAATTACCAACAGACTTACTCATCTTTGACCCATTTACCTGGATCATCCCGTTGTGCATCCAATAGTTTGCAAATTTCACGTCATTTAGGGCTTCAGATTGGGCGATTTCGTTTTCGTGGTGAGGAAATTCCAAATCTTCCCCGCCAGCGTGGATGTCGATTGTATCTCCAAGGATTTTCTTATTCATGGTTGAACATTCTATATGCCAACCTGGTCTGCCCTTGCCCCATGGTGAATCCCAAGCAACCTCGCCGTCAAGTTTAGTTGCCTTCCACAAGGTGAAGTCTGCAGGATTTTTCTTCTTGCCTGCGTCCTTATCATCTAATCTCTGGCTTGCTCCATGGACTAGGTCATCAAGATTTTTCCTTGATAATTTACCGTAATCGGCTTTTTTGCTCACATCAAAGTAAACATCCCCGTCAGATGCATAGGCCATGCCCTTATCGATTAGACCCTTTACGAAATCGATAATATCATCCATAACCTCGGTTGCCCTTGGGTGGATGGTGTCTTCTTCGTCTAGGTTTAGAGCCTTGGCGTCTGTCATGTATTGAGCAATGTAGCGGTCTGTGACTTCCTTAGTTGTGATGCCTTCTTCGATAGATTTTTTGATTATCTTATCGTCAACATCTGTGAAGTTTACAACATAGGTCACATCATAGCCCCTGTATTGGGCAAAGCGCCTAAAGGTATCAAAAATTACCAAAGGCCTTGCGTTTCCTATGTGCATATAGTCATAAACTGTAGGTCCGCAGACGTACATTTTTATTTTGTTTTCTTCAATTGGTTTAAATACTTCCTTAGTTCTGCTAAGAGTATTGTAAATCTTCATTAAAAATTATCCCTTACGTATTCTAGCCTATCCTTAATTAGGTCTTTGCCCATAATTAAGAAGGCATTTGATAAATCTGGTCCGTGAACTGATCCTGTAACTGCTGCCCTTACTGGGAACCAAAGGTTCTTGCCCTTGATGCCTGTTTCTTTTTGTATAGTCTTCATTACTGATTTGGCGAATTCTTGGTCAATTTCATCTATTTCATCTAAGTGGTTTAAAAATGCAGCAAATAAAGTTTTGGCTTCATCTGTTGAAATTGCTTCTTTTGCGTCATCGTCATATTCTATTTCATCACTCTTGATATAGTAGTTTTTAGCAAGTTTTGGTGCATCTGAGAACTTATCAATGGCTGATTGCCATGTTTCTGCAAGGAGAACTAATTTGTCGTGGTCATAAGACTCGTCAATTAATCCAGCCTTAATCATGTATGGCTTGATGTCTTCTGCAAGGATTTCTGGAGATAAGTCTCTTACATAGTGGCCATTGACCCAGTCAAGTTTTTTCTTATCAAAAACAGCACCAGTTTTATTTACCCTATCAAAGTCAAATTGTTTGGCGAGCTCTTCCATGGTGAAGATTTCTTCTTCGCTATCTGGTGACCAACCAAGAAGTGAAAGGAAGTTTATTAGGCCTTCTGGCATGTAACCTTCTTCGATAAAGTCTTCTACCATGCCGTCGCCGTTTCTCTTTGAATATTTTTTGTGGTCCTTATTTAAAACTGTAGGTAGGTGGATATATTCTGGAGCATCCCAGCCAAAGGCTTCGTAAAGATAAACGTGCTTTGGTGTTGATGAAATCCACTCATCTCCACGAACAACATGGGTAATTCCCATCAAATGGTCGTCTACAACTACAGCAAAATGGTAGGTTGGGAAACCATCTCTTTTTATAAGGACTTGATCATCTTGATCGTCAGTATTGAAGGTAATTTTGCCCTTAATCCTGTCGTTAAAAGAAATATCGTAGTCTTTTGGCAATTTTAGTCTAACTGTGTATTCTTCACCATTTGCTACTCTTTGTTTGGCTTCTTCTAGAGGGATAGACCTGCAAAGTCCGTCGTATTTTGGTGTAAGACCATCAGCTTTCATTTGGTCTCTGACCTTATCCACTCTTTCTTGAGAGCAGAAGCAATAGTAAGCCTTGCCTTCTTCGATCAATTGGTCGATGTATTTGTTATAGATACCTTTTTCCACCCTTTCAGATTGGATATATGGACCAAAATCGCCTTTTTCTGTAACATGGCCGTTTTCATCGAGCATAACACCTTCGTCGATTTCAACTCCTGACCATTTTAGGGCCTTAAGTAGATTTTCCAAAGCGCCTTCTACAAACCTGGTCCTGTCTGTATCTTCTATTCTCAAAATCATCTTGCCACCAGTATGTCTTGCGTATAGGTAATTGAATAGGGCTGTCCTAAGGCCGCCTATATGCAAATATCCTGTTGGAGATGGGGCAAATCTTACTCTAACTTCACTCATTAATAACTCCTTTTAGTTTTCTTTTTAAATTATTCTTTTAGATGGATAAGTAAATAAGGGAAGTAAAACTTCCCCCACAAACTTAACCTTAACTCATCTAATTATAACATCTATTACTACAAAAATCAACCTTGTCAAGGTTGAAAATTGTTTTTTTGATAAATTTTTGGTTTTTTATTAAATTATTTTTTCTTCTTTATCATTTATCGAGGTTTTTATGAATATTCTTGAACCTTGGTCTTTGATTTTTTCAAAAATTCTCATATCCTCATCATCTACCGCCACCATTTCTGTCAAGGATTTTTTGCCAATTGAAAGATGGATTATGCCAACATTTATTTCCTTGATTTGGGCTCCAAAGTCAATAATTTTTTCAAGATCTCCTGTATTTTCAACAAGAAGGAAATAATCTCCAGGATTCTTATCAAGAAAATCTTTTACCTCTCCAACCTTTAGGTAGGTTGACTCTATGAAATCTGGAATTGTAAGATCCATGACCTCGACCCTAATAGGATCTTCCGCTGTTGTGTCATTGGCAATGATTACTTTTTTTAGATTGTAAGCACCACACCAATCTTCAACAACACTGGCATTTGCTAGTCTTGAATCAATTCTTGCAAGAGAAATTTTTCCCATCAGGCCCTCCTAATTACCATTTCGCTTGGATCATCAATTATTAGGTCAGGTTTTGCATCTTCAAGAACTTTCCTATCCCTAAAACCCCAAGAGACTCCAACAGTGAAGATTCCGGCGTTTTTTCCGCACTTCATATCTACTTCGCTGTCGCCAAAATAAATTATATCAGAAAAATCTACATCAAACTTTTCCTTAAGGATCATAATCCCTTCTGGCGATGGTTTTCTCTGGTAGTCTTCCCTATAGCCTAAAATATCATCAAAATATCCTTCACCAAATACAACAGGAATGACTTTTTTGCAAGTTTCATCTGGTTTATTTGAAAAACAAACAAGGGGCTTTCCCGTTTTCTTAAGCTCATCAAGGGCCTCTTTTACCCCATCATAGGCCTTGGTAAGGTAGGCAGGATTATCATCGTAGGCCTTGATATAGAAATCTAGAAAATTTTTCCTATAATCTTTATCTTTACTTGCTCCAACATAATCTAGGACTTTTTCACATAAAACAACAGGTCCATTACCAACGAAGGATTCAATCCTATTTTTTTCACAGGCTGGCAAGGCAAATTTTTTTAAGCTTTCATTTATAAAATAAGAAATGGTATCTATTGTGTATAACAAGGTACCGTCAATATCAAATATATACATTTCATCCTCACTTTTTTCTATTATTGTACTTTTCTTTGTAAATTTGCCTATAGGTAAATATTTAAAGAAAGTTTTGACTTTTAGGGTATAAATATTGGTAAGATAATTAACTGAAAATAAGAAGGAGCTTATGAAAGAGATTAGAAACCTAACCATGCTTAGCGATTTTTATGAATTTACTATGGCCAATGGTTATTATGAAAACGGAATGAAAGATACAGTCGCTGTCTTTGACGCCTTTTACAGGAAAAACCCAGACGGCGGTGGCTATGCAATTTTTGCAGGGTTAAACGATATAATTTCCTATATCAAAAATCTCCATTTCACTGACGAAGATATTGAATATTTCAAGGCCCAGGGTGGTTTTTCTGAAGGATTTTTAGAATATTTGAGAAATTTCAAATTTACAGGCGACGTTTATGCCTTTCCTGAAGGATCAGTTATGTTTCCAGGAGAGCCAATCATCACTGTCAAGGCCCCAATCATAGAGTGTTCTATAATTGAAACCTATTTGCTTTTGTCAATGAATTTTAATTCACTAATTGCAACTAAGACCAACAGGATTGTTAACTCTGCAGGTGACAGACTTGTAATGGAATTTGGTGCCAGACGTGCCCAGGGAGCCGATGCCTCTATTACTGGAGCCAGGGCTGCCTACATCGCAGGTGCCCCAATCACATCCAACACTTATTCAGCAAAAAAATACGGTTTTAAGGCATCTGGAACTATGGCCCACTCTTGGATTCAAGCCTTTGATACTGAGTACGAGGCCTTTAAAACCTACGCAAAAATGTATCCAGAAAATTGCATACTTTTAATCGATACCTACGATACACTTGAATCTGGTCTTGTTAATGCCATGAAGGTCTTTAAAGAAGAATTAGTCCCAAAGGGCCTTACAGGTGGAGTGAGAATCGACTCAGGAGACCTCGCTTACCTTTCTAAGGAAGTCAGGAAAAGACTTGATGAGAATGGTTTTGAGGACTTTAAGATTGTGGCATCAAATTCCTTAGATGAATTTAAAATCGAATCCCTTTTGGCCCAAGGAGCAAAAATCGACTCTTTTGGTATAGGTGAAAGGCTAATTACAGCCAAGTCTGACCCAGTTTTTGGTGGAGTTTATAAGCTTGTGGCTATTGAAAAAGATGGGGACCTTGAAGCAAAAATCAAAGTCTCTGAAAATGTAGAAAAAATTACAACACCAGGCTTTAAGAAGGTCTACAGGCTCTATGACGCTGAAACTGGCAAGGCCGAGGCTGATTATATAGCCCTAAGGGATGAGGAAGTCGACGATTCCGAACCTCTAGTAATCTTTGACCCACTTTTCACTTGGAAGATGAAAAAAATGAAAAATTACAAGGCTAGAGAGATGCAAGTTAAAATCTTCGAAAAAGGTAAGCTAGTCTACGAGGAACCTTCCCTGGAAAAAATCGCCGCCTATAGAAAAGAAGAAGTCGCAAGCCTTTGGGACGAAGTTAAGAGGTATGATGCCCCACACAATTATTACGTAGACCTTTCCCAAAAACTTTGGAATTTGAAACAAAAACTAATTTTGGAAGCAAAATCAAAATAGAAAAAAAGAACAGTAAATCTTTTGTGGTTTACTGTTCTTTACATTTGTCTTTTTTATCGTTTTTTATTTGAAGCTATTTTCTATTAAAAATTGCACTTGTCCTAATGGGATATTAAATAGGATACCGTAAATGGCCATTCCTAGCAACAATATTGCAACAACTATGCCTATTTTATAAAGACACTTATTACTAACTTTAGATTTTTTTACTTTTATATTGATATAGCTATATATGAGAAACACCGTAAACATAAGAGTAAAAATATAATTTGGTAACATACTTATTATACTTTACCTTTTAGTTGCAAAACTTATTCCAAAATTCAACCCAGTCACTGTGTTCTTCTCTTTGGTCAATGTAAGTGAATGTTTCTTCGTCATACCAATCGTGATTTACTATATCGTCAATAGTCTTAGGAACAAAAAAGTTGAAAAATTCCTTCTTGAATGAGTTTCCGTATTGTAAATAATAGGAACCTACCATCTTGGTGAAATTAGTTTTCTTTACATCTTGTGGTCTATAAATAAGCGCTTCACCAACCTGAGTTAAATCAGGGCTTACCTCAAGAAAAACTAAACTTAAATCGCTTTCCTTGTAGCCAAGTATAAAACTTCTGTACTTATAGGAAACAGTACGAAGTACCGCGAAATTAGCTCCACCTATATCTTCTGAATAAGCATAGATTATTTCATATTCTGATCCATTATCTACTTTCCTATCAAAGATTTCTCTCATCAACGACTTATTTCCATCACTTTTTGCTTTATCTAATTCAACTTCTTTTTTTCCTCCAAACAGTCCGAATAGCCCCATTTTTTGTTCCTCCGTTTATTTTGTTTTTGAATATAATTATATTTTATCGTACTACTTTTTAGTTATTTTTTCTATCACTTTTTATCGGGCATCAATTATTTTTTCATTCGCTCAACTCACTTAAGTGGACAGAATAAAAGGCAGATTGGGCTGCCTTTTTGCTTGCTTAAATTTTTTGGTAAATTTCTTCCAAAACCTCGCTGGTTTTGACATTTATCTCTTCTAAGCCCTTTTCGCCTAAGACTTGTATTTTTATATTTTTTGCCTTCTCAAAATAATTTTCAGCTTGATTTAGATTTCCTTCAAGCTTTGCTAAGACTGCACTTACTAGGTTTTCTAAGCTCGATACAAAGGGATTTATCTCCTTGTATAGGGCTTGGTTTGCCTGATTTTTTTTATAAGATTCTATGGCCTTTATTTTTTCTTCTAGAAGTTTTTTAAGGATTTCTGTATTTTTTTCTTCAAAGGCCTTTTTAAGGTCCATATCTTCGGTAAATTTCTTGGTCCCTGTCCTTTGGTAGACCAAGGACCCGTAGAAGCTTGGGGCGATTTTTATCAAATCTTCAGAGGCGACTGGTTCTAGGTATTTGACCGCTTTTTTAAAAGCCCCTTCCGGCTGATATTTTTCTGGATTTTTCAAATATTCATTCGCTTGGTAGATTGCTATTTTTGAAGCTTCCGCCTGGTTCATTGGGTTTAGGTAAAAACCGTCAAAATTTATATCTCTTGAATCATAAAATTCAAAAATTTCTAAAAAAATTTCACTAGGCTTATAATCATTTACAGGCCAGTTAAACCAAATATAGGGCTTTTTGCTGGTTCTTTTGAAAAAATCTTCGTTTGACTTGTGATTTATAGGATCTACAACCTGGCTACCAGTCCACATAAGGTTGACGTTTTTTATATCCTTCAAAAGGCCCTCGTATTCATAACCTTTTTCGTCTATCCAAGCGTCGTTATACCAAGGATGGACAAAATAAAGGTAAGAGCCCGTTTCCTTTTCCACAAAATCTGCCAAGTCTCTTATCAATTTCATATGGTCGAATCTTTTTTCGTAGGCGAGATTTTTGTCAATATCATCAAGACATAGGCCAAAGGACTTGACTCCCACACCCATTAATTGCCTATATTTAGCGAAAATCTTCCCAATTTCTTCATCGTAAGATTCAAAGTCGAAGGGATTTTGGCCTGGGTGGATAGCCCAAGTGAAATCAATATTTTTTTGCCTAGCTAGGTCTGCAAGGGCTTTGATTTTCTCGATTTCTACTGGTGGATAAGGTTCTCGCCACTTTTTGTTGTGGTAAGGGTCATCTTTTGGCGCATAAATGTACTGGTCCATGGCAATTTCAGATAGGAAATTTATCATAGATTTTCTTTCTTCGAAGGTCCAAGGGATACCGTAAAACCCCTCAATTATTCCTTTTTTCATCTTAATCCTCCATCGGATTTGCTTCTATGATTGTAAGTTTGCCTGTAATTTTATAGTCCTTAGCATAATTTGTCATTAGGAAAAAATCTCCCTTTTTAATTGGATATACTTTTCCGTCAATTTCAATCTCGCCGGCCCCTTCAATCACAGATTCCAATAAATATGGCTTTTCTCTTTTAAATTTTGCTTCCTTATTTATTTTAAATTCCCTTACCTCAAAATATTCATTAGAGGTTAGGATTTTCCCCTCAAAACCCTGGCCAGACAAGATTTGGATTTGGTCTTCTTCCTTGGTTATTTTGATAGCTTCTTTGGATTTATCGAGGTGGAGGTCTCTTAAATTGCCCATATCATCCCTCCTATCATAGTCATAAAGCCTATAGGTGATGTCTGAAGCTTGTTGGATTTCAAGGATTAGGGAGTTTTTTTTGATAGCGTGGACGGTCCCTGCCCTTACAAAGAAAAAGTCACCTTTTTTTGTAGGCACTTGCTTCAAAAGCTCATCCCACTTTCTCTCGTCAATTAATCTTATGGCCTCATCTTTAGAATCAACCTTGAGTCCAAAAATAATTGAGGCAGGATTTTCATTTAAAATATACCAACACTCAGTCTTGCCTTTTGAATTTTCAAGCCTAGCCCCCATCTCATCGTCAGGGTGGACTTGGATTGATAGATCGTCCGCCGCATCGATTATTTTTACCAAAAGGGGGAATTCTTTTTCCGATGGATTTCCAAAAAGATCTGGCTTATCTTTATAAATTTCCCTTAGGGATTTGCCTTTAAATTCGCCATTTAAAATTGTCGAAGCTTCCCCTTCCATGCCAGAAATTGCCCAGTATTCCCCAGTTTTTTCTGATGGTATTGGGTAAGAATAAAGGTCTTTTAATTTGGATCCGCCCCAGATTTTTTCTGAAAATTTGCCCTCTAAAAATAAAATTTTATCCATACTAATCTCCTATACTTTCGTAAATCCTCAAAGTTTCTTCAATTTGCCCGTCGTTTAGGTTGTCTATGTCATCATAAGGGACCCCCATAACAACTAAGATATATTCCTTGCCATTTTTTTCTGCAAGAGTTGCCCAACAAAGTCCAGCCTTATCGGTTGTTCCCGACTTGCCGCCTATTATTTCAAAGCCATTTTGATTGTATTTTTTTAAATGGCTAAGAACTGTCGATTCAAGATAGACTCCGTCGGGATGGTCAATGGTTGGCCTTGTCACAAAGTCTCTTTTTGTAAAAATCGCTCTGAAATTGCCATCTTCTAGGCTATCTTTTATAAGCATGGCGCAGTCTTTAGCTGATTGGTAATTTTTTGGATCATCCATGCCGTCAGCGTTGGCATAGGAAGTATTCTTAAGGCCTAAATCTTCCGCTTCTTGGTTCATCATAGCCACAAAATTATCCATAGAACCTGAAATGTTTATGGCAAGACTGTCTGCAGCTTCGCCAGCGGACCTTAACATAGTTGCATAAAGTAAATCCCTGTAGGAAGTGGCTTCACCTCCCCTAAAGCCTGCCATTGACGCATTCATATCAACAGCCCTGTGATAGGCATCAGTATCAACTGGAGCTGTCTCCGCTAAATCAGTGATGTGTTTTAGGGCCACCCTTACAGTCATGATTTTTGTTAGAGATGCCATTGGAAGCCTCTCGTTTTCGTTTTTAGAAAGAACTTCCTTATCGTCTGTCAAATTGTAAAGGTAGACCGCTTTTGATATAAACTTTTCATCCTCAGCCTTTTTTTTAACCCTAGAAGTAAGAATAACTCCTATAATCAAAACTAAGGCAATAATAAATAAATTTCTAATCTTTTTCATACTTCTATTTTACATTAATCTAAATCTTTAACCATTACAATTTTTGTAAGTACAAAAAAAGGCCATCCGGAGATAGCCTTTAAAAATCTTTTATTTTCCTATTTTGCAGCTTCCATTGCGTCTTTTAGGGCAGCTTTGAATGCTTCGCTTGTAACTGTAGCGCCTGATACATTTTCGATTTCTGCGCTATTTGCTTTTTTGGCTTCTTCAACTAATTTTGGAAGAGCGTCTGCACCGATACCTTCTGATTCTTTGTGTTCATCAACTGCGATGTCTTTGATTTTATCGCCTTCCATTGTTACTGTAAGCTTGATGTCTCCACCATAACCTGCAGCTGTTGCTGTACCTGTTTTTTCTGTTGCTTCTTCAGCTTTTTCTTCTGCTGCTGGTGCTTCAGCTTTTTCTTCTGCTGGTTTTTTGTCTGAATTTCCACAAGCTGCAAGTACTAGGGCAAGTGCGCCTACTAAAAAAATATTTTTTTTCATATTACTCTCCTTAAAATATTCTGTTTTTGTAATATTTACTTATAAAGTATACCTTATATTTACCTAAAAATCAAGGATAATTCCCTTAATTTACACTTTGAAGACCTTTTCAATAACCTCTCTTATATTTGCTAACTGTATGATTTTTATAGATTTAAAATCCTTTTGCTCTAGGCTATTTTTAGCCAGATAGACCTTGTCATATCCCAATCTTTCAAGCTCTTTGACCCTTTGTTTGGCTTGGGGTACTTTTTTTAGTTCTCCAGTAAGGCCAACTTCTGCTATGAAAACAACCTTGTCTGAGATTGGCTTTTTTAGGCAAGAAGAAGCGATAGACATTATTATTGCAAGGTTTACAGATGGTTCGGAAAGTTTTAGCCCACCTGTGGTCTTGATTATAACATTCATGTCAAATAAGTATAACCCCGCCCTTTCTTGAAGGATTGAAATTAAGGTATTTAGGTCATCACGCCTTAGGGAATCGCCTATTCTTTGTGGATATGGCATAAAGGACTTTGAAACTAAGGATTCTATCTCAACTTCGAGGAGTCTTGACCCTTCCTTTGTTACAGAAATGGCTGAGCCTTCGATTTCGCTATCCCTTTGGGTGATGAAATACTCGCTTGGGTTTGTAATTTCTATTAGGCCTTCCTCATCCATTGAAAAAAGTCCAATCTCTCCCGTCCTTCCAAACCTATTTTTGCTTGAGGTTAGGACTCTTAAATCTTCATCGGGACTTCCGTCTAGGATTAGGACTGTGTCTACCAAGTGTTCAAGAGTACGAAGTCCCGCCATTTCCCCAGTCTTTGTCATATGGCCTACCATGATGAAGGCGCGTTTCTTTTCTGGATTTTTTGCCATTTCCACAGCCTTACCTGCCACTTCTATGGTCTGGGTAGGAGACCCCTGCTTGTTGTCAAATTCCTGGAGAGAAAAAGTCTGAATGGAGTCTAAAATTACAATATCAGCCCCTGTTGCCCTTATTTCCTTAATGGCAAGGTCCATGGAATTGGTAGAAAGGATCCAAAGATTTTTGGGTTCGTCTTTCATAATTCTTTGTGACCTTGATTTTATCTGGCTTTCACTTTCTTCTCCCGAAACGTAAAGGACTTTGAGCCCCTCATCAGCATAGGATTTTGATAATTGTAATAGAAGCGTAGATTTGCCTGCACCTGGGCGGGCTGTAAGTATTGAAACCGAATCACGGACGAGGCCACCACCTACTGCCCTATCAAATTCCTCATAGGCTGAGTGGATTCTCTCCGACTCGTTAATTTCAATTTCCCTTAGCTTTTTGGCTTTTTTATCATCATCGAGGACGACTTTTTTGCCAGCCTTTTCTTCTTTGATTGTTGTTTCTACAAGGCTCCCCCACTTTTTGCAAGACGGGCACTGGCCAGCCCAAACATTTTGAATATGGCCGCAATTGGTACATTCGTAGGCTTTTTTGACCTTAGCCATTGTTTGCCTCAACAAACCTATTTACAGAAAATTCGTAAACGGCCCTCTTTGGATTATCCTTGTAAATTTTTGCAAAAATATCCCTTGGAACTATGCCAAAATCAAGCATGGCCTCAAGCTCATCTAGGTATTTATTTTCATTTTCATCTAGGACTGGTCTTATAATATCTATGATATCTAAAACATGTTGGTAGATTTCAACGTTTTCATAAAGGGCGAAAATCCCCATTCTTGATGCGTTGTTCTTAAGCTTTTGAGCCTCGTCATAGGTCATATCCTTAAATAATTCGTGGACTTTTTCAAAAGTTTGGTCGACAAAAAATATTCCCTTAATTAAAGCCGCAGCCGCCATATTGTAAGGATATGGGATATTATCAGGCATCCTGATTTCCATATAAGTTTTAACCCTCACATCTGGAAAAACTATGGATAGACCGTGATTAACCATTATGTCGGCATTTTCCTCTGTCATTAGTTCATCTAGGGTCTTTCTTCCGACATAGACTTCACCCTCAGAGCTTGGCATGAAAATCATTGGTGTATCAAGGATTTTTTCAGCATACTTGGCGTATGACAAATCAGAATCAAAGGCAAAGTCATATAGGCCAGTCCTGTCCCTGTCTGTATATTCCCAAATTGTTTGCCTTAGGTTCCTGTCGATGTAGGTCTCTCCCTCAAAAATTAGGGCATTATCAAAGACTGAATACAAAAATGGGCTGAGGGCGTTGGCGAGAAAGTATTTCTTTTTGAAATCTTCTTCGTTTTTATAATCCACAGCAAGCTGCATAGAGCAAGTTCCCTTCATCATATTGTGGGCGTACTCTCCACCGTATTTTTCAAAATATTTGTACATAAAATCGTAGCGAGCCTTTGGAATTATCTTCATATCATCAATCTTGGTTTTTGGATGGTAACCAAGGGTCACCAAAAGAAGGCCCCTTCTTTCAAAAAGAGGAACAAGCCTTGCCATATGGGTCCTATAAACTTCAAAAAGGTCATCTACCTTGGTCTTTGCCCTTAGGGCAAGTTCGAATTGGCCAGCAGGTTCTATTGAAATATCCACATTCCCATCAGAAAAGGCCATACCGGACTCGTCTGTTTTTTCATAGCCAAGGTCTACTAAGTCTTCAAGGATTTGTCCAATCCCGTCTTCGCCATAAAAAGATTGGCTCTCCAAAGTTTCCTTATTTACAACAAAGTGCTCTATTTCAAAGCCCAGCCTAAAGTTACTTTCGTCCTTCTCGCCAGACTTTATAAAATCTACAATTTTTTGAATTTTTTCTAATCTTTCCATAATAACCCCTTTACTCTTATCATTATACGAATATTTGCCAAATAAACCATGGTATAATAGACTTATGAAATACGGATTTTTTGAAAGCCCACTAGGAATTATAAAAATCTCCTACGAGGAAAAGATAAGGAAAATTGAATTAGTGGATGAAATCGATGAAAATAGCGAAGAAAATGACCTATTCATCCTATTTAAAAACCAGCTTTTAGAATACTTTGAAGGAAAAAGAACAAGCTTTGACCACCTAGAACTTCTAGACCCAAAAGGCACAGCCTTTCAAAAATCAGTATGGCAGGCCCTATTAAAAATCCCCTACGGAAAAACTCGCTCTTATAAAGAAATCGCAAAAGCCATAGGAAAACCAGGGGCCACCCAAGCTGTAGGTACAGCCATCGGCAAAAACCCCATCCTTGTCATAATACCTTGCCACAGGGTAATAAAAACGGACGGTTCTATTGGTGGTTTTGCCTATGGAAGCCAGATAAAAAGAAGACTTTTAGAAATCGAGGGCATAAATTTTCCTTCATAGGGAAATTATTTATCTTTTCCCAAAGAAAAAACTAAAGTTTTTCTAATGAAATTCACAAAAATCTTTAAGAATAAATTTCAAAATATTTTCCACACAAAAAGAGTCGGGTGTCCGACTCTTTTTTTAGTTAATTCTGTTTGTAGTTTCTCCGTCAAAGAAGTGGAGGGCTTCTGGGTCTAGGCTAAAGGTGTGGCTTTCGCCTATTCTGTATTCGAAGTGGCCTGGTTGGCTTACTACGAGTTCTGTGCCGTCGTCCATCTTTGCATAGATGATTTGTTCCTTACCAAGCATTTCTATAACTTCTATAGTTCCAGTTACAGAGTTATATTCATGTTCGCCAGGGATAAATCTTTCTGATCTGATTCCTAAAGAAACTTCCTTACCTTCATAGTTTTTAAGGATGGCTGCGTCTTTGTCATTTGCTCTTATTTTCATAAGGCCAGATTTATTGACAAAGATACCATTTTCTATCTTTCCTTCTATGATGTTCATAGTTGGAGAACCGATAAATCCTGCTACGAAGAGGTTTTCTGGTCTTTGGTAGAATTCTGTTGGAGCTCCTACTTGTTGGATTTTACCTTGGTCAAGAAGGATGATTTTTGTTGCCATGGTCATAGCTTCTGTTTGGTCGTGGGTTACATAGCAGCTTGTTGTTTCTAGCTGGTTGTGAATCCTTACGATTTCAACTCTCATGTGTTCACGAAGCTTAGCATCAAGGTTTGAAAGTGGTTCGTCCATGAGGAATACTGATGGTTTTCTAACAATCGCACGTCCTAGGGCAACCCTTTGTCTTTGACCACCTGAGATGTCTGATGGTCTAGAATATAGGTAGTCTCTTAATTGTAAGATGTCTGCCGCTTCTTGAACTCTTTGGTCTATGACTTCTTTTCTCTCATTTTTCATTTTTAGGGAGAAAGCCATGTTATCATATACTGTCATGTGTGGGTAGAGGGCGTAGGATTGGAATACCATTGCTATATCCCTGTCCTTTGGCTCTACTGTATTCATTATTTTATCACCGAAGTATAGGGTACCTTCTGTAATTGAGTTAAGGCCCGCTATCATTCTTACTAGGGTTGATTTACCACAACCAGATGGGCCTAAGATGGCACAAAAGTCCTTGTCTTTGATGTCTAGGTCTATGTGTCTTATGGTAAATTTATCCCTACCTTCGTATTTTTTTCCTAAATTATCTAATTTAACTCTCATTATTTTATCCTTTCACTGCACCTGATGACAATCCTCCAACTAGCTCATCTTGTAGGAACAAGAATAGAAGCATAACAGGGATGGCTGATAAGAAACCTCCTGCTGCAAAGGCCGGTTGGTTCATATTTCTAACGTCTGAAATTAATGTAAATAGGCCTGTTGCCAAGGTGTAATCTGCTGGATTTGTCAAGAGTATTTTTGGCATCATGTAATCAAGAAATGGTCCTATAAAGCACTGGAGGGCAATTATAGCTAGCATTGGTCTTGCAAGTGGCATGATTATTAGCCTATAAACTTGGAAGTTTGAACATCCGTCTATCCTTGCAGCCTCATCAAGCTCTTGGGAAATTGAATCAAGGTAGCCCTTTAAGATGAAGGTATTACCTGCTATTGCCCCGCCTGAATAGATTAGAATTAGCATCATTGGACGAGAAAATACTGGTACTACACCTGAGATAATTGTGTGGATAGCGTAGTAGGCAGTGATTCCCGCAAATGCTGGGATAATCTGAACTAGCATTATGGTTATAAGACTTGCTTTCTTGCCCTTAAATCTAAATCTTGAGTAGGCATAGCCTGTAAAAGATACAAAGATTAGGGTAAGGATTGTTGTTGCTGTTGCTATTTTTAGTGTATTTACTACCCATCTTAAGAACTGTGTTTTTTCAAACAAGTACTTAAAGTTATTTACTGAGAAGACAAAGTCTCCTGTCATTGATATATATTGGCCTTGGTTGCCGTTAAATGATGATACAACCATGATTACTAGAGGTACTAGAATTATCGCAGCCCATATAAATAAGATTAGGTAGGATATTGTCAAAGCCACCTTGCCTGCAGCTGTAAGTGGCTGAAGGTCTGATAGGTAGAGGTCTTTATTTTTCTTTTTCTTAAACATACTAATACTCCTTGAAGGCTGATGATTTCATGTAGCCGAAGAAGGAAATGATTATAAGTATTATTGAGATAAATACAGTAATCGCAGCTCCTATAGCCTGGTACTGACTGTTCATAGTCAAGTTGTAGATGTATGAAATCAAAATATCACTTGATCCCGCTAAGTTACCATAGACTTGTGGATTGAATGGGCCACCGCCGTTAAATAGGTAAATTATTGAGAAGTTGTTAAAGTTGAATGTGTATTGGTTGATTAGCATTGGAGATATTTGGAAAAGTACCAAAGGTATTGTTATCTTTAATGTCCTTTGGAATCCTGTTGCTCCGTCTATGCTTGCTGCTTCATATAAGTCCTTTGGTATAGCTTGGAGTACACCAGTTGTAAGTAGGAATATATAAGAATGTCCCAACCAACCTTGAAGTAGTACTAGGGCAGCTCTGGTTTGAACTGTGTTGTTTTTAATATCTAAAGATGTGTTAAACAAGGTGTTTACTGCTTCTGTTATTACACCGCCACGGCTGGTCATGATTGAGAAGAACATGATTGTGATAAAGGCAGGTATTGCCCATGGCAATAGATAGATAGTTCTAAAGAACTTTTTGCCTTTAATTCTCTCGTTGTTGACCATTAGGGCAAAGATGAAGCCCAAAACGATTGCAAGTGTAGAAGCTAGTATTGTCCACATAATTGTCCAACCGAATATATGCCAGAAGGCCTTACCTGCTATACCTTGGCCTCTTGCTATGGATACATAGTTAGCAAGTCCTACCCACTCAAATTTGTTTTGGTGTTGTGGGTCCATATTTGTAAATGAAATAAGGATAGCTGTTACTATTGGTACAATTACTATAAAGATGATTACCAAAAGAGCTGGTGAGGTTATTAAATATGGGAATCCATCAGTTCTTAGATATTTTCTTGTTTCAAAGTATGAATTTGGTCTAATTCCTTGAATTTCTCCCTTTTCTGTCTTATATGCATCCAAAAATGATCCTATAAAGATTGCAAGAGCTATAAATACAAAGGCAAGGGCGAGTATACCCTCTATCATAAAGATGATTGACCTATCAAGTCTCTTACCACCTTGGGCTAGGGAAATAAGACCTGCTATACCTTGGCCTTGGTAGTTTCCAAAGCCTAGGGCATATGGAATTGCTATAAAGAATATAAATAAGGCTCCTACTAAAAACATTAGGCCCTTTTGCCATTGACCGTTTAATAGTTGGCCAAGTCCTGGGATTGGGGCTGTGATTATGGATTTAAAAGGTCTTTCCTTGTCGACTTCGACAGGGGTCCTTCTTCTAGCATCTGATCTTTCTTCTTCTAAGATTTTTAAAGAATGTTTGAGGTCTTCTTTTAATTTATATTTATAAGACTCAATCTCTTCTTTTATAGATCTTTCAGGGTTCCTGTAATCTAGCTTTATGTTTTGGTCTTTAAATTTCTGTTTTAGTTGTTCTTTGGTAGCCTTGTAGGCTTTTTTTGAAATTCTTTCTTCTTTGAAGGCTTCTTCTATTTCAGCTACGTCGTGTTCGTATTTTTCCTTTAAGACCTTCCTGTCGGCCTCAATAAACTTACTTTTTTCCGCGATATCTTCGGCTGTTAAGTTTTTTTGGCGTTCTTCAGCGTCTTTTAGGGAATCTTTTAGGAATTGGTCGTGGTCTAAGATTTTTGGTATCTCTGTGACATCTAGGTCATTTAGCCTATAGTCAAGAAGGCTTTCATAGGATAAGTCCTTGTTTTCCTCATAGAAGGCCTGCATTTTTTCTGCCACGAGTTTTTCTATATATAGGTCTTTTAGTTTACCATCTGCTGGAAGGTTTTTATCAGAATTCGCTTCGGTTTTCGCTTTTTCTAATAGAGCTTTTTTCTGATTCTCATATTCTTTTAACTTAATATTGTATGGATGGTTTTCTTTAGTATATTTAGGGCTAGTACCGTTTTCCTTAGCTTCGATAAGATCAATTATATATTGATTTTTCCTAGGATAGGTCACTCCCCTCCTATCTATAAGGCTTTTTTCATAAGTCATTATAATTACCTTTCTTGTCTTGTTATTACTATTAGTAAGAAAATATTTAAAATAAGTCCTAGATAATAAAATACAGATCCTAGGCTAAAAGAAAAAAATAGGTTGACTATAGAAATAAGAGTCATTGCCCCGAAAAATAGCTTATAGGTTTTGTTAATTCCGTATTTTTTAATAGTAAAAAAGGTGTATAGGGATATAGTTATGGGATTTATTACCTTTATAAATAAAGAAAAAATGATTGAATTTAAAAAATCATCATAACTAAGTCCTGGTTTAATTTTAGAAATACTTTCAAAAACACTTGGGTCTTTGGCTAACATCATTGCTTCTAGGCTGAAGTTTAGGATGATTGCTGCGGATATTAGAAGTATTTTTAGTAGGAATTTATTTCTTTGCTTTTCTTTTTCCATATTTTTTTAAATATAAGGGGCTAAGCTTGTTAGCCGCCCCTTAAGATTTTTTTAATGGTTAAAGTTTGCCATCATTGAATCAAATGATGCTTTTAATTCTGCGTATGCTGCTTTTTCGTCAGCTGGTTTTACAGAGTTCCAAGAAAGTATTGCGTTTTTGTAGGTATCCCATACATCGCCCCACTCTTTGAATAGTGGTCTTGCTGGAGCTTCTTTGTAAGATTCGATTGTAGCTGCGATGATTTTCTTGTCAGTTTCTGGAAGATCCATTCCTTGATAAGTTTCAGCGCTTACGTTTTCAAGTACCTTACCTGTAGCTTTGTATAGGTCAGCTGCAAATTCTGGGTTTACAATTTCTTTGATCATTGCTTCTGCTATAGCAACTTTGTCAGCATCTTCTTCGATTCTAGCGTTCATTGCAAGTCCCCATCCACCTTGCCAGTGAGTTAGAGCTTTGCCTGCAAGTTGAAGTTGTCCGATTGGATAAATTTCTAGGTTGCCTTCGCCAGCTTGTTCTGAAATTGGAGCTGCATCCCATGGTCCACCAAGTCTAGCAACACCGCCCTTGCCTGGTTTGAATGTATCGTCGATATATCCCCAACCAGCGTCAGCGTCAAATAATTGTGTTCCTGCTTCGTTGTGTTTTTTCCAGTAATCAAATAGGGCTTTAACTGTTGCTTGTTTTTCTGGTTCAAGCTCATCCCATTCTTTTGTGAAGTCTGAGAATAATTTACCATCTTTATCTTTTCCAAGAAGTTCGATTCCTGAAGAGTTTGTTGCTGCAACACCGTACCAAGCATCAAAGATTGGGAATAGTACTGTTGATTCGTCAGCTACTTTACTAATGTCGATTGGTTTTGAAAGGTCGATGCCTTTTTCTTCAGCATTTTTCTTGTTTACATAGGTAATAAGTGTTTCGATGTTGAATGGAAATGCAAAATATTCACCGTCGATGTTGAAGTTTCCACCGATTCCCTTATCAAAGTCATCCCAACCACCGATTTCACCAGCAAGTTTTTTAGAATCGATTCCAGCTAGTATATCGTTTCCGTGAAGACCGTAAAGTCTGTCTGCTGGGATTGCAAATAGGTCAGCAACGTCTTCGTTTGAAGCGTCTGTAGCATCGATTATATCTAGGTGATCGAATGCTCCCATTTTCTTGAATTCGATTTCTGCGTTAGGGAATTTTTCCTTAACTCTTTCTGCTGCTTTTTCGTAGTGTGGAAGCCATGCTTCTTCTACTTGTACGCTTAATTTTGCGCTAGCTTCAGTGTTAGCTGCTTCTTTACCAGTATCAGCAGCTTCTTTTCCGCCATCTTTAGCTCCACCACATGCTGCCATAACAAAGGCAAGTGATAAAGCCATTATTGTTTTTATTCCTTTTTTCATATTTCCTCCTAAAAAATGATATGAAAGCGTTTATTACACCATTATTATATCTAACTATCAAAATTCTGCCAAACTTTTTCGGTATCGTTCTCTATTATGGAGTTGCAACGTTTTGTCCAGGTCTTAGATAAGGTTGAAGCCATGCCATTTGCGAGCCTTTAGCCTTTGTTATTTTTTTTACAAGAAAAATTAATTTTTCCTTTCATATTTCATTTTTTTAACCAAAAGGTACATTATTTATATAAGATTTTATAAAAAATATAAGGAGAATTACTATGGCATGTACAACCATACTTGTAGGTAAAAAAGCAAGTTTTGATGGATCAACCCTAGTTGCCAGAAATGAAGATTCCGGCAGTGGCCAATATAATGCAAAAAAATTCGTTTTTGTAAAAAAAGAAGACCAGCCAAAGGTCTATAAATCAGTGATTTCAAAGGTGGAAATTCCTCTCCCAGAAAATCCTCTTTCCTATACAGCCATGCCAGAAGCAGTTTCTGGCCAAGGAATTTGGGCAGCTTGCGGTGTTAATTCAAAAAACGTCGCTATGACTGCAACTGAAACAATTACCTCAAATGAAAGAGTCCTTGGAGCAGACCCTCTTGTAGTCTACCAAAAATCTGTCGGCACAAAAGGAGAGGCTGATTATAAGGAAGAAATTCCTGGTGGAATCGGCGAAGAAGACATTGTTTCGATTGTCCTTCCCTATATAAATTCAGCAAGGGAAGGTGTTATCCGCCTGGGATCACTTCTAGAAGAATACGGAACTTACGAGAAAAACGGCATCGCCTTCCAAGATGAAAATGAAATTTGGTGGCTCGAAACAATTGGCGGCCACCACTGGATTGCGAGAAAAGTCCCAGACGATTCCTATGTAATTATGCCAAACCAACTAGGTCTTGATTATTTTGACCTAGAAGACGCCCTAGGAAAGGGTGAGAATTTCTTGTGTTCAGCTGACCTAAAGGATTTTATAGAAAAATACCACCTAGACCTATCCCTTGATGGAAGTTTAAATCCAAGAGATACCTTTGGTAGCCACTCAGATGCAGACCATGTCTACAACACCCCAAGGGCTTGGGTTTTACAAAGATATTTTAACCCAATGTCAAATACCTACGACGGCATAGATGCCGACCTAAGACCAGATGATGACGATATACCATGGGCAAGAGTCCCTGAGAGGAAAATCACAGTAGAAGACATAAAATACGCCCTCTCCCACCATTTCCAAGGCACACCATACGACCCATACAAGAAACACGGAGACACATCTCAGGCAGGAGCCTTCCGACCAATCGGCATAAATAGGAATAATTTCCTAGGCCTTACCCAAATAAGATCTGACAAACCAGACGCCATAAAGACCATAGAATGGCTTGCTCTAGGCTCAAACACCTTTAACGCCATGGCCCCATTTTATGTAAATATTACCGACACCCCAGCCTATCTTAGGGATACAACAGCAAGGGTCACTACTGAATCCTTCTACTGGATAAACCGCATAATTGCAGCCTTAGCCGACCCATATTTCGCCGACACTGCAAATTTAATAGAGCGTTATCAGGAAAAGATAGGATCTTTCGCTTGGGAAATGATTTATAAGACAGACGAGAAAATCATAAAGGAAAATCTTTCAAGAGAAGATTCCCTAGAAATTCTTGAAAAAACCAACGATCAAATTGCAAAAATGCTTCAAAAAGAAACCGACGACCTACTTGACCAAGTCCTCTTGGTAGCATCAAATAAGATGACCAACAGCTTTTCAAGGTCAGACGCCTGAAAATTTCCCGACCATGCTCGGGTTTTAACTTTAAAAATACAATAAATAAAATAAAGGAGAATTTATGTCAAAAACCCTCGGACCAATCCACTACCTAATGTATGAAAAAATCAAATTTCAAGATAAAATCACCGATTTTTTAATGGACGGAGATTTTTCTCAGATAGAATATGAGCCTGTTTCAAAAAGGCCCCTAGAGGAAATCTTAGACCAAGAAAATATCCACGGTTTTCTCCAAGAAAAGGTAGATATAGTTGAAAGTCGCCTAGCCAAAGCCCTTAGTCTTTGCGATAATCCTAGCGACAAGCTTTTTAAACTCGGCCAAGAATGTGGCAAGGACAAAGATTTTTCAAGCTTTGAGGAAATTTTTACCGACCTAAATACTTATCTACTCGACGGCATGCCTTGTGATCAGGGCCTTTCAGCCGTCCTTGATGGAGAAAGTTTGTATTTAATTACCAATAACAACCTCCACAAAAAATATGAAGAGGAAATAAATCTTGAAAATTCAAGAAATGCTTCTTGCGAGGGCGGCCATAGCCACGACCATCACGAGTCTTTTGAACTTGGAAATGGCCTAGTTAGCGAATTGAATAATGAAGAATCGACCTATCACAAGTACAGGCTAGATTTTCTAAGAGGATATTTTTCAGCAAGTCCCTATGAGGTCGAACTTGTAAATGGAATAAATTACAAAATCACAAAAAAATAAGACCCGCAAGGGTCAAATGAACTGACCCCCTTTAGTTGGTTTTTTAGTCCAACTTTGGGGGTCAGCTTATTATTAGTTTAAAGCTGATAAGGGACGGTTTTATTATTAGTTTTCATCAAAACCCCAATCTTCAATTTTTATATTTTTCCTAAATTTATTAGGATTTGCATTATAGAACTTTTTAAAATTTCTATTATAGGTCCTTACACTATCATAGCCAACCCTTTTTGAAATGTCAGCAATACTTTCGTCGCTGTCTAACAAAAGCCTTATCGACTTATTTATTCTAATATAATTAATAAAACAATTGTAATTTTTTTCAACCAGATACTTTAACTGATAATTTAATTCCTGTTCACTTATATCGAATTTTTCTGCCACATCACTTGCATTTAGGCTCTTATCAGAGTTATCATAAATAAAATCTACTATCTTGTAGGCGACTGGATTGTCTTTAATCTTACTAATCTTGTTAATTTTTTTGTAGACATTCCTAAATTCGCTGGCCTTGTAATTTCTTTTTGTAGAAAAAATCTTAGAAATATAAGAAAAATCAGAAAAATTCAATATATTTGATATCTCCTTCAGACTAAGATTTGTATACAAAAGGAAATTTTCCACCCTTGCAAGTCTCATTTCTAAAAGCAGGTCTGAGAAGCTATAACCTGTCAATTTTCTAATATATTCACCAATGCTAGAAGGACTTATATAAAAAATATTAGATAGGTCTTCTAGGGACAAATTTTGGCTCAAATTTAAGTAAATATATTGGAAAATCTGATCATATTCAATGGAGTCCCTCTCCTTGTTTGAAATTTCTTTAGCCTGTTTTGTGAAATTATAGATTAGTTGAAGAATTTGCGAGCTTATAAATACACTTGAAAACTTATTTGTCGATTCTTTCTTGGATTTTGTTGATTCAATCCCTAACTCCTGCCTGAGATTGTCGAAAATATTACAATTTTGTTTAAAAGTTTTGGCATCGCAATTAACCACGTTGTTTTGGGCAAAAAGTGCAATCAAGCTTAGTTCTTCGTTGAAAAAATTGAGGTGCGACTTGATAAGCTCGTTAAAAAGATCAAAATTAAAAATAATAATATTATATACAAGTTTTTGATCTACATTGACTATTTTTGAATATTGATAAGGCAAGATGCAAACCAAGGATCCTTCCTTGATATTATATGTCCTACCCTGTATATTTATTTGCCCACTGCCCTCACAAACAATTATAAACCTCGCTTGCCTATGGAGGATTGGATCTGTTTCCCCACCTATAACTTCCCTGTCACAAGTTACAATCGAGGTTACATCATAAGATGAGCACATGTGAGTTTGGACAAATACTTTATCCTTCTCCATAAAAACACCTCCTTAACTTAAATAAATTATAAAGCAAAATCAATAAATTACAATAGGTATTTTCTATGAAATCGGACAAAAAACTAGACAAAATTTGTAATATTAACGGAATGAATAAAACGTATTCCTAAGGCTTAGCTTCTATGATATAATTTAATTATCAAATTTGATTCAAGAATTTAGTAGCTACTATAAATATAAATATAGGAGATTATAATGGAAATATTCGATAGCGCAAAAACTCTTTACCTCGATTTACCAACAGTAGCAGCCTTTATAAAAGATGAAGGCGTTGAAACAATAATGGAAAAATTAATTCCCTACATGGAAGAAGATTATTCTAAGTGGGACGAATTTGCAAAGATTCCTAGACCAACCCATCATTCTCCAGTTGGAGTCAATGAGCTAATGCCAGTTGGTAACCAAGAAATCTTTACTTGCAAATATGTAAATGGTCACCCATCAAACCCTAAGGATAAGTGCCTAACAGTAGTAGCTATAGGTCTACTTGCTGATGTAGCTCACGGCTATCCAAAAATGCTATGCGAAATGACCCTACTTACAGCAATAAGGACTGCAGCTAACTCTGTAATGGCTGCAAAATATCTTGCTAAGGAAAATCCTAAAAAAATGGCCCTTATAGGAAACGGCTGCCAAAGCGAATTTCAAGCAATAGCTTTCCACAAGCTTCTAGGTATAGAAGAAATAAATCTCTATGATATAGATGAAAAAGCTACAGACAAGCTAATTAAAAACCTATCTCATATTAAAGATCTTAAACTCAACAAATGCTCTAGCACAAGAGAAGCCTGCAAAGGTGTTGATATAATCACAACTGTAACAGCAGATAAAAAATTCTCCATAATCTTAACAGAAGATATGATAGAAAAGGGAGTTCATATTAACTGTGTAGGCGGAGACTGCCCAGGCAAAACTGAACTTGATTCAAAAATCCTATTTATGGGCGACGTCTATGTAGAATTTGAACCTCAAAGTAGAATTGAAGGCGAAATCCAACACATGGATGAAGATTTCAAAGTTACAGAAATTGCAGAAGTTATAAAAACAGGCAAGAGAATAGACCGCAAAGAAGACGATATAACAATATTTGACTCAGTGGGTTTTGCCCTTGAAGACTTCTCAATCCTTAGACTCATATACGATTTAGCTAGAGAAAATAATATAGGTAAAATGGAACTTCTAGTACCAGCAATGGAAGACTGCAAAAACCTATACGGTCTACTAAAATAATATCTACTAAAGCTAGGATACCTAATAAAATAAACAATAAAAAAATAGCTTCATTATAAAAACTCTTGAAACTTGTGACTTAGACTAATGTATAATTTCTGATGAGTTTAAATAATGAAGCTTTTTTTATAATCATTTCCTAGACAAACTAATAAAAACCCTGAATCCATCCAAAAAATTTTGCCGTATTAAAAAGGATTATAAAACCTGCCCCCATTTAGGAAAAATAGGGAAATCCCGATTGCAAGTAGAACTAAAGTGATAAATAAGGCCACAAAGTCCTTTTTCCCAAATGGTCTGGCCCTATACCAGGTCCTGGTTGGATTTTTTCCAAAACGCCTTAGTTCCATGGCGCAGGCTATGGTTTCGATTCTCTCTAGGCTGTCAAAAATCAAAGGAATTACTATAGCAGAACTCGCCTTAATTCTCTTTATAAGTCCCGCCTTGGAACTCATTTCAATCCCCCTAGCCTGGCTGGCCTCTCTGATGTCAAAATAAGAATTTTGTATATCCGGTATATACCTTAGGGCAAGGGCCACTGCATAGGAAATTTTGTAGGATAGGCCAATCCTATTGAGGCTTCCCGAAAATTCTGACGGGTCTGTCGCAAAAATAAAAATCAGCGCCAAGGGAATGGTTGAAAAATACTTTAAAGCTACGTTAAATTCGTAAAAAACTTGTTCTAAAGTTAGGGCATATTTTCCAGTTCCAAATAAAACCGTCCTAGACCCATAGAGTTTTACCCCGTAAGCTGGCTCAAAGATGTAAATTGCAAGGATGTTTATAAGTGAAAATATCACGACAACCTTTACCAAAAATGCCACATCCTCCCAGCGAACCTCGGCAATTTTCATTGCAAATAAGGATATGCCCATGACAAGGATTAGAAATCTTGTATCGTAGCTTGTCATAACTATTACCGAAAGAAGGATGAAGGAAATTAGCTTAGTTGTTCCCGAAAGCTCGTGAATTACCGTATCGTTTTTTATATAACCTAAGGTCTTATTCATGGCGTTTCCTCCTTTCATAGCCTATAAAAGCCTCTATAAAGTCAAGGGCCTCCATATTTTTAAGCCTTTGTCCTAATTTAAAAAGCGAAGTCTCGGCGAGGTTTGCCCTGTCAATTAGGTCTCTCTGGCTAAAAAGTTCTGCAGGAGTCGTATCGGCCAGGATTTTCTTCTCACCAATTACAATTGCCCTGTCTGTATATTCTTCAATTAGGTGCATGTCGTGGCTTATCATAAGGATTGTTAGGCCATATTTTTTGTTAATTTCCCTTATAAATTCCATCATTTTTGTATAATGGTTTAAGTCTTGACCGGCTGTTGGTTCGTCTAAGATTATGACCTCTGGATCTAAAACTAAAATTGAAGCTATGGTGACCCTTCTTTTTTGCCCATAGGAAAGGGCTGAGATTGGCCATTTTCTAAAGGAATAAAGGCCACAAATTTCAAGGGCTTTGTTTACTTTTTCTTTAATTTCTTCTTCAGAAAGTCCCCTCACCCTAAGGCCAAAGGCGACTTCATCATAAATCATGGCCTTTGAGATCATGGCATTTGGATTTTGAAGGATAAAGCCGATAGAATCAGCAATTTCCTTTATGGAAAGGTCTTTAGAATCCTTGCCGCCTATAAAAATCCTTCCCTCATCAGGCCTTAAAAACCCACACAAAAGCTTGGCAAGGGTTGATTTTCCGGCCCCATTTGGTCCAAGAATCGAAATAATTTCCCCCTTGTCAATCTCAAGGGAAATATTTTGCAAAATATTTTCTTTTTCGTAGGCAAAGGTCAAATTTTCTATTTTTATAAGATTTTGACCAGATTTTTCATCTTCCTTTCTTTCTTGACTCTCAGCCCAGTTTTCGATTTTTTCTAAGTCTTTTTCAAGTATCTGGACTTGGTCAAAGTCGGCGAGCTTGTCATAAGAAGAAAAATCTATGCCAGCGTATTTCATGGCATCTATATAAAGAGGCCTTCTAATGCCTATTTTCTCTAATATATCAGTCTTCAAAAGGTCGGTCGGACTTAGATCTGCGACAAGATTCCCATCAGCAATTACGACTATCCTATCTGGGTCAAGTAAGAGTGCCTCTTCTAGCCTGTGCTCAATCACTATTACCGTATAGCCAAGTTTGTCAGCGAGCTTTTTTAAAAGCTTCATGGTTTTCCTGCCCGACTGTGGGTCAAGGTTGGCCAAAGGCTCATCAAGTAAAAGGATTGGCACATCTGAAACCAAGACTCCAGCAATTGAAACCGACTGTTTTTGCCCGCCAGAAAGTTCTCCAGGTTTCATGTCTAATAATTTCCCAAGGCCCAATTCATCCGCCCACTTGTGCACGATTTTTTTCATCTCTTCCTGGTCCACATTGTCATTTTCTAAGGAAAAGGCAATGTCTTCTGCCACCGTAAGGCCTACAAATTGACCATCTGTGTCTTGAAGGACTGTGCCAACTGAAAGGGATAGGTCAAAAATCGAAGAGTCTGTGAGATTCTTCCCATCAATTAGACAAGACCCTGTCAAATCACCAGGAAAGGTGTTTGGGATTTGGCCATTTAGGCTTTTGGCGAGGGTTGATTTGCCAGAGCCTGATGGGCCCACGATTAGGATCTTCTCACCTTTTTTCACCTTCAAATCGATGTCAAAAAGCGAAGGCTCAGCCTGGGCCTTGTATTTAAAATTGTATTTGTCAAAAACCACCAGGTCTTGTCTATTTTCCATATCTTAATCTCTTTTTAGCGAATTATCTGCTGTTCTTGTTTTTGCGTAAGTTGCGATTAAAATTGTGCCCAAAATGCCAACTGCAAGGGAATTAAGGCCTGCTGATACAAAACCTTGGGCAAAAACCTTGTTGGCAGGTTCTGAATAAATTAAAATATCCAAAACTGGCGCAATTACTCCCCAACAAACCACATTTACAAGAACTTGACCGATATTAAACTTAACCATGTCTTTTTTAGAAAATACACCATTAGAGAGGTCTATTTTTGAACCAACAAAACCATAACCAAGACCGGTTATACCTGATGTAATAACCCAAGACCACCATAGTCCGTAGGTCAAAAGGTCCTTAATGGCGTGACCAATAAATCCGATTAGGCCACCTGCTACTGGTCCAAAAAGAACAGACATAAGGGCCAAAAATGGGTAGGTTGTCTCAACAGAAGTGTTTGGTATAAAGCCAACTGGGATTGATAGGAACCTTCCCAAAACAAAAAACACAGCAGCACCGATTCCGATAGCTACAATTGTAGTCATAGAATTATTCTTTTTCATTATTGCTCCTTTTTAATAAAAATACTCCAATCTGCCCCTGTACCGATTTGGTAGGTAGCAGAAAATGACGCTTGGTTTATTGCTATACCAAGATTGATTAACGAATTGATATAGGCTACAGTTTCTCCCAAGCCTACATCTGCAAAGGAATGTCCAAAAGTCATCTGATTTTCATATTTTTTTATATCCTTATAATAAATAATGACCTTAATCATATCACCTTGCTTAATACCAGCTTCATTTAACAAATCTAAGCTGATATTTGTCCATAAAGATCCAAACCTAATATCTAGAATGTCAACAGTGCCTTCTATAACTCCATCAGTGATTTTAGCATCTTTTATAGTTTCATAGCATAAATCATCTAGGCTAAGCTCATCTAGGAAATCATAATAAGATAAGTCGCCTGCAAGTTTTGCCCCGTTGTAGGCATAGACGTCCCTGCCGTGGAAGGTATGAGAATTTTCAGAAAAAGGAAGTCTATCCTTTATCTCGTCAATAATCCTAGCAGATTCAAGACCTATATATTTTGCTACATGGGAAATAGTGCCATTATCTGGTGTAACTATATAGTGACCAGACTTGGTTTTTACAACTATAGAATGGCGGCTAGACCCAACTCCAGGGTCAACTACTGATACAAAAACTGTACCCTCTGGCCAGTACTTTATAGTTTGTAAAAGCCTATAAGATGCTTCGAAAATATTGTAGGGCATAATTTCGTGAGTTAAATCATCTATGTTTAAAGCAGGATTTACCATAAAACTTACACCGTGCATGGCAGAAACTGCCCCGTCACCTAAACCGAAATCCGATTGAAATACTAAAGTGTTCATATAAATTCCTTTCATATTATTACTAAGATATTATATCAACATAAATACTCTAGTCAATTTCAAAAATAAATTTTGGACACTAAAAAACACCCATCGTCCGATGGATGTGAGAAAAAATCCATCAGCCAAGCTTTAGCACCTTACAAAAAGTAGGTTGCTGAAGGATCACAGAGCTTGTCTCTCCCCTTCTCTTTATGGTAATCTTATTATACTGCTTTTGATGGAATTTGCTATTTTTTATTAAATTAAGATAATTTCTTACTTTAAAAAAATTTTATAAATCTGTTATAATTATTATGTTACTATCCCTATACTGGTGACAGGAAGGTGGTGTTTCAAATGAATGTTCTATTTCCTTTAATAGTAGCTGTCGTGGCAAATGTAATAAGCTATTACTTTTGCAAATGGCTAGACAGCTTCTTAGACAAAGATAGTAACTAGCCTAAGATAAAAAAAAGACAGGAGTTTTTATGACCTTCTCCTGTCTTTTTTGTGTTCCAAATGAACTATTTCCTTTATTCATAATCATTATACGTCCAAACACACTAAATTCAAGCAATGATAACTTTAAAGAAAAAAGACAGGAGTTTTTATGACCTTCTCCTGTCTTTTTTGTGTTCCAAATGAACTATTTCCTTTATTCGTAATCATTATAGGACCTTCGGCATAAAATTGAACCTTACATGTCTTTTAAATCCCAATTTTAATCTTCCCCCAAATACTTCACCACAACAGCAGCCATGGCCTTGGCACAGATTTTCATAGCATCTTCTCTGATGTCAAATTTTGGGTGATGGTGTGGATATGGGGCATCTTCCTTTTTTGCACCTACATAGAAAAAGCAAGATGGCCTTTCCTTAGCATAATAAGAAAAATCTTCAGAGGGTGGTTGAGGACCGCAGTCGATTATGTCTGTCACTTCCTTGATTTTAGCCTCTTTAACAGCATCCACAACCAGCTGGGTCATAGCTGGGTCATTGTATAAAACCGGATAATCGTCGGTGTATTCTATTTCAACTCCGACCTTAAAAGTTTCCCCAATTCCCTTGGCTATGGTCTTTATTTCCTCTTCAATAGTTTTTTTAGTCTCATCTGCCATGGCTCTAACGTCACCCTCAATTGTTACAGAGTCCTTAATGATATTAAAAGTTCCCTTGCCGTCAAAAGATCCAATAGTCACAACTCCCACTTCATATGGGGAAAGCCTACGGCTTACAACAGTTTGAACAGCTGTTACAAAATGACTTGCAGCTACGATTGAGTCATTTGACAAATGAGGCATAGATCCATGACCGCCTTTCCCTTGGAATTTTATCTTAAACATGGCCCTGCCAGTCTGGGTGTTGCCCTTGTGGTATTGGATTGTCCCGTAATCCATGGCACTCATGACGTGGATGCCAAAGACATTATCAACCCCATCGAGGACTCCAGTTTCAATCATTCCCTTGGCACCTCCAGGTGGGACTTCTTCGGCGTGTTGGTGGATTATTATAATTTTGCCAGCAAGCTTATCTTTTTTCTCACGGAGTATATCTGCAAGCACCATGAGATAGCCTGTATGGGCATCGTGGCCACAAGCGTGCATGACACCCTCGTTTTTGGAAGCAAAGGAAAGCCCTGTTTCTTCCTTGATAGTAAGGGCATCAAAGTCAGCCCTCAAAGCAATAGTCTTACCAGGTTTGCCAGTGTCAATTACCACCCTAAGGCCATTGCCACCCATGTGGCTTGTAATTTCTACATCCTTGCCCTTATAAAAACCTTCAACAAGTTGAGCAGTTTCCACTTCCTCAAAAGAAAGTTCAGCATTATGGTGGATTTTTCTACGAAAATCAACCATCTCGTCAAAACGAGAATCTATTTCCATGAAAATTTCATCTAATATTTTATTCAAAAAAATCACCTCTTGTTATTATTTTACCCAAAAATTTGAGGTCAAAATAATAAATAAGATGAAGAAGGTTTAAATTCTTGTTTACTAGACTCCTTTACCATATTGGTAATACAAAAGTGTTTATACACTTAGTTTAACCCGAGTGCAGTCAAGAAGAAATAAAGTTTATAAGACTTAATTCAATTTAAAATTCAAAATATTTTATCTTGGATAAAAAAAACTAGGAGAATAATTCCCCTAGGAAAAAATTTAATTTACTTTTTGTGTTTCTTTAGAAGTCTTAGAAATTTTACTCTTTGAAATATTTCTAAAACATAATTTATCTTTTTGAACGTATAACCTAATGGTCATGTCCTTATCAAGCTTATTATCAAGAATATCTTCAGCAAGCCTGTCATCTATCATCTTTGTGATGTGGCGTTCTAGTGGTCTTGCCCCGTATTCTGAGTTGAAACCTTCCTTGGCTAAGAGGTTTACAACCTTTTCGTCATAGACTATGTCAATGCCGATTTCATTGAGTCTTTCCCTTGTTTTTTCAAGCATAAGGCCAGTGATTTCCCTAATATTAGCTTGGCTTAGGGAATTGAACATGATTGTTCCATCTAGCCTGTTTAAAAATTCTGGCGCAAAGGAATCCTTGATGGCCTTTGTTATTATTTCCTTGTTACGTTCGTTGTCAGTCTCTTCCTTATCTTCCGCAAGGTCAAAACCGATTGATGTCGCCTTGGTAAGGCTTGATACACCAACATTCGATGTCATGATTATGATGGTATTTTTAAAATCAATGGTCCTACCTTGGCCGTCTGTTAATCTTCCGTCATCTAGGATTTGTAGAAGGAGGTTAAAGACGTCTGGATGAGCCTTTTCAATTTCGTCAAAGAGGATTACCGAATATGGATTGGTCCTTACAGCCTCAGTTAATTGGCCACCTTCTTCGTATCCAACATAGCCAGGAGGTGATCCTACCAAACGGCTTACGGCAAATTTCTCCATATATTCACTCATATCCATCCTAATTAGCCTGTCTTCTGAACCGAAAAGGGCTTGGGCTAAGCTTTTTGCAAGGTAAGTCTTACCCACACCAGTAGGTCCTACAAAGATGAAAGACCCGATTGGTTTTTTAGGATCTTTAAGACCTACCCTTGCCCTTTTGATTGCACGGGCCACAGAGGAAATCGCATCATCTTGGCCAATAACTGTTCCAGCCAAATTCTTATCAAGACTAGCATACTTGGCTTTTTCGTCTTCTGTGAGTCTTTCAACCGGAACCTTAGACCAAGAAGCGACAATATTTGCTATATCATCATAGGCAATAGCTAGCTTATAGCCTTTACTTTCCTCTTCATTTTCCTCTTCTAGGTCAAATTTCTTTTGATTTATTATATCACGGAGCTTGGCGGCCTTTTCGAAGTCTTGGTCAAGGACTGCCTGATCCTTTTCCGTCTTTAGTTTCTCCAGTATATCCTCATTGGTATCTGTATTTTCTTCCTCATCGTCAAAGGCCAAAATCCTTAGCTTTGATGCCGCTTCGTCAATTAGGTCGATGGCCTTATCCGGCAAGTACCTATCGGTGATATACCTGTCAGATAAGTCAACAGCCGCATTTATAGCCTCGTCTGTGATTTCCACCTTGTGGTGGTCTTGGTAAATAGACTTTAGGCCTTTAATGATTTTTTTAGAATCTTCTAGGCTTGGCTCGTCAACTTGGACTTCCTGCATACGACGGGCAAGGGCAGAGTCCTTTTCCACGTGTTTTCTGTATTCGTCAATGGTTGTAGCCCCTATTACCTGCAAGTCCCCCTTGGCCAAAATTGGCTTTAGGATATTTGCTGCATCCATTGATCCTTCGGCAGCACCTGCCCCAAGTACCATGTGAAACTCATCTATAAATAGAATCAAATCATCACGGTTAGCGGCTTCTTCGAATAATTTTTTTAGCCTATCTTCAAAATCGCCCCTATACTTAGTACCCGCAATCATGGAAGCAAGGTCCAGACTTAAAATAGTTTTGTCCTTCATTATTCCAGGCAGATTACCATTTACAAGTTCATATGCAAGGCCTTCTGCGATAGCTGTCTTGCCCACGCCTGGTTCCCCGATTAGGATTGGATTATTTTTGGTTCTTCTCATTAGGATTTGGATTATCCTCTTGATTTCCTCATCCCTGCCTATTACCGGGTCGATTTTTCCTGCCTTGGATAGGTCGTTTAAGTTGGTGCAGAAATTTGTGATATTTTCACTAAATTTAGAAGTCGCCTTGCCTTCTGATTTTTCGGCCCTAACCATAGTTAGAAGTTGCTTTTTGATGGTTTCCTTGTCCACTCCTGAGAGCAAAAACATGATGTTTGTGAAGGAATCTTCATCATTTATGATTGCCAAAAGGACATCTTCCTCGCTAGTCGCTAAGGCTCTCCTGTTGTTGGCGTAAAATCTCGCAGTTTCTAATATTTTCCTTACTTTTTTGCTATATTCAGTTGCAGGCCTTACAGCTGTCCCCCTGCCAATATTGTTAATGACAATGGACCTTAAAAGCTCGTAATTAGCTCCAGCCGCCTCTAGGGCCTTAGTCGCCCCTGACCCTGTTTTCATGAGGGCAAGGAGGAGGTGTTCAGTCCCAATATAGTCGTGGTTTAGACTGTAGGACTCACGCCTTGCCTGCTGGGTTAGTCTGTTTAATCTATTGTTTTCCATGGCTTTCCCCCATTTCTTTCATCAAATATTCGTACCTTACGGCATCGAAATTTTCCTTATACTTATGTGAAGAAAGATTTTTGATCAAATTATTTAGTTCGTCTTCTGATAATTTCACATCAAAACCCAAAAGCTGGTATTTCTTAAGCCTATAAAGGCCCTTCATCATCTTATCAAGGCTCTTAACCAAGCCTGTTTCGAGACTCTTTTCAATTAAATCAATCTCTTCTTCTACTTCTCTATCATCTATATTATTTAAAATCCTATAATCTCTCCTAAACCTTCTCTCGTTTTTGACCAGAGTTTCTAGGTCTTTTTCTATCTTTTTGAGGTAAGCTTCAGGATTATCCCTGTAATTTCCATAATTTTTTAACAAATATAGGTCATCTGCATAGGACTTAAGGCCTTGTGGCACAAATTTCTGTGGGTATAGGCCCGCATAGACCATGGCCTGCTCAAAACCTGCGTAGGTTTTTGGATTATCAATTAGGCCGAAAAGGAATAATTTTATCCAAATTTCAAGGCCTGTACCTGCATTTCTAGCCCCACTTGTCAGATAACCGTATTCGCTAGAAAAGGCAAAATCAAAGTGGTCGTCGAGGACTTTTTCAATTTCGACTGCCTTTTTGTAGGCCCCGGTCAAATCCAAGTCAAAATTGGAAATATTTATGGAAATGTGGTCCCTATCGTTAATTACAAGGGTAGTATCGCCCTCAAAAACAATGCCAACCTGGGCGAGTTTACCAGTAACATCTGGACTTAGGACCATTTCTGAAATCAATCTGTCAATGGTTTCATCATCCAAATCGGAAAGCAAAACCAGCCTGTCGCCAAAAACATTCCTTACCATATCCATTATTACAAGACTTTCGTCATAGGTCATAGTTGTTGGGAAATCATAGCCCTTTATATTTCGTCTTATAGATAGGTTAGTAGAGATTAGGACATCTTTTGCATAATCTATCAATTTTTCACCTGCATATTTAGTTTATCAATTTTTTCCTTAAGGTCAGCTGCCAGCTCGTAATCCTCTGTTTGAACAGATTCGTTGAGCCTTTTAGAGAGTTCTTTGATCTCATCAGCAACTTCCTTAAACTTTCTTTCCGCCCTTGGGTAGGCGCCCTTATAGTCGCTAAAATTATTGTAGGTCTTTAAAACCTTGTCTGTAAGGGTCTTATCTAAATTATAGCAATGGGCACAACCAAAGACTCCATTTCTAATATTCGACTCCAAATTCCCACAATATGGGCAGGATTTTTCGTCTACATTTAATATATAAGATAATTCTTTGTTAGCCTGGTTGTATTTATATTCATAAAATCCGTCTATAACTTCCTCAAGACTCGGGATAAACTTTTGCAAAAGCCCTTCCAAATCCTTTGGATTGAAAGAAATATTTTCCCCACTAATTTTTGTCGGATCAAAATTTTCTGGAGCATTTGAATATTTTTTCATACAATCTGAACAAAGGTGGATATTGTGGCTATTGCCGTTAAAAATCACCTTAAGGCTCACACTGGCTTCCTTGCCGCATTTATCACATTTCATATTAACTCCTTGCCAAAATACTCAAAAGAAGGCTTCTGACAATCGAGGCCCTGACTGTGTTTCGGCCCTTAGCTTCAATATCTGCCAGGGTTTTGTCACTTGTCGCATACCTAGCCATCAGGTACTCGTTTTTGTCAAAATATTCCCTCTCATAAAGGTCTCTAAAAAGATTATTGGCGTTTGATTCGCTCATTTCCTTGGCCAAATTCCTAAGTAAATAGGAAATATAGTCGTCTTCTTCAACAATGCTTATTATTTTTATAAAGCCATTGCCGCCACGCTTACTCTCAATTAGGTAGCCATTATAAGGTGTAAACCTGGTTGAAAGCACGTAATTTATCTGGCTTGGCGAACAATCAAACTGACTCGCCAGCTCATTTCTCCCAATTTCCAAAGCGCCGTCCACGCTATCTTCGAGCATCAGCTTTAGAAATCTTTCTATTTGATTAGTTAAACCTGCCATAATCTCCTGTCTTTCTGTATTTCTAGGTCAAAGCTTACTGACTATCTCTGACCATTACTTGTAAAATAAAGGAAGCGACGCTTCCTAAATTAATTATACTAGTTTAGTAGGAATTTACAAAGTAAATATCTTTTTGAAAACAAAAGCGCCCCGAGAATCGGCCAGGGCACTAATTTTCTATTGAAAATTCCTCCTAATCCCTACGGTTCCTGCCCCCAAACAAGAGGAAGAGCCTCAATAATTGAAGGGCTGTGGCAAGGGTTGCTGCCACATAGGTTAGGGCGGCAGACCTTAGCATATCCTTAGCCCCTGTGATCTCGCTTTCATCAAGGATACGGGTCCTTTCAAGAGCTACAATGGCACGTCTTGACGCATCAAATTCCACAGGTAGGGTCACGATTTGGAATAAAAGTGTAAGGGAAAATAAGGCTAGACCTATGGTTATAAGTTTTTGTTGGGACATAAAGACTCCCGCTAAAAGGATTGGAAAAGACAATCTCGACCCAAAATTAACCGCAGGCACCATATATGATTTGACCTTAAGTGGGATATAGCCTTCCTTAAACTGGATAACGTGGCCAATCTCGTGGAGGGCAACAGCCAAAGATGCTATTGACGAATCATGGAAAGAAGTGTCAGATAAGGCAACTTCCTTAGTCATAGGATTAAAATAATCCGACAAGGATCCAGGAATCCTCTTAATAGAAATATCCCTGTAATTATTATAATCAAGGACCATCTGAGCAGCTTCCGCCCCAGTCATCCCGCGTTTCGACCTGATTTTTCTATACTTATTAAATTTTGAAGTGATATTAGCCTGGGCCAGCATTGAAATTACAAGGCCAATCAAGACTAAAAAGTAAGTCTTATCAAAATAAAATCCATATGGATACATAATATTCCTCTTTTCTATTTTCAAAAAATTGGTATTAGATCTATTATATTCAAATTTTGTTAAAAGTCAAAGAAGGTCAAAGTTCTTTTCACTAAGTGAGTCTAGTATTCCAGGAATATTTTCTTTTTTTATTAATCCGAGATTAACTGTATCATCTATATTATCTCAGTCATTTACATGACTGCTCTGTAACTGGGGGAACCCCAAGGGACCTTCCGCAGGATCCCTTGGGGCTCCCCCTTAGAACGAAGATTCAACTGTAAATAAAATTATCACATATTAAATAGATAACTTATCTCGGATAAGAAAAAAGATATTTTGTCTCGGATAAAAAAGTTATTTATTTTATTTCCAAAACCATCTTAATATGTTCAATACCATCTAGCAAAAATGGCTCTGAGTCTTCCACGAAACCCACTTTTTTATATAATTTTTTGGCGTAGGTTTGGGCTTCTATGATAATTTTCTTGGCCTGGTATTTTTCCTTTGCTGCCCTTATAGCTTCTTTTAGGATTAAACTTCCGTGGCCTTTTCTTCTTTCTTTGGCAATGACCCTGCCTAGATGGATTTGGCCGTCTTCCTTGTAGACCCTGGCGTAGGCGAGGATTTCTCCTTCATTTTCCAAATAAATATGAATTGCATCATAATCTTTGCCGTCTATTTCCGGGTAGGGACAGGCTTGTTCTACCACAAAAACATAGACCCTGAGTCTTAGGATCTCGTAAAGTTCACGGTTTGTTAAGTCATCAAAAGTTTTAATTATACTCTGCATTATTATCCCATCCAAATTCCATAAATTTGTAAATATCTTTTATCCTGTTAATCTCTTATCCTAAAACAATTATAACAGATTGTGTTGAGAATAAAACCTGTTTTTACCCGATTATCATTAAACATCCAAATTTTCATAAAGCAAATTCCTAACCTTATATAACCTATCAATATCTTTAGAGACGTTACTAATAAATAGGAAAATAATCCAAAACGTCCTGGATATTTCAAATATTTTAAAAAATACAAACAGATTATCAATATTTATTGAAATTCCCGGATGAATATTGTATAATGATTCTCATTATCAATATATTACTTTATTTATGAGTAAAAGGAGAATTTATGAAAAAAACAAAAATTATAGCCCTAGCTATGTCAGTAAGTCTTGTACTCGGAGGAGCCTACATCATAGACTCAAAAACCAACATAGCCTATGCTGAAGAAGAAAAAAACATCGCCCAACAAATAGAAGAAAAAAAAGCTAATATTCAAGAACTTGAGAAAGAAAACTCAAAACTCGATAAAGAAGTTTCTGACCTAGAAAAAAATCTAGAAAATTTAAATAAATTAAATAAGGAACTTGAAGTCTTAACTTCAGAAGCAGACAAATTATACGAAATTTATGCAACTAAATATGAAGAATGGGAAAGGCTAGATAAACTCGTTAAAGACGGTATAGCTAAGCGAGAAGCCTTATGCGACGAATATAATGCCTTGGTTGAACAGTTGAAAAATGACCCAACAAATAAAGATCTAGAATCCAAAAAAACTGCCAAAGCCTACCAATGGGGCGACCAAGTTGAAAAAGTAAAAGAAGATACCCAAAAAAGAACTGAGCAATATCTTGCAATGAAAGACGATGAAGAAAAATATGCAGAAGCCGACGCCAAGTATCTTGAGAAAAAAGCTGAAGTAAGCGAAGAAGAAGAAAAGACCAAAGGTATTTCTGAGAAAATCGAAGAAAAAAAAGAAAAAATAAAAAATAATAGCAGAAAAATCAATGTTCTAAAAGAACAAAGAAAAACTCTTGAGGATTTAAAATCCAAAGAGGATAAAGAAAATATAGATGATAATGAAGACGGCGATGAAAAACAGAAACCTGTTGAACAGCAAATTGCTGATGATAAGAATAAACTTGATAAGCTAAAAGACGAAAACAAAAAACAAAATGAAGAAATAGATAAGTTAAAAGAACAAATGGTAGACACCCCTAGCCTAAGAGAAGAATTTGAAAAATTAAAAGAAAATAGGGATGCTAAATACAATATTTATGTAAATAAAAATAAAGAGCTAGATGAACGCAGGATGGAATATTCAAAGGCAAATGAATTAAAGAACGAACTAAAAAACAAATATAAAGATGCCCAAAAAAAACTCGATAAAGATCCAGGTAATGCAGCTCTACAAAAAGAAGTAGATGAAATATTAAAAAATTGGCAAGAGAATAATGAAAAGTTAGAAAAAGCCGAGCAAGCTTGCACAGAACTAGATAATGAAATAGATTCAATAAATAATGATTATAAAACCATTAATAAAAGATACAAAGAATTTAAAACTGACCTTGAAGCCAAAGAAGATAAAAATCAAGAACTAGAATTTAAAATAGGAGTAATAAACAAAAAAATCAAAAAAAATGAATCAAAAATAAAAGTCCTAAACAGCAAGCTAGAAGCTAACAATGCCAAAGTTCTTAATAAGTATAAAGAAAATGCTAATAAAGAAATTGACGGACTTTCTAACCTCAGCGAAGAGGAAAAGAAAGTGGCTAAGGATAAGGTTCATAAGGCCGATACTGTAGAAAAGGTCAACCAAGCCCTTGAAAATGCAAAGAAATTAGCTGAGAAAAATTTAGCTAAGGCCAAGGAAGAGGAAAGGAAGAATAAGGAGAAAAAAGATTATAATCCAATCCTTCCAGACCCAGACTATAATTACTACCTAGGCGGAGACAAGGACAAAGATACCAAGAAAAAGACCCTCTCAGCCAAGACTGTCCTCAGACTAAAAGAGGCTGTCGAGAGAAGCAAGACCGCCATTAAAGCAGCTGAGCTCCTAATGGAAATAGCTCCAAAGAAAGTAGCTGACGTCAAACCACAGCTATTACAACTAATCAAAAAATCCAAAGAACTTCAAAAAATAGCAGAAAAAATCCTAGCCGAAAATGGTTATGCTTATTAGGCGGATTTGACAAAAATAAATCACAAAATAATATTATAAACAAGAGATAATAGAAAAATTTAATCCTATAAATAATTCCCAATCCAAAAGGGAAAAAGATTAAAAAAACACTCTTATCTAACTAAAAGACCCGGGCGAAAAGCCCGAGTTTTTTTGCCCAAATAAACCCTTGTCAGGATTTAGGTTGGTAGACAAAAATTTTTACAGTCTCTTTTCTAAAATCTAAACATTACAAAAGAAAAAATCCCCACACATATACTTATGTAGTGAGAGGAGAATATATTATATCTTATTATTATATCTTGTATTATTCTCTTAGTATTTTTTTGCAATAGGGTGCTGACAATTTTTCGCTATGGGGTATGCAAATTTTTGCCTATGGGTATTAGAGTTTACTTATATACTAGGGCAATTTTCTCCTAGCCTTGGTGGGGTTTTTATCTTAAAAAAATCTTCAAAAAAGACCCCAGATGGGGCCAAATTTATAGGTTTATAAGTCCAAAAGTCAAAAACATGATGTATTCTTTGATGAAGTCGAGAAATGTCTTATCAAAGCCAATTCCAATTACTATATAAAATACGTGCACTGCCGCAAATATTATTACAAAAAGCAAAATAAGGTTGTCGTATTTTTTTCTTAAGAAAATCCCTATTATAATCAGCCACAAGGACAAGCTTAAGGGCAAAAGGATTGGGTTTAAAAAAGTATTTTCAAAGTCATATCCAAGACCAAAGTCTTCCCCAAGAAAGATAGTAAAAACAGTATAGGCGATTACAAGTAGGCTTGCTATACAATATAGGTTTCGTTTTTTGTCATAATTCTTATCCATATAAGATCCTTTGATTTCAAAATTTAATCAGGTTTTCTTATATGTATTATATCACATTTATAGCTAAAGTATATTTTTACATAAAAAGAAGTGGGCATTATGCCCACCGTCTTTTTTCAGGAGTCTATTAAGTCTCTTTTATTTTAAGCAACGCCTTTCCTAAGGAACGTAATCTTTTTACAATCAATGCTCCTGTTCGTCGCATCTATTGTAAAAAATTACGGAAGGTTTCTCATCAATTTTCCTGCGGACTTTGTCCTTGTAAAATTGTGAGAATCGTTCAAATTTTGCCAACTGAAGCCCTATCCCGATTTGATGAAATCAAATCGATGGAAGGACTGATACTTTAGTGAAAATTTGAACTACCTTTCTATATAGGTTCCTGTCTCGCCTTTTAGGCCGTCTAGAGCTTTTTCTAGGGATGTGATTAAAGCTTTTGCGCCTTCTTTGCTTCTTACAAAGGATAGGGCTGCTTCAACTTTTGGCTTCATTGAGCCTTCTGCAAATTCACCATCTGCTAGGTATTTTTCAGCTTCTTCGATTGTGAGGCTTCCTAGCCATTCTTGGTTTGGTTCACCGAAGTGGATGGCTACTTTTTCTACTGCTGTGAGGATTACAAGTATGTCTGCTCCTACTAGTTCAGCAACTTTTGCAGATGTGAAGTCTTTGTCGATTACTGCGTCAACGCCGATTAGTTTATCATTTTCTTTGATTACAGGGATTCCGCCGCCGCCTGCTGCTACTACGATCATTCCGTCGTTGTAGAGTTTTTCGACTGCTTTTTTCTCAATTATATCGATTGGTTTTGGACTTGGTACTACTCTTCTGTAGCCTCTGCCTGCGTCTTCTTTGAAGGTGAAGCCTTTTTCAGCTTGTTTGTCAGCTTCTTCTTTAGAATAGAATGATCCAATTGGTTTTGTTGGATTTTGGAAGGCTGGGTCTTCTTTGTCTACCAATACTTGGGTTACAAGTGATACTACGGTTTTGTCCATTTCTCTTTTTGCTAGTTCGTTTTCGATAGCGTTTTGAAGATGGTAGCCAATATAGCCTTGGCTCATGGCTCCGCATTCAGCAAATGGCATTTCAGCTGTTTTTGCTTCTGATTTGCTGGCTGTATCCATGGCTAGGTTGATCATGCCTACTTGTGGGCCGTTGCCGTGGGATATTATTACTTGGTTGCCTTCTGCTACTAGGTCTACGATTGATTTAGCAGTTACTGCTACTGCTTTTTTTTGCTCTTCTGGGCTGTTTCCTAGTGCGTTTCCGCCTAGGGCAAGTACGATTTTTTTCATTGTTTCTCCTTAAGTTTGATTTTAGTTGTTTAAGGCTCTGTCAACATTTCTGATAAAGTCTTGAACGTTTGTTACCATTGATACAGCTGTAACTGTTCCCCTATCTGATAGTTTGTTTACAGCGAATTCTTGGATGTCGATTGTGTACATGTATACTGGTCTTACTACGCCGTCAAATACGTTGTAGGATGGGGTCATATTTCCTGTTGCGATTGTGTAGAGGATTGCGCCCATCATGATGATTGTAGATGTTTTTCTAGCGTGTTTTCTCATTTCGTTTTGAGCAGCATATACGTTGTTGATTGTTTCAGGGAGTCCTAGTCTGTCACGGATTGTGCCTGCTATTACCACTGGAACGTCCATTTCAACACAAGCTTTCATGAAGCCGTCTTTTACAAGTCCGCTTTCTACAAGGGCTTTGGTTGAGCCGTATTTTCTTGCTAGGTTGATTGTTTTGTATAAGTTTTTGGTTGTGTTTTGTTCTTTTTCGAATTTTTCTTGGCCCCAAGTTGTGCCGTAGATTCCTTTTTCAAGATCGAATGCTGCAGTTTCTGTACCACAGAAGATTGCATTTACATAACCATTTCTTACTAGTCTTTCAAGAGCTGCTCTTGAATCTCTGTCGAGTGCTAGGGCCGCTCCTACGATTAATGTTACATAACCATTGTGTTCTTTTTCATATTTTAGTACTTCGTAGAGGTTGTCATAGTCAATTGAGAAGGCTGTTTCTCTTGAACGACCAGCTCTGAATGCGAAAGTGTCTTGGTGGGCATCTCCTTCTAGGAAGCCTTGGGTCCATACATAGATACCTTCTGAAGCATCTTCTGTACGTCCGATTACTACCTTGTCACCTTTTTTAAGGTTTCTAAATTCAACTATGTTTACGCTTTCTTCACCTGGTGTGTCGTTTGCTACACAAACTGTATCCATTCTAGATTGAGCAGCTAATACCCATTTGTCATTTATTTTGAAGTATTCTGGATAAACTGAAAGAGCGTGGTAGTTTCTTGGGCTTAGACCATCTTCTTTTACTTCTTCTAGGGTTACATTTGGTGCATTTTTAAGAAAGTCTTTTTCAAAATCTGGGTGATGGTATTTTGGCATTTCAAATTTCATTATTGTATCTCTCCTTCGTTTTTATCTGCTTTTTTGTCAGCTTCTACGTATTCCATTTCAGGAATTTCCATTTCTCTAGCAAAAGCCTTGTTTGCTGGGCTTATTAGAGCTTTTTCGCAGTTTACTACGAAATCTTGTACGTTTGTTACCATTGGCACGTATGCAAGATTTTCTCTAGCTGCTCCTACTTTGTGTACTACGTTTTCTGTTACGTCTACACAGTATAGGTAAACTGGTGAAATTTTTCCATCTTTTCTTACCCTATAGCTAGATGCCATGTTGGCTACTGATAGGGAGTGGAGCATGGTTGCTATACAAATAATTACTGTTGCCTTATCAAGTTCTTTCTTTGTTTCTGTAAGTGCTCTATCTTCATCGCCTATTACTTCTGGAAGTGGACCGTCATCTCTGATTGATCCTGAAAGTACAAATGGAACGTCCATGTCTGATAGGGTCTTGATGATACCGTCTTTTACATTTCCGCTTGCGATAAATTCTTTTATAGAACCAGTTGTTCTTACTTCGTTTAATAGGTCAAGGTGGTTATAGTGACCCATTGGTTGATTTTCTTGGGTGTAGATATTTTGACCAAGAGCTGTATTTAAGAATCCACCTTCAAGGTCGTGGGTTGCCATAGCGTTTCCGCCTAATAGACAGTTGATATAGCCATTTTCTGCTAATTGGTTTAGAGCTTTTCTAGTATCATAGTCAAATACTACTGAAGGACCTAGTACCCATACTATATAACCATCTTCTGAATCTCTTTCATGTTGTAAGAGTTCGAATAGGTTGTCATAGTCTTCAGAGAATGATGTTTCTACGGCCTTACCTGGTTTAGAATATACATCGTCTGGGAAGGCGTTGTTATGAACAAAAATGCCGTCTTCGATTGTTCCGTCTTCGCTTATTACGACTTTATCGCCTTTTTCTAGTTCTCTAATTTCTTTTACTACAATTTTGCCGTCTTTTAGGACTGCAACGCAGTTTAAAGATGTATGTTCAGGTAGTTGCCATTCGCCATTAACTTTATAAAATGTTGGCATGTGGCGGGTTAAGTAGAAATCATCAGGTGCAACACCGTCTTTCTCTACTTCTTGTAGGCTAATGTCTGCTGCTTTCTTGAACTTTTCTTCTGAAAAGTCTGGTGTAACAAATTCTGGTACTTTAAATTCCATTCTTCTACTCCTTATTTTTATTTTCTTTTAATTCGACAGTGAACTTATTTTCACAATCAAAATCCAAAGTTAATTCTGAGAATGCTTTTATTTCGCTTTCGAGATTTTTCTCGCAAATCAAAAAGTAAACATCCTGCTCTATAAGCTTCTTTAAGCTCCTAGCATCAAAACCTTCTTCCTTGGCATAGACGCCGAATTTATCAAAAAATCCGTCCGCATAGGAGAGTTTTATCTGTCTATCTGCTAGGGCTTTTTCTAACTCCCTGAAATTTAGGGAAATAAGCTTATCTAATTTATCATCATCTAGAGGGCTTAGTTTAAAGACATAATCGACATATTTGCCAAAGTCTACGTCGAGTTTTTCTTTGACAAATTCATCATAATCAGTATCTTCGTCTACAGTCATGGTTAGGACTACAATTGAGTTTTTAAGATTTATATCTCGTCCCTTATTGTCCTTGATTGTCCCGTCTTGGATGATTTGTAGGACCAAGTTTTGCACCTCAAAGTGGGCGTTTTCGATATTTTCAAAAACCAACACACTATAAGGTCTAGTCCTTAATGCCTGGGTCAATACTCCTCCGAATTCGTATCCAACATAGCCAGGAGGGGCACCAATCAGCTTGGTGATTGATGACTTATCAGTAAACTCGCTCATATCGAAGCTAAGTAGGGATTTTTCTCCCTCATAGAGATAGTCTGCCAAAAGTTTGGCTATATAAGACTTACCCGAAGATGATGGTCCTGAAACAATAAAACTTAGGACTGGCCTTTTTCTCTCAAAGAGACCGCCTTCTGATATGATATAAGTATTTATAATCTTATCGATCATATCATCGCCGCCTACGAATTCTTCCTTAAGTTTTTCTCTAACAAGTTTAATAGAATCAAGTTTGTCATATTGGAGCTTAGACTTTGGCATTCCGCTCATCTTTGAAATAATATCTTTGACTTCCGAAACGCCAACTTTTGTCCTTAGCGGATAATATTCACCTTTATCCTCTATTTTCTTTAATTTTTCGCTTACTTTTTCTTTTAGACTTACGAACTTATCAAGGTTTTCAAAGTCTCTCTTATCCTTGGCTTCTTCTATCTCAAAGCCAATGATGTCGATTTCTCTTTCAAGCTTGACTAGACTTTCTTGTCTTTCTTTTTCTTTTTCATATAGGTCAGTTTTTTCAGCAAGTTCTTCTTCAAGCTTTTTAATCTCTTCTTCTTTTTCCTTGGACCTATGAGTCGATAAGCTGTCTTTTTCGTTTTTGAGAGCTATATTTTCCATTTCAAGCTGGACAATTTTCCTATGGAGCTTGTCTAGCTCTTCTGGTTTTTGATCCCTTGCCATTTTTACCTGGGCACAAGCCTCATCGATTACATCTATTGCCACATCTGGGAGTTTTCTTTCAGTCAAAAACCTCTTTGAAAGTTTAACCGCCTCTGTGATAGCAGGGTCTGTTATCTTTATCATGTGGTGGTTTTCGTATTTGGATTTGATTCCCCTCATGATGGCAATTGTCGTTTCAACGCTTGGCTCTTCGATTAGGATTTTTTGAAAACGCCTATCAAGGGCCTTGTCTACCTCGATGTGCTTTCTGTACTCTTCGATGGTAGTGGCGCCTATTGTTAAAATCTCGCCACGTGCCAGCATCGGTTTTAGCATATTGGCTGTATCCATTGTCCCACTTGCAGATCCTGAACCTATTATGTTGTGGATTTCATCTATAAATAGAATTATCCTTCCCTTTGAGTCCTTTATAATTTCAAGGATTTTCTTAAGTCTTTCTTCAAAATCTCCCCTGTATTTCGCTCCAGCAACGAGGGCTGTCATATCTAGGGAAAATATAATCTTATCTTTTAAATCATCTGGCACGTCACCTGCCACTATCCTCTGGACAATACCTTCAACTATGGCAGTTTTACCAACGCCCGCATCCCCGATTAAAACCGGATTGTTTTTTATCCTTCTAGATAAAATCCTGATGGCGTTTCTGGTTTCTTCCTCCCTACCAATAACAGGATCGAGCCTTCCTTCGATGGCTTCCTTGGTGAGGACTGTCCCGTATTTTTCAAGGTTGATTATAGTTTCTTGGTCGACGCCCTTTAGTAGGTATTCGTTAAATTTCTTGGCAACTAATTCGTTAAAATTTTGATAAGTTAGACCGTGTGTCGCCGCAAGTTTTGCTGTTGGCATATCGGCTTCTCTTAGGAGGGCCAAAACCAAGTGTTCGGTCTTTATTTTTTCTTCAAACTGGTTTCTAGAAATTTCTTCTGCTATCAAAAGGGCTCTTTGGTAAGACCTAGATGTGTAAAGTGAGGAAATCCCCTTGGCTGACCTTAGTTTGGTCAGGGCATTTTCTGTATCATCCAAAACATCTTGGTAGATTACCTTCAATTCCTTGAAATAGGTCCTTATTAATTTTTCCTCTAAGGTCAAAATAGCATAGAAAATGTGAAGGTCAGATACCTCTACGTTATTTTTTCTGATAGCAACCTTATTGGCTTCTTTAATAATTTCCACAGAAGATTGTGAATACTTACTTATGTCCATATTTACCTATCCTATCACCATAAATATAAGATGGGCAGCTATACCTGCTCCGAGTCCTCCTATAGTATGGCACAAAATTGCATTACCTGTCATTTCTTTTGTCTCTAAGGCGTCCATCATGGCTATGTGGGTTGATAAATAGCCTGACCAGCACATACAAATTGATGTAAATACTGCTATATCGTTTGCTGTCACAATGCCTCTGCCAGACATATCTGTTACAACACCAATGGCTGCTCCTGCAGAACCTAGGGCTGTAATTGGTACAGCTATGGCTTCTGGTGAGTTAAAACCAAAAAGTGGGTTGAATATAAAGGCAAGTTTTTCGCCTATCATTGGTAATATTGCAATTCCTTGGTTGGCTTCGCCTGTATAACCGTTTGGTCCTGCTCCATTTGTAAGCATAACTACTAGGGTACAAATGAGGCAAACGCCTGGGATTATTGCAACACCCATGTCTACTCCGACCTTACCACCGTCTAGGAAGGCTGTTATAAACCTAGCTCCTGCAGAACCTTCTCTGACTTTTCTATATCCATCTGGTACGTTTCCTGCTCCCTTGGTTTCAACCATAGCTTCTGTGCCATAATATTTTTTGGTCCTGGAAATCATAAGTCTAACTGATATGATAGAACCAACTACTGCACCGAGGAGGCCAACAAGGGCACCTTTAATCGCATTGTCAACTGGTAGGGCCATCATAGATGTAACTGTGATAAGACCCATACCAAAGGAAGTTCCTAGGTTGGTTAGGGCTGGCATCTGGTATTTTTTGAAATACTTTCTAAAGTTGTCATCTGCTGCAAGTGTTAGTATGGCTGGGTTATCAGACATAAAACAATTTAGCATACCAAGAGAAGATGCACCTGGTAGGTCGTATATAGGCTTCATTATCTTTGAAACTAGCCTGTTTACTAAGGCAATAACGCCAAATTCTGAAAATATAGCAGATATACCACCTGCTAAAACTGCAACGGCCATCAAATATAGGCAGACGTTCATCAAAAGGTCGTATGATGTCATCATCATAGTCTTGATCATATTTGTCCCGCCCATTATAGAACCCATATAGATAAAGAGGCCTAGGAAGGCTGCCAGAAATATAAATACCTCTGGGCCAACATCTTTCTTTATGGTTTTATCCATTTTTAATTCGTCTCTTATTTCATTTAATTCTTCCATTAAATCATCCTTAACAAGATAAATCTTGAATTTATATTTTTTTCAAATGCCTTAACTAAAAATATCCGAAAGAATCGGACATTTTTAGTTTTATGCATCTGTTAATTAAACTTTAGTTTAATTTATTTTTCTTTTGCTCCTGGGTAATATTTAGGATTCTTGAAGAAGTCATCTACAAGTTCTCTAATTTCACCACTTAGAAGAATCATACCAACCATGTTGGTAAATACTACTAATCCTAGGGTCGCATCAAGGAATACACCTGCGTTATCAAATGATACGAATCCACCAAGAAGGATCATAGCACATGCTATAAATCTTACTATTTTACCTACTGTTGTACCAAATAGGTATTCACCTTGTTTTTCAGCGTAGAATACGATTACTACGATTGTAGAAAGTACAAATAGGAATAGTGATAGAGCTATAACAGCTGTACCGATTTGACCGAAAGCTGTGTTGAACGCTCTTTCAACTCCGATATCTTTCATGTCTGGGTTTTGCCATAGACCTGTTGTTAAAACAACTAGGGCAGAGATTGTACAAACTATAACTGTATCAGCGATTACTTCAAATACGCCCCACATACCTTGACGGCATGGATGGTCTGTAACTGCTGTAGCGTGTGCGTATGGAGCTGAACCCATACCAGCTTCGTTAGAGTAGCATCCTCTAGCTGCACCGGCTTTGATAAGTGCTGAGATACCTGCACCTGCGATACCGCCGCCTACTGCTCTTGGGTTAAATGCGCCAACAAAGATTGCTTTGAAAGCTGCTGGTATTTGATTAGCGTGCATGATTATAACTACAAGACCCATGATGATGTATAGGGCTGCCATGAATGGAACCATTTTTTCTGTTACTTGAGCGATTCTCTTGATTCCGCCGTAAGCTACGAGTACTACTAAGAGTGTAATTACTACAGCTCCTACTAAACGGCTAAGTCCTAATTGTTCAAGTGGGCCTACTGCTGAGATTGTTTGTAGAGTGATTGATGGTAGGATTTCAAGCATGAAGAAAAATGATACTAAGAATCCCATGATTTTACCTGCTGTACCGCCAATACCTTTTTTGAATGTATAAGCTGGTCCACCTACGAACTCGCCATCTACGTTTTTCTCACGGTATTTAATACCTAATACGATTTCTGCAAATTTTGTTCCTTGACCGATAATAGCTGCTATCCACATCCAGAATACTGCTCCTGGACCTGCTGTAAATATAATTGATGGAGCAACTACGATATTTGCTGCACCTATTGATGAAGCAAGGGCTGCTGATGCTGCTTGGAATGGTGAAACTGAACCTTCGCCGCCAACATCTGATGCAAACATTTTTCCAAACGTTTGCTTAATAATAAATGGTAAGTATCTAAGTTGTACAAATCCCATTCTAAATGATATTAAAAGACCTCCGCCTAGTAATACTATAAGGATAGGCCATCCCCAGAACCAACCTGTAAGTTTTGATATCATATCTAATATTGCTTGCATAATAATTCCTTTTTAATTTTATGGAGCCTTGGCCAATAGGTTTCCTCTTAGACTAATGAAGATTTTCAAGAATCTAAGTTTACTTCCTAAGGCCAGCCCCATCCTTGTATTTTTTATAGTCTAGTTTCGTCTAAAAACTAGCAAAGTGTTGCATACATAACTGCTTTGATTGTATGCATTCTGTTTTCTGCTTCTTCAAATACTAATGATTGTGCGCTTTCAAATACTTCGTCTGTTACTTCTATTGATTCCATACCATATTTTTCAAATATTTCTTGTCCAACTTTTGTTTCTTTATCGTGGAATGATGGTAGGCAGTGTAGGAAGATAGCTTCTTTGTCTGCGTTAGCCATAACTTCTTTTGTTACTTGATATGGTTTAAGGATCTTAATTCTCTTTTCCCATTCTTCTTTTGGTTCACCCATAGATACCCAAACGTCTGTGTAGATTACGTTAGCATCTTTGCTTGCTGCGTCTACATCTTCTGTAAGTGTAACTGTTGAGAAGTTTTCTGCTGCGATTTTTTCGCATTCTTTAACTAGCCATTCTTCTGGGAATAATTCTTTTGGAGCACATGCTACAAAGTCAACACCAAGTTTAGCACAAACTAACATTAGAGAGTTTGCCATGTTGTTTCTAGCATCACCAAAGTATACAAATTTTAGACCTTTTAGACGTCCAAAATGTTCTTCGATTGTTAGCATATCAGCTAGCATTTGTGTTGGGTGCCATTGGTCTGTTAGACCATTCCATACTGGAACACCAGAGTATTTAGCAAGCTCTTCAACGTGTTCTTGTTTGAATCCTCTAAATTCGATACCATCATACATTCTACCAAGAACTCTAGCAGTATCAGCTACAGATTCTTTGTGGCCGATTTGAGATCCTGTTGGATCAAGATATGTTACGCCCATACCTAGGTCATAACCAGCTACTTCAAATGAACATCTTGTTCTTGTAGATGTTTTTTCGAATATGATAGCAATGTTTTTGCCTTCAAGATATCTGTGTGGGATACCAGCTCTCTTCATGTCCTTGAAGTTTTTAGATAAATCTAATAAGTATCTGATGTCCTCTGTTGAAAAATCCATTAATTTTAAGAATGATTTTCCTCTAAAATTCTTTGCCATAATAATCTCTCCTTTATTATTATTTGTTACCAATAGATTTTTAGTAACGATTTCACACTTATATAATATCACAATTTTAAAATCGGGTTCGGACAAAAATGTCGAATTTTTTTGTCAGAAATTTAAAAATCCTCAAAAAGACCACTTTGATTGAAATTTTTTGGCAATTTAAGAAAAAGCAAACGTTTTTTTAAAAATATTATAAAAAAACCGCAAAAAATCTTGAAAATAAAAAAAGAAAAAATACCATAATATAAGGAGGCTTTCTTTTATGGGCAAAAAATATATAACCTTGCAGGATTCGTTTTCCTCATCTATGACCGAGTCAAACCTCATCAGTTTTGACATACAGTCAGACAACGGAAAAACCCTGCCCCTTATGCACAAGCACAGCAGATTTTTGTATATCCTAGAAGGAGAAGGCAAGATTAAAATCCAAGATAAGGTCTATAAGATGGCGCCTGGCGCCGTTATCTCTATCCTTCCTTGGCAAACTTCAGAAATAATCGAAGTAGAAAAAAATATTTCCTACTACCTTTTAGTTTATAACTTTAATTTAATAAATATTTACACTAAAAGCCAGCTAAATCTAAATAAAGAAGAGGTTGACTTTATTAAGTGTCTCTATTCGAGCGAATCAGCTCTTTATGATCTCGAAGCCTGCGATAAAATCGAGGAAATCTTTGAAGATATAAGAAAAGAAGTGGGGGTCCATTCCCTAAACCTAATCATCCACATCAAGAAAAAATTCTCAACAATTTACCTTATGTGCAAGATAAGTGAGCTTTTGATAATCTACATGAGATATATAAACGACGATGACACCTTTGGAGAATCTGTCGCCGCAAGGCCTGAAAACATCTTTATGTATATGTTTTTAAACTCATCCAAGGACATAAGTCTTGAAGTCTTGTCTAAAATTTTTCTTATGTCAGAATCGGCCATTAGCCAATATATAAAGGATGTGACAGGGCTTGGTTTTCTTGATATCCTCCATGAAATCAGGATTTATAAGGCAAAATTTCTTTTAAGCCACACAGATATGACCCTAAAGGAGATTGCAAAGGCAGTTCATTATTCAGATCCTGCCCAACTTTCCAAGGTTTTTCAGTCTAAACAAGCCATTTCTACCAAAGATTTTAGGCGACTTAACCAAATAATTGAAGGCAAGGAATCTTTCACTTTTAAGCCTGAAGATTTAAAACTCATTGACTTTGTCAATGAAAACTATGCAGAAGACATTGATATAATGGAAGTTTCCAAAAAATTTGACATCACTCCGAGAAATATAAACAAGATTTTTGTCTATTTTATGGAACAAAACTTCTATTCCTACCTCCACCAAGTAAGAGTCCATGCGGCTTGTGACCTCTTAGTAAACACTGACGAGCCAATCACAGATATAGCCATAGGTGTTGGTTACAATTCACCAAAGACACTTTTGAGAAACTTTTTAAAACACGTAGGCATGACTCCATCAGAATTTAGGTCGGGTCATTTAGCAGACTTGCCAAAATAAATATTTTTAATATGTGATAAGTGGAAGATGGCTCCCATTCAGGCTATAGACAAAGTCATTTTCTGATGTTATTCAGACGAACGAAGTGAGGAAGAATCCTGTAATTTATGGGATTCCTCATCGAATCCTGATGGATTCTCTGTCGGAATGACGTATGTTTATATACTTTGTCGACATTCTGAGTGGGAGATGGCTCCCACTTTTTATTTGTTTGGGCAAGGAGAAAAGGACTAAACTATGTACGAAGTCCAAGTCCCCCCACCCAGAGAAGAAAGGAATAAAACCACTTTGAGGATTGAGAGAAGAAAGGAAATATACTTTAAAATCCTCAGTGCCCCTAATTTTTGAAGATGGGCTTCTACAGAAAGGTGGTTTTATCTTTATATGGTTTCTTTCTTTTTCTTAACTTAAGGGGTAATACGAATTTTTATTAATTTTCGTAGCCTTTCTAATAAAAAGATAGAAACCACTGCCCAGCAATTTGCAAGGCATACTATGGGTTTATAGGCTTTTTTGAATAAATGGAGACTTTGTTTTCAAATATTTCTCAAAGCCTAGTTAATTTATGTTTTGCCCTGATTTTATAAAATTATTTAACTTTATAAAATCAGGCTTTAACCAATAAAAAAAGTATAGAAATATCCCTGGGGGATTTTTCTATACCTTCATAGTATAAATGTAAATTAAACTTTCATCTTCTGATCATAACGGCTTTGCCGTCAGGCACCACTTTCTTGTGGGCCACAGATAAAAGCTATATATTTTTTTCGAGCTCTTCTAGAGCCAGACTTATTAATTTCTTCATAGAATAATCGCTCACACCTACAATTACATTGTCATCGTGTAGGAAGGGGATCAAAATTCTTTTTGCCCTTGATGTAGAAACGGCTTCTGCCATTTTGCTGGTAATTTCACCACACATAGAATTTGTAAGTAGGATTCCAATTGGGCCTATGATTATATCTGCCAGTTGGGCATTGTAAATCAAAGCATTTTCGCCTGTTGCTGCGCGAGTGGCACCTGCCTTTAACATGGCGCTTGTGGCGTGGGAATTTGTCCCAACACAGGTAATGTCTAAATCTTTATGGTTTTCTCTAATGGAGCTTACAAGCTGTTTGCCAAGCCCTCCGCCCTGGGCGTCAATAACTAATACTTTCATATAACCTCTATTCTATTAATTTTATTATAGCATAAAATTGTTATTTTTTAAACTTTTAAAGAAGAAATAAATATAAGGCAAAATTTTTAACAAGTTTTGTCCTTTTTGTAATTTTTTCAATAAGAAAAGGGCCCCGTAGGCCCCTTCCCAATAGAAAAGAATAAGTTAGTCCTAGTTTTCATAAGGGAAAACTATAAGGAATTAATAATGAAAAACCTAGCTATTTGATAGCTGTTTATATTATAACATAAATTTCAACTTATGCAAACTTTTTCAGACCTTTTTATTAATCAGTGTTTTTCAACATTTGCGTGTTTTCCTGTCGTTTTCCCTTTCTTTTTCAACTTATTTTTCGCTAGAAACTTTTTCTACATCTTCTTTTTTGCCCAGCAAAACAATCAGGTCATTTTTTTCTATTTTTATGTGTGGACCTGGATTTATAATTGTGCCCCCATTTCTTTCAAAAGCGACAACATTTAGGTTGTATTTATTTCTGAAATCCAAATCCATAAGATCCTTGCCTATCCAAGCCTGGTGGACTCTAACTTCTGCGAGTGAAAATTCATTAGAAAATTCTATAAATTCTAGGAGGTTTGATCCAGAAATTACCCTAGCTAGTCTCTCACCACTGTCGAGTTCTGGGAAAATTATCTTGTCGGCTCCGATTTTTTCTAAAATCCTCTCGTGGGTGGCTGTTGTAGCCTTGGCAATTACTGTAGTTATCCCTGCATCCTTGCATAGCAAGGTAGCCTCGATAGATGCTTCGATGTTTGATCCTGTTGCAATTACTGCTATGTCGAAGTTTTTGATGCCCAAATCCTTCATAGCTTCTTCGTCAGTCATATCAGCCTGGGCGGCATAGGTCACTTGGTCGGCCATCCTTTGGACTTTGGTATAGTCCCTATCAACGGCCATGACTTCCACGCCTTTTTCAAATAATTTTTTAGCAAGGGCTGAGCCAAACCTGCCCAAACCCAATACTAGTACGTTTTTTTCTTTCATATTTTCTCCTTAACCTATACTTATAAAACTCTCTGGATACCTAATTAGGCTCTTTTTAGCCTTCATGCCAAAGGCAAAGGCCATGGTCATTGGACCTATACGACCCAAATACATGCACAAGGTAATTAAATTCTTGCCTGCATCTGTAAGTTGGGGTGTGATTCCCTTACTTGCCCCTACCGTTGCGAGGGCGGAAACTGTTTCATACAAAATATCTACAAGGGGTGCACTTTCTGTAATGGTGAGCATAAAGCTTACAGAAATGACGATGACTATGGAAACCAAGAAGATTGCCAAGGCCTTTCTGACAGTTTCTGTACTTATATGTCTACCAAAAACAACTGGTTCGCTCTCGCCCCTTACAACTGCGTGGGTTGATAAAAATAGGACGCCGAGGGTTGTTGTCTTAATACCACCTGCGGTAGATCCTGGAGAACCTCCCACAAACATGAGCCCCATAAGCATAAGAGCAGTAGAATCCTTGATTTTTGATAAGTCTACAGAATAAAAACCTGCAGTCCTTGCTACAACTGATTGGAAGAAGGATTCAAGTATTGACCCCTTTAGGCTTTCATATTGGAGGACCCCGTCTTCGTTTTCCAAAAATAGGAACATTAAAGTTCCAAAAATTAGGAGGATGGCTGTTACCATGAGAACCAATTTGGAGTAGGTTGATAATTTCTTAAAAGACCTCCTCCTAAAAAGTTCACTTGTCACCACAAAACCCAAACCACCGACAATTACAAGGGCACAAAGGGTGAGGTTGATTAACAAATCTTCCCTAAAAGGATAAATAGAATCTCCCAAAATATCAAAACCAGCATTACAAAATGCGGAAATCGAGTGAAATACCGCATACCAAACGCCTTTGCCAGCCCCATACAAGGGCACAAATTTTATAGAAAGGAGGATGGCTCCTAGGATTTCTGTCGCAAAAGTGAAAGCCAAAACATATTTAAAAAGGACAATCATGCCCTCAAGACTTTCGACATTTAGCTGTTCCTTTAGGATTTGCCTAGACTTCATTCCGATTTTCTTGCCTAGAATCAAAGGAATAATTGAAGCCAAACTCATGACCCCAAGTCCTCCGATTTGGATTAGGATAATGATTATAATGTGGCCGTAGGTGTTCCAATGTTCGAGTGTATTAACGGGAGTGAGGCCCGTTACACAAGAAGCACTTGCTGCCACAAATAAAGAGTCGACCAAGGGTGTCGCCTGGCCAGATTTGGTAAAAAATGGGAGGGATAAAAGTAGGCCGCCCACAGTAATAAGGATAGCAAAACCCAAACTCAAGACCATTGGCGGGTTAAGGCTAATCTTATCGTATAATTTATTGATAAAGTTTTTGTTCATAATAGCTCCTATAAGTCTATGATACCTCGAGAGGAATCTTACCACCAATAAGACCCAGGTCAAAGCCTATTTGCAAAGTTATTTTTATACAATTAATTATGTTACCTGGTTTTTTCTTGTATAATATTTTAAAGGAGGATTTATGAAAAAAATATTTATAACACTCGCTATTATTTTTGGGATTTTTATCCCACAAAAGGCCCATGCTGACGAATTTAGAGAAATTTCCATTGAGGCAAATATCGATGAAAAGGGTATTGGGTCTATAGAAGAAACATGGAAAATCAACGAAACCAACGAAGATTATACAGAAAGATATAAGACCATAAACAACTTAAGAGGACTTAAAATCGAAGACTTTAGCCTAGAGGCCTTTGGCAAAACTTTCGAAAATAGGGAACCTTGGGATACAGACCTTGATTTTAACGAAAAGGCCTACAAGTCAGGCGTCATCAAAAGGGACGAAGACGAAGTTGAACTTTGTTGGGGGATTTCAAATTACGCTGACAATACCTATAAGCTAAAATATAAAATAAATCCTCTAGCAATCGGATTAAACGATTCAGATATGGTGTTTTTCACCTTTGTTGGAGATGGTTTTGACCCTGAGCCTGAAAAAGTAAATATCAAAATTAAGGGCTATAAGCCATTTTCTGACATCAAGTTTTGGGCTTTTGGCCTTAAGGGTTTAATCCAAGAAGAAAACGGCCAAATCATCCTAGAATCAACTGGCGACGTGTCCTACACAACAGTCATGATTAAATTTCCAAAAGGAACTTTCGCTACATCCTACAAGGAAAATAAGAACTTCGCAGACTACGCCAACCAGGCAGTTAAAGGATCTAAATGGGAAGAAAAGGAAGGAATGGCCTACAAAATCCCTATGCCGATGTGGGCCAAGGTCCTAATTGGCCTAGCCAGTGCCCTTGGTCTAAGTGGAATATTTGGGGGAATTAAGGTAAGCAAATTGTATTTTGATGAAAAAGCCCTTGCCAACGCCAAAGACCTACCACACCCAAAAGATTTTAAAGATAAATACTACAGGGGCCTCCCTTACGACGGCCATATAGAAGATTTATCCTACCTTATAAAGCAAATCCCAATCATAGGTGGCGACCTCGGAGCAGCCTACATGAACGTCTTCATTTTAAAATGGGCCATGGAAGGCCATATTGACCTGGGAGATAGTGAGCCAGGTATTTTTGAATCCCAGGCCATAAAAATCCTTTCAAGGCCAGAAGACATGGGTCCTATAGAAGAAAGTATTTTTGATATGGTCTATAAGGCAAGCTTAAGGAAAAATGACGGATTGCTCACTGACTCCGATTTTTCCAAATATCTAAAAGCAAATCGAGATAACCTAGATAATATCTACGACGACCTCGAAGATAAATCAATAGAAGCCTTAAAAAATGGCGGATATATCGAGGACTACGAATACGAAAAGACCTTCTTAAATTCAAGAAAAACCGGCAAGGAACTAAGGATTACTGAAAAGGGTCTAGGTCTTTACGAAAATATTTTGGGCTTTAAATCCTATTTAAGAGAATATGCCGATGAGGGAACAAAATCTCCAGAAGAGATGAAAAATTGGAAGGAATATCTCCTCTACTCCATACTTTTGAATGTGGATAGCAATTTCCAAGAATTTGTAGACGAAAACTATAAACAGGAACCATACTTCATCTACCACCCATACTTTTACACAAACGCCGAATCCTACTCAAAATCCATCAACCAATCCTATGCCAATACTACTGGGTTTTCAAATGCAGGATTTGGAGGCCAAACTTCCGTAGGAGGAGGTGGCGGATCCTTTGGTGGTGGAGGGGGAGGAGGAAGATAGTTTTCTTATCCAAGATAAAATATTTTCTTTCTTATCCGAGATAAGTTATCTATCTTATATGTGATGATTTTATTTACAATTGAATCTTCGTAAAAAGGGGAGCCCTAGGGAACGTTTCGCACGTTCCCTCATCGGCTCCCCTTAAACCCCTTCCGTTACACCCTCCGGGCGACCCCTCTCGGGGGATATTGTGTTTGCCTATCGGCAAACCTGTTGGTATAGCGGAGCCCTTGTTTAAGTTGGACTATATCCAAACTTTTTTAAAATCCCAACCCTCCTAAAAATCGCAATCTCGTCTGACTTGTACATTTTATTTAAAAATTAGTTCACAGTATTTATAATACTTTTATTCGTAAAGAGCTGTCAGTGCAATTTTTTTGACGGAGTCTTGGGATTTTAAAATACTTGACTTTAAGACTTTTAATCTCTTCGTATAAGAAAGATAAAACTCATTTAGCAATGTTTGGCGAAAGCCAAACGAGCTTGGCAGCTCTGGAACTTTGAGTACAAGTCTCTCTTTTATCGGGAAAAGATTTCTAATCGAGGGCACCGTAAATAAAATCGCTTGTCTGAGGCGAAGCCGAGTTTGCGATTTTTAGGTGACCGATGATTAGAAATCCGTGAGGAGATACGAACACTAATACAAGGACGTTCTCTCTACATAAAAAAGCTTGCGATAAGCAAGCTTCATTATCCGCCCTCCGCAAAAGGAGCCGCTCGGGGTTGTAGCCGAGAGGGGTTTAAGGGGAGGCGGGTGAGGGACCCTGCGGAAGGTCCCTTGGGCCTCCCCTTTGAACGGAGGGGTCATGTAAATGACCTAAATTATTTAGATGATACAGTTAATCTCGGATTAACGCAAATAAGATAATAATCCTGGATTAATAGACTCACCTAGTGAAAAAATCCTAAGGTTTTTCATAAATTTCTACTGCGGTGCTTTGCACCTTGAGAAATTTTGAAAACCGTAAAAACTTTTATTTAAAAGTTTTTACTACCATTAATCTCGGATAGATTCTAAACAAATAGCATTGCCCCTGGTCCTAGTGGGATTTTAAATATCATCCAGATTACTAAGAGCAAGGTCCAGAAGATCAAGAATGCTATCGAATATGGTAGCATGGTTGATATCAATGTTCCAAACCCCCTGTCTTTGTCGTATTTTTGCATGAATATTACTATCATTGCAAAATAGTTCATTAGTGGACTTATAATGTTGGTTGATGAGTCGGCTATCCTGTATGCCATTTGGCTTAGTTCTGGGGATAGTCCCAAATTCATAAACATTGGCACAAAGATTGGTGCCATGATTGCCCATTTAGCTGAGGCTGATCCTATAAATAGGTTGATGAAGGCTGATAGGATGATAAATAGGATTACTAATGGTACTCCTCTTAGGCTGATTGATTCCAAAAATTCAGCTCCCTTTACAGATAGGATTGTGCCGAGATTTGTGTAGGCAAAAAATGACACGAATTGGGCTGCAAAAAATGCTAGAACCAAAAATCCGCTCATTGATTCCATCGACTTGGTCATGGCTCCTATTAAGTCAGTTGAGTTCTTAAATTTCCCTGTTGTCCTTCCAAAAACATATCCTGGAATTAGGAACATAAACAAAATCGCCGCGATTAGCCCCTTGCCCATAAAAGTTTCGAGGGTCATCTTGCCTTGAGCGTTGGCCTGTCTTAAAATCGCATTTTCTGGCACCATTAAAATTGCCATTACTACAGCGAAGATTAGAAATGCTATTAAAGAATTTTTTAGACCCTTTTTTTCTATATCTGTTAGTGGCTTGTCTTCGTGGACATAGGCCCCTGTGTACTCTCCTAGGTTTGGTATAACGACCTTTTCTGTCACAACTGTCGCTACGATTGTTAGAACAAGGGTAGAAACAATTAGAAAATACCAGTTAGCTTGAGGATATACTGTGTAGTCGATATTTGCCGCCCTTAGGGCTTCGTTGGTGATCCCTCCCAGAAGCACATCTGTTGGTCCAAAGATGAGGTTGGCAGAAAATCCACCAGAAACTCCTGCAAAGGCCGCAGCAAGACCTGCTATTGGATGTTTGCCAGCTGAGGCAAAAATCATGGCCCCAAGTGGGACTACCACTACATAACCTGCATCAGATGCGATGTTTGAAACAATTCCTGTAAAGACAACAGCTCCTGTAAGGATCATTGGTGGCACATTTGAAAGCATCTTCTTAAGGCCAGCATCAAAAAATCCTGCATCTTCAGCCACACCTACACCAAGCATGGCGACTAAAACTACACCAAGTGGCGCAAAGGATGTGAAGTTATCAACTAGGGACGAAAACATATAGCGGATGCCTTCCGGATTTAAGAGGCTAATAGCCTCGATTGTAGATTCCGCTTCTGCCTTGGCGTCATAGTATGATACAGAAACTCCCGCAGATGCACAAATTTGCGCAATTACAGCAAGTATTCCAATCATTATTACAAAAATTATAGCAGGGTGGGGCAAGGCATTTCCGACTTTTTCAATCTTAGCCAGCACCCCTCCCTTATTTTTATTCTTAGACATAAGTCCTCCTTTTTATTAAATTCTTATATATTCTAAGTTTTAAAATTTTCCTTAAAAAATTAACACCTTTCTAATATACGATTTTTTTCAACTAAATTCACCTAAAACATTTCAAAACTCATATAAAACCCACTTCCTCGACCGTTTGTCGCCGAATTTTGACCTTTTATCAGAAAATGAATGCATAAGTTGGACCTAAGATTTATAATAGAATCAGGAGGTAGAGATGAAAGTTGACATAATAATTGATCAAACCATCGACGAAACCCAGGTAAAAATATTTGCCAAAGAATATTCAAAGGAGGTCGAAACCATAAAGGATTTGCTGGCTGACAGGTTAATTGACAAGCTTGTGGCCTTTCGTGATAAGGAAGTTTTCATCCTTTCTCACGAAGTAATTATAAGAATTTTTGCCCAAGATAAGTCCGTCTTTATTAAAACGAAAAACGGAACTTTTTCGTCAAGGCTTACTGTTTCTGAATTGGATAAGAGGCTTGATAAGAAAAAATTTATCAGAATATCTCGTTCAGATATTGTAAATCTTGACTTTGTAAAAAAACTCGACCTTTCATTTACAGGAACAATAGCAGTCGAGCTTACAAATGGTGATGTGGCCTATGTTTCTAGGCGAAATTTAAAAGAATTTAGGAGGGCCTTGGGCCTATAAGGAGGAATTATGAAAAATTTTAAAGATTTATTAGGTGGTTTTTTGGCAAGTGTAGGTATCGGAGCCTTGATCGAGGCAATTTTATCTATACTATTTAAAGAAAATATAGTTGGAGTTCCAGACTTTGTAGCAAGCCAAGCGCCAGGTTATGCAAAAATTATCCAATGTCTAGTTTATGGTGGCTTTGGTTTAGTATCTGTCCTAATGGGGGCAGTTTTCAAAAACCAAACTAGGGGAGCCTACATAAATCAAACCATCCACTTTTGTGCAATGCTTATCTATTTTATCTTTGCAGGTCTTTACCTAAGGTGGTTTAATGATGCTTCCTCTATTGTAATTTCTGCCATCTACTTTGTTGGTATTTATTTACTAATCTCTTTGGCCTTTTATCTTTACGAAAAAAATATGATAGGAAAAATCAATAACAAGTTATAAGTAAAAATGGTCCCAGATTCGGGACCATTTTTGTTTTTAAAATTCCTTTGCCTTATAAATCCTAGCTGAAATTTTAAGCGAAAGAAAACTTATTAAGATTGTTAGAATCACAAGACCTAGGGCCAAGATATTTTTATTAATACTCATGCCAAAATTTATAAATTCCAAGAGTTTTTCTTTGTTTGCCCCAAAGTAGGAAAAGCTTCCAAAGATTAAAAAGTAAAAGAAGACGAATATCATCCTAGACTTTTCAGCTCCAAACTTATACATGAGGGGAAGTTGGACTAGGGCTATGAAGTTTGAGAAAAATAGGACACTTGCACAGTAAAGAGCGAGCGGCATCTTTACTCTGTATCCTATGATTAGGCTTACGATTAGGGCAAAGATGGAGAGAATCCAAACAAAACCGTACCTTGATCCCACGATTTTTTCCTTGCCAATTCCTGTTGATATCAAATACTTATCAATATGGCTTTCAGCGTCAATTCCAAACAAGATTCCCAAAAGGATTGTTGGAATCAGGATAAAGGTCAGAGGAAAAAGTTCCAGTTGACCTTCTTTATTGAAAACAAAGGCAACGGCGACCATGATTAGTGTCATAAGCCCAATCGATGACTTTGTTGTTGTTAAATCCTTATATATCAAGGCTTTCATTGTAGGCCTCCTTTATCATATAGACCATAATATCTTCGATTGATGGTTTTTCTATGTCAAAACCAGCTGGCATTTTTACTCTTCTTACCAAACACTCCCTGCCAAATTGATGTTTTCTCACACCTACAAGAGCACTTTTATCAAGGCTTTCAAATTCATCATCTCCTAGGGAAACAAGGCCGTATTTTTCGCTAAGCCCGTCTTTTTCTTCGTTAAAAATAAGCTGGCCCTTGTGGATAAAGGCGATGTAGTCGGCGATTTTTTCTAGGTCTGATAAAATGTGGGAAGAAATCAAAACTGTGTGGTTCTCATCTTGGATAAAATCTAAGAGGATATCCAAAAAATCATCCCTTACAACCGGGTCAAGGCCGCTTGTAGGCTCATCAAGGATTAGGATTTCTGCCCCATGACTCATAGCAAGGGCAAGTCCCAACTTCATTTTCATCCCTCTTGAAAAAGCCTTAACTGGAATATTGGCAGGAAGGGCAAAATTTTCCATAAATTCATAAAAAGTACCCTTCTCCCAGTGGTCCTTATAGAGCAAAGAGTGCATTTTTTCTATCTCACCGATTTTCATTACCCCCGGCAAAAATAGGTCATCGTAGACAAAACCAAGCTTGTATTTTTCGTCAACAGCCAAGTCTTTTATGTCCTTGCCAAAAATTTCAATCTCTCCACCATCTCTTCCTATCACATCCAGGATAAGCTTGATGGTGGTAGATTTTCCGGCCCCATTTTCACCAATAAAACCTGTTATAGTTCCCTTTTTGACACCCAAATCAAGAGGGCCTAGCCTAAAATTGCCAAAAGATTTACTTAGGTTTTTTATTTTTATTGCATCAGTCATCACTATCCTCCAATACATCAGCTAGGGCGAGGATTTCTTCCTTTGAAATTCCGCCAAGCCTTGCAAGCTTGATGACTTCCTTGATATGGTCTTCGATTTTTACCATGAGTTTTTCCTTGACCATTTGTGGGTCCTGGCTTTTAATAAAATTGCCCTTACCCGGAACAGAATTGATAAGCCCGTCTTTTTCGAGTTCATCATAGGCCCTCTTGGTTGTAATCACGCTGACCCTCAGCTCCTTGGCAAGAAGCCTTATAGAAGGCAGGGGCTTGTCTATATCAAGCTTGTCATCTAAGATTGCATCTCTAATCTGATTTTTGATTTGTAAATATATCGGATCTTTACTCGAGTAATTTATTTTTATGTCCATATATCCTCCATCTGTATATAGTGTATATTAACAGTTATAATTTGTCAAGACTTTTGGGAAATATTTACGAATTGATTTTGCAAATCAAAATGAATTTCCATTGAAATTTCAAGGAAAAAAGCCCCGGCTTGGGGCTTATGATTTTTTTATCTATTTATAAATTTAGGTCTATTTCATAGGTCTTTTTGGCCTTTTTAAATAAAAATTCTCCGCCTCTTACACTTGCTAGGCACTCTGCCCTATTTCTAATTGCATCATAAGGACTATTTGCATCTAGGACTATGAAATTGGCAGCTTTTCCTATGTCTAAGCCATAAGAATCTTCTAAGTTCATGGCCTTGGCCCCATTTATAGTCACAAGGTCCAAGTCTTTTTCGAAGTCTTCTTCCTTCATGAGTTGGGCCATGTGGATGCCGTTATCTAGGATATTCATGAGATTGCCATTGCCAGCTGGATACCAAAGGTCAACTATGGAATCTTGGGCAAAACAAACATTTATGTCATTATCGACAAATTCTCTCACCCTGGTAAGGCCCCTGCGTTTTGGATAGGTGTCAAGTCTAGCTTGGAGGTAGGCATTTTCTGTAGGAAGGGCCACGAAATTCATCTTTGACTTCCTGAAAAGTCCCATCATTCTAAAGGCGTAGGCGTTGTCAGCTGACCCAAAGGAGCAGGTGTGGCTGGTTGTAACCCTTTTTCCTATATCGTGGATTAGGGCTTCTGCATTTAGGACTTCTACAAAACGTGCCATTGGATCGTCTGTTTCATCGCAGTGGACGTCGATTAGCTTGTCATATTTTAGGGCAAGCCTTACAATTTCCTTGATTGATTTTTCGCCAAGCTCACGGGACCATTCGTTGTGAGGGATACCCCCAACCACATCAGCGCCGAGTTTTAGGGCTTCTTCCACCAAATCTCTGCCAGTTTTCTCATCTTCCTTGTAGGAATACATGCCATTTTGAGGAAAGGCTACAACTTGGATGGTAATTTTATCTTTAAGTTCGTCTCTGACTTCTAGAGCAGCCCTTATCCCTGTTAGGTTTGGGTCGGTACAATCAGTTTGGGCACGGATATATTGGGTGCCGTGGCTGGCACACTCAAGGACAGCAGCTTTTATCCTTTCCTTCATTTCTTCCTTAGTAGTACCTTTTTTGAAGTCATTCCAAATATCAATAGCCTCAAAAAGTGTACCCGACTCGTTTTTAGCCTTATCAGTCTTTCCCACCATATAATAATCTAGGTGGATGTGGCTGTCGACATAAGGTGGGATTACGAGTGAGCCTTCAAGGTCAATTATTTGATCAGCTTGTCCAAAATCCTTGCCAAAGCCAACAAAAACTCCGTCTTCAACGAGGATTTCATCGGCTCCTTCGTGGCCATAAATTACTGCATTTATAAATTTTTTCTTCATTATTTTTCTCCATACATAAAAACATTTCTACTCTTATTATATCACAAAAGGGCAAGCCAATGCTCGCCCTTGTTTGTAATTATCTATTAAATTTCCCTTATTTATAGGATTTTCCCCTCGCTTTACTCATCAGAATGACTCCGAGAAATTCTCTTTCATAAAATTTAAGAAAATTTCCCTTATTTTAATATCTTGGCCTTTCCTTATAGGATGTGTGGAGAAGTTCGTGGGCACGTTCGCTTCCCGGTTCTCCCAAATATTCCTCGTAGAGTTTTTTGATTGATGGATTTTCGTAAGATTTTCTGTAGGTTTTTTCCTTATCAATCGAATAAAGGCCCTCGGCTCTCTTCTTTAATATTGTGAGGTCCCCTTTGTGATAAGGCTGACCACCGCCACCTACACAACCTCCGGGACAAGCCATTACCTCTATGGCATCGAGTTTTTCTTCACCTGAACGGATTTTTTCTAGGATTTTCCTGGTATTGCCAAGTCCATTTACAACTCCAATGTGAATTTCCTTGCCATTTACATTTACACTTGCCTTTTTAACTCCCCTAAGGCCCCTTAATTCCTCGTATTCGACCTTTTCTAGGCTTTGGCCTGTGAGGGTATCGTAGGCAGTCCTGATTGTCGCTTCGATTACACCGCCGCTCGCGCCAAAAATTGTGCCCCCACCTGTGGATTCGCCCAAAGGATTGTCAAAGTCAGACTTATTAACATTAACAAGGTCAATGCCCGCTTCCTTGATCATTGAGGCAAGTTCCCTGGTTGTAATTACTATATCAACATCAGATACACCTTCTTCGTTGAGTTCGTCCCTTTTGGCCTCATATTTTTTGGCAATACAAGGCATAACAGAAACTACGGTAATCTTTGCTGGGTCCATACCGATTTTTTCTGCATAATAGGACTTGGCTATGGCCCCAAACATCTCGTGCGGAGACTTGCAGGTCGATGGGATGTCGATAAGGTCAGAAAACTGGTGTTCCATGAAATTTACCCAGCCTGGGCAACATGAGGTAAGGATTGGCTTGCCCTCCCCAAGTCTTTCTATAAATTCGTGGGCTTCTTCCATGATTGTGAGGTCTGCCGCAAAGTTTGTATCAAAAACCCTATCAAAACCGAGATTTCTAAGGACCGTTACCATCTGACCTGTAACTTCAGTTCCTGGTTCTAGGCCAAATTCTTCGCCCAAAGCCACCCTCACAGCTGGGGCAACCTGGACAATTACAAGGTCGTTGTGGTTTTTCCTATGAAGGATATTCCACACCTCTGAGACATTTGACTTTTCTGTAAGGGCTCCTGTTGGACACACAGCTAGGCACTGGCCGCAGAAGGTGCAGGTAGTATCAAACATTGGCCTGTTAAAAGTCGAACCGACATGGGTCATAAAACCACGTCCAATTTCTGCAAGAGCACCCACAGTCTGAACTTCATTGCACATGGTCTCGCAGCGCCTGCAAAGTATGCACTTATTTGGATCTCTCACAAGAGAATAAGAAGAATCGTCTATCGGCAGATTTCTCTTTTCACCCGGATATTTTATTTCTCTAATATTTAAGTCTGCAGCTATCTTTTGGAGCTGGCAGTCCAGGTTTTTCGCACATTTGAGGCAATCAGTCGGATGGTCTGATAGGATTAATTCCACCACAGCACGCCTTGCCCTGATTACCCTTTGGCTATCGGTCCTAATTTCCATCCCGTCCTTGGCAAAAGTGGCGCAGGCTGGTATAAGATTTCCCTTCTTCACATCTTCTACCAGGCAAACCCTGCAAGATGCGAGTTTATTTACAAAATTGATGCCAGATAGGTCCATGTGACAAAGGGTAGGAATATTGATATTTAAAGCCTTGGCGGCTGATAAAAGGGTGGTTTTTTCCCTAACTTCTATTTCTGTGTCATTTATTTTTAATTTTATCATGTCTCCTCCTAGCATAAAACTATGGCCTTAACTGGGCAATTATCCATGCAAGTGCCGCACTTGATGCAGACTTTTTTGTCTATATGGTGGACTTCCCTGGCTTTGCCAAAGACCGCCCCAACAGGACATGCCTTGGCACACTTGGTACAGCCGATACAGGTATCTGTAATCTCGTAGAAAAGCAAGTCTTTGCACCTTTTTGCAGGGCAGGTTTTGACATTGCCAACATGGGCTAGGTATTCGTCATAAAAATAGTTCATTGTTGAAAGGACTGGATTTGGTGAAGCTTGGCCCAGACCGCAAAGGCTGGTTTCAGAAACAATTTCCGATAGCTCTTTGAGTTTAAAAAGGGTCTCTTCGCTGGCCTTGCCAGTTACGATTAAATCAAGCATTTCAAGTAGTCTTTTATTGCCAATCCTACAAGGTGTGCACTTGCCGCAAGATTCGTCTACAGAAAATTCTAGGAAAAATCTCGCCACGTCTACCATGCAGTCGTCTTCGTCCATGACAACCATGCCGCCAGAGCCCATTATAGAGCCGATTTCCTTGAGGGATTCGAAATCACAACCTGTGTCAAAAAGCGATTTTGGTATGCAACCGCCAGATGGTCCGCCGGTTTGAACAGCCTTGGCTTCCTTATCATTTTGAATGCCCTTGCCTATGTCATAGACAATTGTGTTAATTGTTGTCCCCATTGGTACTTCTACAAGTCCAGAATGTTTGACCTTGCCAACTAGGGCAAATACCTTGGTTCCTGGTGATTTTTCTGTACCGTAGGCCCTAAAATAATCCGCTCCTTTTAAGATGATTTGTGCCACATTAGCTAAGGTTTCAACGTTATTGATTACAGTAGGTTTTCCCCAAAGACCCTTGACTGTAGTCCTAAATTCCTTATTTCTTGGCTGGCCACGCTTGCCCTCGATTGATTCCATAAGGGCTGTTCCCTCGCCGCAAACAAAGGCACCTGCCCCAAGCCTTAGGTCAATATCAAAGGAAAAATCTGATCCTAGGATGTTTTCACCCAGCAAATTGTATTTCTTAGCGTCTTCTATGGCACGCCTTAGGGCCTTGACTGCCTTTGGATATTCGGCCCTAACATAAATAAAACCTTGGCTTGCTCCAACGGCCCTAGCACAAATTGCCATGGCTTCAAGGACTGAGTGAGGGTCATTTTCTAATACTGACCTATCCATAAAGGCACCTGGGTCACCCTCATCGGCATTACAAATTATGTATTTTGTGTCGGTATCTTGCTTGTAGGCAGTTTCCCACTTGCGACCAGCCGGAAAACCTGCACCACCCCTGCCCCTAAGGCCAGAGTCTGTGACGACCTTTATAATCTCTTCCCTGGTCATATCGTAAATGGCCTTTTCTAGGGCAAAATATCCATCACGACCTATGTATTCTTCGATTGATGCCGGATCGATTATGCCGCAGTTTCTTAAAACAAGCCTGGTTTGCTTTTGGTAAAATTCTCCCTTAAGCCTGATGTCTTCGCCGTCTATGTAATAATTTTCTGGTTCAAGCCTGTTGATAAGCTTGGCAAATCCATCTTTTTTGATACTTTCAAGCCTCGACTTCATCTTTTTCCTCCAAAACTTCCTTGATGATATCGGCTGCCATACCCTTGGTCACATTGCCGATATTCCTTGATGAATCAATACTTAAAACTGGTGCTATACCGCATTCACCTATGCACCTGGCCTCAGCAAGGCTAATCTTGCCATCTGGTGTAGTTTCGCCAACCTTGATTCCTAGCTCATCTTCAAGGTCTGCTAGGATCTTGTCAGAACCTTTGACATAGCAAGCTGTGCCCAAGCAAACGCAAATCTCGTGTTCTCCCTTTGGAATAAAGGAAAATTGGGAATAAAAGCTTGCCACACCATAAATTTCTGAAGAGTGAACGCCCATCCTTAGGGCCATGAGGTCCACAATTTCTTCCGGAATATAGGAAAAAATTTCCTGGGCCTTTTGCAAAATCGGCATAATAGCGCCCTTTTTGTCCTTGTTAGTATCCAAGAATTCTATAAATTCTTGGTACTTGTCCTGATCTTTCTTAAAACAAAAACTCATAGCTTAACCTCCCATTAATGGTAATAAAATTTTTGCTAAAGCATCAGACCTACCAACCATTTCTTGTCAGAAATGGGGTTAGGGCTTCAACTGGTAAAATTTTTATGGTTCTCACAGTTTTTCAAGCAAGCATAGCTTGCGATGTAAAAACTGATGAGAATCCTTATGTAATTTTTAAAAAGCCCGTCCGAATATCACTTCTCTGAAGCTCTCCGTGCTACCGCACTATTATTCGGCATAAAGATGCCAAATCAAGGCATCTTTATGTGGCTCGGTGAGGACCGATGCGAAAAATACGATCATTGATTCTAAAAAGATTACCTTCCTTATTAATATTCTATAATTCCATAATATCAGAATGTGAAAACAATTTCAACATCTATATTCATTATTATTTAGGGATTGATAATAATTATTAAAATCGTTTTCAATACAGAAACAAAAAAAGACTTGAAAATAAATTTCAAGTCTCGTCTGTATCAAAATTTACTTAAAATGCCCAGTTGCCGTCCTTAAAGATTGGGAAAGCTTGGCCGTTTTTGTAGCCTATGATTTCAAGGTCCTTATCTCCAACCATGAAGTCTTCGTGAATTAGGGAATCATTTAGGCCCACTGAATTGACTTCGCTATCATCAAGGTCAGCTCCGCCCTCAACGCAGGTTGGGTAAGCCTTGCCTAAGGCAAAGTGGCAAGACGCATTTTCGTCAAAAAGGGTGTTATAAAATAAGATATTTGAATTTGAAATTGGGCTGTCATATGGAACTAGGGCGATTTCGCCAAGATTTTTTGAGCCCTGGTCAGATTCAAGCATCTTTGCTAGGGTATCCTTGCCTTCCTTGGCATCAAAATCAATAACCACCCCATCCTTGAAGGTAAATTCAAAGTGGTTTATAACCACACCATTGTAAACAAGAGGTTTTGTAGCCACAAGCCTGCCGTCAACTCCGTCGTATTGTGGAGCTGTGAAGACTTCTTCTGTTGGCATATTTGGAATAAACCTGTCGCCCTTTGCATTTTTAGAGCCAGCAGACATCCAGATGTGGTTTTTTGGCAATTTCACCTTTAAATCTGTCCCATTGGCTGATTTATAATGAACATAGTCAAATTGGTGGCTATTTAAAAAGTCTGCCTTGTCATCAAGGGTCTTAATGTGGTCTTCCCAATTTTTCTTAGTCTCTTCCCAAGATTCAGAAACTCTGCACACATCAAGGATGACTTCCCAGAGCTTATGGCAGGCCTCCTCGCCCTTGAGGTCTGGAAATACTTTTTCTGCCCATTTCACAGAAGGAACTGAAATTACAAGCCAAGACACAATGTCATTCATAGTATATTTTACAAAGTCCTTTAACTTTAATGAACGAGCCTTAACAGCCTCAGAAATCTTAGCCTCATCAAGGCCTTTGAGTAAATCTGGATCATCGGACACAATAGAAATCCTATTTGACCTCTTCTCAGCAATCTGATAGCGAGATTTTTCAACAACCCAGTCAGGCACTTCATTTAAGGTCTCTTGACTTTCGTATTCGTAAGCAAATCTTGTAAGAGCATCGTCAACCCAATTCACAGAAACCTTTCGAGCACCTTTTTCATAAGCCGCCTTAGTCATAAAACGAGCAAGTTCAGGCGACTCAACAGGAGAAGAAATTAAAACATCCTCCCCATTTTGCACATTAACACCAAACTCAACAGCAAGCCTGGCGAAATTTTCTATTCTTTTTTGCATAATTCCTCCCAATTTAAATCATTTATTACACTATACTCTTAATTTTATGCTAATAATCTTTTACTAAGGCTACAAAGTGATATAATAACAAGTAGTAAACCGAATTTAAAATTATTTTTTATATAAGGAGAAAAAAATGAAAAAAAGATGTGATGTTGACCCTAAAGAAACTTGGGCCATTGAAGACCTTTATGCGTCTGATGACGCTTTTTATGCTGATCTTGAGAAATTAGCCAGGATGGCTTCTGATTTTAAGGAAAAATATTCAGTTCTTGAGACTAGCGATGATGTTTATGAATCTCTTGAAGCTTATTCTGATATAATTTCCCTTACAGACGGACTTGGCACTTTTGCTGGAATTTCTAAGGAAACAGATGCAACAGACGATGCCATGGCAAAAAGAGATGCCAAGTTTGGAAGCGAAGTTTCAAAGATTTTTGCCAAACTTTCTTTCTATGATTCTGCCCTTGTCAAAGTTGACAGCAAAGTCTTAGATGAAACAATAAAAAACCACCCAAAATATGCTTATTACCTCAAAAGAATAAAGGATAAGGCAAAATATTTACTAGACGAAAAAACCGAAGCAGCCCTTGCTGCCCTTGCCCCAACCTTTGATGCACCATATACAAATTACAACGATATGAGATATGGGGATATGAAGTTTGAAAATATCGACCACAATGGCGAAGAAGTTGTCCTTAACCACAACACTTTCGAAGAATACCTCGAAGGCGAAACTGATACAGAATTAAGACGCAGAGCCTTTGCTGACTATCACAAGGTTTTGGCAGCCTACCAAAACGCTGACGCTTCAGTTTATAACAACCTTATCCAAAATGAAAAGATAATGGCAGATCTTCGTGGCTATGAATCAGTATTCCACTATCTTCTAGCCCGCCAAGACGTGGACTTTGATGTTTACGAAAACCATATTGATATAATTATGGAAAAACTTTCTCCAATTATGAGAAAATATGCAAAAATCATCAAAAACCACTACGGCCTAGACGAAATGACCTATGCAGATTTGAAACTCGCCATAGACCCAGAATATGAGCCAAAAGTTTCTATCGAAGAGGCTAAATCCTATATAGTTGACGGACTTTCTCCACTAGGCGAAGAATATATCGGCTACATGAAAAAGGCCTTTGATGATAGGTGGATAGATTATTCACAAAATATCGGTAAGAGAACAGGCGCTTTCTGTTCATCTCCTTACCCATCCCATCCATTCATCATGACAACTTATAACGAATCTATGAGCCAAGTTATGACCCTTGCCCACGAACTAGGCCACGCTGGTCAAGGAATCCTTTCAAATGCCAACCAAAACGCCCTATCATGCGATATGTCCATGTACTTTGTAGAAGCTCCATCAACAGCCAACGAAATCACCATGGAAAGATATCTACTTAAAAATGCCAAGGACGATAGGGAAAAACTTTGGGTCCTATCAACCATGATTGGCAAGACCTACTACCACAACTTTGTAACCCACTACCTAGAAGCTACCTTCCAAAGGGAAGTTTATAGACGTGTAGAAAAGGGCGAAAGTCTCTCAGCCGCAGATTTCAACCAAATCTTTAAGGACAAACTAGAAAAATTCTGGGGCGATGCAGTAGTCTTAAACGAAGGAGCAGAACTCACCTGGATGAGACAACCTCACTACTACATGGGCCTATATTCCTTCACCTACCAAGCAGGACTTACAATAGGTACAGCCATATCAGAAAAAATTGTCCACGGCACAGAAGAAGACAGAAAACAATGGTTAGAAGTCCTAAAACTAGGCGGATCTATGGGACCAATAGACTTAGCAAAGGCTGCTGGTGTTGATATGACAACAACAAAACCAATAGAAGATGCAATAGACTTCATCGGCCAAATCGTTGATGAAATTGATGGGCTTTTGAAAAAACTAAATATGTATAAGTAAGCAAAAAACCTCCCGAATTTGGGAGGTTTTTTTATCCAATAAAACTTATCTTTCGTTTACCTTCTTACCAGTCATATAAGCAATATGAAAAGCCAGCATCTTTGTGTTTTTAAAGCCTGCTTCCATATTTTCGTGGACTAGGTCCACATTTGGGTAATATTTTTTGGCAAGTCTTACCATGGCTTCTCTAGCAAAGTCTTGGTCTGTTATTTCTTCTACTAGACCATAAGCCACTACAGAAGAGGTGATTTTTGACCAACCATCTTCTGATATTCCCTCTTCTAGGATGGCTGTAAAACATGCCTTTGGATCTTTTTCTATGCAGTCAATCTTATAGCCAGTCTTTGTGCCGTGAAAATATAGGGCCTGGTTTTCTTCGTCATAGACGTAATTTAAAGGAAAACCATAAGGATAACCGTCATCTCCGTGTAGGCAAAGGACACCCCTTGCCGCCTTATGAAGGACTTCCTTGGTTCTTTCTGGACTTAATTCATTTTTTATTTTTCTGATTTTTCTAAACATAAATTTTTCCTTACTTACTAATAAGATTCTCTAGCAAATCAAAAAGTGATTTTATTGCCTTTTCATGTGTCCTCTCGTATCCGTGGCTTGCTGCTACTCCGCAACCTACTAGGGCGTGTCTGTAGTCATAGTCGCTTGCTACTGCAGCTGAGGCGTCTGATCCGTAGAATGGGTAGATGTCTAGGCCGTAGTCTAGGTCTAATTCTTTGGCTATTGCAACTAAGTCGTTTGTAAGGTCATAGTTATATGGACCTGATGAATCTTTGGCGCAGATTGATAGTTTTAGTTCGTCACAAGCGAGGTCATCGTGGACTACTCCCATGTCAACTGCCACCATATCTCTGATGCCTGCTGGGTGGCCGGATGCAGCACCGTGGCCTACTTCTTCGTAGATGGTAAACATCATATAAAGTGGACGGTTTATCTTTATATTTTTATCCTTAATTTCCTTAGCAAGGGCAAGGAGGACTCCGGCAGATGCCTTGTCATCAAGGTGGCGGCTTTTGACAAAGCCATTGTCTATCCTAAATCTTGGGTCAAGGGAGATAAAATCACCGTTTCCTATGCCAAGTTTTTCTGTTTCTTCTTTAGAATGGGTTATGGCGTCAATTACAACTTCCATGGTTTCGTCGTTTCTCTTTGCTTCTCTAGGGGCGTCTGAACCGTGAACGGCTGGATTATTTAGCCTAACCACACCTGTATATTCCTTGCCAGATCTTGTGTGGATTTTGACATTTTCAAATTCCACAAAATTAAGTGGGAAACCACCGAGCGTTGTCACCCTGAGGGCCCCGTTTGCCTTAACTGACCTTACCATAAGTCCCAAGGTATCAATGTGGGCAGAAAGCAAGAGGCCATTTTCCCCTTCCATTTCATTGATTGGGACAATGACGTTGCCCTTGTTATTTTGGTATGGTTTGTAGCCCAGTTTTCTAAATTCATCCATCAAATATTTTTCAGCTAGTTTTGTGAAACCTGTTGGTGATGGGGTATTTACTAGATTTTCTATATATTTAGTAATTGTAGAGATTTCCATTTTTTTAATCCTTTCTTATAGTATAATATCAATAATCATATTATATGATAAGAAGAAAATTAATAAAGGAATGTAAAATGAAAAGATATATTTTTAAGGAAAAATTCTTTAAAATCACAGATAAATATTGGATAAAGGACGAAGACGGCAATGATTCTTTTTATCTAGACCAAGATTTCACCTTTATGGGCTACAAGGCAGCGGTCTATGGACCTGATAGACAAAGGCTTTTTAGGATTGAAAAGAAAATCCTATCCCTTTTGCCAAAGTTTTTTGTAAATTTTGAAGACGGGTCGGAAATGCTTGTAAACAAAAGATTTACCCTGCTTAGAAAGTCTATTGATGTGGACACAGATTTTGGAACAATTAATCTCAAGGGATCTGTTTGGGACTACAATTTTATCATAAGCCTTGATGGGCAAAAAATCGGCGAAGTTTCTAGGAAATTTATTTCACTCACCGACCAATACGCCCTTACAGTTTATGACGAGGACTACACCCTAGCCATGATAGCCCTTGTAATTTGCCTAAACAAAATCCATGATGACGAGAAAAGTGCAGCAAATGCCGGAAATGCCGGCGGAGGAGAACAGTAAGATGCCACAACTAATTTTTATCCTAGCGAGTCTATTCGCCCTAGCTGGGCTTTATAACATGTACTTGTTCGGACAAATCAAAGAAAAAATCAAATTCACTACAACAGACCTGGCAGTTCTAGGTATGATGGTAGTCATGTTCATCATTTACTATTGGGTTTTTAAACCTTATCCAATAAACGCCCTAGCCATCTCACTAGCCATGATATTTTGGAACTACACAGGGACAATAGCCAGGGGCTTTAGTGACGAATATGTATTTACCAACAAGCTAAACCCCTTCATTAACAAAAAAGTACCCCTAGGAGAAATAAAATCAGTCACCCTATCAAGGGCCAACAAAAATCTCCTCTTAATGGTCTACCTAAAAACCGCCAACAGCCAAGACAACATGAGCTTTGCCTTTTCAAGAGAAAAAGACCTAGTGAAAATACTTAAAAATCAAAAGGTGAATGTGATAAATTAGGGGAAATGTTGAAAAAAATAGACTAAGTGGGCATATTAATAGTAACCATGAGTTCTATTATAATGCACGGAATAACCAAAAAAAGACGAGCCTATCCGTTCGTCTTTTTTAGTAAAAATATTTAAAACTTACCACCTAGCCATTATAAGCTTCTTCATCTACAAACAAATAAACATTTGGGTGTAGGTTTAAAAGTCCACATGGAAGGTCAGTTGAAATTTTATCATCGTTTAAGATTCTTTTTACTGCTTCGTGTTTGTTTTTGCCGCTGGCTAGAACTATTAGGGTTTTTGCGTTGAATACTTCTTCAACTCCCATAGAAAGGGCGTATTTTGGCACTTCGTCTTCATTTTCAAAAAATCTTGAGTTGGCTTCTATGGTTGATTCTGTTAATTTTATTATAGAGGCACGTCTATTTAATTTTTCTGCTGGTTCGTTGAAGGCTATGTGGCCATTTGGTCCAAGGCCCAAAATTTGAATATCCCTTTGTCCAAATTCGTCTAATACTTTCCTATATTCTAGGGCGTATTTTTCGTCATTTTCTGGTGCATAAGGTAGATTGATATTTTCTTCTTTTATAGCTACGTGGTCAAAGAGGTTTTCGTGCATGAAATATGAATAAGATTGTTCGTTTGATGGGTCTATACCAACATATTCATCTAAATTCACACTTTTTGCATATTTAAAAGAAATTTCTCCTTCTTTTTGGGCAGCGATTAAGTTTTTATAAAGACCAATAGGGCTTGATCCTGTTGCAAAACCAAACTTTATCTGTGGTTTTTCCATCATGTAATTTATTACAAACTCACTGGCTTTTTTGCTCATATCTTCATAATCTTTGCATACTATTACTTTCATTTATTTCTCCTTTAATGGTAATAAAAATTTTTGCTAAAGCATCAGTCCTACCAACTATTTCTTGTCAGAAATGGGGTTAGGACTTCAATAGGTAAATTTTTTATGGTTCTCACAGTTTTTCAAGCATGCAAAGCTTGCGAAGTAAAAACTGATGAGAAGCCTTAAGTGACTTTTTCTTAAAATTACGATGAATAAGAGTAACATAAAGAAAATTTCACTGAACGTTCGTTGAAAAAGATTACGTTCATTACTACTAATATATTATTACCCATATATTATGATTTTACCATTATAAGCAAAATAAAAAACCCGACCTGAGCCGGGTTTGATGTTTGTTTTAGTAATTGAAAGCTGCTACTTCGAACCATTCTTGTGGGTGGTGGCATGCTGGGCAAATCTTTGGAGCTTTTTTGCCTTCATATAAGAAACCACAGTTTCCACATTTCCAGATTACTGATTCTTCTTTTTCGAATACTGTGCCGTTTTCTACGTTATCGTGTAGTTTTTGATACCTATCTCTATGTGCACCTTCAGCCTTAGCAATGTTTCTGAATGCTCTTGCGATTTCGTCAAAGCCTTCTTCTTCTGCTACGTCTGCGAATGATGGATACATATCTTCACATTCTTCGTTTTCGCCATCGATAGCGCCTTGAAGGTTTGTTAATGTGTCATGCCAAATTACTGGCCAAGCTGTATAACCTTCTGTAAGTTCGATTGTTTCAAGTTTAAATTCTTCTCTTAGGAATTTATAGAATCTTGCTGCGTGTTCTTTTTCGTTCATAGCTGTTTCTCTAAAGATAGCAGCGATTTGTCTATAACCTTCTTTTTCTGCAACTTTTGCAGCATATGTATATCTCATGTTTGCTTGTGATTCACCAACAAAAGATGTGATTAGGTTTTGTGCTGTTTTACTTCCCTTTAATTCTGCCATAATAATCTCCTTTATAATATTAGTTCATTTCCTGATATTCATACTATATTATTAATTATTCGTTTTGTCAAGAATGATTCTAAAGTTCTAATGAATCTAAACTTGATATATATAATCATTATCATTATATCTTTGCAATCGTTATAAGTATTTGATTTTAGCTATTTATTAAAATTATATTTCACCAAATGTTTTAAGTGTTTTTGCTGCTTGTCTGTTAACTTAAAAAAGTGATAACAGTTATCAATTTGTATAATATCCAAAATTATTGATTATTTTTAATTATGATTTTAAAGGTTTTTACTCTATCGAGACAAATTGGGGTATAATTATATAAAGCAAAGGAGGCTATATGAAAGTAGATTTTAGCAATGTTAATTTAGATAATATAGGAAAATACGAGGAAAAAGCCCTTGCCGCTTTTGAATCTCTTATGAACAAAGACGGCGCTGGCAACGACTTTTTAGGCTGGATTGATAGGCCAGTTGACTATGACAAAGACGAGTTTGAAAGAATTAAAAAAGCAGCAGCAAGGATTCGTGAAAATTCTGATGTCTTTGTTTCCATTGGTATAGGTGGATCTTACCTTGGTATTAAGGCCATTGATGTAGCTTGCGATACTTACTTTGATTCAAAGAGAGATACAAAAGTTATCTACGCAGGCAATCAAATTTCTAGCCAATACATGGTTGAACTCTTAGATTATTTGAAGGATAAGGATTATTCTGTAAATGTTATCTCAAAATCAGGCACAACCACAGAGCCAGCCATTGCCTTTAGGTTTTTAAAAGAAGCTTTAGAGGAAAAATATGGCAAGGAAGGTGCAAAAGAGAGAATTTTTGCAACAACAGATAGGGCCAAGGGTGCACTTAAAGAACTCGCCACAAATGAAGGCTATGAAACATTTGTAGTTCCAGATGATATTGGTGGCAGATTTTCCGTAATATCTGCAGTAGGCCTCTTGCCACTAGCAGTAGCAGGTGTTGATATAGACGAATTTATGGCTGGTTTTGCTGATGGTAGAGAAAAATACACCGTAAAATCAATGGAAAATGACGCCATCAAATACGCAGCCGCAAGAAATATGCTTCATGAAAATGGCAAGGAAATTGAAGTCCTTGTAAATTATGAACCAAAATTACAATATATTGCAGAATGGTGGAAGCAACTCTACGGCGAAAGCGAAGGCAAAGACGGCAAGGGAATCTTCCCAGCAAGTGTAAATAACACTACAGACCTTCACTCAGTAGGCCAAATGATCCAAGACGGCAAGAGAAATCTCTTTGAAACTGTAATCGAAGTTGAAAGTGTAGACAAAGATATAGAAATAAAAGAAGACGCCGATAACCTTGACGGCCTAAACTACCTAGCAGGCAAAGATATGTCCTATGTAAACAAACAAGCTATGGAAGGCACAACAATGGCCCACGTAGAAGGCGGCGTTCCAAATATCAGAATAAAACTAGATAGGGTAGACGAAAGAAAACTAGCCGAACTTTTCTATTTCTTTGAAATTGCAGTAGGAGTATCAGGCTACATCCTAGGAGTAAACCCATTCAACCAACCAGGAGTAGAAGCTTACAAGACAGCCATGTTTAAACTACTTGGTAAACCTGGATACTAATAATGGTAGCAAAAAAATCGTTAGCGATTTTTTTGCGGTTCTCACAATATATCGAACACGAAGTGTGAAGATAGATTGATGAGAAACCTTATGTAATTTTTTCATAAGAACGCGACGAAAAGGAGCGTTCGTTGAAAAAGATTACGTTCTCTACACCCCAGCCTTAGCTGGGGTGGTTTTAATTATAAGTAAAATTTTTGCGGTCTTCACAATTTCTCAAGGTGCAAAGCACCGTAGTAGAAATTGATGTAGAACCTTATGTAATTTTTTATACATGATGCGACGAATATAATGCTAGTAAAAAACATCGGTCAAGCCGTAAGGCCATAAATGACCGATGTTTTTTGCCTTATTCATCATTTTGTAGAAAGCTTTAGTTTTCGTAGAAAATTATAGAATAAGCTTATGTGATATTCAGTTTAAATTGCGACGAATAGGAGCGATTTAGACTAAATATCACTGAGTATTATGTATAAAAAGATTACGTACTTTACACCCCAGCCCTGGCTGGGGTGCTTTAATGATACTAAAAGACCTCAACCGAGGTCTTTTGATTTATTCTACTTATTAATCCTTATAAGATTAAAATTAGAATTCTTCATAAATATTTCATCGTGGCTTATAACAATAACTAGTTTCCCTTTCCTATTAAGGTCCATAATTAAGTCTAAGACTTTGCCTTTAACTTCTTTATCCAAAAAGTTTGTTGGTTCGTCAAAAATATATAGGGACTTGTCGGTTTTTATGGCGTATTTTAATTGAGCCAATTTTTTCTGACCTGATGAAGCTTTTATTTTATCTTTTAGGACTCCATATTCGCTTATAAGAGGGTTAGCTGGGATGTAGACTAAATCTTCAAATAGGACTTTTGAATTTTTATCAACTAGTTTATTGTTTACAAAGATTTTTCCCTCGTACCTAGTTGTAAGGTTCATTATGGCCTCTACCAGAGTCGTTTTTCCTATCCCATTATCTCCTACAATGAGGTTGATTTTTCCTTGTTTAATCTCTTGGTTAAAGGCCTGGTGAAGCCTTTCTCCCTTACTTCCCAGGCTTATGTAATCTTTTATTTCTAAGGATTTTATCTTAGCCTTGTCAAAGCTTACAGGGGTCATATTTATAAATTCATAAAAAGAATCCATGGCAGGCTTGCCAGATACGTACTCTCTCCTGGTATTAAAGGTATCAAGCATAGGATCCCAAAGAGAGCTGATGTAGATTGACACAGCAGCATAAGACCCTGGGGTCATCTTGCCCTTTATGATTAGGATAATAGAAATAATTGTTGTTAAAGTGATGGCTATATTTAAAGTTCCGTAGACAAAAATATTGTAAATTAGACTTTCGTAGCGGACTTTTTTTATGAGATTTGTGAAAAATCTATTAAAAAAATCTCTAATTGGTGGAAGTTGCTTATCTCTCAAAAACCTCTCTTCCTTGCTCAAATTATTAGTATCTAAGAGATATCCCTTAACATTTTTCATATCGTCCAAGTGGTTTGAGGAATAATCCGAAATCTTCTCCTCCCTCTTATAGGAAACCAGAGCTGCTATGGGAGCTATAATCACAAAGGCTATTAAAAGGTAAGGAGAGATGAAAAATACAATTATGCAAATTGCCACAAATTTAAGGGCGTTTAAAAATATCCTCAGGGTATTTTTGTAGATAAAGGGCTGGACAATTTCAAAATTTTGCCCTAATTCTTGGTTTATCCTCGCCTGGTCGATATTGTAAACCTTACTATCATAGGTCTTTAAGGCCAAATCAAGCTTTTCAAATTGCTTTAGATAAGCCTTGGCGTCGTTTTTACCAAAATAATAATCTTCAAGGACATAAAAAATATGGATACCAATATCAAGTAAAACCATGATTACAATATGCTTGATAGTCATATCCAAGTCTTTTAAAATAGAAAAGTCAATGGCCTTTGCAGTATTGATGGGAATTAACAATCCTAATCCGATTACAATAAGCCTAATTATCAAAAGCTTTATAAATTCTTTCTTGTCCGTCAAATAAAAAAATCTCAACATAGGAAACCTCCTTCAGTTTTGTTATAAATCCAATATACTTAAATCAAGCAAATTAAAAAGGGACATGGGTGTCCCAATTTCAATTATTACTTAGAACGTCTCGTATGCCTTGGTCTACCCTCTTTAATACCTCATCTATTCCAAGGTGGCTTGCAAAAATTTTCGATAATTCTAAAGAATTTCTATAATTTTCATCTCCCAATTCATGTTGGCATAAAAATTTCTGATAATATAATAATGCAAACATCTCGTTATGATTAGAATATTTTGCAAAAGAAATTGCTTCGTTAATTTTTTCTAAGCCATTAAGAGAATCCCTCTCCATATCCATGACGTTAACAAGTGAGTAGTAGGCAATTAATTTTATAAGACTTTCCTCATTTTTATCTACTATGGATGATAAAATCTCTTTCCTATCAATATTTTTAAAATAAGCTTTATCATTACAAACATTTATAAGAAGTCTTGCTTCTAAAAAACTCAAATTTCCAGTCAATATCTTATTTTTATTTATCCTAGCGCTCGTGATGTACTCGAATTCTTCTTCTAGGCTAAGCAAAATTGGAGTTTTTAAAGATTTTATAAAAAGCCTTAACAGAGCTAGTTCATAGTCTTTTCCTTTGAAATTCTGATCCTTTTCTAAAATTTCTAACTTTTTTTCTAAAAGGAGGATTTCTTCCCTGGATTTAAAACCACAAAGTATATCAAAACTTGATAGGAGGTCCCTATATAAATAATGGGATTCATAGATATCTTTTATGTATAAATCAACTAGGTCAAGGTCAAGGCTTGCCGATAATTTTAGGAGGGTATCTATACTTGGCTCTTTGATTAGTCCATTTTCTATTCTAGATATGGACCTGCGGCTGATTCCAGATAAAAATGCCAAGTCTTCCTGGCTAATTTTTTTGTTTTCTCTAATTTTTGTTAAATCATTTCCAAATTTATAAATAGACATAAGACCTCCTTTCTATTTTTCAAATTATAATATAATATACCACTTTAATCTAATAAATATAATAAATCTTCCCAGCAAAAAAAAGATCCCACTATTTAGCGAGATCTCTTTGTTTTATTTTCCTTATTAATATTATTATTAAAATCGCTAGGACTATGGTGGTTACTATACTTCCCTCTACTCCGAAGCCTCCTCCTGAGATTAGTTCAGGGCCCTTTAAGTTTGTATTAAAAAGGGTACCTGGCGCTTGCTTGTTGCCGGAGACTGGAGATCCGTAAATATTAGCCATGATCATATTCCAGAAGGAATGGGCGGCTCCCACCATATAGATTGAGTCTTGTAGGTAAAATATTAGGGAAAATACCAGACCCATTAAAAATATATTTACAAAGGCCATTATGTTAAAGTCTGCATTTCCCAAGTGAAAGATGGAAAATATTAGGGAATTTGCTATTATTGCCAGGCTGATTTTGCCCCTTGCTGCCATCTGGTTCATTAAGATTGCCCTCAATAAAAATTCCTCTTCAAAGCCTTGGATTATCCAAGCTGGAAGGAAGATCAAAAAAAGTTTTATGTCAAAACCTCTTGGATTTTTTTCTATTTGTGCAAAACCTGCAAGATTTAAAATTAGAACAATTATAGTTAAAAGGCCAAATCCTAATAAAATCCCCTTGCCATAGTTTTTTATTTTATTGTTATCTACAAGTCCCAAAGATAGATTGGTTCTTTTTAGGATTTTCCTCGCAAAGACGTAGGCAAAAATTAGGGTGAAGGCTGTGGAATAAATTATCAAAAGGAAAAATATGTCCTTTTGGTAAAGAAGATTAAAAAAATCATCCAAAGCCTCGATTTTTCGGCCAAGACCCATGACTTGCCCGAGACAGTATTGGGGAATTATTACCAGAAGTGAAAGTATGACGGTAATAATAACCGGATTTAGGTCGTATGCCTTTTCCGTCTCTTTTATTGACTTATTTCCTATCATTTGACTAGGTCCAAGGCACCGCCGATTATGGCGTTGATAAAGTCTCTTGACTCAAAAATTTCATAGCCGAAGAGCTTTTTCTTTAGGAAAATTTTTGCATCCATGCTCTTAACTTCGCCACCATCCTTTGAAAGCTCCTTCATATAAGCTTCGTGTTGGTTTTCAGCTTCGAGATGGGCAACCTTGTCAAAACAGGTGACATAATTTACATTTGAAATCTTTAGGGTCACTTCCACTCCCCCGTCTATATCCAGCTTGTTTAAAACCTTAATATCAAGGTTTTTGAAATTATTTCTGACAAATTCGTCTTGTTTTTCGAGATCATCTGAATAGGACTTTTTGAGAACATCAAAAATCACATCCAGCCTATCCATATTTTCTTCCATAAAGGCTGTATCATCGGTTTTGATAGCTTTTTCCATCCTATCCACAGTCCTATTTATACTGTGAGATAGGCTTCTTGTTCCAAAAAATACCGCAACAACAAGGAGGATAAAGATTAAAATATAGGGACCAAAGGTCTTTCTCTTGCGCCTTTTTTCCCTAACACGCCTTTTCCTCTCACGGGTTTTTGGATTTTTATATTCTTTTTCTTCACTTCTTTTTTGTCTAGCCATAATTATATCCTTTTAAATTATTATACCATTTCTCTAATTTTATGATATGATAAATATATGAAGTATGTAAAAAATAATTTTGCCAACGGCCTTGCCTTTTTGGCTCTAGTGAGCCTAATCTTTAAGGCTTTTATAGGGCAAATTCTAGCAATTGATGAAAATTTAATAGAAAGGGCTCTCACTTCCTACGTCATAGCCTACCTAGCCTTTAAAATCTCATACATGGAGACAAAAAAGGTTGGCTTGCTGTTTATACCCCTTATTTTTCACAGCCTAGTCATGGCTCTTATTATAAGGGGCGGATTTTCGCAGAAAATTCCTAGCGATATGATTCAAATAATAACCACGCTTTATAAATTATTGGTCATGGTTGGAGTCTTTTTTGCCATTGAACTGTTCTTTAATAAACTCTTGGGAAGCCTTGCAACATCAATCTTAGGCGGATTTTCACTTTTGATTTTTATTGCCATTGCCTTTAGCAAAAAGCTTGCCTTCCTAGAATCTTTTGTGGATTTTTTCCTCTATTTTAGCTTCTATGTAATGGCTATCAGAGTGAGGTCGGCAGCAAGCCTAAATCCTCTCCTCCTAGTCTTTAGCCTAATCTTGGTGGCAGGTGAAATATATATCAAGGAAAAATATATAAAAATCGACTACGGATTTTTATTAAGCATCTTCCCCTTATCCTACCTATCCCTTAAAACTGTGACTAGCGAGTCGGCTTTCGACCTTATCGATCACTTGATTTTTGCCCTAATCTATATCTATCCGGCCCTTTTTGTGATTATCAAAGCAAGGCTTGATATAGAAATCTTAGCCATTTCAATAATCGCCATCCTCGCTTCTTATATTCTTGGCCAAGGAATTTATAAAATTAAAAACAAATATCTTTCCTATTTGCTATTAGGAATCAACTAGAAACGCAGACTCTTAGCCTGCGTTCTTTAAATTATTTCCTTAAGAAACATTGCTATAGCAACGACAGCTATGGTTTTAATAATAGATAGGGTTTTGTCCATGCCATATTTTTTAACTAGGAATTTTGACAAAAATTCCATTATGATGGTTACTATCAAAGTAATTATAAAAATTTTTAGGTATCTCATTTTCTCCTCCTTATTTGATTTCCAAACTAGGTCCCTTGTGGCAAGCTTGCCTAGGGGATTATTTTCCTTATTTTATCATAGTCGTTTCTTTAATTATATCAAAGATTGGCTATTTTTGGCAAAAGAAAATCCCGACAAAGTCGGGATCAACAGAATATTTATAGGGGAGTTAATTTCTTATTTGTTTGAAGCTTCCTTAGCTAGTTTTATATTTTCCTTTAATTTAGCAAGTTGGTCTTCACTTGTGATTGCTCCTACCACATCTTCACCGACGATATTGCCGTTTTTGTCAACTACGATTGTTGTTGGATAAGCAAATACGTGGTCTAGGTATTTTTTGATTTCGCCTTCGTTTTTAACGCCTAGGGCTTGGTAGGTTGGCTTGTTTTCACCAATTATTCTCTTGAAGGCATCCATGGTTGATTGGTCATACTCTGCGTCTGTGCAAAGAGTGACGAAGTTTACCTTATCGTCCTTCTTAAAATCATCTGCTACCTTATTTAATTCTGGCATCTCTTGGATGCAGGCAGAACAGCCTGTAAACCATAGGTTGATTACTGTTGCATCATAGTTTTTGAAATCTTCGTTGGTAAATTTCTTGCCGTCTTGGTCTTTGGCCTCAAACTTGCCTAAAGTATTTGGTTTTTCACCTTCTACTTGAGGTTCTTCAATTGGGGTTGTTGTATCATTTGTAATTTTAGCGCCTTCTGGAAGGTCTTCTTTGCTAATTGCTTCTTGTTTTACATCTTCTTTTGTCTTAGCTTCTTCCTTGGCGTCTTTTTGTCCGCAAGCAGCAAGACTTGCTGCCATCATTAAAGTTAAAATCATTTTGCTCTTATTTTTCATTTTTTTCTCCTTTTTTTCTTATAAACTCGCTTGTGATAGCCTTTGTTGGACAGGCTTTCACACAATCTCCGCACCTGATACATTCTAAGTGTGCGGTATTTTTTCTAATATCAACATCCATCTTACATACCCTTGCGCACTTGCCGCAGTTGATGCACTTATCCTCGCTCAATTTTAATTGATAGAGGGAAAATTTATTAAAGAGCGAATAAAATGCACCCAGCGGGCAAATCCACTTGCAAAATGGTCTGAAAAATCCAATGGATAGGATGATTGTAATGAGTAAAATTACAAATTTAAACCTAAATAGAGGACCAAGGGCCGCTCTTAGTGAAAGATTTCTCGCCGCAAGAGGTAGGGCTGCTTCCATAATGCCCTGAGGGCAAACGTACTTGCAAAAGAATGGAGGCACAACTTCGTACTGGCCTTTTAAGGCAAAGCCTACTCCAACAAGGATGCCAGTTAAAATTATGTATTTTATACTCCTCAACGCTTTCAACTTCTTAGTCGAAAATTTCTTTGTCGGAATCTTGTGTAGCAAGTCTTGGAAAAATCCAAATGGACATAAAAATCCACAGATAAGTCTACCAAAGATGACCCCAAAAAACATTATAAGGCCGATTACATAATAGGAAAACTTATATTTTTTTGATCCTATAACAGCTTGGAGACTTCCAATCGGGCAAGAACCCGCCGCTCCCGGACAGGAGTAGCAATTTAATCCAGGCAGACAGGCTTTTTTGCCAGGGCCCTGGTAGATTTTGCCTTTTAGGAAATTATCCAAGTGGAAGTTGTGGGCCAGGGTGGATAAGGCTTGAATGATGAGTTTTTTGTAATTTTTTACCTTATCCAATGCCTATACACTCCAAACACAAATTGATTGCCTTCATAAAAACTGTATCCACTTCTTTTCTATAGACCCCAAAGCCTATGAAGGCAAGGCTTAGGGCAAGAAGGGCAAATGTAATTTTTCTTTCTTTCATCTTAACCACCTTTTTCATATTTTATATTCTATCAAAGCCTATGTTAAATTCTCATAAAGACTTGGGAATATTTATAAGAAAAACTGACCCTTGGGGTTTATTGTCTGAAATTTCAATCTTTGCGCCTAGCATATTTGCTATTGTTTTTGACAAGGAAAGACCTATTCCATAGCCTTCTTGGCCCCTTGATGAGTCGATTTGATAGAAAAGGTCAAAAATTCTTTCCTTATCAGAATCAGAAATCCCAAGACCTGTATCGGCGATTTTTATTTTTACAGATTCAGAATCTTCCACAGCAGAAATTTCTACCTTACCGCCTGGTCTGTTGTATTTAATGGCATTTTCTACTATATTAAAGACCAATCTCTGGAGGAGGCCGTCGTCTGTGACTAGGTTTATATCAGTTTTTCCCGTAATAAGGTCGACATTTTTAAGGTCTGCCTTATCTTCTAGGTCTAAAATTATTTCATCTATTAATATATCAAGATTTACTTCATCGAGTTTGAGGGCGGATTTTTTCCTCAAAGATAAAATCGCATCAACCAGGCCATTTAGCTTGCCAACATTGCTATCAAGGACTCTAAGCATTTTGAGGGCGTCTTCGTCCTTTGTCTTTTGCCTATAAAGGTCAATCTGGCTTTGCATAACGGCTATGGGAGTCCTTAGCTCGTGGGCCACATTTGATGAAAAATCCTTCTGCCTCTTGTAATCAGCGTAGATTTTTTTAAGCATCTTATTAAAAGCTTTTGAAAGCTCGACGATTTCACTTGAAGTATTATCCAAAATCACCAAATTTTCAAAACTTTCCGGCTTATCTATGTCAACCTCGGTTAGCTTTTTCTGGAGCTTTTTGAGGGGTGCAAGGATTTTCTTTATTATAAAGGCAAAGGAAAGAGATCCCAGGATAATCACAGTCGACATCACAAAAATTAGGTAGATTGTAAAGTCGCTTGCCGATTGGACCTTGGTTGTATCTACAAAAAGGACCATGGACCTGTCCATGTTTCCCATATTTGCGTTCATTTCCTCTATTACACCGTTCATTACCATGGCCTGCTTGCGGTTAATCAGGTACATGCTAACAAGAAGCATGATTATAAAAATCACCACAACAGCACAAATCAGTTTGAAAATTACCGAATCATAGACTTTCTGTTTCATGAATCCTATATCCCTTGCCAATTACATTTTCAATTAGGTTTTTGCCGCAAGCCACTCTTAGTTTTTTCCTTAGTGAAGACATGTGGACTCTCACTGTATTTGAAAATCCATCCGCATTTGAATCCCAAACGTGTTCGATAAGCTCTTCTGCCGAAATAAAACGCTCAGAATTTAAAAACAAGTATTCCAATATCCCAGTTTCTTTGACAGTAAGGGGGATAACTTCACCGTCAAAAGAGGCTTGCCTCTTGATTGTGTCAAAGGAAAGTCCAGAAATATCTATAACTGTGGCCTGGTGGATTTTTTTGCCCCTCAAATGCGAACGCATCCTAGCATCAAGTTCCCTTAAGGCAAAAGGCTTAACCATATAGTCGCTCGCCCCAAGGTCAAGACCTTTGACCCTGTCTTCTATGTCAGATCTTGCAGTAAGCATAATAATGGCTACTTCCTTGTTATCTTCTCTAATGGCCCTTAGGACCTCAAAGCCGTCCCTGCCCGGCAAATTCACATCCAAAATTATTAGGTCATAGGATTCAACATAAGCCATATCAATGGCATCATCACCATTACTAGCCTTATCAGTCACATAACCCAAAAGTGTGAGCCCCTCTGCTATAGAATCTAATAAATCTAATTCATCTTCTACTATTAATACCTTCATATTCACCTTCCTTGAAAGTAGTTTATTTCACTTTGATTATATCACAATCTTGTTAAATTATGGTTAAGATTTCTTGCTTCGTATTAAATTTATAAATCTTAAAATTTTTGTAAGAAATCTTAAATATCTTTTATTTTTACTTTACATTTTATAATGTCCAGTATAATATATACTATAGATAAGTATTCTCTTATCTTGGAACTTAATAAAGAGAATAAATGGAGAGTAATATTTATGAAAAATAAAAATTTAGCCCTAGTTTTAGCTACAGCCCTAGTTTTAGGTGCATGCGGCAACCAAGCGGCAAAACCAAAAGAAGAAACTAAACAAGAAGAAAGTCAAACAACTGAAAGCAAGGGTGTCAAGGAAGTGGAAAACACCAAAAAAGATCATGACGAAAATTCACTAATAGATGCAGACAGAGATCCAATACCACAAGTAGCTACAAATCCAGAAGAAGCAGTAAAAATCTTCCACGAGCACAAATTCGGTGATGGATCTGTAGGAGCTATAAATATATCAAAACTAAAATTATCATTCTTTAACGAAGCCTTAGATTACGAAATAGAAGGATTCAAAGATGGCAAAGAATATAAACTAAAAATTGCAGATAATGGAAAAATCGTAGAAGAAGAAATCGATGAAGATGATGATACCAACAAATTAGCCCTAGATTTCGATAAAATTATACCAGCAACAGAAGCCATGGAAAAAGCCCTAAAAGGCCAAGCAAAAAATGCCTGGGTTGTAGAATACGAGCTAGAAATAGATGATGGCAGGGCTGTTTATGATATAGATATAGAAAATGGCAGAGATGTAAAAATAGATGCAGCAACAGGTGAAATAATCAAATAATTTTAGAAAATAGGCCCTTGGGTCTATTTTTTGTCTTTGTTTTCCAAAATTTCACTTTTTTTGATAGGTTTTGGCATTAAACTCTAAAATTTGTAAAATAAAGCCCTTTTGGTATAATTTAAGAGATAAATCGATTAAAAGGGAGTATATAGATGAACAAAAAATTATTAGCCTTACTATTAGCAGGAACCTTTGTTTTTGCTGGCTGCAATCAAGATAAAGCAGAAAACAAGGAAGAAACAAAACAAGAAGAACAAGCAGAAAAACCTGCTGAAGACGCAAAAGACGAAGGCAAAGAAGAAAAACCAGAAGAAAAAGCAGACGAAAAAACAGCTGACATAGTTCTTCCAGACAACAAGGTAACATTAAAGGCAGCAAGCTACAAGTTTGAAAGCCATGTGGGTGGCGCACCTTACAACCTAACAGAAGTGACCTACGAAGTAGAAGATAATGGAGAGGCTTATTACAATTTTGAAGGTGAAAAAGATGGAAAAGAGTATAAGCTAAAGGTAAATGCCAACTCAGCAGAAACCACAGAAGCCGAAATAGAAAAAGGAGCCGACAAGAAAAATACAGTAGACCTAGGCAAATCCATCCCACCAGAAGAAGCAATGAGAATAGCCCTAGAATCAAACGGCGGCGGCACTGTAAAAGAATGGAAACTCGTTAACGACGGCGAAGGCGAAAAATACGAAATCGAACTAGAAGACGGCAAAGAAATCACAGTTAATGCTATAAATAAAAAAGTAATGTAAGAAAAGCTAGCTAAAGATTACTCAAATAATCTAAAAGCTAGCTTTTTAAATATCTAATTTAAAATCCATAAAAAATTTTATAATAAGATATAATTGAAATTTACTATTATTTTCTTATTTGTAACATTCTAACACAACATTCTAGAAAAAACTTAGATTTCTTTCTACTTTGTTTTTTCTATGAAACTATCCCAGTCTTTTTTGAAACTTTCTATACCTTGAGTTGTAAGTGGATGGGTCCAAAGTTTTTCGAAAAGAGTGCCCGGAATAGTTGCTATATGAGCCCCAGCTATGGCTGCTTCTTCTAGGTGCTTGTTGGTCCTTATTGAGGCAGCTATGATTTCACTTTCTAGGCCATAGTTATCTAATACTGTCTTTAGGTCATAAATTAGCCTGATTCCATCTTCGCCCATATCATCGATTCTGCCGACAAATGGTGAAATATAGGTCGCTCCTGCCTTTGCTGCCATAAGTCCTTGAGCTACTGAGAAGATTAGTGTGCAGTTTGTTTTGATTCCTTCTTTTGATAAGGTGTTTACTGCTTTTAGTCCGTCTTCTGTCATTGGGATTTTTACAACTATATTGTCTGCCCACTTGACTATTTCACGAGCTTCTTTGACCATAGTTTCATAGTCATAGCTTGTTACTTCAGCTGAGATTGGCCCATCGACAAAAGATGCAATCTCTGTGACAACTTCTTTAAAATCCCTGCCTTCTTTGTTGATAAGTGAAGGATTAGTTGTAACTCCATCACAAAGGCCTAGGTCGTTGATTCTTTTTATTTGCTCTACGTTTGCTGTATCTAAGAAAAATTTCATTGTTACTCCTTTTGATTTTTCCTATGTTTTATTATAAAACATTACCCTGCTCAAATCTTTTTTACATTTTGGTAATTAAAGCTTTTGGCAGGGTGTTTGTTTCTTTATTATAAATCTATCGTTTGTATTCCCTCAGAGCTTCAAGCTTATTTTTTTATTTAACTAATTCTAGTGGGGAATCGATATGTTCTTCTATTGTTTCACCTTTTAGGTGGTTTATTGCGTTTTCCATAGCTAGTTTACCCATTTCTTTAGGTTGTTGAGCTACAGTTGCAGCAAGGTCGCCATTTTTTACAGCTTCTACGGCATCATCGTTTCCGTCAAATCCTACTATTACTATATCTTTACCGCTAGCTTTTATTGCTTCGCTTGCTCCTAAGGCCATTTCGTCGTTTTGGCAGAATACTGCTTTTACATCTGGTTGTGCTTGGAGTAAGTTTTCCATTACTGTTAATCCTTCAGCTCTGTCAAAGTTTGCTGTTTGGCTTGCTACAAGGTTTATTTTATCCTTTGTTGCTTCTTCAAATCCTTGACCTCTTTCACGTGTAGAGCTTGCTCCAGGTATACCTTCTAGTTGGATTACTTCAGCATTTTCTCCTACTTTTTCTAGGATAAATTCGCCTGCCATCTTGCCACCTTCTACGTTGTTACTTGCAACAAGGCTTACTATTTCACCATCTTCAGTTCCTCTGTCTACACAGATTACAGGGATATTTGCTTCATTTGCTTTTTGTACTGATGAAGATATTGCTGTAGAGTCTACTGGATTTATGATTATTAGGTCTACTTTTTGTGTGATTAAGTCTTCTATTTGGTTTGATTGAACAGAAGAATCATTTTGTGCATCTGAAATTACAACTTCTGCACCTTCTTCTTTTGCTTTTTCTTCTATACCTTCTCTGATTGATACAAAGAATGGGTTGTTTAAGGTTGATAAAGATACTCCTATTTTATATCCACCTTCTTTTGTTTCTACACTTGTTTCTGTTGATTTTTCTTCTGTTTTTGCTTTATCTTCCCCTTCTATAGAACAAGCTGCTAGTACAAATACTGCTAGAAGCAAGAATGATAAACGTTTGATAATTTTTTTCATTTGTTCCTCCTATTTATTTCTCTTTCTGTCTATTAATACTGCTACTAAAATGACGATACCCTTGACTATTTGTTGATAGAAGCTTGAAACTCCGAGTAAGTTTAGTCCGTTATTTAAAACGCCGAGTATTAAAATACCTATTAAAGTACCTGTTAATGATCCACTACCGCCTGACATACTTGTTCCTCCAAGTACTACTGCAGCAATGGCATCCATCTCGTAGGCTGTACCTGCTGTTGGCTGAGCTGAATTTAGTCTAGATGTGAGTACCAAACCTGATAAAACTGCCATTAAAGCTGAAATTATATAAACCCATGTTTTTACTTTATCAATATTGATACCTGATATAAAACTTGCTTTTTCATTGCCGCCTACGGCATATATTTTTCTGCCAAATGGTGTTTTGTTTAGGATAATCCATAATATTATAAAAACTATAGCAAAAAGTATAACTGGAAATGGAATACCAAATACAGTCCCCTTGCCTAAAAATTTAAAGAGAAAATCTTCTTTTGGTCCAGGGATTGGGCGACCTTCTGTATATACTAAAGTTAATCCTCTAAATATTGTCATAGTTGCAAGGGTTACTATAAAAGGTGCAAGTTTTCCCTTGGTTATTAAAATACCATTTATTAACCCAAGACCGAATCCTATTACAAGAGCTATTAAAATAGCTGGTAGAGTTCCTATTCCATTTTGTAATAATCCTGCAAATACAGCTGATGTAATGGCTAGAGTAGATCCTACTGATAGGTCAATTCCTCCTGTTAGAATTACAAAAGTCATACCTAGCGCAATAAATCCATTTATTATTAATTGTCGCATTAAGTTTAGTAAGTTTGTTGGTTGCAAGAATGCTCCATTCATCAAACTTACAAAAACTATTAGAATTACTAGGGCAATTAGATTGCCTAGATTTTGATTATTTTTTAATTTAGCTTTAAATTCGCTCATAGTTTTCCTCCTGTAGCTAGAGTCATTATTTTTTCTTGATTTGCTTCTTCTCTTAATAGTTCTCCTTGAACTTCTCCTTCATGAATTACATATATCCTGTCTGATAATGATAGCAATTCTGGCAAGTCACTTGATATTAATATGACTGCTACACCTTGATGGGTAAGGTTATTTATTAGGTCATATATTTCTCTTTTTGCACCAACATCTACACCCTTTGTTGGTTCATCCAATATCAATATTTCAGGATCTATGGCATACCATTTAGCAAATACTACTTTTTGTTGGTTACCACCGGATAAATCCTGAACTTTCGCTTCACTTGATGTTGTCTTTACTTTAAAATCGCCTACCAATTTATTTGATAGAAGGTTTTCCTTGGCCTTATCTATAAACATTCCTGGTGTAAATTTATTAAAATTGAGAAGGGAGATATTTTCTTTAATTGATTCATCTAGAACTAGACCTTCTTCCTGTCTATTTTCTGTTACAAAGCCAATCTTGTTTTTTATCGCATCTATCGGTTTATTGATTTCAACTTTTTTGCCATCAATAAAAACTTCTCCAGAATCTTTTGGATCTAGACCAAAAAGTGCTCTCATTATCTCAGTCCTACCTGCTCCCATAAGACCAGATATACCAAGCACCTCGCCTTTTTTAGCACAGATATTAATATCGTTAAAATAAGGAGGTCTTGAGAAATTTTTAAGTTCAATTTTTACATCGGTGATTTCTGCATCCATTTCCGGATAAAAATCTCCTATGTCCCTACCTACCATGTGGGAAACAACTTCAGCTTCATTGGTATCGTTGGTATCTAGTATTGCAACTGATTTACCATCCCTCATTACTGTAATTTTTTGGGTAAGAGCAAATATTTCTTCCATTCTGTGAGAGATATAAATCATTGATACTCCCTCATCTCTCAGTCTTTTCATAAGCAAAAACAATTTATCTATTTCATTGTTTGTAAGAGCGCTGGTTGGTTCATCTAATATCAAAATATTTACTTTATTTAGGTTCGCCTTAGCTATCTCCATCATTTGTCTTTGACCAACTGATAAATTTGAGACCTTAGTATCTGGATCTACATCTAAGTCAAATCTTTTCAAAAACTCTTTTGTCTTTTCTCTCATAGTCTTGATATCCAAAAAAGAACCCTTTTTGATTTCGTTATTCATAAATATATTTTCCATCACAGTAAGCTCTGGCCAGTCACTAAGCTCTTGGTGGATAAAACTTATACCTAAATCTTTGGCTACGTTGGTGTCTTTGATATCAACTTCTTTACCGTCTATTAAAATTTTCCCTTTATCTTTTTCTAAAACACCTGATAAAATATTCATGAGGGTAGATTTACCTGCCCCATTTTCTCCTACCAAGGCGTGGATTTCATTTTCTCCTAATTTAAAATCTACTCCCTGCAAGACATGGTTTTTACCAAATGATTTATAGATATCCTTCATTTCTACAATCATGATAGCTCCTAAAAAATATTCTTTGCTTTGAGGATAATATTAGAATATGGTGTATTCTCACCTGTTCTTATTACAAATTTCACATCATCAAGTTTTTTCTTAAAGTCTTCATGGCTAATATAGTCTGCACTAATATCACCTAATAATTCTTTGATAGCTTTTTCTTGGCTTGGGTTGTTTTCTTTGATTTCTTCTGCTAGTATATAGGCTTCACAGCCAAAGTCTTCTAGCAAAACTTCTAAAACGTCAATAAATTTTGGTTCTCCTAACTTCAAAGCCAAGTCTATTTTTTTACTAGGATCTATCGGTAGACCACAATCTCCAATAGCTATTAAATCTGTATGACCCAAATCTGATAGCCTTTTTGATATTTCACTATTTAAAATTCCATTTCTCTTCATGTTTTTTACCCCTTAAATTTTAATACTGCTTCATGACTTGGTATGGAAATACTAGCTCCCTTTTTTGTTACTGAGAGCGCTGACGCCTTTGTCGCAACTTCTAAACATTTTTCAATTCTTTCTCCCTTATAAAAATAAGTTACGAAATAACCTGTAAATGTATCTCCTGCACCTGTGGTATCTACAGCATCTACCTTAAATGAATCTTGATTTATTAAATTATCCTTATCAAAATACATAGACCCGTTTTTACCAAAAGTCTCAACTACTTTTAGAGATGGAAAATTATCTCTAAAATAATTAACTGCTTTTTTAGCATCAGAAACTTTCGCCAGTGCCTTTGCTTCTGTCTCATTTACTAAAAGAAGATCTATCTTATCAAGGTCAATTTTTTCGATCTCATCTGTTATAGGTGATGGATTTAGAACAATTTTTAGCCCATTTTCATAAGCCTTATTTACTATATATGGCATACAGTTAATCTCATTTTGTAATACTAGAATATCGTCTTTTTCAAAATGTGATAAAACCTCATCAACATAAGACTCGCTATTATCAAAATTTGCCCCTTTATAAAGAACGATAGAATTTTCACCCTTATCATCAACTTGGATAATTGCATTGCCAGTAAGTTTATCGCTTTTTTTAAGTAGGCTTGTATCCACTCCAAAATTTTCCATCTCTTCGATAAGGAAGTTTCCATCAGTGCCTATACTTCCTGCGTGGTAGACGCTATCTGATACCTTAGCCAGAGCAACTGATTGGTTTAATCCCTTGCCTCCAGCGCGTTTTTCTATTGATTCTGAACTTATTGTTTCCCCTGGTCTTACAATATGTTCGACCCTAAAAAATATGTCAATATTAATAGAACCAAAATTAAGAATTTTCATATTTTATACCTACACTTTCTCTTTCAACAATCCTCGGATCTATAACAACTTTTTCTGCAGGTTTTCCATCATTTATTAAATTATCAGCCATATCAATAGCTTCCTTGGCTAAAAGTTTAAGATTTTGATCAATAGATGTCAAACCCGGTGTGATAATGTCATCAAAAAATAAATTATCATAAGAAATTATGCTTATCTCTTTCCCAATAGTAATATTATTTTCCTTAAAATAATTAATCAGTCCATAAGAAGACATATCTGAAAAGGAAAAAATAGCATCAATATTCTTATCAATAAAAAATCTTCCAGATTTGTAGCCTTCTTCATAGGAATAATCTCCGTGAATCATATTTGAAGAATCAATGTAAATTCCATAATCCATAGAAGCTTTGATCCCTCCGGATAACCTACGTGATGAGTTGGCAGTAGATCTAGGACCTAGGAGCATCCCTATATTCTTGTAGCCTCTTTTTATAAGATATTCAACAGCTAAATAACCACCTTTTTCATTATTACCGGTAACAATATTGTTCTTCCTATCTGTAAAATCATATTCATCTAGAAAAATAATATTATTCTTTTTTATATCATTTTCTGTTAAGCCGACAATATTTCTATCAACCACAAAGGAAGCCATAAAATAATTATTTTTCAATATATTTACAAAATCTTTACTTTGCAAAAGCTTATTATTTGTATTGTAAATATATAAAAAATAGTCTTTTTCTCTAGCAAAATATGTAAGCTGCTTTATTATTGAAGAATAAAAGGGGTTTACGATATCAGGAATAACCACCATAATGGAGTTACCCTTCTTGCTCGCCAAAGCCTTTGCATAATTGTTAGGATTATAATTTAATTCGTGAGCAGCTTTGATTACTTTTTGTCTAGTAGCGTCGGATATTTTATTGTTTGTTTTGTTTAAAACCATCGAAACAGTAGTAATAGATACTCCCGCTTTCTTAGCCACATCTTTTATATTCGCCATTTTAACCTCATTAAAACGTTTTACCTATATTTAGTATATTACAAATCACTCACTTGTCAAGTATCAATTTTAAATTTTTTTATTTTTTAAATTTCCATCGTTCTTATTTATCAATTTTCTCACAAGATGATTTTTACGCATCTATAATTCTTTTTTTATTATGATTAGTTAAATTACAGTAAAAATAATTAAGTATGGCATATTTTTATTAAAAAAATCGTGCTATAAAAAGCATTTTTTACTTCTACTAACACGACTTATTATAGAGAAATTTTTTATAGACCTTTATTTCTAATATTTATCATAAATCTAGCTATAAGCTTTAAATCTTAAACCACCTACATATTAAATCTAAAGATTTACAATTTTTTCCAATAAAAAAGGCGAGGGTGCTCGCTTGAGTTTTCCTCGCCTTTAATTTTTCATTTATTTTTTGCCTTTGTTTTGAGAAGCTGTTTTTTCTTTTTCTTCTCTTCTCTTCTTCATTGATTCTAAGATTCCGTCTACCATTGCGTCCATGTCTGGTTCTTTTGCTTTCTTTAGTGAAGATACCATGTCTAGACCTTCTGGAAGTACGTCCATTAGTCTCATTTCTTCGTCTATGAATTTTTCCATTTTTTCTGCTGCTTGTGGAGCCCATGTTCCGTTACCAATGATTGAGATTGCTCTGTTTTGTAGGTTTAGAGCTTTCATATCTTCTAGGTAGTTAAGCATTACTGGATAGATGCCTAGGTTGTAGGTTACAGATGCTAGTACGATGTTTGAGTATTTGAAGCTTTCTGCGATTAGTGTTGATACGTGTGTGCTTGATACGTCTCTTAGTGAGATGTTTGTCATGCCTTTTTCGCAAAGTTTGCTTGCAAGTGCTTGTGCTGCAAATTCTGTGTTGCCGTACATTGAAGCGTAAACGATTAGGACACCTTCTTCTTCTGGTTCATAGGTTGCCCAGTGAACATATTTGTCGATGATGTAGCCGAAGTTGTCTCTCCATACAAGTCCGTGTAGTGGGCAGATGTATTTAAGATCTAGGCCACCTGCTTTTGCTAGGGCTTTTTGTACGAATGTACCGTATTTACCTACGATGTTGGTGTAGTATCTACGTCCTTCATCTAGGTAGTCTCTATCCCAGTTTACTTCGTCTGCGAATAATCTACCGTTGTTTGCGATAAATGATCCGAATGCGTCTGCTGAGAATAGAACTTTGTCGTATGAATCATAAGACATTAATACTTCTGGCCAGTGTACCATTGGTGCTTCTACGAATGTGAATTCGTGTTTACCAAAGCTTACTGTGTCGCCTTCTTTAACTTCGATATACCTATCGTCTACATGGTAGCCGAATTGTCTCATGAACATAATTCCTTTTTCAGAAGAAATTATCTTTAGATTTGGATATCTTTGTAGCATCAATTCTATTGATGAACAGTGGTCTGGTTCCATGTGGTGAACTATCAAGTAGTCTAGGTCCCTACCATTTAGAACTCTTGCTACGTTTACCATGTACTCTCTTGTGATTGCCCAGTCTACTGCATCGATTAGTACTGTTTTTTCGTCCATTAATAGGTAGGAGTTGTATGATACACCTTCAGGAATTGGAAATATATTTTCAAATAAGGCTAATCTTCTGTCGTCTCCACCTACATAATATAAATCGTCTGTTACTTTTCTAACTGTATACATTATTACCTCCTACTACTTTCTATCTGCTGGGAATTCCATCTTAATGAATTCGGATTTTTCTTCGCCAGAAACTGGTGATACCCAGCTGTCAGGAAGTTTATCAAATGGAGTGCCTGGCTCGATTCCTTGAGATGGATCTCCTACTTGAGGATCATATTCATATCCTGAACCTAAGTCTAAATAAACGTCTTCTTTTGGAGCCATTTTTCTTGGTTTAGATCTCTTAATTTTTGGTTGTGGTGGTGCTGGTTTCTTTGCTTCTCCATTATCAAGTTCTTTGATTAATAATGGAAGAATTTCCATAGCATCGCCTACTATACCGTAGTCACAGTTGTTGAAGATGTGAGCATTCTTGCTGTTGTTGATTGCAACGATTGTTGATGAGTCTTTCATTCCCTTTAAGTGTTGACCTGCGCCTGATACACCTACACCGATGTAGAGGTTGCCTTTGAAGGTCTGACCAGACATACCGATATATCTTTCAAGTGGAACGTATTTTAATGTTTCTGCAACTGGTCTAGATGATGAAATAGCTGCACCTGCTTGGTAAGCTAGGTCTTCTATTAGTTTCATGTTCTTTTTATCACCTATACCACGACCTGCTACAACAACTCTTTGTGCTTCGTTAATTGGTGTCATAGGATCTATTCCTATTGTGAAGTCATATCCGTCTTTCTTAAGAGCTGCTACAAGTTTTTTAACTGCTTCTTTTGGATCTCCTTCAAAGATTTCACCTTTACGTACACCTGCGATTGGAGCTGCAGATCCTTTTGATCCAGCTCTTTGCATCTTTGGAGCACGACCAACAGTGTTTGCACCAACTACTACTCTCATGATTTCGTTAGTACCTTCGTAGATTTGTGTAATCTTAGCGTCTCTGAAGAATCTTTCTACGTCAACACCCTTGATAAATCCAGAACCACCATATAGTTGAACTGCTTCAGTTGTAATCTTCATTGCAAGATCTGATGCAACTTGTTTAGCCATAGCTGCTTCTGCAGAATATCTTTCGTGATGTTCTTTAAGTTCTGCAGCAGAATAGATCATAAGTCTTGCACCGCGTAGGTATGTTGCCATATCAGCAAGTTTGAATGTATTTCTTTGTAAGTGAGCAATTGGCATACCAAATTGTTCACGTTCTTTTGCATAAGCAAGGGCGGATTCATATGCGCCTTGGCCAATACCTAGAGCTTGAGATGCTATACCAATCCTACCACCATCTAGGGTAGCCATAGCTATAGCAAAACCTTGGCCTTCTTTACCAAGTAAGTTTTCTTTTGGAACTTTTACATTGTCAAAGTGTAATTCAGCTGTAGAAGATGATCTGATACCTAATTTGTCATAGTGATCAGAGAAGGTGAATCCTTCAAATTCTTTTTCTACGATGAATGCTGAAATACCGTGGGTACCAATACCTGGTGTTGTAACTGCAAATACTACATAGATGTCTGCCTTTGGAGCATTGGTGATAAAGATTTTTTTACCATTAAGTATATAGTTATCGCCATCAAGAACTGCTGTTGTTTCTGTACCACCGGCATCTGAACCAGCGTTTTCTTCTGTTAAACCAAAAGCACCTATTTTTTCACCTTTAGCAAGTGGAACTAGGTATTTTTGTTTTTGTTCTTCAGTACCAAAACCAAAGATTGGCCATGAACCTAAAGATGTATGTGCTGAGCAAATAACGCCCACACCACCGTCTACTCTTGATAATTCTTCTACTGTTATTGCATAAGAAATTACATCAAGACCTTGACCACCATATTCTTTTGGATATGGGATACCCATAAATCCTAATTCACCCATTTCCTTAACTATATCATCAGGAAACTCGTTTTTTTGGTCGAGGTCGAAGGCGATTGGTTTTACCTTTTCTTCTGCGAAAGCTCTGACTTTTTTCCTAAGCTCTTCGTGTTGTTCTGTTGTCTTAAAAAGCATATAATCCTCCTTACATTATTATCCTTATAAAAGTATTGTAGCCTTAAGAAAACGTTTTGTCAAGTATATTTTTTATTCCAAATATCTTATAAATTTGTTTGGCAAAACCCTCCTTTCTCCAAAAATAACTAAAAGTTAATTGTCATAATTTATTCTTTACTAGAAAATCCAAGCAAAATCAGACATTCTTTTAAAATTCGAGAATGGTCTTTCAAAACATTTCCCTACCATAATATATATCCATTTTTGCGTTTTTTTAAACCGAAAATAAGGAATTTTTGGGTAAAAATCCACAAAAAAATCGACAATATTTCCATGCTTTTAAACAAAAAATAAAAACGAACCACCAGGATTTTTTTTACAAACGTCATTGCCTTAAAGGCTTAAAAAAGTTTTAAGTTTTATAAATTGGCTTTGGGGTATAATATGTACAAGAGGTGTAATATGAAAAATAAATTATTTAAACCAATACTTTTATCAATTATGGCCCTTAGCCTAATTGGTTGTGAATCAAATAATATGGCAGATAAAAATTTAGGCGAAAACCAAGTAGTAGAAGCCCACGACGAAGATCAAAACTCTGGCAATAAACCTGCCGAAGATGATGTTAACAAGTCAGAATCTAAAGATAATAAAGAAAATGAAAATAAGGAAGATAGCAAAGTGGAAGATAAAAAAGAAGACGAAAAGAACCTTCACGAAAAAGACGGAAAATACGTCACAACCATGATTGCTAAACTTAAGGGTGAAGCAGATGACTATATCACATCTACTGCCTATGATTATAAGTTTGAAGAAGACAGGTTTGTAGTTTCCGGATCCTTTGATTATCATGAAGACCCAGAAAACTACGAAAAAGTTGAAGAAATCAAAAATAAAGAAGACCACAAATTTGTAATCAACGACAAAACTGTATTTGAAGCTGTTGGTGGAATGGCCCCAGCCAAAGAATTTACCAAGGAAGACTTCCTCAAATACCTAGAAGAGTGCAAGGATACAGGTCTTGCCCTAATAATTTTTGTAGAAAATGGAGTCGCAACCAGCGTTTCAATTTCTTCATAAAAATATAATAAAAAAAGAAATTTAAATCCCAGATGGCTAAACAAGTCGACTGGGATTTTTTTCTTCCTATCCGAAAAAATCTTATCATATTATCTTGATGAAGTAATAAAAGTATGGTAAAATATAAGTATCAATAAGTTATCAAGGTAAATAGCTAACGATAAGACTCATACTTTACTGATAATTAACAGAAAGGATTTATAATGTTTAACTATAAAGAAAACGATTTTAAATCATACAAGACGATTTTTACCCAGCTTGGAGCAGCAGCAGGTGCTTATTCTAGCTTAGTTTTAAAAGATAATATAATTTTAGTATTCCTAGCTTGCCTGGGATTTGGCTATCTTCTTGGCCTTATCCTCGATAAGAAAAAGATTTGCTAAAATTTAGGATAATGAGCAAGACCTTCCTCCCTTTTGGTCAAAATAAAATGCTTTATTAATTCTTTAACTAATCTTGCTCATTACAAAAGGCCCCTGACGGGGCCTTGTTTTTTATCTTTAATCCTATCTGTATTCCAATATTAATTGAAATTTAAAATCTAATAGATTTTAAATTTCAAAACTAAGCCGTTTTTTCTTTTTTCTTTTATTTTAAAACCAATTTTTTTGTGGAGGACCAATGATTTTTTATTAGAAATCCCAACTTCTGACCTTATTTCAGTTCCCTTTGCCAAAAGATTTATAACTTCCCTAACTAGCCTTTCCCCATAGCCTCGTCTCCTGTATTTTGGATTAGTTTCTAGGGCTTCTAATAGAAAAAATTCTCCTTCATCATAGAGCCTAAGGGCGGATAAATGGGATTTTTCGTCTATTAAAATATCCAGGTAATTTTTTCCACTTGTTAAAAACTCATTTTCTATATAGGCCTTGTAGGATTGTCTTACTTTTTGATACAAAATATTTTCATCAATTTTCTCGGTATAGTTAGCTTCGACCATAGATAAATTTTCCCAATTTGATTCCTCATAAAGATCCATTAACTTTTCTAGGTCTATGCCGTCTATTTTGTTTGTAAATACTATTTCCATTAGTAATTTTTCCTGCCTTATTATTTTTCACTCCTAATTATATGGCATTTTTAATATAAGTCCTCAGTCGGACCTAGTTTTAATAATATTTTGTTTTTATATATCTTTGTTTTTTTATAGAAGTTTGAGAATAAATTGCATATTGTTGGAAAATTAGTATAATTTTTGGGTAATGTTCAAACAAGACAGAATATTTGAAGAAGAAAGGATACATATGAACAAGAAATTTAAGTTAACAGCTCTTGCTCTAGCCTTATCACTAGGCTTTGCAGGCTGTGCACAAGAAGCGGGTAAGAAAGTAGACGACGCTGCAAATGATGCTAAGGAAAAAATTGAAGAGGTCGCAGACGAAGCAAAAGACAAGGCTGAAGAAGTCAAAGATGACGCCAAAGAAAAGGTAGAAAATGCAGTAGAAGATGCTAAAAATCAAATGTCTGATGAAGAATTTGCAACAGCTATAGAAGGCAAATTAGTTCTTAGAAGAAGCCTTAAGGCTCCACACGGCGAAGGCTCTTTCGCAAGAATAGCTGTAGTTACAGACGGAGATAAGATTGTAGATGCAACAATAGATGAATTCCAATACTTTGACGCTGATTCTGATTTCGTTGCTCTTCCAAACCAAGACGAAGATACAGAATTCAAGGCAGGAAATGCTGAAGGTAAAATCCTTGGCTCAAAGATTATGAATAACGATCAATATTCAGCTTTAATGAAAGAAAAAGCAGGATCAACAGTTTCTATCGCTGATAACTACAAAGCAATCCAAAATTTTGCCAAAGGCAAAACTATAGATGAACTTAAAGAAGTTGTAGCTGGTGCAGAAGATGGCAAGGCTATTGACGGTGTTACAGGTGCAACCCTTGTAGATACAAAGGGCTACCTAGAAGCTATCATCGAAACTGCTGAAAGTCGTGACAACGCAACAATCTTTGAAGCGACAAATGCTGATGATATCAAGGTTCAACAACTATTTGGTACAGCTGGCAACAAGAATGCTATAACAGATACATTTGTAGTCCTTGAAGGCGACAAAATCATCGCTGCAAACATTGACGAATACCAATATATAGAAGGAAAAGGCGTTCCAAACTCTGATAAGAAATTTGGCGAAAACTTTGCTAATAAAGAAAAAGTCCTAGCATCAAAACTAGAAAATAACGATGATTATTCAGGCAAAATGAAAGAAATTGCCAAGGCAACAAAGACCCTTAAGGAAAGTCTAAACGCTATCGAAGAATTTGCAGTGGGTAAAACTCCTGAAGAAATCAAAGAAGTAATCGATGGCAGCGAAGCTGGCAAACCAGTAGATGCTATCTCAGGTGCAACACTTACAAGTACAGTTGGCTACCTAGAAGAAATCTACAATGCAGCTACAAAATAAGCTAATAAACTGATATAAGAAGAAACCGAGATTTTCTCGGTTCTTTTTTTCGGCAATTAAAAAAGACCTTGCCTTTTAAATCTAAAAGCAAGGTCTTTTTGTATTTGATTTTTATTCTTCTTATTAATAGAAAGTAGGATTTTCATTCAAATACAAATTTCAAGTAACTTTTTATTCTCATTTTAAAAGCCTATAAGAAATATTTTTGAAAACTCATTTACTATCACTTTTTTCTAAGATTTTTACCAATATTAATCAAAAATCTAGCAAAATTTTATATTTCATCCGGCAAGATATCTATTTTGTTTTTAATATCTCTTCTAATAAAAATCACACAAACAATTCCATTTATTAACTCTGAAACCACAAAGGCCCACCAAGAAAATGTTAGGTTGCCAGTTTTGGTAAAGAGATAAAAAACTGGAAGAAGGATTATTACCTGCCTTAAAAAGGACTGAAATATTGGGAACTTCCAATTGCCAAGGGCTTGAAAAATCCCTCCCACACCTACAATTGACGGAATAGACACTATTAAAGAAAGTGACACTATCCTAATCATAGGCACACCTATTGCCCTCATCTCATCTGTGGCAGCAAAAAGGTCAAAGATTTGTCCAGTGAAAATCCACATCAAAAGGACAGCAAGACCAACAATGGCAAAAGACGCCTTCATAGCAAGGCTGATTGCTTCCTTGATTCTAGTCTTTTTCCTCGCCCCAAAGTTATAGGAAACTATGGCCAAAAGGGCATTGGAAATCCCAAACATTGGCATAAAGGCAAAGGACTGGAGCTTATACATAATCCCGTAAGCTGCAACAGCTGATGATCCAAATGTATAAAGAATTGCGTTCATGAAAAATAGGACAATAGATCCGATTCCCGACATGATTATTGAAGGAAGTCCTATGGAAAAAATCAAATTTAAGTTTTCAAAATGAAATTTAAAGCCCTTAAATTCAAAATTTACGTCCTTATTTTTCCTGGTGTGGAAAAATACTCCGACCAAGGCCCCGCTGATTTGGCCGATTACAGTTGCAAGGGCCGCTCCCCTGACACCAAGCATTGGAAAACCAAAAAGACCGAAGATCATAATTGGGTCGAGTATTATATTTATTATGGCTCCTGTTCCCTGGGTGATCATGGTATAGACGGTGTTGCCTGTAGATTGGAGGGTTTTTTCAAAAAATATTTGGAAAAATACTCCCCCACAAAATAGCAAAATTACAAAGAGATAGTCTTTGGTATATTGGATAATTTCTGGGTCTGTGGACTGGGTTTTTGCATAAAAATCTGAAAAGAATATACCAAATAATACAAAGGCCAACATGGAAATTGCGGCCAAAAGCAAGCCGTGGGTCGCAATTGATGCCACTCTTTTTTTATCATCCATACCCAAATATCTTGATAAAAGAGCTGTTGTACCGATACCTGTGCCGACTGCAAAGGCAATCATAATATTTTGGACAGGAAAGCAAAGTGAAACAGCTGTTAGGGCCTTTTCTGAAAGTCTAGCTACGAAAATCGAGTCAACCAAATTGTAAACCGATTGGACCAAGAAGGAAATAATAATCGGTAGGCTCATTTTTATCAAAAGGGATGGGATTGGCTCTGTTCCCATCCTGTTTTTCTTTTCCAAAGATTCTGTCATATAAACTCCTTTCTCCTATGAACAATATAAAGAGATAGGGGCTATATGCCACCTATCTCCGTTTTTAATCGTATAGGTCTTTTTCTTGACGTCTAAGGGCATCTTTGACCCTCAAATTTCTCATAATTCCGTCATCCTCGCAGTTAATTATGTGGATGGCTGAATTTTCATTTCTTTTTTTATCGTCAAATTCATCTAAAAGACTTGGGTCAACGTGGTCTCTTGCCACGTTTTTATTAATAGCTGTAAGCATAAAAGGCCTTTTAGTCCTTTCGCTTACAGATTTTCCTAAAATCATATCTTCAGTGGCAATTTTTATCAAGTTCACCCCAGCAAGGGTTGAATAATAAAAGGTTCTGCCCTGTCTGATATTCATCTCTAGCGTATAGACCTTACCACTTTTGGCATCTTTTTTAAAGTCAAAATTGAAAAGTCCTTGGTAATCTAGACTAGCAACAATTTTTTCTGCTATACCATACATTTGGCTATCATCGTGATCAACTTGGACTAGGTGGTTGCCCACCCACATTGGCCTCATGTCAGATAAAAGATTTCTCGCAAGAACCATCGAAACCTTGCCATCTTTTGACCTATAACCATTTAGGGAATATTCTGTACCCTGGCCGCCGTAGATAAATTCTTGGACTATGACATGGCCTTGGTAGTCGCTATCGTAGATATTTTCCAAAATTTTTATAGCTTGGTCCCTATCTTTTACATGGTAGCCTTTTTGCTTGATTTTTATATCGCTTCCTATGAAATCGTCGTATTCATCAGCTTTTAAGAATAATTCTCCATCTAGGTCTAGATCTTTGTAATTTTCCCTATCGGCAAGAAATGTTCTTGAATAAGCAATCCCTATTTTCTCTAAAATCTTATAAAATTCAGATTTCATAAGGAGTTTTGCCGCCTCATCTGGGTCTGGGTAAGGAATGTGGTATGAAAAATCAAAGTCCTTGGCATTTCTCACCAAGAGGTCTACATAGGATTCTGTTGGGGCAAAGAAGATGAATTCTTCTTCTGGCCTTGATTTGGCAATCTTATTTAAGGTTTGAACAAAAATCTCATCATCAGATGAGAAATTTTTCTCAGTGTAAATATCAGCTATCTTTGACTTATAAAAGGGAACTAGGACTGCTGACCCAGCTACAATCGGCTTTTTGTCGAAGGCCTCATTAAAAGACCTTGCCACCGAATAGGAGTTGTGGTCAGTGCCCAGAATTATCGCATTAAAAGTCATGGCTTAATAGATTGACTCTCTTGACTTAGAATCTCTTTCTTCAGAGATTTTTGCAATAAAGTCAGCAAGTTTAACGTCTTTTGTTTCTTCGCCGTCCCTATTTCTAACTGTGAGTAGTCCTGATTCGATTTCCTTATCACCTACTACTAGCATGTAGTTTGTTCTCATCATTTGAGCTGATCTAATCTTGTAGCCTACGCCTTCGCTTCTTTCGTCTACCCCTACCCTGAAACCTGCATTTTCAATTTCTTTTGCTATTTCATGGGCCTTGTCAGCAAATCTGTCAGCTACTGGAATTAATTCTACTTGTCTAGGGTTAATCCAAAGTGGGAACCTGCCTGCAAAGTGTTCTGTAAGAACGCCGATAAATCTCTCGATTGAACCAAGTAGGGCCCTGTGAAGCATTACTGGTCTCTTCTTTTCGCCATTTTCGTCAACATATTCTAGCTCAAAGTTGGCTGGAAGTTGGAAGTCAAGCTGGATTGTACCGCATTGCCATTCCCTCTTAGCTGCATCTAATAGGTGGAAGTCGATTTTTGGACCATAGAAGGCACCATCACCTGGGTTTATTTGGTATTCAATTCCACGTTCTTCTAGGGCTTTCTTTAATTGTTCTTCAGCGAAGTCCCAATCTTTTATATCTCCCATATAATCATCTGGTCTTGTTGATAATTCTATTGTATATTTAAAGCCAAATGTAGAGTATAGAAGATCTGCAAGGTCAATCATTCTGTAAACTTCTTCCTTAATTTGAGATGGAAGGCAGTAAACGTGGGCATCGTCTTGGGTGAAAGTCCTAACTCTAAATAGGCCGTGTAGGGTACCAGATAATTCGTGTCTGTGAACTTGACCAAATTCTGCAAGTCTGATTGGAAGGTCTCTGTAAGAATGTTGGCGAGATCCGTAAGTTAAAACTGAACCTGGACAGTTCATTGGTTTAATTGCATAATCTTCGTCATCAATCTTTGTGAAATACATATTTTCCTTGTAATGGTCCCAGTGGCCTGATCTATGCCATAGGTCTTCATTTAGGATAAGTGGAGTTTTGATTTCTCCATAACCGCTATGGTCAAGAACACCCCTCCACCAGTCAAGAAGTTCATTCATTAAAATCATGCCATTTGGATGGAAGAATGGGAAACCTGGTCCTTCTTCGTGGAAAGTAAATAGGTCCATTTCCTTACCGATTTTTCTATGGTCACGTCTAGCTATTTCTTTTTGTAATTCTTCATATTCTTCAAGGTCTTTTGCCTTTGGGAAAGAAATGCCGTAGATTCTTTGAAGCATGGCCTTGTCAGAATCTCCCCTCCAATAAGCACCAGCTATTGCCTTTAATTTTATAGCCTTGATTTCCTTTATAGATTCAAGGTGTGGACCCCTGCAAAGGTCTGTGAAGGCATCGCCCATTTTATAAAGAGTGATTAATTCATCTGCTGGTAGGTCTTCGATTAGTTCTACCTTATAGTCTTGACCTTCTTCCTTAAACATCTTAAGAGCTTCGTCTCTTGAAACTTCAATTCTTTCTAATTTGAGGTCTTTCTTAGCAATTTCTTTCATTTTCTTTTCAATTTGCTCAAGATCTTCTGGAGTAAATCTGTGTTCAAGGTCCATATCATAGTAGAAACCATCTGCTATGGCAGGTCCAATGGCAAATTTTGTTTCTGGCCAAAGTTCTTTAATAGCAGCAGCCATTACGTGGCTTGATGTATGCCAGAAAATTTCCTTGCCTTCTTCATCTTCAAATTTTACAACTCTAAAATCAGCATCTTCATTAATTGGCTCAGCATATCCCATAACTCTGCCATTTACAACAGCACCTACAGCTGCCCTGTAAAGTCCCATTGATATGTCTTTTGTCACATCACCAACAAGGACGCCTTGTTCGTATTCTTTTACTGATTCGTCTGGTAATTTAATCTTAATCATGTCTTCTCCTTCGTTTTTAAATCACGAATAAAAAACCGCCCTACTATCCCTCTAGGATAATAGGACGGCAATTTTCCGTGGTTCCACCTAATTTTTTACTCATTAAGGCTGTATCGTAGTCATACGTCTTGCTTATTCACAAGAAACTCAGGGTTGGTATTCAATCGAAATTTATCTAAGGCTTCTCACCGCCAGCCTCTCTCTGCAAGTAAAAATCAACCTACTAGTCCCGTCATCGTCTTTTATTATGTAAATACTTTACTCAATCTTTAATGTATTGCAAATAAAAATCAAATATATAAAATTTCTTTGCCCAGGCTTAAAGTTTTTTTAAGGCATTAAAACTTGAATAAATGCCCCTGAATTTGATATACTTAAGTAAATGATAAAATCCTTAAAGTTAGGAGGAAAAATGAAAAACATATTAATAACTGGTGGGGCAGGCTATATTGGCAGCCACACTGCGGTAGAATTATTAGATAAAAATTACAATGTTATAGTTTATGACAATCTATCAAACTCTTCAAGAATTTCTATTGATAGAGTTGAAGAAATAACTGGTAAAAAAATAAGTTTTTATGAGGCTGACATCCTTGATAAAGACAAGCTAAAAGAAGTTTTGGTCAATGAAAAAATTGACGTCCTAATTCACTGTGCAGCCTTAAAATCCGTTGGCGAATCAGTTTCAAAACCACTTGAATACTACCACAACAACCTCACTGGGACCCTTACAACCCTTGAGGCTATGAAGGAAGTGGGTTGTAAAAACCTCATTTTTTCTTCATCTGCAACTGTCTATGGCAATCCAAAAAGCGTCCCTATTACAGAAGATTTTCCAAAGGGCGAGTGCACCAACCCTTACGGCTGGTCAAAGTCCATGATGGAACAGATTATGATTGACCTACAAAAGTCAGACCCAGATTGGAAAATTGTTCTACTAAGGTATTTTAACCCAATTGGTGCACACAAGTCAGGCAAAATTGGTGAAGACCCACAAGGAATACCAAACAATTTGCTCCCATACATAGCCCAGGTAGCTGTTGGTAAACTCGACTACCTTAGGGTTTTTGGGGACGACTATGACACAGTAGACGGAACTGGCGTTAGGGATTATATCCACGTTGTAGACCTTGCCAAGGGCCATGTTTGCGCTATCGATAAACTTGACAGTCTCGACGGAGTTTCAATTATAAACCTTGCTACAGGAAATGGCTATTCGGTCCTTGAAGTTGTGAAGGCCTTTGAAGAAGCTTCCGGCAGGAAGGTCCCATACAAGATTGTCGGCCGAAGGGAAGGCGATATTGCCAAGTGTTTTGCCGACGCAACTAAGGCCTACAAACTTTTAGGCTGGAAGGCAGAAAATGGCATCAAAGAAATGTGCGAAGATTCTTGGAGATGGCAAAAAAATAACCCTAACGGTTATGAAGAAAGGAAATAAAATGAAAACTAGTCTGGTAGTTTTGGCTGCAGGCATAGGATCAAGATATGGAGCAGGCATCAAGCAACTTGCAAAGATGGACAAAAACTCCTATACAATTATTGATTATTCAATCTTTGACGCCATCGAAGCTGGCTTTGATAAGGTTGTTTTCATAATTAGAAAAGATATAGAAAAAGATTTCAAAGAGGTCATCGGCTCTAGGATTGAGAAATTCATAGAAGTCGAATACGCCTATCAAGAAATGGCCTTGCCAGCTGGTTTTAAGTCACCTTCTGATAGGACTAAACCTTGGGGGACAGTCCACGCTGTTCTTGCGACAAAAAACCTTGTTAATGAACCATTTTTGGTAATAAATGCCGATGACTACTACGGCAAGGGAGTTTTTAGGGACCTACACAATTTTTTAATGACTTCTCCAGCTGAAAAAGACGGCAAAATCCAAGTTGCCATGGCAGGCTACAAATTAAAAAACACCCTTTCTGATAACGGCACAGTAACCAGGGGCGTTTCTGTTGGTAATAACGAAAACAAACTCATAAATATCATAGAAACCCACGAGATAAAATACAATAAGGAAGATGGGACTTTTTCCTCAAAAGAAAATCTTGGTCCAGACTTATTAAATCTAGATAGTCTTGTTTCCATGAATCTCTGGGCTTCTTTTCCAAGCTTTATTGACCTTGCCGAAAATTTTTTTATTTCTTATCTTGAAAAAAATAGGGAAAACTTGGATACTTGCGAATACGTCTTGCCAGAAATGATTGGCGAGTGGATCAAGAAAGATTTGGCTGATATTGCAATCATCCCTACCAACGAAAAATGGATTGGAATTACCTACAAGGAAGACCTAAGCCCAGCTCAAAAGGCCTTTGAAAAAATGTTTGATGAAGGAATTTACCCAAAAGACATTTGGACAGATAAATAAAATCCCCTTCTATTTTTAAAAAATAAGCAAACGAAAAATCCCACTTGTGCGGGATTTTTTTCTTGAAAATATATAGATATTTTTTAATCTTAAATTTAAATATTATTCTTAAAGCTTTTTTTATTTTTTATCCTTATTAGTCTTATTATTTTTCTATCTTGGATGGTTTTTATTTGCTTCTAAGGTCTTTCTTATAAAGTCAGCTTTTTGCTTATATTGGTCCAAATCTTTTAATTTAAAGGACCAATTTTTATCATTTAAGGTAGCTGGTTCGTTTATCCTTGCTTCTTTTCCAAGACCTAGGATATCTGCCAAGGATACTATTACATAGTCACTTTCTGTACCCATGACAAAGTCAAAGAAATCTTCTCTGATGTCTCCGTGGTCAATGCCCAAGTCTTTGAAATATTCTTTTATTGACTCGTGTTGGTCTTGGGTTAATTCGTCGTACCACTGGAAGAGGGTCTTGTTATCGTGGGTGCCTGGATAGGCTACAGAATTGGCTCTTGCTTCTATAAAATGATCTTCCCAAGGTCTTAGGTTTTCTTGGATAATAACCATGCCCTTTAGGTCGTAATGGTCACGAAGCTTGTAAACTCCTGGCATCATTGTACCAAGGTCTTCTGCGATAAATTCCACATCCTTAAGTTCTTCTGTAATTTTATCAAAAAGCTTAAAGCCTGGTGCATAGATCCATTCGCCTTCTACAGCTGTGTCGTTTTTCGCATCTATTTGCCAGTAGGTGTCAAAGGCTCTAAAATGGTCAAGCCTTACAATATCGTATAATTTTGCATTGTAGGCTATCCTGTCTATCCAGAATTTGAAGTCATCTTTTTCGAGCTCATCCCACTTATAGATTGGATTTCCCCATCTTTGGCCTAGTTCTGAAAAGGCATCTGGTGGGACTCCTGCTATTAAAATTGGCTTACCTTCCTCGGTAATTTCAAAATATTTTTGATTTTGCCAAACATCTAGGCTGTCAAGCCCAACATAAAATGGAATGTCGCCTATGATTTTAAGGCCGTTTTCATTGGCATAGGCTTTTAATTTCATCCATTGTTGATAAAATATATATTGGATAAAAATTTCATAAGCAATTTGATCTTGGTATGGGCTTAGGTCAAGCTTTCTGTCGATTATCCATGATTTTTGCTCTGCTGGCCACTCATTCCAAGCGATTAGGCCGTTGTCTTTTTTGAAACTTATAAAGACTGCATAATCATATACAAAGTCAAATTTTAAAAATTCCTTATAGGAGTCGGTCTGGTCGAGTCCTTCTTCCTTAAATTTTTCAAAGGCTTTTTTTAGGTATTGGCCTTTAAATTCTCTTACAAAGTTGTAATCAACCCTATCTTTTTGCTTAAGAGGTGCTATTCTCTTATCTAGTAGCCCATCTTCATAGAGCATATCTAGGGATATATAGACCTCATCGCCAGCATAGGATGAATAAGGCTGGTAAGGTGAATTACCGTAGCCTAGAGGGTTTAGTGGGAGAATTTGCCACATATCAAATCCAGCTTCTTTGCTAGTATCTATAAAATCATAGCTCGCCTTACCAAAATCCCCTATGCCATGGCTACCATTGAGACTAGCTAGGGGCCATAAAATTCCTGCTTTTTTCATATTCACACCTCTTTTAATTCTGCTGTTGTTTCGCCAATGAAAAGTTTGGCGTCAAAACTAGTTACTTCCTTATGTTTTTCCTTTTCTATTATTTTGAATAGTTCCTTGACAGATGTGTAGGCAATCTGACTTGTTGGTTGGACTATTGTTGTAATTGGCTTTGGGAGAAATTCATTTATTTCGAGTCCATCGAAGCCAGCTACAGAATAATCTTCTGGAACTCTCTTTCCCATGTCATTAATGGCCTTGATGGCTCCTATGGCCACAAAATCTGATATTGCAAAAATTGCAGTACAGTTTAATCCTTCTTTTACAATCTTCTTACCAGATTCATAACCGTGGTAAAGAGAATAAGGATCCAAGCCCCTTGGTGGGTAAATTACAAGGTCTTCGTCAAAATCTATACCCTTATCAGCCAAAGCTTTTTTGTAGCCTTCAAATCTCAGGCTTCCTATACTCATATCGTTAGCCCTTGCTGCTATGAAGGCGATTTTCTTATGGCCTAGACTTATTAAGTAGTCTACCATCTTGTAAGATTCCTTGTAATCATCAACCCCTACACAGGTTGAATTTTTGTTTATAATGTCTTTGTTTATTATAGTTGTCATCGAATATGGGATACCCAAGGCCTTTAACTTCTCTTGATCATTTCTAAGATCACCACCAAGGAAAATTATACCCTCTGGTTTTAAAATCTTAACCAACCTTAAGGCTACGTCAACTTCTGACGAATGTTCCTCTACCTTATTTAGGACGAAAGAATGTCCGGTTTTGCTTATTTCTTCTTCAATAACCTTGACCATTGGAGTAAAGAATGGGTTTGTTATACCTTTAATTAGGACTGCTATAGTCTTATTTTTTGTGATTTTTAAATTTCTGGCATTGGCATCAGGCTCATAGCCAGTTTCTTTTATTTTCTTTAGAATCCTAGCCCTGGTTTTAGCGCTTATGCCTTCAGCATCATTGATTGCTCTAGATACTGTGCTTACGCTAACTCCACAAAGGGATGCTATATCTTTTATAGTAGGATTTGACATTAGGTTACCTTTCACCGTGCAGGCTGCGACGGATTTTACCATGTATTTTAAGATGTTAGGATGAAATTCTAATATAAAAATATTTAGATGAAAATTCTTAAAGTTTTTTTAAATACTAGAATACTAAAGCTACTAAGTTTTAAATACGAGAACCTGCTTTAAGAGCTTTAAAAATTCTTTTTAAACTTTTTATAGCCACCATGTATTTTGAAAAGGCCTTAATATTTTATGCCATAAGGTCATATGCACTCAGAGTTAATTTAATCACTAGTATTAAGTTTATTTCTTATTTTAATCAAACTTATCAATCCCAACTCGCAAAAATACGCATTTTCTCGGTATCGTTTCCATGAAATAAATATATCACATTATTACTAATAAAGCAAGGGAGTTTCTAATTATTTAAGCAAAAACCCTAGCCTATTTAATTTCTCAAAATTTTATAGATCTTTCTTTTAGGTCTTAGATTTTTCCTGAATTGTAAAAAAACCTATCTTGATCATTCTTTAAGAATATTTATGTTATAATGATATTAGGAGGATATATGAAAAATAGAAAATCCCTGGTTTTTCTTCTGGGCCTTTGTCTTATCTTTTCTGCTTGCAAAAATGATAAGACAAACGAAGCACAAAACGAAAAATCAGTTGTAATAAAAACTGAAGATCAAATCCAAGATGAAAATCTGACCGATAATTTTTATGACTTAGTAGATAAAGCCAACGAAGACCTTTCCGATGAGGAAAAAACTTTTTTGGCAAAAACTATAAAAGCCATTGAGGCTAAGGACCTAGAGAGTCTTTCCAAAAATTTGGGACAACCTCTTAAAAATGAAATTGGCGGAGATTTAAGGGTTCTCGCTGACAAGCTTACAGCCATAGACTACACGGGTCCGATTTTAGAAATCAAAGAAGTCACAAAAAAGGGCGACTCCTTCCTTGTAATTGGAAAATGTAAAGAAGATTCCTTGGTAATTTTATTAAACAAAGACGGCAATAAGCTAACAGGCCTTAATATAAAACTTCTTTCAACAATTTCCAAAAATAAGGACCTTAAAGAAGACCACCAAGCCTTTGTAGACAGGGCCTACGATATTATCGAGTCCCTAAAAAAAGATGATAAGGAGTCTTTTGCAAAATACGCCAAAGGCCTAGGCCAAACTGGAGATGACTTTGACAAGATGTATGACGGTCTTAAAACCGACCTTGCCATGGCAGGAAATACCCTTACAGATAAGTCCAAGGTCAAGGTTTCCTATGCCAAGGACCTTATAAAAACGGCCCCAGTCGACCAAAACCTAGTTGACGTGACCCTTGTTTTCACCTTTGAGAATATAGAAAAAATCGTCTATGACTTTACCTTCACAGAAGATATGGACCTTGTGTCTATCGAGATAAGTCCAGACGAAAAAGACGATTAAGAAAATTTTCTGATTTTAAATTTCAATAATAAAATAATTTGCAATTGAAATTAAATGCTAAAACCACCTATGATGCTATAGATTTTTGAAAAGATTTTATGGGTGGTTTTTAAAATCAATTGGGTTTTAAAAGAAAATCTAAAGAATTTTTCCAATATGATAAAAAGCTTAGGAGGATAAGAATCCTAGCTTCTTTATTTTCCACAAAAATCAAAACGAAAAACGACCAGCCTTAAGCCTGAACTTTCAATCCTCTTTTGGATTTCCAGTTCAAAGCATTTGCTGGACGTTTTTTTAATTTTCTTCTTTTTCTTCAGTTTGTGTTTGGGTATTTTCCTCAGCTGGTTTTTCCTTTAATTTTCTAATCCTACAAGCCTTTATCCTGTTATCTTCCATATAGAGGATTTTTATTTCATAACCGTTATAGATTATGGTTTCATTGTCGCCCGCTTCTGGGATATAGCCAAGCTTATCGATTATAAAACCGCCAAGTGAGTCGTAATTTTCGTTTTCTTCGTCAATATCTATAGGGATTTTCTCATTTAAGTCCTTAATTCCAATAGAAGCCTTTACAACAAAGACGTTTTTGCTATTGATTTTTATCTCTGGAATATCGTAGTCAAAGCTATCTTCCATATCGCCTACGATTTCTTCAATCAAGTCTTCCATGGTAATTACACCTGAAAAACCCCCGTATTCGTCAATCAAAATCGCCATATGGATGTGGCCCGTTTGCATGTCAGAAAAAAGCTTGTCAGCTTCTATCTTATCCGGCGCAAAGTAGGCAGGCCTGATTAATTTTTCAAGATCAACATTATAAAGACCAACCTTGGTTGCTTCCAAAAGATAATCCTTGGTATATAAAACTCCCAAAATATTATCAACATCATCTTCAAAAATAGGAATCCTGTTGTGGCGAATTTTGATAAATTCGTCCATGTATTCCCTGTCCTTGTCGTTGATGTCAATCATAAAGACGTCAGTCCTTGCGGTCATGATTTCTTCTACTATTATGTCATCAAAGTTCATGATGGAGTGGATCATCTTTGATTCCATAGGCCTTATAATACCCTGGTCTTCACCGATTTGGACAATTGACTTTATCTGCTCGTTGGTGACTTCCTTTTGGATGACCCCAGCTTCTATGCCAAAAATTTTCATGATGAAATTTGTCACCTTGTCTGTGACAAGGACAAAGGGCTTAGTTAGACCGAGGACAAGCCTTAGAGTCCCTGTGGTCTTTAGGGCAAAGCCCAGTGGATTTCTAACCCCAATCCTTTGGGGAATCTTGTCAACAAAAATTATCTTCACTACTATGTAAAACAATATAGTAATCAAAAGGGCAGTTTTCATAGAAATATTATCCATTATCACTTCGCAGTCCCTGATCATATCGGCTATAAAGGCGACTGTGATTAGGGATAAGACTGAATTTATCATGGAAAATGACTGGTTTAGCCTGTCTTGGTTGGATGTGATTTTCAACAAGACTTCAGCATCCTTGCTGCCTTTTTCTTCTAAATCACGGAGCTTATCCTGGGATAGGCTTATAACTCCTGTGTGGAGGGCTGTGAAAAACCCGTTTACTAAAATTAATCCAATTACTATTAAAACTAAAATTAAACTGTGGTAGGGAACAGAGTCCATATTTTCTCCTTAAAAAATGTAATATACCTTGACTATATTCCTTATTTTCAACATTACCACACAAAATCTAATAAAATGTGTGATTTCAAGCTTTTATAAAAATCACTATTCACAATTTTACACAATTTATCACAATAATTGTGACGGATTTGTGACGGATTTGTGACGGTCACATACTGTATATTTCTACCCTTGTTTATTGAAAATTAATCCTCCTACATTAAAATATAAAAACAGGGATAGGGTCTATTGTTTAGAGTTAGTTTTGTAAGTCTATTTTAATTTGTAAGCTATTTAAAATAATAAGGTATGTAAATACCTATGTAACAAAATAAAATCTCTTAAAACTCAAAATAAAGCCTTTTGATTTATCAGAATTGATATTTCATAGGCTTTTTTATTGATTAACAGTAAAGAGATTGATTTTATAACACCAATCAATTTAATACACTTTAATAAACTTTATCAACTTTAATTATGACACAAAATTTCTATTTTGTGCAATAATTTATATTTATGAGAGATTTTGTTTTATATTTTAGATTTTTAATAACTTCTATTGTTTATTTATTATTTAAGCAAAAAGACAAAGTAAATACAAAATTATAAAAAATACAAGCTCCTATTTTGCGTTTTAAGGCGTTTTATATTTTTAGATAGGTAATAGGTCTATTAAATTAACCAATCATTGTAAGAGATTATTATATTTTGAATAGTAGATATAACTGATTGACAGGTAGTATATAATATAACTGACTAGTAGGCAATACAAAAAAGTAAGCTTTTACACCTACTTTTAATTTTCTTATATTATTTAATTTTTGATCAAGTGGATTGTATTCAGAGCCTATTTGAATATACTTTTGAATACTTCATTATCTCTCTTTTCTCTTTGTAATACAATATCCCAAACAGGATTAGATATATTAGAACTTTGTACCCTTATTCTAGAATAGTCATAAGCCTTAAGATAAGAGATTTCTCTTTTGTTTTCCATTTCTTGCTTGTATTCTCTAAAGTATTTATTATCTATTACTTTATTTCTTGCAGCGTTTTTTATTCTTATTATCTCTTTATAGTCAATACCTAGTTTCTTGCTTATATCTTTTAAGGTTATATTATAATCAAAATGGTATTTAAGAACTTTATATTCTGTATCAGTCAAGCAATCTCTTATTTCTTTATCTATATTCTTACTATCTACTTCATTAAAAATATTTATAGTTTCATCTTCAATAGTATCTATTAAATTTAATTCTTCAGAATCATCTGTATTCTTTACAGGTTCATCAAGTGATATATTTTCATTGTATCTTAAAGTTTTATTCAAAACATTTATTATATACCAATGGGCATAAGTAGAAAATTTATTTCCCTTGTTACAATCAAAGTTATCAATAGCTTTTAGCAAGTAGTAGAATCCCTCTTGTATTAATTCATCTTTACTATTAATATTATCAAAACTATATTTACTAACAATAGAGTAAACCAATCTTATATTATTCAAAGCTATCCTATTTCTAATGTTAATATCTTTTGTTCTCTGATATTCTTTTAATAATTCTTCATTGCTTTTGTAATTATCTTCTTTGTTCATTCTTTACCACCTATAAAGATATTGCTTATAAAGTATAATAGATATTGTAAATACTCTTTATATTACAATACCTCTTTACTGTACAAAAATAAACAAGCCCCCCCTCTTTTTTATATCTGACAGTAGGTATATAGAACGGTTCGGGAGAGCTTTTTCCAATTATTAGCTATTTTTGAGGTTTTGGGGTATTGGTTTATAGTGGTAAAGCATTAGCATTAAATCTCTTTACAGTTTTTTACCTATTTTGTAGTTTAAATGTAGTTTCAAAGTAGTTTTTTATTTTTTCAAGAATGATTATTTTTCAACGTTTATTGTTATTTATTAATATTAATTATTCTTAAAACTATAAAATATATAAAATATACTATTAAACCTTTTCGTAATTCTGGACGTTTGTTTCTCTGGAAAAACAAACAAGTAAATATAATAGAAAAACTTGTCAGAAATAAAATGCAGTTTATAGTTATTCTTATAAACATATTTAATTTATAAGGTTGCAAGACACAACATTAATTTTATTTATTTTGCTTTATCCTAAAACATCTTGCACCCATACCATTTACGGTTGTCTGATATGTTTCTAATTGCCACAATTCTTCTAACGTATTTCTAATCGTATTTTTTGAGAAATTTTCCCCATTGCTTTGACACCAATTTTTGTATGCTTCATAAACATCATTTATAGGTCTTTTTATAAAATAATCCCTATCGAAAACCTGTAAATAAGTCAAAGCAGGATTATTCTCCTCATGATAAGAAATATTAAAATCTTCTACAATCTGACTATGGGTGAATCCACAATTTTCATACAATCTCTTATAACCATCAACAATAAGCTTAATCCAATATTTAAGAGCTTTTTCTGTAGTTAAGTTAGTAATAAACTTTGAGTCTTTTTTCTTAACCTTGGTGTACATAGGTAGCCAAACCACCCTTCTTTTGTACGACTCTCCTTTTTCCCAAGATTTTAACATATGATTAGAAGTAAAGATTAATGAACCAGTAAAGTACATATCTTCAGCACTCTTGTAGAGTTCCCTTGTAGAGATAAAATCACAGGTTGAAATATTTTTTAATACCCTCATATGCTTATCATTTATGGATTGGTCTTGAATATCATCTCCTAAGTTAGCTAATTTGCCCTTAAATGACGGTAAATAACGTTCGTTTGATAATTCGGATATAGACATGCCAGTAACATTATTTGACCCTAATATAGTCTTTATAATTTGTAATAATGTACCCTTGCCATTACCTCCATCACCTATAAAGATGAAAAACTTTGCTAACAGTCTTTTAAATTCAGGGTCAACGATTAAAGTATGACCAAGTATTTCAAGCAAGAGATTTCTATAATCTTTATCGTGGTTAGTTAAATGGTCTATATATTCATCAACCTTGTCTACCTTTTCCGCCTCATCATCATAGTCAATATCAATATGATAAGGGGTAAATGAATCAATAACCAAGTCTACAAAATGACCGTTTTCTATATAGCCATTCCTAAACTTAATCGGAAATATCTCTCCTTGGTCTATCTTCTTTGACCTATATTGCATCTGTTTTATTACTTCATCTACATATCGGGTCTTTTGTGAACCCACCCTTTCAAATACTCTTTTCCTAAGTATTGACTCCTCACTAGTGTATTCGCCATCTTCTTTGAAATAATATCTTTGCCCATATTGAACAAAGTTTAATTCATTCATCAAATAGCCAGCGACTTCATATTCACTAATTTCATCGTTTGACAAGTCCATCTCCCTAGTTAGGGTCTGAAATTCTTCTTCTGGTAATGGTTTAGCAAATACATTTTCATTGATAAAGCCTAATATCTTTCTCCACTCTTTAACCCCTGTTAATTGAGTTCTAAGCTTGAATAACTTATTATTCCTACCTTCACCCTCATCTAGTCCTAAAAGTGGTTCAAATCGTTTATTAGAGGTGAATATGAAGGGAGCTTCCTCTCTTACACCTTCATTTTCTATATCTCTTAAAACCCCATTTCTTTTTATAGTAACAGCTTTTGTATTTCCCTTATGCTTGATTTCATATTTAAAACCAAGTGGAGAAACCCTGTTTGCCCCTCTTTTAAAATCTAAAGGCTTTTTAAAGTAGAAATGTACACCCCTATCAGTCCATACTGTTTGAGTTTTTATATCAAAACTTATAATGATTTTCTTTATAAGGTCTTTGTCTAGTTCATCAATATCAATTACATAATCATCATCTTCTAATAGCCAGCCAGCATCTTCAAATGAGTCGTGCTTATCATACATATCGGCATCATTATTAGAATATTTTTGTCCTTTTTCAAATTCTACATACATCTGTCATTTTCACCATCTTTCTTTATATTTTCTTATATACTCCAATAGCTTTTGCGACTATTCTATAATCTTTTGAGTCTGATATTTCTGAAAATCTCTTTGCTATATATTTTTGATCAAGTCGATTTTCTACAAAAACTATATCATCATTACTTAAATTGTTATTATCACAATATTTAAAAAATAAGTAGTCACCTATTTTATAGCCTAGTTCTATATAATCATTGTTTTGTATTTCCATTGTAAAATCTAGATTTCCCAATTGTTTTAAATTAAATATATTATTTTGCATAACATCTCCTTTATCCCTATATCTCTATAAAGCACCTTGTTGCTTTTCCATTTATACATGCTGATTTAACTGTTAATTGCCATAATTCTTCTATTGCATTTTTTATCATATTTAAGTTACAATTTTCAACATTGTCTTCACACCATTGTTCATAATCATCATAAACATCTCTAACAGGTTTCTTAATGAAATAACTCTTGTTAAAATCCTGTAAATATAATAAAGCTGGATTGCTTGTATTATCTGTTTTCTTTTCTTTATCCTTATTCTTTGATTTAACTTTTTTGTTCAATCTTGTAACATTACCCTTGTACATTGTAAATGTTCTAATATTTTTCTTCATTTCTAATTTACCTTTCTATAACCTCTTATTAATCATCTAAAATTACTATTTCAGAGGGGTCAACATCTAACACATTTGCTATCTTGTTAACTAAACTCATACTTGCATCACCTTTTGATAATACAGTAGATAACCAAGTATAAGAAATGTTTGTTTTTTCTGCCAACTCCTTTACTGTCATTCCATTCATTAAAAACTTAATGTAATTAGTTTTGATTTTCATCTTTTACACTCCTTTCACTTTATTTCCTGTAATTACACTTTACTGTTGTTTTGTAGTTATTCAAGTAGGGTAAACTTTAATCCCTTGAATTTTACTATAAACACTATATAGTCAATAGTAGGAGGATTAATTATGGACAAAAATAATTTAGAGTATTACAGGAAAAAGAAAAAAATGACACAGGGAGAATTGGCAAAAAAGATAGGTGTTTCAACCACTTTTGTATCTCAAATAGAAAATGGTATCTCCAATCCATCAGATGAAAATCTTTTGAAAATATCAGAGATTTTAGACGTTTCTGTTAATGATTTAAACTTAAGTAATAGAAACACTTTGTCAAGTAATACTGACATAATTATTGAATTGATTAGATTATTAAAAATGAAAACAAAATCTAATTTGATCAAGTGGGTTGAAGATGATGAAATTTCAGAATTTAATGTTTATAAAACTATCATTAATGATACAGAATATATCTTAGTTGTAAATACAGATGAAATTATTATTAGTAGCGACTTAGATAAAGTGTATGAACAATCTCTTTTACTAGAGATTAATACAGATGATAAGAACACAATCAGAATTACAGATGAAAACAATCAAGAATATCAAAGAGAATTAAGTCTGTTACATTATGAAATAATAAAGCCTGAATTTGATTATTATACTGTTAAGAGATTAATACAAGAATTAAACGATTTATAAGATTAAAAAATATTAAACTGATAAAAAGGTGGATTATGGAAACATCTTAGACAACGAAACAACCTTCAAATGATTTTATAAAAAAGACAATCAAGTAATATTACAACCAGAAAACAAAGCCTACACACCTATTATTATTATTATCAATGAAGAAGATAGTTTAAACGCCCATGTATTAGGTGAAATGATAGGTATGTACACCCTAGGGAGCAGATAATGAAAAAGAGAAATTTATTATTAATAATACCAGTAGTTTTACTAATAGTTTTATTAAAATCTTGCACATCTTCAAGAACCTCCAATGTAGATAATTCTACTAATGAACAATTATTAAAAAGGGTTGGTGAACTCGAAGATGAGAATAAAGAACTGAAAATAGAGATAGAAAAATTAAAAAATGACAACAATATATTAAAATCATCTCGAAATGTTGAAACAAAATCAATAGAAAAAACACTAGTAGAAACCAATACAAAAGAGCAACCAGTCGACGAACCTTCGTCACAATCTACAAACGATAGAGAGCCTGGCAAGAAATTGTCTGAAAAGGATAGAAAAGAGTTGGCTATAGTCTTTGCTCAAGATTATGTAGAAAAGCAAACTGGAATAAAAATGAGTGTTGCTAAGGGTGATTTTAATGTGGCTATTCAAAATTATAGTCCAAAACACGATGCTTATATAGTTACTTACAAAGATTCTGATAACTCAAGGATAAAATTCATCTTCGACTGGGATGGAATAGAACAAGACTCTGGCGGATACTACAAACACGACCCATGGTATCTACTAGTTAATGGCACTGAATATTATAACGAATTAGATACTAAAAGAGAAAATGCCATAAATGACAAATAATAAAAAAGACCCACGCTAATCACCACAAAAGCAAGAGTCTCTTTTTGCATACCTTGATATGCTATTTTCATTATAACACATTTTACAGAAAGGAGAAAATTATGGAAACGTCTTATACTTTAAGAGAACGTAAAGATACAGGAAATTGGCAAGCTATAATAAGACAAAAACAAGGTAACACCTGGAAACAAGTACAATCAAAAACTTTTGTCAAGAATACAGACGCCAAACAATGGGCAATAAACACATCATCTGAATGGCAAAAAAAGATTGAGAATGATTATGACAAAATGACAATCAGGCAATTAAAAGACGTATTTCTTGAATACAAAAAACTAGAGGTTAGAGAGAGTACGTTTTTCACAATTAAAAGTAATATAGATAACGCTGATTGGTTTGATGATAAAACAGTATATCAAGTAAGTAAGCTTGAAATACTTAAAAGAAATAAAACAGAATCAAAATCACATATTAAATATATGAGAATGTTCTATAACTTTTTAATCAATGAGTTAGATTTCAAAATCTCTAATCCATTCAAAACAGGCAAAATCAAAAAAGAGCCTGAAACTTTTGTATTGTCAAAAACAGATTATGAATTTTTGCTTGATAGAATCAAATTCGATGATGTGAAATTAGGGGTAATTATTCTATATCACACAGGATTAAGAATTTCTGAATTATCTGGATTAACGTGGGATTGTATAACAGATAATAATATCATAATAAATAAACAATTTAGTAATAAGTATGGTGAATTTAGAGAACCAAAATCAGAAAATTCTGTTAGAACCATTCCAATCCATAGTAATTTAAGAATCTATATAAAGAAATGGAAAAAGAGTCAAACCACTATTGATATTAGTAACAGAATCTTTAACAAAAAGGCTATGGGTCAAAAAATAGCTATTGAATTAAAAAGAATTACAGAGGGAACACATCTAGAGGGTTTAACCCCTCACGATTTCAGGCACACTTTTATTACTAATCTTGTACAAAACAAAACGGACATAATAACAGTTGCCTATCTTGCAGGTGATAGGGTAGAAACTATAATAAACAATTATGTTCACACCAACAAAAAGACAATGGATTTGTCAAAACAGGCTGTAGAAATGATATAAGGTAACTAATTAATATATTTGTGACGGATTTGTGACTGTTAAAGAAACAACGGCTTGATTTCAATAGTTTATATCACATATGTAATATACCTTGACTATATCTACAAGACCTATCCTTGTCAAAGGCAGACCCTATTTGTCAATCTTTTTAAATAATAGATAGCAAACGATGACGCTTAGGATTGATAGGCCAATGATGTACATATAGCCAAATTCCCAGCTGAGTTCCGGCATGTTTTCAAAGTTCATTCCGTACCAGCCAGTTAGGACTGTAATCGGGGTGAAAATCGTGGTTACAACTGTGAGGATTTTCATAGTTGAGTTCATAGTTAGGTCCATTTTTGAATCATAGGAGTCCTTGACATTGGTAATGTAGTCAGACAAATAGGAAATATTAGCTGAATACCTCTCAACCCTATAGGCCAGAGATTTTAAGTGTTTGATGTCGTCATCATCAAAGATTTCATTTTCATTTTCTACAAAAACTTCAATTGTATCTAGGAGTCTCTCGTAGGATGTGTAAAGATTAAGGGCCTTGTGCCTATTATCAGAAATTACCCCTATCTTATCCTTGTTTGACTTGTTATTTATTATCGAATCCTCAATCTGGGCTGTGGAGTCCTTTATAGAATCAAAAATTCCTGTGTGTTTGTCAATTAGGGCTGTTATGAAGTGTTTTAAGGCACGGCCTGGCGACCTTGATGAAAATCTCTTGGCTACCATCTTGTTAAAGGCACGTGTAGTAGAATCGTCCTTGTCGTACATATCAACCACAACTAGCCTATTATTTTCTATATAAAAACCAATGAGGTCTGAGGTGTCAAGATTGCCCCTAATGTCTAAAAGTTCTAAAATCGCAAAAGTGTAAGTGTCTTCTACTGCCACATAGGATTTTTTGCTATTTTCTGTGACAAGGAGGTCGACCAAGGCATTGTCAAGCTTATATTTTTTAGCAAAGTCAATAAAATCAGCCTTTCCTAAATACATTAGGTAAAAGTCGTCGTCTTCTATGGCATCATAAAATTTTGGCATGGTCGTTTCTTCAAAACCATTGTCCGTATCAAATTTATAAATATATTCCATATAAGCTCCTATTTTTCAAATATCTTAATCATTCTATGGGATAGTAACTTCCTTGTCAAAAAAATCCCCGCACTTAGGCTAGGGATTTATTTTTGTTTATAGATTTTAAAACCACCATAAAGACCATGATTACAAAAATTCCAAAGGCAAGGGAAATGATTGCCGAATGGGTAAAGCCAGCTACGATGTAGGAAATGCTGGAAACGCCTGCTACTGTAAGACCATAGGCTAACTGGGTTTTGACGTGATCAACGTGGACACAACCTGCACCTGCAGATGACATTATGGTTGTATCTGAAATTGGCGAAATGTGGTCACCACAAACGGCCCCAGATAGGCAGGCAGAAATGCCTATGAAAAACAGAGGCTGACCTATTTCAAACATGGCAGTTATGATTGGAATCAAAATCCCAAAAGTTCCCCAACTTGTTCCTGTGGCAAAGGCAAGGAAGATTGCAACCACAAAGATAACTGCAGGCAAAAATGAATTTAGGCTGCCAACTGCCCCTTTCATTAGATTTCCAACAAAGGCTTGGGATCCCAGGAGGTCGTTTGAAATATTTTTGAGGCTTGTAGCCATGGTTAGGATTAAAATCGCCCCAACCATAGAAGAAAATCCTTCAGACAAACTATCCATTGACTTTTCAAAACTAAGGACACCCCTCATTACAAAATAAATTATGGAAATGATAAGGGCAGAAAGAGATCCCATAGCAAGGGCCACAGATGAATCTGTATTAGCAAAGGCATTTACAAAGTCTCCGTAAAATTCATTTTCAGGATCAAAAAATCCACCAACGTAGACTAAAGATAAAACAGAAACTACAATCAAAACTAAAATCGGAAAGATAAGGTCAATCACTTTTCCATTTGGATTGCCGTCTTCTGCTGTAATTTTAGTAGTCTTAACCACTCCAAGGTCTCCTGTTTCCATTGCTTTTTTCTCAACATCCTTCATCGGTCCAAAGTCGTTGTCAAAAAGTATGATTGACACTACAAAAACCAAGGTCAAAAGCGAATAGAAATTGAAAGGAATGGCCCTTACAAACATTTCTATGCCAGAAATCCCCTCAGCATATCCAGAAACCGCCGCTGCCCAAGATGAAATCGGTGCAATCATACAAATTGGAGCTGCTGTTGAGTCGATGATGTAAGCAAGTTTGGCCCTTGAAATCTTGTAAGAATCAGTCACAGGCTTCATGACAGAACCCGATGTCAGGCAATTAAAATAATCGTCAATAAAAAGCATGGAGCAAAGGAAAAAGGTCGAAAGTTGGGCTGCCTTTCTCGATTTAATCTTTGAGTGGGCAAATTCACCAAAGGCCCTTGACCCGCCCGAATGATTTATCAAAACAACCATGATTCCCAAAACAACAAGGAAGATAAAAATTCCTGCAGTTTGGGAAACAGAAGCTATAAGCCCATCTTTAACCACATTGTCAAGGGATTTAGAAAGTGAACCACCAGATCCTAAAATCCCTCCGACTAAGATTCCCAAAAACAAGGAAGAATAAACTTCCTTGGTCAAAAGAGCCATAAAAATCGCAAGGACTGGCGGAAAAAGTGCCCAAGCAGTCGCAAAAGTATCTATCCCACTTAGGGAAATATATATTGATAAAATTATCGAAACAAGGCCCACACAAAGGGCGAGTTTCATATTTTTCTTCTTCATAAAAAACCTTCCTCTATATAAAATTAAGTAAATCAAATAATATCTCAAAAAGAGTACGATTAACATTATACTTAATTTTAGAATATAAGAAAGTGTAAAACATCGACTATATCTAGTTTTACCTAAAATCAGAACGAAATTACCTATAATAAATATTATTTTGAAATTTTTAGTCTAATTTATTAAAAAAATCTGATTGTGATTTTCCTTATCTGAGTCTGTCTTTTCTTTATAAGATTTCTCCTTTCCTCGGTCGTCGAAATGTCGGATAACATGATAAATTCACACAGCAAAAAACCACCGAAAAATCGGTGGTCTTTTTTATCTTTCTTCAGAAATTATATCTTTAACTTTCATTAATCTTGATATAGTTGCTCTTTCGTTTTCTTCTAGTTTGGCTCTGATGTATTTGATTGTTTCTTCAAGGTCTGGGATGGTCCTGTATTCTAGGGCGTTTACCCTTCTTCTTGTCGATTCAATCTCATCTGCCATTAGCTGTGTTGTTTTTTCAAGCTCAGCTAGTTCTAGGAGCCTGTCTGTGACATGGTTTAGCTTCAAAATTGCTTGGTCAAGGCCAACACTTGTTGTGGCGTAGCCGTATGGAAACATTGAGGCTTTTTCGTTTACATTTACCTTAAATTCCATCTTAGGAATCCTAACACTCATGACGTTTTTTGTCGTAATGTCAACGCCAACTTCCTGGGTAGGAAAGCTTACCGCTTCTTCGAGGATTTCTGGGCTCATAAAGGCTGATGCCATGAGGAAGGCTGCAAAGGAGTCTGATAGTTCCTTTTCTACTTCCTCTCTGAGTTTTTTATTCTCCCTAATTAGTTCAAGAAATTGTCTCATAAGCTCATCTTGTTTATCTTTTAGAAGTTTGTATCCTCTTTTGGCGGTGGCAAGTCTTCCCTTCAGGGTGTTTAGGTTCATCCTAGTAGGGGTTACTTTTAATCTTGCCATAGGCTAGTCCATGTATTTTTCTATTAGGGCGTCGTCAATTCTCTTAAGCTCTGATTTTGGAATTATCTTTAGAAGTTCCCAACCCAAGTTAAGAGTCTCTTCGATTGACCTATTTGTGTAATAACCTTGGTTGATATATTTTTCTTCAAAGGCCTTGGCAAATTCAGCAAAGGCTAGGTCTGCATCTGATAGAGCAGAGTCACCTAAGATCTTTTGAAGTTCTCTAGCGTCCACACCTGAAGCGTAGGCTGCGTAGATTTGGTTCATGGTATCTGCGTGGTCTTCACGGGTCTTGCCCTTGCCTATACCCTTATCCTTAAGCCTTGATAGGGATGGAAGGATGGAAACTGGTGGTGCAATACCTTGGTTATAAAGTCCACGGTCTAGGATAATTTGTCCTTCTGTGATATAGCCTGTCAAATCTGGGATTGGGTGGGTAATGTCGTCTTCTGGCATTGATAAAATTGGAATTTGGGTAATTGTTCCTGGTTTGCCACGAAGCTTACCTGCCCTTTCATAGATTGTTGAAAGGTCTGTATATAAATAACCTGGATAACCACGTCTGCCTGGTACTTCCTTACGGGCTGCAGATACTTCACGAAGGGCCTCTGCATAGTTGGTCATGTCTGTCATGATTACAAGTACTTGCATGTCCTTTTCAAAGGCTAGGTATTCTGCACAAGTAAGGGCCATTTTAGGTGTTGAAAGACGTTCGATTGCTGGGTCGTCAGCAAGGTTCATAAATAACACTGAACGGTCGATAGCCCCTGTTTTCTTAAAGTCATCCATGAAGAATTGGGCTTCTTCGAAGGTGATACCAATAGCTGCAAATACTACCGCAAAGCCTTCGTCATCTCCCAAAACCTTAGCTTGTCTGGCGATTTGGGCTGCTACTTGGTTGTGTGGCAGACCGTTTCCAGAAAAGATTGGAAGTTTTTGGCCACGTACAAGAGTATTTAGGCCGTCTATGGTTGAGATTCCAGTTTGGATAAATTCTGAAGGGTAGTCTCTTGATACTGGGTTTATTGCTGTACCATTAACATCCCTCTTATCTTCAGGAATTATTTCTGGACCGTCATCTATAGCTTCACCTAGGCCGTTAAAGGCACGGCCTATCATATCTTCACTTACAGCAAGTTCTAGAGGTCTACCCAAAAATCTTACTGATGTGGATTCAAGGTTGATACCTGTTGATCCTTCAAAAAGCTGAACCATGGCACGGTCCTTGTTAATTTCTATAACCCTGCCCCTTCTGTGCTCACCTGTGTGAAGTTTGATGTCTACTAGTTCTTCGAAGTTTACTCCCTCAACGCCTTCAACAAGCATAAGAGGGCCAACTACTTCTGTTACTGTTTTATATTCTTTTAACATCCGTCTATGCCTCCTTTATTAGCTTGCTAATTGCTGAGTCAATTTCAGATCTGATTTCGTCAAATCTTTCCTTATTATCTTCGCTAATTAGTTTTAGTCTTGAGATTGATTCGTTAACGTCAAGGCCTTCGATTTCTTTGATTTCAACGCCTTTTGATAAGGCTTCTAGGCACTTATCATAGTTATAAAGAATGATGCCTAGCATCTTATCTTGCTTATTTAGTGAGCAGTAGGTATCCACATCGTGGAAGGCGTTTTGTTGGAGGTAGTCCTCTCTGATAGATTTAGTTACATTTAATTTTAACTTATCATCATCAGATAGGGCGTCACGTCCTACAAGCCTTACTACTTCTAAGAGGCCTGATTCTTGTTGTAATAAACTCATGGCACGTTTTCTCATAGTTGAGAATTCTTCGTCAACATTGCCATCTATAAACTTATCCATCTTGTCTTGGTAAAGTGAATAAGATGATAACCAGTTAATAGCTGGGAAGTGTCTTTGGTAAGAAAGATCGTAATCTAGTCCCCAGAAGACCTTAACAATACGTAATGTAGCCTGGGTTACTGGCTCTGACATATCTCCACCTGGAGGAGATACAGCCCCGATTACAGAAAGGGTACCAATATCTTCCCTATTTCCTAAAACTCTTACCTTACCGGCTCTTTCGTAGAAATCTGCAACACGGCTGGCAAGATAGGCTGGATAACCTTCGTCACCAGGCATCTCTTCCAAACGTCCACTCATTTCACGGAGGGCTTCTGCCCATCTGGATGTAGAGTCAGCCATCATAGCTACGTTGTAGCCCATATCCCTGTAGTATTCAGCAAGGGTGATACCTGTGTAGATTGATGCTTCCCTGGCTGCTACTGGCATGTTTGATGTATTTGCTATTAGGACTGTACGTTTCATGATTGATTCGCCAGTTTTTGGGTCAACTAGTTCTGGGAATTCATTAAGTACGTCAGTCATTTCGTTACCACGTTCGCCGCAACCAACGTAGATTACTATGTCAGCGTCAGCGTATTTTGCGATTTGGTGTTGGACAACGGTCTTACCTGAACCAAATGGTCCTGGGATTGCTGCTGTACCGCCCTTAGCAACTGGGAAGAAGGTATCAATTACCCTTTGACCTGTAATTAGGGGTTCGTTAGGGTCGATTTTTTCCTTGATTGGTCTTCCTTGCCTTACTGGCCAGTACTGAATCATGTTTATTTCTTTATCACCATCTTCTGTTTCTACAACAGCAATGGTGTCAGCTACTGTAAACTCACCAGCTTTTATATCTTTTAATTTGCCGCTTATTCCGTAAGGCACCATGATTTTGTGGGTAATAACTGTGGTTTCTTCTACACTTCCTAGTATATCTCCAGCTACAACTTGGTCTCCAATTTGGGCAAGAGGTTCAAAATCCCAAAGTTTTTCCCTATCTAGGGCTGGTGCTGTTACTCCTTTTTCTAGGAAATTTCCTGCAAGCATTTCAAGTTTCTCAAGTGGTCTTTGGATACCATCGTACATTCTCTCGAGCATACCAGGTCCAAGCTCTACTGATAGAGGTCTTCCTGTTGACCTAACCTCATCGCCAGGGCCTATACCAGTTGTCTCTTCGTATACTTGAATACTTGCGACATCTCCCCTCATCTCTATTATTTCACCGATGAGCTTATCCTTTGATACCTCAACCACGTCATAGATATTAGCATCGGTTAGGCCTTCTGCCTCTATTAGTGGTCCAGATACTTTAGTAATTTTACCTATATTCAAATTAAGCTCCTTTAATTTAGAATGTTGGCTCCAACTGCCTTTTCAACCGAACGGTTGATATCAGCAAGGCCGATACCCATTGATCCCTTGTTGGATGGGATTAGGATAATGGCTGGAGTCATAGATTCTCTGTATTTATCTATAGTTTCATGACAAAGCTCTGCCATAGCTTCGGTGATAAAAATCACACCGTAATTGTCCTTAGCAAGCTTGTCTATTAGTTTACTTGCGTCTTTTTCGTCAATGGCTGTAAAGGCGTCAATTCCTATGGCCTTGAAGGCTAAAATCGAATCCTTATCGCCAATTACTCCAATTTTATACATAAGTTTCTCTTAACCTTTCCCTAGTAAAGTCTTTTGGAAGTGAATTTAACTTAGAGATAAAGATTATCCTTAGGTTTTTAATCTCTTGCTCCTTGGCAATCAAAAATCCTAGCAAAACTTCTGGGCCATAGGTCATAGACTTGGCGTTTTTGGCAAAGTCCATAAAGTGATCATCGATGGCCTTTTCTAGGTCGAGAAGATTTTCAGAATCCTTTTTGTCCCTGTCTAAGCTTTTTTTAAGATAAGAGTTTACCTTAAGGCTTGAAGTCTTAGAGACAATCTCGCTTACGTCCATACTTATCATGGCAAGGATGTCATTTTTATCAAGATTGCCGCCGTCTATTAAGGAATTTTTCAAATGATCAAAATCAAGTTTTTGTCCCCTTATTCTTAAGAGGGTCTTGATATTAACAAGGTCGATTGTTTCCTTGGTATAGGCTAGGAGCGTTTCTATTCCAGTTGCCTTTGCAAGGGCGAGTTCCCTTTCATAATAGGACTTATCTAGAGATATGTCTATCATGGCTGGGTTTTCGCTTTCCCTATAAGCCTTGAGTGCCTTTTGGGCATAGGCGAGGTAGATTTCCCTATCTTCTTTTTTCCCAACGGAAGCAATACTTACTTGGCCGTCTGCAGATTTCAATAATTCCCTTTTGATAAAGGCTGTGTCTACATTTGCCATAGGCGAATAGATTTTTGAAAAATCTTCTTCTTGGATAATTTCTTTTACTAAAAGTTTTAGGTTATGAAAATTATATTTTTCGATTAAATACTGGCTGATATTTTTATCAGGAGTCACATCGTCTATTTTTTCATAAACCCTTACTAATTCCTTGTTGAGGATTTTTTCGTACTCCTCATCCCTATCTAGCTCTGAGATTGCGCTGGCATAGGATGAGTCGTTTAGAGCATTTAACACTTCACTTAAACTTTCATAGTCATTTAGTCTTTCAAGGTCACGGGCCTTAAGCAGATCATCTTCATAAATCCTTGTGGACGTAGAAGCTGCTATGAAGTTTTCTCTTTTCATATTTCTTCCTTAGTAAAAAGTGCGTCAGATATTATTTTTTTGATTTGGTCTTTTTCGTAATCAATTATTGATGAAAAAGAATTGTCATAGGTGACATTGCCGTCTTTTATTATAAAACCATCGTCTGTGGTCTCGTTTGAAATCTTAAGCCCCTTTAGGTCCTCTGAATTAAAGACAGACTCCATTCCTTTTTTAAGGATGATTTCAGCATTTGATTCTGGGAAGCCCTCGAGCCTTTTAAGGACAAATTTTTTGTAGGATTGCTCGTCTAGGTTTTTAAGCTCAGCTAGGACCTTGTCTATAACTTGGTTTATAAGGTCGTTTTTGGCTCCTATTTTTATATCACGGGCCTTACGAGATGAAGAAAGTTCTTCATTTGTAAGGGTTATAGCAGCTTCTTTTTCTGCCTTTTCCATGATTGCTTTTCCCTCTTCGCTTGCCTTTTTCTTGGCTGCGTCAGTGATTTCCTTGGCCTCGGCCCTTGCCTGATCTAATATCTGATTTTTTTCTTCTTCTGCTTTATTTTTTATAGATTCTAATATTAAATCAAGATTATTCATAATCTTATCCTAATATTATGCTCTTAGAACTAGAAGTAATGAAATAACTAGGGCTAGGATTGCGTAAAGCTCAACCATTACTGCGTATACAACGCCCTTGATAAATTCGTCTTCTTTTTTAGCTAGGATGTTGATACCTGCAACTGCTACCTTAGCCTGAGCGATAGCTGATGTATAACCTGCTATGGCAATAGGTAGGGCTGCCATAAAGAAGTATAGACCTTTTGCAAAGTCAACATTTCCGTCAAGTCTAAGCATGATAAAGAATGCTATAACGAATCCGTAAAGACCTTGGGTACCTGGTAGTAATTGTAATACTAGGGCCTTACCAAATTTTTCTGGTTGTTCTACTGTTAGTGCTGCTGCTGCCTCACCTGCCATACCTGTTCCCTTAGCTGAACCTGAACCTGGTAAAAATGTAGCTATTGCCATTCCAAGTACTGCTAGTATAATTCCGCCATTTTCAATAAAAAAGTTACTCATTATTTCCTCCTTTTATTAATGATAATCTTTTTAGTATCTTCTAACATTTCTCTAAATTTAACTCCACCGCCTTCGTAGAACTTGTTAAACATTTCTACGTAAATTAATCTTAGGCCGTGAACGTATGCTGATAAGTAGGATAGGAACATATTAAAGATTTGGAAAATCACAAAGATAATTATTCCGCCCAAGAGGCCAAAAAATCCTGCTCCTCCTACCATTTTTACAATAACATTTACTGCGTAGGCTACAAAGCCGCCTGATAAAACAAGGGCCATAAGTCTTAGGAAGGATACAAAGTCTCCTATCCAAGATGTAAGTCCGTAGACATTATAAAAACCAGATCCAAGTCTGCCGCCGATTGTTTTTGCATCTCTTCCTGAAAATAGGAGGATACCAACCATACCAGCTGCCATTACATAAAGACCGATTTTTGATTTGCTATAAACATAATATCCAATTCCTCCAAGGAAAAGATATGTAAATAGTGAATCATATATAGCATCTAGTGGCCTATTGTTTTTAAGGTGTATAACTATAGTCATTCCCACACTTACCATAAGGGCTACAGTACCTATTGCAAAACTCATGCCGATTAGGGTGTAGACATCTTTTTGGGTATCAATCCAGCCAAATGGCACTTCGATTATGCCGCCAAAAACCGAACCGAACAAGATTCCGAAGAAACAAGCTGAAAGGGAAATAGCCAAAAATAGCTTGACCATTTTTTCGCTAGACTTTGGAAAATCTTTTTTCTTTAGTAGGAAAATTGTTCCAATAACTCCCAAAATTCCATAGCCTAAGTCACCAATCATAAACCCAGTAAAGATTGTATAAAATATTGCTACAAGTAGGGATGGGTCTATTTCGTTATATCTTGGTAGAGCGTAGGTTTCTACTACCGACTCAAAAGGTTCTACTACAGAATTGTTATCTAGGATAATTGGCACGTCTGGGTCATCAAGGTCGGCTTCTCCTATATCAAGGATATATTCTTCGCCAAGGACACTTGTAAGGTCCTTTTTAAAAGTCTCCGCCATATCTGATGGGACAAAGCCTTCAATCACGTCCATAGACTTGGTTTTTAAGAAGTTTTCAACGCTTGCTTCCTTTTTCTTTTCATTTTCAAGAAAAGATTCATAAAGGTAGAAGTCATCCATATACTTGGCAAAACCGCCAATTTCCTCTTCTAATTTACTGATATCGTTTTTATACTTTTTAGAATTAGCTTTTAATTTTTCAAGCTCTTCTCCTACAGGTCCTTCCGCCTTTATCCTTATCCTGGTAAAGCCAAATTCTCTGAGGATTTCATTAAATTCTTCTTTTTCATCAAGGGAAGCAATGCCTACTATATAGCTAATCTTATCTCTTTCGCTTAGTTTATAGACTAGGGATTTTTCTAAATGCTTTTCTACGAGTTCTTTTCTAAGGCTATCGTAGAATTGACTTGAAATTGAGCCAGTTTCTACAAAGACCCTTTCTGATTCGTAGAGGTCGTTTATATTTAGATTTACATCCTTCCATGGACTTAAATCTTGGATCCTAGTATCATTAGCCTGTTTTTTATCAACCAGGCCTTCCCTTTCTTTAACTAATTTTAGTAACTTATCATAAATAAGGTTAAAATCAAAATTTTCTGACTGCCTATAGACATTTTCTATATCTAGTCTTTTAAGGTCATTTGGCAAATCTTCATTCGAATACTTCTTTGCAGTTTCCACTGCATATTTAAGCTTATCCTGCTTTTCTTCTATAGAATTGAGGACTGCTGAGTTTTCAACCTCTTTAAGATAGGATTCGTCTTCTTTTAATTTTAGGTCATTAAAATGCACATAGTTAAAATTTTGAAGAATGTTAAGTAGGCTAGATCGCTTGTCATTGAAACTAAGCAAGCTAAACTTATCCATCTTAACTATTGCCATTATTTACAATCCTTTCTACAAGCGAGTCTACAGTCTTTGATAAATCAGTCAAATCTCTCTGTTTGATTTCCTTTGATGCTTCACTTGCTTTTTCTAACACCGGTTTACTTTCTTCAAGGGCCTTGGCTTTGGCATCCTCAACTAGTTTTTTAGCCTTATTCTTGGCTCGGTCAATCTCTTCTTTATAAGATTCATCCGCCTTAATCTTGGCTTCTTCAACTAGCTTTCGGGCATCTTCCTTGGCCAAATCAAGCTCACGGGCTGCCGATTCTTCGGCTTTTTTCACTTGATTTAAAATGTCATCAGTCATAATTCACCCCCTAATGCTAATTAAATTATATCATATTTTTACCCAAAACGGGTATAGTCTAGACAAAATAAGACTAATATTTTACAATTCAAAGGAAAATTTATGAAAAAAATCTTGTTAATGGCTTTATTTGCTATATTGGCAGTAGGTTGTGATAAAAAAGAAGAAAATACAAAAGAGACCTATCCCCTTGGTGAACTAAGCGAATTTACTAAAGACGATAGTCTCCTCACTGGCCAAAGACTAATCGCCTATCCAAGTTCGGTCAAAAATGATACTTACACAAAAAAAGACTTGGAGAATTTAGACTACAATAAGGAAATAAGGATGGGTGACATATTTTTTAGGATACCCGACAGGTGCCAACTTTTTAAAAAAGAAGACACTTATTTTGTGGACTTCCCCCTCGATTTATCCTACAAAGTCCTCCTTAGTTTTAAGTCTATGGAAGATTCCTCCGACCTAATCGACCTATCCAAAAAGATAATTAGGGATGAAGAACTAAAAGACAAAATAGTTTCAAAACCAATAAAAAATTCTTTTACAGGTCTTGATAGTGCATATTTTATAACAAAAGAGGAAGAATATTCCTACACCCACTTTTTTATAAAATCTACAAACACAACCATTTATTTTGTAATAAAAGAAGATAGGCCAAATCTTGGCGGAAAAATCATGGCCGATATCCTCATGACAGCCTACACCTCTGGAGATGATCCTTTCGAAGTTAACAAGTCTTTTGCCGACTACAAAGATAAGCTTACAGTCTTTGCCACAAAGGAAGAAAAATTTGCAGGCCTTGGTATTAAAATCCCAGAAAATTTCTACCTCCAACAAGAAGGCGACGGATTTAAATATTACCTAGCTAGGGAAAACAACGAATCCATAGGGGCCATCCTAATGAAGGAAGACAGGGTCGATGGGAATCTTTACGATGCCTATAACCTAAACTCAGGAGACCTAATCTACTCAACATGTTTGATAAATATGGGCAAGGTTAGCCTAGACGGCGGGATTTTAGAAGGGGAAATCAGGCTTTATATGAAAGAAAATACCCTTACAGGAAAAAAGTTTGTCACAAAAAGAAAAAACACCTATCTCACAATAATAGTAGTAGGTCCTATAGCCAACAAATCACTCGCCATTTCCATGGCCGATTCAATTAAAGAATCAATTAAGAAATAATGTTTCACATGAAACATTAACTAAAAACACCAAAAAATTTTAAAAATTATTATAAATACCAAAACTTTAAATTTAAACAAAAAATTTTTGAATTTAAAAGGGGTTGTTGCAAATTGTGAATAACTATCGTCCCATCAGCAGAGGGTTCTCTTAGAAAATTTTGCCTCTTAAGGCCGGCAGGCCAGCTATAGCCTGCCAGCTCATGGAGTAAAATTTTTCTTATAGGTTCCTCTGGTGATATTGGGACGATTTATTCATTCTGCAACAGCCCCTTTATTTTAAAGGTCGTCTTCAATTATTGATGATTTAGAATAAGCAGTTACTTTTGCTTCGAAAAAGTCAGTCTTAACTGCATTTGGATCTGAATACTCATCTACCCATTTCATTGATTGTGGGATTTCTGTATAGCCTTCAAAGAGTGGCTCAAAGCCAAGTCCCTTGGCACGAAGGTTGCCCAAATATTTGATATAATCTTCAATCATTGTTGTTGAAAGGCCCGGTATATTATCACCTATAGCATACTTGCCCCATTCGATTTCTTGGCGTACACCTTCTTTTAGCATTTCCCTATAAATATGGGTTGCTTCTGGTGTGAAAAGGTCTGGCCTTTCCTTTTTAAGGTCGTTGATCAAGGACCTAAATAGCCATAAGTGGGTGTTTTCGTCCCTGTTGATGTATCTGATTTCTTGAACAGTTCCTGGCATCTTGCCATTTCTTCCTAGGTTGTAGAAGAAGGAGAATCCTGAATAGAAATAGATTCCTTCAAGGATATAATTTGCAATTAGGGCCTTTACAAATTGGAATTCATTATCCCTTTCCAAAAATTCGTTATATTGGTCACCGATAAATTCATTACGTCTTAGAAGGTGGTCGTCTTCCTTCCATAGGTATAAAATCCTGGTTCTTTCTTCTGGCGAACAGATGGTATCAAGAATATATGAATAAGACTGAGAATGGATTGACTCTTGGTAGGTCTGGATTGACAGACAAAGGTTAATCTCATTTGCAGTTACATAGGTCTGTAGGTTTGGCAAATTTGCAGTCTGGATAGAATCAAGATAGGTTAAAAAAGAAATGATCATGTCATAGGCTCTTTTTTCGTGCTCGTCAAGATTCCTGTAATCTTTTATATCCTGATTTAAATTTACTTCTTCTGGAATCCAGAAATTGTTCATAGCCTGTCTGTACCAATCTGATGTCCAGGTGTATTTTAGGTTGTTAAAATCGTTAAGGTTTGTGGTATTACCTTGGATAATTTTTCTCTTAGCAAGATCAATATCCCCATTTTCATTGAAAATCCCACGCTTTTCGACTTCTTTTCTTTTACTTTCTTCCATCACTACCTCCTAAGAAATGATATTTAAAACAACAGATGAAACAAATGACAAAATAATTGATGCAAAAACCAAACTAAATAGATGGGAATCAATATGGGCCCCATCAACAAATTTAAAAGCCAAATACAAAACAAAGGCACTGATAACAAAGGAAAATAAACCCAATGTTAAAATAGTAATTGGAAAGGCAAAAAACCTAAGCACAGGCTCAACAACTCTCTGAAGCAGGGTCAAAACAATAGCTGTAATAATAAGCGCCGAAGTCTTGTCAAATGAAATATGGCTGATAAAATTACTCATTAAAAATAATGAAATAGCATTTGCAATAAATAAAATTAACAAAATAAACTCCTTTTTTTCATCCAAGATGAATTGTTCTTATAATATTATTATACCAGATATTTGTGTTTTTTTCTTATCCGAGATAAGTTATCTTTTTTCTTATCCGAGATAAATTATCTTTTTTTCTTTAATACAATATTAATTATTATCTTTTATTATTTCTTAGTCATTGACGTGACTGCTCCGTAAAAAGGGGAGCCCTAGGGAACGTTTCGCACGTTCCCTCATCGGCTCCCCTTAAACCCCTTCCGTTACACCCTCCGGGCGACCCCTCTCGGGGGATATTGTGTTTGCCTATCGGCAAACATGTTGGTATGGCGGTGTCCTTGTTTAAGTTGTACTATATCCAAACTTTTTTAAAATCCCAAGCCTCCTAAAAATTGCAATCTCGTCTAACTTGTGCTTTTTATTTTTAATTAGTTCACAGTATTTATATTGCTTTTATTCGTAAGTTGCTGTCAGTGCAATTTTCTTTACGGAGTCTTGGGATTTTAAAATACTTAATCTTAAGTTTTTTAACTCTTCGTTTGAAAATGAAAAACTCATCTAGCAATGTTTGGCAAAGCCAAACGAGCCTGGGACATTCTAGAACCTCGAGGCTAGTTCTCTCCTTTATTAGGCAAAGATTTCTAATCAAGTGTTGCGTTAAAAAAACTGATTGTTTGAGCGTTAGTGAGTTATCAGTTTTTAGCAACCCGACGATTAGAAATCTGTGGGGAGATACGTAATCTTATACAAGGTAGTTCTCTCTACACAAAAAAAGCTTGCCTAAAAGGCAAGCATCATTATCCGCACTCCGCCAAGGAGCCGCTCGGGGGTGTAGCCGAGAGGGGTTTAAGGGGAGGCGGGTGAGGGACCCTGCGGAAGGTCCCTTGGGCCTCCCCTTAAAACGGAGTTGCCAAGTGAATAACAAATTTTATTTTATTTACCTAATTCCGAAGAATCAAGATATATAAACTTATCGTCTAATAAATAGAAACTTTGTAAATCAAACAAAAAATCCATTATTAATTGTAAGAATCCTATGCGGAGCAAGTATCACACTCTTCTACCTCAAGTGATTTTCCTCTCACATAGTAAATACTCTTCACTCCTGCTTCCCACGCTGTTAGGTAGACATTTAAAATCTGTCTCATGGTGTATTCGGTGGTGATATAGATGTTTACCGATTGGGCTTGGTCAAGGTGACGTTGTCTGATTCCTGCCATGCGCATTGAGATATTTTGGTCTATATCGTGGGCATTTTCATAGAGCCAGAAGGTCTTTGTGGTTAATCCTGGTGCCACTCTTGGGACTATGGCGCCTTTCTTTTCTTCTAGGAAATAGCGGCTCATGATTGGGTCTACTCCTGCCGATGTGCCCGAAATTATTGATGTTGATCCTGTTGGGGCTATTGCCATTAGGTAGCCATTTCTTAGGCCGTATTTTTTAACATCTGCAGCGAGTTTTTCCCATCTTTCTGAAGAATAATCTCTATCTTTAAAATAGGCTCCTGTTTGCCAGTCGCTTCCTTCAAAGACTTTGTAGGATCCCTTATCTTTGGCGATTTCCACACTTTCCTTGATGGCATAATAATTTATATCCTCATATACCCTGTCAACAAAAGCTGCGTGAGCTTTTTCGTCCGACCACCTGATGTCATTTTTTACTAGCATGTGGTGGTAGCCGCTGGTGCCAAGGCCAATTGCCCTATATTTTTTGTTGGTAACTTCCGCATATGGGGTTGGGTAGTAGTTTAGATCTATTACATTATCAAGAGCCCTTACAACTGTCCTTACAGTTTCTTCAAGCTCTTCGGCATTATTCACATCAATTTTACCAAGGGTTAGGCTTGCTAGGTTACATTCCACAAAGTCGCCTGGCTTGGTTTTGTTCACTATAACAATGTCTCCATCTTCTGTGACTATTTCTGTAGAAACAGTTTCTGATGTGCTCATGTTTTGAGCAATCTCTGTGCAAAGATTTGATGAATAAATCATTCCCATGTGCTTGTTTGGATTGGTTTTATTTACCAAGTCTCTATTGAAAATGAAAGGTGTGCCTGTTTCTGACCAAGACTTGATTAGAAGCCTTACCATATCTTTTATTGGCATGACCCTTCTAGAAATTTCCTTATCGGCAACTAATTTTTTGTAAAATTCTTCAAATTCGTCTCCGTAAGTATCTTCTATGGCCTTGCCATATTTTTTTACAACCTCATGTGGGTCGAACATATACCAGTCACCTTCCATGTTATCTTTCACTTGCTTCCAGAATAAATCTGGCACGCAAACTCCTGGGAAGACGTCATGGGCCTTCATTCTGTCATCGCCGTTGTTGGTTCTAAGTCCCAAAAACTCAGGCATATCCTTATGCCAAATATCAAGATAAACTGCCACAGCCCCCTGGCGAACGCCTAGCTGATCAACTGCCACAGCTGTATCGTTGGCAAGCCTTATCCAACGGATAACCCCACCTGCAACTCCCTCAAAACCACGGATGTCAGACCCATTTGCCCTTACTTTTCCAAAATACATGCCCATGCCGCCACCGTGTTTAGAAACTTCGGCAAAATTGGTGATGGACCTATAAATTCCCTTTAGGGTATCAGGAACAGTTTCTATAAAGCATGATGAAAGCTGATTAAATGGCTTTCTAGCGTTGGTCATAGTTGGTGTTGCCATAGTTGCCTTTAGAGTTGATAAGATATCGTAAAGTCTTTTAGCAAAGGCGACCCTATTTTTTTCTGGAATTGCTAAGTGCATAGCGATTCCCATAAACATCTCTTGGACCCTTTCCAAGATGCGGCCATCGTAGTTAGTGATTAGGTATCTTTTTCTCAATAAATCTAGGCCTGAATAGGTGAAAATGTCATCTCTCTTATGGTCTAGATATTTTTCTAGTTCATCTATATCTTCTGACGAGTAATTTTCGAGTATATAGGCCCCGTAGAGTTCTTTTTCTGTCAAGAACTTGAGCTTTGACTTAAAGTCGTAGATCTCGTAGCGTTCTTCCTCTTCTCTTATTTCTAGGTTTATCTTGTAGGCTAAAAACCTTGCTGCGATTATTTCCCAATCTGGGGCTTCCTTGCTGGTTAATTCGCTTGCAGCACGGATTACAGCGTCTAAAACTTCCTTGTCGTTCATTTCTGGCTTAGTGAAGGACTCAAACTTGAAATAAAGTGACTCTATAGGATACCTTTGGCTATCAAATTCTCTTTGAACCTTGGAAATTATCTCCATTAGGTCCTTATCGGATACATAAGTGCTAAAGTCGGAAATTACCTTCCTATCCATGTTGTGCTTGGCACGGTAGAGGATAAAGGATTTTACTTCCCTGTAATAATTTTCATCGATTAGATTAAGCTCAACCAAATCTTGAACTTCTTCTACCGTCACAGTGTGGTCGGCTGGCAACTTCTCCTCGATTGTCCTTACAATCTTTTGGGCAATGTATTCAAGCTTTTCATCAGTAATTGTAGAATCTACCGACTTAAAGGCCTTGAATATAGCTCTTTTGATTTTTTCCAATTCAAAATCAACTTTTGACCCGTCTCTTTTAATAATCTTCATTCATAACTCCAAACTTACTACTAGATGTAGTGGTATTTTATCGAAATCTATATCTATCATACCTTATATAGGGGCTGGTGCGAAATCTAGATAAAAAAAGCACAAAGGCTTTCAAAGCTTATCTTTGTGCTGTTTTTCCTAAAAATTTTTGTTTTTTAAAAGTATATTTGCTAATAAAAACAAATTTACCTAAAATCCACCCCGTATAAATCTATAAAGGCATCTTCCTTAACAACTGCTGTATCGACAAAAAAGTCGATTAGTCCTTGTTTTTTTGGTGTGAAAATCGGAAGAAGATAGACAAACATAATGGTGTTTTGGATAAATCTGCCAGCTATTTCCCTGATTAGGATTTGACCAAGGTCAAGCTTGTCTGAAGTTAGACTTACAACCCTAATCCCTGTAATAATCTTGCCCAGGCTTTGGCCCTTGGTTATAAGGCTTGCTAGGGTAAAATATCCCAGTGTTATTGCCCAGCTAAGAATATCAGTCATAGCAAAACCATAAAAGCTTAATTCTGGATTAAGGCCAAGGATTCCTATAATTATTTTATTTAAAGCTCCTACTATAACCATATCGATTATAAAAGCGATGGCCCTAGTTCCAAAAGATGCGTAAGCGTGGGCGTAATTTCTTTCTTTAAATTCTTGCCTATCTATTAAAACTTCTTTATTTTCCATAAGCTCCCCCGTATAGGTACATTGGGCTTAGGGTATTTTTGTCCATAAATTCCTTGATAATAGCAAGATCAGATGCTCCTTGCCTATAGTCCTTGGCCTTTTGGAAAAATGACATTAGGGAAGGTGTAAAACTTGAAGAAGAAACTACGACTGGGTCTGTTAGCTTATTTTCTTTTGTCATATCTTCAATAGCCATATCTAGGTCCCCAATCTTATCAACAAGGCCATTTTTAATGGCTTGAGATCCGTCATATACCCTGCCGTCTGCGATTTTTTTAACATCTGCTTCGGACATGCCCCTGCCATCTGCAACTATTTTTACAAATCTATTGTAGGCTGAATTTACAAGATCTTGGAAGTATTTTCTTTCTTCATCTGTTAGGTTTCTGCCTTGGCTGCCAGCGTCTTTCATCTTGCCAGAGGTGATATTTTGTTCCTTGATTCCATATTTTTCAAAAAGTCCTTGGAGCGAATACATCTGCATGATTACGCCAATTGAGCCGGTTAAGGTTTCATTTGAGGCGTAAATCCTATCTGTAGGTGCTGATACATAATAACCGCCAGATGCAGCCATCTCTCTCATTACAGAATAAACTGGGATATTTTTTGCCCTTAAGTTTTTAATTTCCTTGGCAATTTGCTCTGACACATAAACAGAGCCGCCTGGTGAATTTACTGATAGGATGACTCCCTTAACAGCTGGGTCTTCTCCCGCTGCCTTTAGGTCACTAATTACAAAATCGCTAGCTGATCCGAATTGGATAACTCCGCTAAGGTCAACTACTTTAATTTTTTCCTTTGGGTTAGTACCGCTTAAAACTTCTTCGTCTACTAGGGCTTTTTTGCCAATCTTGTTGAGATAGGACATGCCAATTTCTTCTTTTTTGTCCTTGTTAAATCCTGATAGACTTGAGCCTAGTAGGATGACTAGGGCAATGCCCACAGCTATCCACCTTTTTGCGTTGTTTTTCATAAAAACTCCTTTATTTTTCTCTTTTAACTTTTAATATTATACCCGAAAAAAATCAAGACTTAATTAAGATGATTGCATTTTCTTAAGCCTATCAGTACAATGAATATGCATTACAATTATCGTTAACACTCGATTACATTGTTATGTATAGGTCCATTTGGACCTATTTACATAGAAAAGATTAAGCTGTATTTTTATATGGCTTAATTATTTTTTATTATTTTTCAAAAAAAGGAGTGTTTTATGGAAAATTCAAGTAAAAAACTCTACGATATCATAGAAAATTTACTAAAAGAAAAAGTAGTTTTAGCTTTTTCTGGTGGAGTCGATTCTGCCCTACTCTTAAAAATCGCTACTTCCTTAAGAAAAGATGAAAACGATGTAGTCGCTATGTTTTTTAAGGCTCCATCATCTACAGAAGAAGACCTCACAAATGCCAAAAACTTGGCAGAAGAGATGGGAGTCAAACTTTTCATAAAGGATGTGGACATCTTTATAGATGACCACATAGTTAATAATTCAAAAGACAGGTGCTACCATTGCAAAAGTCACCTTTTTAAACAAGCTATAAAATTAAAGGACGAGCTCGGTTACGGTTACGTCATAGACGGGACTAACACCGATGACCACAAGGTTTATAGGCCAGGACTCATGGCCCTAAGGGACCTCGGGGTTGTAAGTCCCCTAAATATGGCTGGTTTTTCTAAGGAAATGGTGAGGGCCCTTGCGGATTACCTTAAAATAAGCGTTGCCAAAAGGCCATCAGCCCCATGTCTTTTAACTAGGTTTCCTTACGGTACAAAGATTACCCCAGCGAAACTAGACAGACTTGAAAAAGCAGAAGCTTTTATAAGGGACCTAGGTTTTATAAAATTTAGGGTTAGAGATCACTCAAATATTGCAAGAATAGAGCTAACTCCAAATGACTTTATGGCCTTTATTGATAAAAAAGACCAAGTGATAAAAGAATTTAAAAATCTTGGCTTTTCCTATGTTACTGTCGACCTAGAAGGTTTTAGGTCAGGATCAATGGATGAAGGCCTAAGTGAAGAAGAAAAGAAAAAGTGGATCTTATAATGGATAAAAAAACCTTAATCAAACAAATAAAAAAGGGCACAATCTCTGAAGAGGCCGCCCTTAAAATCCTTGAAGACAAGGGATATGCAGATGTAGGGGAAAATGCTAAAATCGACTTCTCAAGAAGGGAAAGACGTGGTTTCCCAGAAGCAATTTACTGTGCATCAAAGGATGACAAGAGCCTTATAGAAATTTTTAAGGCCTTTTACGACAGACGTGAATCTGTAATCGGCACCAGGGCAAGCCGTAGACAATTCGAAATCGTAAAAGAAATCATACCTGATGTTGAGTATTCAGACCTTGCCCAAATTATTAGCCTTGACTACTCCAAAGAGACTGATAAAATCGGCGAAATCGCCATAGTCTCTGCCGGCACATCCGATTTGCCAATTAGCCTTGAAGCTGAAATCACAGCTAGGTTTTTGGGGGCAAAGGTAAAATCCTACAGGGATGTGGGCGTTGCAGGAGTCCACAGGCTCTTAGATAAGACAAAAGAAATACAAAAAGCAAATGTAATTATAGCCATAGCAGGCATGGAAGCAGCCCTTGCAACAGTTCTTGCAGGCCTTGTTGATAAGCCAATTATAGCTGTTCCAACATCAGTCGGCTACGGGGCAAATCTTGGAGGGATAACCGCCCTTCTATCAATGATAAACTCCTGTGCCGAAGGGGTAAGCGTGGTTAATATCGACAACGGCTACGGTGCGGCATACCAAGCCTGCCAGATAAATAGGCTAATAGCGAAAGGAAACAAATAATGGACCTATATTTTGAAATGTACTCAGGAATCGCTGGTGACATGACCATAGGGGCTCTTTTAGACCTCGGAGCAAGCAAGGAGAAATTAGAATCAGGAATCAAATCTCTTGGCCTAAGTGGCTATGAATTGGTTTTTGAAAAAGTAAAGAAAAATGGCATTGACGCCTATAACTTTGACGTAATCCTAGCTAGTCACGATCATGATCATGATCACGACCACTGCCATTGCCACGAACACACACACGAAGACGGTCATACTCATTCTCATGAACATTCTCACGACCATGACCACCATGACCACGACCACGAACATTGTCACGAACACACACACGAAGATGGTCATACTCATTCTCATGAACATTCTCACGACCATGACCACCATGACCATGACCACGACCACGAACATTGCCACGAACACACACACGAAGATGGTCATACCCATTCTCATGAACATTCTCACGACCATGACCACCATCATAGCCACGACCATATTCACAGAAACCTAGACGATATTGAAAAGATAATCAATTCTTCAAACCTAAATGAAAATATCAAGAAGAACGCCCTAGGAATTTTTGACATCATTGGCGATGCAGAAGCCAAAGCCCACGGCATTGACAAATCCCAAGTCCACTTCCATGAAGTAGGCGCCATCGATTCTATAATTGATATTGTCGGCACTTGCATCTGTTTGGACGACCTAGGCGCCAACAATATTTATTTTTCAGACCTCTACGAAGGATTCGGCTATCAAATGTGTGCCCACGGCCCAATGCCAATCCCTGTGCCAGCTGTAGCCAATATCCTAGCAGATTCAAACATAAATCTTAACTTTATAGGAGAAGAAGGCGAACACATCACTCCAACCGGAGCTGCAATAGCCAAATACTTCTATAAAAAAGCTCCAGAAAGTTTTAAAATCAAAAAAATCGGCCTAGGAGCCGGCAACAAGGACTTCGAAAAATCCACTAATATCCTAAGAGTAATTGAAATAGAAACTGGTAAAAAAAAACAATAAAATTACTTGAAACAAATATCGACGATACCAGTGGAGAAATCTTGGGGTTTGCCTTAGAAAAAATCATGGAAATCGCCCTAGATTGCTACTACAGCCCGATTTTTATGAAAAAAAACCGTCCAGCCTATAAATTATCTGTAATCTATAAGGCTTGTGACGAAGAAAAAATCGAGGATATAATTTTTAGAGAAACCACCTCCATAGGCGTGAGAAAATTTGATCTCGATAGGACAATCTTAGATAGGGAAATTATCGAAATCTCTTATAAGAACAAGGACTACCTTGCAAAGCAAGTTAGATATAAGGATAAAGTTTATACCTATCCAGAATACGAATCCGCCAAGGATTTAGCTGAAAATGAGGGAATATCCTTAAAAGAAGCCTATGATTTGATGAGGGCCTTAGTTGTAAAAATAGAAAAATAAAGACAAACCAGGACATGAAAACAGTCCTGGTTTTTTGTGTAGATTTTTGGCTAATCTCTCCCTTTATTCTGACTATTAATATATAAGATTCCTCATCGTTCGCTAGGTTCACTCTGTCGAAATGGTCCTTATAAATCCTGGACCAAGATGTTCTAGGAAATACTTAATATTGGGATAAAACTGGGTATATAATTACTAGAACGATGGAGGAGGGTCAATTTTTATGAATCTTAAAAATTTCTCTGTTTTGCTCTTAAAAGAATCGAAAATTAAAGAAAGGAAAAATAAGGATAGGGCAAAAATTTTTGAACTATCTCTAGTCTTAATAAAAGTGCAAGAAGATTTTTTTGATAATAAAAAATCTGAACTTTTATCCTACTTCAACGAAAAACTAAAAGTCTCACCATGGGAAAATTCTTATGGGGAACTGGTAAATAACAAGATTGTAAATATAATAGATTATTATGAAATACTAGATGATATCGACTTTAAGAACTTTACAGAAGTTTATAGCAGGTTTATTATTGGAGATCTCGAGGACACTCCTCTGACTATTATAGAAAAATATCACTTGAATTAATATCTCTTTATTTGTAATTTAAGCTTATTCTTTACAAAATAAAAATTACAAACTAGCAAGGTGCAAACAAAAAAGTTGATGTTGCAGAACAGATTTCTGCAACATCAACTTTTAAATTGATTTTATTCCTCATCTTTAGACAAGTCTATAAATCTCTTATTTTCACCTTCAACTTCTGATTCCTTTTCATTTTCAGATTCATTTCCAGTTTCATTTTCATTTCCAACTGGCTTTTCTGATTCTTCTGAACTTTTAGAATCTCCTTGTGGTTGATTTTCTTCTTCAGAATTTTCTAGATTTTTAACATCTACATCGGTATTGTCTGCGATTTTTTCTTCACTAAGATTTTTGTCCTTTTTTCCTTCAAGAATTTCCATAAATTCTTCTCCTGTTATGGTTTCTTCTTTTAGGAGGTAGGCAGAGATTTCGTGGAGTTTATCTATGTTTTCCTTTAAAATTTCAATGGCTCTAAAGTGGGCGTCTGCTATGATTTTTGCGACCTTTTGGTCAATCTTATTGCCTGTGCCGTCTGATACTATCATAGCTCTTTGACCGCCAAGGTAACGTCCTTGGATTTGCTCTAATTGCATAAAGTCAAATTCGTCGTCCATACCATAGATTGTGACCATATTTCTTGCCATAGCTGTGGCTTTTTCTATATCATTTGACGCACCAGTGGTCTTGGTGTTGAAAATTAGCTCTTCTGCCGCCCTACCACCTGCAAAGGTCACGATTTCGTCGATTAACTCTTGCTTGGTCATGATATATTTTTCGTCTTTATCGACTGTCATGGTATATCCTAGGGCACCACCAGTTCTTGGAACTATGGTTATCTTTGTAACTGGTGTCTTGTGGGTTTGGATGGCTGCTACTAGGGCGTGGCCAACTTCGTGGTAGGCTATGATTTTCTTTTGGTCATCAGAGATTACTGCGTTTTTCTTTTGCATACCAGCTATTACTGTTTCGATTGATTCCTCAAGGTCTTCTTGGGTTAGCCTATTTCTGCCTTCCCTTACTGCCCTTAGGGCACCTTCGTTTACAATGTTTGCAAGGTCTGCTCCAGATGTACCTGCGGTTCTCTTAGCGATTTCTTCATAGTCTATGTCTGTTTCTTTTTTAATCCTCTTTGCGTGGACTTTTAGGATATCCTCACGGCCTTTTAAGTCTGGAAGTTCGACTTGGACTTGCCTATCAAACCTACCTGGTCTAGTGAGGGCTGGGTCTAGGATTTCTGGTCTGTTGGTTGCAGCAAGTAACACTACTCCTTCAGCCGCATCAAAACCATCCATCTCATTTAAGAGTTGGTTTAGGGTTTGTTCACGTTCGTCGTTTCCAGAGTATCCTGATACGTCACGCTTCTTACCGATTGCGTCGATTTCGTCTATAAAGACTATACATGGGGCCTTTTCCTTGGCTTGTTTAAATAAATCTCTTACCTTAGATGCACCCATACCAACGAACATTTCCACAAATTCTGATCCTGAAATTGTAAAAAATGGCACTTTGGCTTCACCAGCAACAGCTTTTGCTAGTAGGGTCTTACCAGTTCCTGGAGGACCTACAAGTAAAATTCCCTTTGGCACTCTAGCTCCGATTTCCTTATATTTACTTGGATTATGGAGGAAGTCTACGATTTCGCTTAAGCTTTCCTTGGCTTCTTCCTGGCCAGCCACGTCTCTAAAAGACTTGCCTGTTTCATTTTCCATGTAGATTTTAGCATTGGATTTACCAAAATTCATGAAATCAGAACCGCCTCTGCCGCCCATGGTCTTTGATAAAGACCTTGATGCGAAGTAGAAGATTCCAATTAGGAAAATAAATGGAAGGACACTTGTAAGGAAGAGGGACAAGTATGGATTCATCCTTGTTTCTATTTCCTTGCCAAAAATTAGTTTGTCGTTGCGTTTTTGAGCCTTCAAAAGCCTTTCTGTAAGGTCTGTATCTTCCCAAAGACCTGTTTGGTAGGTCTTTTCTTCCCCTTCAACCTTTGCCTTGAAGGTATATTTTAAATTGTCCTTATTAACTTCAGTTACTTGGTCATTTTCAATCATCTCCACAAACTGGCTGTAGGATACTTCTTTTGCCCCGTCTTGTTGGGCAATAGGGCTAAAGACATATGAAAATATGAAGTAAATAATTATGGCACCTATCCAATAATATAATAGGGGCCTATTTTTTCTTGGTTTTTGGTTCATATAGATCTCCTTGATATATATTTATCAAGTAGTATGTCAAGTTCTCTTAGCTCTTCTACTATTGTTTCTAGGTTTACATCCACAGCGTCATCTGGGAATTCTTCCCTTATCTTGTAGAAATATTCTCCAAGTTCCTTGCTTGCAGCAATTCCTGTCTCGGTTAGCCTGACATTGACCACTCTTTCATCTTCTTCGCTTCTTATCCTATCTACAAAGCCTTTTTTCTCAAGCTTCTTGCAGATATTAGAAATGTTGCCACCTGTGACCCCTATAGCCCTTCCAAGATTACCTATTGATACGTCCTCATCAGCAGAATAAAGGGCAATTATTATCTTTAGTTGGAGAGGGGTGAGGTCTAGACTGTTTGCTGTATCTTGGAGCAACAAGTCTATTTTATGAGATATTTCCCTAATCATAGAGAATATAGTATTGTTAAATTCAAAAAAGTTTATGTGTTTATCTGGCATAGCTACCTCCTATATACTATATTATTTTACATATCTTAAAGTTTATGTCAATATAAAAAGCTATATTTTACACCTATTATATATTTATCAATTTTTACTAGCTAGGTAGGAGACTGCCTTAAGAGCTGCAACCTGGCCTTCGCCAACAGCTTTCATGATTTGATAAGGCTTGCCAGTTATGTCTCCAGCCGCAAAAAGCCCCTTGATAGATGTGGATGTGTCCTTAGATGTGAGGATATGATTATCTTCCATTTTTATACATGGAACTAATCTTTCAGCCTTTGACGAATCTTTTTCTATAAAAAATCCATCAGCTATAATTTCTCTACCAGATTTAAAGATGAGTTTTTTTGCCCTTTCACTTCCCTCAAAACCAAGAGGAATCTCTCCTTCAATTAGGTCTATGCCTTCATTTAGGGAAACTTCCCTGCCTGTCATATTTACAAAAACAAGACTTCCTACAATCTCTGAGGTGAAATTTGCTTCCGCCACAGATTCATCATTGTAGCCGATAACTACAACTTTCTTACCCCTATAAAGGGCCGCATCACAAGTCGCACAGTAGTTTACCCCCTTGGCAAAAAACTTTTCTTCATTTCCCAAATCTTTTTTAAGCTCAATACCAGTTGCCATTATCACTGACCTTGCTTCTATCATTTGGCTTTCATTTTCGATTTCAATCGCAAAATATGATCCCATGGCATAGATGGTTTTAACCTTCCTGGTATCTCTTTTGATTTCAAAATCTTTTAGGGATTTTTTAAATTTTTCATTTAGGTCAAACCCACTTATATCTGTAAAACCCAAGTAATTTGAGATTTTCTTGGTTTTAACTAGTTTTTCGGAGTCTTTCCCAAAAAGAATTACCGACTTATTTCTTATTTTTGAATTTAAAGCGGCGCTAAGTCCTGCTGGACCTGCGCCGATTATTGCAATATCATAGGTCATTATATGAATTTTGCCATTTCTTCTACAAGAGTTTCCTTTGGGTGAAAACCAATTAGGTTGCCTTTTAAAACCCCATCTTTAAATATTAATAAAGAAGGAACTGCGTTTATATTGTATTGGCCTGCAATTTCGTTTGACTCATCCACATCTACTGTATAAATGTCGTAGTCAACTTCTCCTGCTAATTCTTCAAGGATTGGCGCTTGCATCTTGCATGGACCACACCAAGTTGCAGAAAAATCTACAAGGCAAAGTCCTGTGCCGTTTTCTACCTTTTCTCTAAATTCAAATGTATCTAATTTTTGCATAAATGCTCCTTTGTTTCTTAATTACTCTGTTCTACCAGACCAGCTACGTGATTAACTGGTAGTGAATATATTATACCCTTTCCTTGGCTTTTCAAATCCATTTGGTCATAAATTTCGTTTTGGATTTTTTCCGCCATGTCTTTTTTTACAAGCATAATTACCAAATCTTTTTCTGGTTCTATGTTCATTGACAAGAACAACTTGCTTTTGACTGCTTCTCCTGAACCCCTGCCGTGGATTACTGTTGCACCCCTGGCTCCGTTTTCTTGGGCTATGTGGATGGCTTTTTGGCCTTGGTGTCTGTCGACAATTACATATAAGCAAACATATTCCATTTTATTTTCTCCCTCTAATGATGTCGAAAAGGCCACAGCTGAATTGACCGCTTGTAGCTTTTCAGATATTTCCTCTATTATTTTCTTTACAGACTCTTCTTCTATAAGGGCTGTAACTATTTCCTTTTTTGTCTTATCTATGGCAAGGGCTGATAAAATCTCGCTTGGCGCAGAGCCTTCGCCATAAAAACATCCTATGGCACTAGCTCCGTGGTCCTTTAAGATATTCATAAATTTAGATCCCTTACCCCTTGGTAAGATTATTCTTAATAATTGCATTATCTCGCTCCCTTATACAAATTGCCCATTATCATAATAGTTAAAACTGGCATCATGGCTACAAAGGATATTACTCCAAAGCCATCGGCAATATTGCCTGCAACGCCCTGGCAAAATGCCAAAATGAAGGTCGCTGTCATAGGTCCTGATGCGACCCCTCCCGAGTCAAAGGCTATACCAACAAAGATTTGATCAACCCTCCTTGATAGGATTAGGGAAATCAAAAATCCCGGCACAATTAGCATCCAAAGGGCGAAGCCTTCAATTCTTATCCTGAAGATTGCAAGCATAACTGCAAAGGCAACCCCAATTGATAGGGCTATTAGGATATTTTTTCTTGGAATAGAACCACCTGTGACGTCTTCTACCTGTTCAGATAAAACAGCCACCGCCGGCTCTGCAAGAACAACCAAAAGTCCTAATACGAAACCAATTAATGGCAAAAATTTGCTATCCGATAAGCCTTCTCCCATAACCCTAGCAAGGTCCATAAATCCGCCTTCAACACTAGTTAAGAAAAGTATTAGGCCAAGATAGGTATAAACAAGTCCCAAGCTTATCGACTTTAATTCATCTTTTTCTATCTTAAAATATAAATAGTTCATTATATAAAATACCAAGGCTATTGGCACTATAGCGAAGGTTGAATTTATAAAGCCTGACATTAGTGGAGAGTGGGCCACATGATCTGTTACAATTTCCCCGCCTCCACCAGCAAATAGGCTCATCAAAAGACCTGCTAAAATTGGTCCTGTTGAAGCAAGACCAACAAGGCCAAAGGAATCATCTTCGCTCTTTTCACCCTTGAGGCCCGCAACACCTAGACCAAGGGCGATTATAAATGGAGTTGTCATGGCTCCTGTAGTAGCCCCTGAGGCATCAAAGGCTATGGCATGACCCATTTCTTCTGTAAAAATCATCAGGATAAAAACTGTCCCATAAATTATGCACATCATAGTCGATAGGCTAATATCCTTAAATATCCTATAAAGACCAAAAGAAATCATGATTCCCACTCCAAGGGAAATAATCATTACTATGACCTGGGTAGGGATTCCTATGGCGGATGTGACTTCTCCTGCAAGGATTAAAATGTCTGGCTCTGCTATTGATATGGTAAAACCAATAAAAACCCCAAAGACAATTACCTTTATAATCCTATCAAACCTTGCAAGAAATTCTCCCATCATTGCGCCAATTTCTGATACAGATATTTCTACACCTGTTAGAAACACTCCAAGGCCAATGATTACTCCAAGACATCCAAACAAGAAATTAACTAAGAGTTTACTTTCTACTCCTACAAAAAAATTCAAAATCACAACTAGGATGGCTATGGGCACTACTGACTTGGATGTGTTTTTTATTTCATCTATAAATATAAGACTCACCCTCTTTCTTAGAATTATATAAAAAAAGAGCAACCAAAACTGATTGCCCTTAAGTTCTTATTTTATTTATTAGCTGCAGCTTCTGCTGCTTCTCTAGCTCTTTCTGCTGCTTGCATGGCTGTGATGATAGCTATTTCATACACATCTTGTGCTGAACAACCTCTTGAAAGGTCGTTAACTGGAGCATTTAGTCCTTGGAGTATTGGTCCTAGGGCCTTGTAACCACCAAGTCTTTGAGCTATCTTATATCCGATATTACCTGCTTGTAGGTCTGGGAAGATAAATACATTGCACTTACCAGCTACGTCAGATTCTGGAGCTTTGTTTTTAGCTGTTTCAGGATCAATTGCTGCGTCAAATTGGATTTCACCAACGATTTTCATTTCTGGATTCATTTCTTTAGCAATAGATGTTGCCCTTGCAACCTTTGTTGCTAAATCGTGGTGGGCTGAACCGTGAGTTGAGAATGATAGCATTGCCACATATGGGTCAAGACCGAAAGTCTTTGCTGTATGAGCTGTTTCTACTGCTACTTCTGCAAGTTCGTCCGCTTCAAGAGTGATGTTTACTGCTGTATCTGCAAATACTAGTTGTTCTCCATCTGGTCCTAGCATTACCATTACACCAGAAACTCTCTTCCTGCCTGGAATTGTTCTAATAATTTGTAGGGCTGGTCTGATTGTGTCTGCTGTTGTATGGATAGCACCTGATACCAGTCCGTCTGCGTATCCAAGTTTTACTAGCATAACACCAAAGTAGTTTAGATCCCTTCTTAGGATAAATTCTGCTTCTTCTCTATCGATTTTGCCTTTTCTGATTTCTGTAAAGGCATCAACCATTTCATCGAAATGTTCAAATGTTTCTGGATTTAAAATCTTAATCTTTGAAATACTTTTACCAAGTTTATCTGCTGTTTTTTGGATTTCTCCTTGGTCACCTAAGACAAGTGGACTTAGTAGTCCTTCTTCTTGGTGCTTAATAGCAGCCTCTAGTACTCTTGGGTCATTACCTTCTGGTAAGACTATGGTAAGGTTTTTTCCTTTTATAACATTAATAGCTTGTTCTAGAATCCCTATGTTTGCCATTAAATCCTCCTTGTTTTTTACTACTTTTATTATATTGTTTTCTATTTATAAAGCTAGTTTTTTTGCAAATTTTTTGCAATTTTATCTTTTAGCTTTATTGAGGGCCTGGTTTTCTGGCTCAGATAATTCTTCCTTGGCAGAACCATTTGCAATTTCTTTTAGGTAAACATTAGCACCATCAGCGCCATAAAGACTTGTTAAGATAATTCCATTGTGGAAATTATCTAACATACAAAGAGCAAAGGATAATTCACGAGACTGGCCTTCGAAGGCGTCAAAGTGGACAACTGCCATATTTGATACTGCCCCCATAGTTGTATCTTTAGCATCAGCTGCAGTCCTGTTTATATTTCTAAGCTCCTTGTGTGAGGATTCAATTTGGTCATTTAAGTTGTTTAATAATTCTTCTATATTCACATCTGGGTCGTTGCCCCTTAAGAGGTGATCGTATCTTTGTTTTTGTCTACGAGTCCTATCTTGGAGCCCCTTTAGCATTGCAAATTGCAAGATTACAATTAGTGCCAAAAGGCCCATTCCTATATATATTCCTGTCAAGCTTTCCTTCTTTCTATAATATTTCTATTATTTTGATATAATTTGTAAGCCTCTTTTAAGGCTTGATCTAGATCATACTTATAAGACACACCCTCTAGATTTGCTTTTATGGTTGGCACTGTTGCCTTCATTGCATTATAGAGCATCTCATTTGCTATTTCTCCATCAGCTAGGGTGGAGGCCTTCCCATGTTCTAAGTAAAACCCGAGAATTTCAAGAGCCTTACTAGCCAGAGTATTAAGTCTCACCTGAGGTCTTGCTGCATCTATGTAAAACTTATCGTCGATTGGTCTCTTCTTTTTGTATTGGTCAATTAAAAGATTTGCATAATAAATATCTTCATCGGCACATTTAACCAAAAGGTCCGAAATTTCTTCCATAGTCTTGCGATTTTCCCTAGCTTCTTCTTTTAGATTCCCCCAGTCGTTTCTTTCCATCATGAGCCCTAAGTTTAAGGCGAGATTTGCACTTAAGATTACAATGGCTCCGCCACCTGGTTTAGCGTTTACCTTTCTAGTTTCTTCTAGTAATTCTCCTACCCTAAGGTCATTAATCTTCATAGGAAATCCTGTCGTAAATCTTTTCTATATCTTCTATAGAAAAACAATCTATAACGACTTTGTAGGCATCCTTGGATTTTTCTATGGCAACTTTTGTTGCTAGCTTATCCATGAATTTTTCTTCAAAATCGTCAAATAAAAGTGAGTCCAGGTTTGGAAGTTTTTCACTTTTTTCTTTTTTTTCTTGGTTTTTTTCTGCTTTTTTTGTTTCTATTTCTTTTTTGCCAGATAGGTCTATAAAGTTTTTGCGAGGAGTATCTTTTTCTTCTCTTGAGATTTTCTCTACATCACGGACAACTGCCTTCTTATTTATATAGTCATCAAGGGCCTGGGCTCTTTTATCTTCGTCGCTTAAAGATAAAAGGCTTCTTGCCTGGGATGGGGAGATAGTTCCTTGGCTTAAGGCGGATTTTTCTTCCTCATTTAATTTTAATAACCTAATTGTATTTGCTATATATGAACGGGACTTGCCCATTTTTTGAGCAATCTCATCTTGAGTTAAGCAAAAATTATCAGCAAGTTTCTTATAGGCTGTTGCCTCTTCTATAGCTGAAAGGTCTTCTCTTTGGACATTTTCTATCAAAGATAAAACTTCAACGTCTTTTTCTTCATAATCTTTTACAATGGCATCAATGGTTTCTTCTTTATTTAAAAGGCTTGCCCTATACCTTCTCTCTCCAGCTAAGATTTCGTAGTGGTCACTAACCTTTGTGACTGTAATAGGATTTAAAAGTCCATATTCTTTAATAGAATTAGCTAAATCTTCTAGGGATTTTTCATCAAAATCTGTCCTTGGTTGACCTTGCCTTGGCCTAATCTTTTCTATTGCTAGACTTTGTATTTTTGTAAATTTTAAATTTTCTTCCCTTGTTTCTCCATTAATATCCGGAGCATTTTCTTGGCTAATATTTTCTGGTCTTGATAATTCTTCTGTTTTCTCATCAAGGATTTCTTCTTTTACTTCTTCCTTAATATTCGGAATCAAAGAACCCAGACCCCTTCCTAATGATCTTCTATTGGTCATAAATCCTCCTAAATATTCTTAATTAGTTCTGTAGCAAGACTGATATAGGCCATAGCCCCCTGGCTTTTTGCATCGTATTCTATGCCTGATTTGCCGTGTGATGGCGCTTCTGCTAGCCTAACATTTCTAGGAATCATTGTCTTAAAGACCTTGTCCTTAAAGAATTTTTTAACTTCCTCAACAACTTCAAAGCTAAGCTTAGTCCTCTTATCAAACATGGATAGGAGAACACCTTCCACATAAAGGTCCTTGTTTAAACTTCCCTTTACAAGTTCAAAGGTATTCATAAGTTCACTTACACCTTCTAGGGCATAATACTCGGTTTGAATTGGAATAATTATCGAATTGCTTGCTACTAGGGCATTTATAGAAAGAAGTCCTAGGGATGGTGGACAATCTATAAGAACAAAGTCGTAGTTTGTTTTTAGTTGACTTATTATTTCCTTAAGCTTTTGGGTCCTTTCAAGTGGATCAAGTTCCACAAGTTCAACTTCAAGACCAGATAGGGAAGACTCAGATGGAATCAAATCAACACCTGATACTGTATTTATAATATATTGGTCAAAACCTTCAAAAGATGATTCTTCTTCATGACTTGCTTGTGAAACAATTTCGCTATGGCCAGTTAGGTCTATATATCTTTTCCCAGGTTCCTCTAAGCTTACTTCTTTCGCATCCTTACCTAAATTCTCTTCATCACTTTCATCGTGATTTTCTTTGGCTTCTTCCTCCGCTCTTTTACTTTCCTCTTGCTCAGCTAGGATATAGAAAAGATCATAAACAGATGTTTCTACCTTGTTTTTATCAATGCCAAGGCCTGTTGTGGCGTTAGCTTGTGGGTCCATGTCAATTACTAAAACCTTCTTATCTAGGTAGGCTAGGGCTACTGCCAAGTTTACAACCGAAGTAGTTTTTCCAACCCCACCTTTTTGGTTAAATACTGATATAGTTTTCATATTCACCTCTCACTATTAATATAGTCATGTCGATCAGTTTATTCTTAATAACTCTTCTGACCTTGTTCCTATCTCCCTTTACACTAATCTTTCTGATATATTTCCTTCCCTTATATAAGGCACCTGCGTAGGCTATTCCTAAATGTGCATAACCTGTTGTAGCAAGACATAAGTCTGAACCTGTCGCCTTGAAAAGCCCATCAAGCATTTCTCCTGCCACTTCCGGACTTACCACGTCATACTTTTCAATTGTTTCATATGAAACATTTAGCAATTTGTGTTTGGTTTCATTGGCGTAGGTTATATAGGATTCTTTTATAACATCACTTGCGCCAGCTACATCAATTATAGATGAAGCAACGAGTCCGCCTGTTATGGATTCGGCAGTGGAAATAAATTCTCCCTTTGCTCTTAATTCGTCAATGAGAACTTCTTCTCTTGATTTTTCTTCTGTAGTCAGAACGAGAGGGCCAAAAACTTCTTTTACCTTATTAACTCCCATATATAAGGAAGCTTTTAAATCTTCTTCATCTTTTCCACTTGCTGTTACCCTTAGTTCTACTCCCGTACTTTTAGCATAAGGACTTATGGTTGGATTTGAACCTGAAAGGTCAATCCTACTTGCCACATCCCACTCACCCAAAAGAGCAATTTTACAATTAATAGATTTTATCATCAAGTCAGTGTGGATTCTAGGAATGACTTCCTTATCAAACATATTTTGCATTTCATTTGGTGGGCCAGGCATTAATATAAATTTTGTCTTATTGCCTATTATACAACCAGGAGCGGTTCCTTGGTCATTTTTAAGTATGGTTGCTGATTTTGGGAAAATTGCCTGTTTCTTATTTACAGTCATGGCTTTTTTCTCATCGTTGAAATATTTTTGTAATTCCTCATAGGATTCATGATCTAAAGCCATCTCATCTTCTAGACCCAAAACCTTTACTAGAGTTTCCTTGGTAATATCATCATCGGTTGGTCCAAGGCCGCCGCTTATAAAGACATAGTCGTATTTGCCATCCGCTTCCTTTAGGGCTTGGTAGAGCCTTTCTGGATTATCTCCAACTGTTACCATCTTATATAAATTTATGCCCATATCTTGGAGCCTTTCGGCGATAAACTTTGAATTTGTATCAAGAATTGATCCCAGCAGGATTTCTGTTCCCACTGAATATATTATTGCTTTCATATAACTTCCTTAATGTTTCACGTGAAACTTTTCTATTTATATTTTACTCCTATTGAATGTAAATTCTAATTTTGCAAAATTAAAAAACACCTAAGCATTTCGCCTAAGTGTTATTATAGAATATATTCCTATTATCAAAAATGTTCCATAGATTGCTAGACCGATTGGACTTAAGCCTTGGTCTAGAAAAGGTATCATTGCAAGGATATTATTTGTTGCGTGTACTATTATAGGACCCTTAATCGATTTTGTCTTGTAATATACATAGGCTAAAACAAGTCCCATGAAAAAAGTATTTGGACTTTGGATGATATTAAAATGATAAAACCCAAACATTAGGGCTGTCAAAAATATTGTGGTATTCAAGGAACATTCTCTTTTGATTTCTTCAAACAAGACTCCTCTAAAAAGTAGTTCTTCAACAAGGGGTGCACCGATTGCTACTACCACCAATATAATCACGCCATCTACAGGACCTTTTGGGCTAAAGGCTTTTTCCAGGAGTTTCATAGCACTACTTAATTGATCTGTGCCTGCAAAAATCTTCATTATTATGTTAACAAAAATTTGACCAAAACCAACTGTTCCAAGTCCTATTCCTAAAAGTTGAATCGGATTAATAATTCTATTATTTAAAATATATGGCCTGTCCAATTGGTTCCTATAAGTCTTATCACGCTTTCCTATATAAAAATATAAAAGAGTAAGTTTTATAAGCTGGCCTACAAATAGACCATATACAAGATAGTCAGAGGATTTTAGAATATCTCCATCCTTAATTCCTGCAATTATACTAGGAATGGTCGCTCCTGTGAAAGCATCAATTATGACATTAGCAAAAAGAAATGCTATTATTATAAAAAGAGTTTTAATTGCTTTTTTAAATCGTTCCATAAATTCTCCTTTGTTTCATGTGAAACATTATAGGGGTTTTCTTTTCGGTAGATTTTGACCTCTTGGGTAGGTCTTCTTACAAGACCTAACTTTTTTTACAATAACATTAACCCTTTCATTGCCATCAAGATCAATTTCTTCCATTTTGATAACCTCTCCACCTAAAATCTCAAGGGCATTGGCAGCAGCTTTCACTTCCTCATCTGCCTTTGGTCCCTTAAGGGCGATGAAAAGTCCACCCACCTTTACAAATGGTAGGCAAAGTTCAGAAAGAGTTGACATGTTTGCCACAGCACGAGAAACAACCACGTCAAATCCTTCCCTATTTTCCTTGGCAAAATCCTCAGCCCTGGTGTGAATGGCCCTGGCATTTGATAGGCCCAAGATTTCTATTACTTCATTCATGAAATTAACTTTTTTGTTAACTGAATCTATAAGTGTTAGGTCAAAATCTTTTTCAATCCTTAATGGGATACCTGGGAAACCTGCACCCGCACCCAGGTCCAAAACCTTATCGCCTTCCTTAATATAATCTAAGACTGTAAGCGAGTCCTTAAAATGTTTTAATTCAATTTCTTCAGGGTCGGTTATTGTTGTTAGGTTTGTGTGAGAGTTTACCTCTAAAAGATAATCTGTGTAGGCCTTATATTTCTTATCCATAAAGTTCCCCTGTCTTTAGCCTAATCAAGAGCACGTTTATATCTGCAGGGCTAACTCCTGATATCCTTGAAGCTTGGCCAAGTGAATCTGGTTTTATTTCGTTAAGCTTTTCTGCCGATTCTTTCTTAAGACCAGGAATCTTTGAGTAATCAATATCATGGCTTAATTTTTTGCTCTCAAGTTTTTTAAATTTCTCTATATCTTTAAGCTGCTTATTGATATAGCCTTCATATTTGATTTCAGTTTGAACACTCATACTTATATAAGAAGGGAGGTCTTCTCTTTCTGGATCAAAAACTTTTGAATTTTCATAAGTTATTTCTGGTCTTTTAATAAGCTCATAAAGGGTTAGGCCATTGTTTAGTGGAGTAGATCCAAGTTCTTCAAGGGCCTTGTTAGTTTCCTCCTTTGGAGTAAGCATAATTGTCTTAAGCCTTTGAATTTCACCTTCAATTAGGTCACGCTTATCTAACATTTTTTGATAACGGTCATCAGATACAAGTCCAATATCGTGGCCCTTTTTTGAAAGCCTTTGGTCGGCATTGTCTTGTCGCATGGTTAGTCTGTACTCACACCTAGATGTCATCATCCTATATGGTTCGTTAGTTCCTTTTGTAACAAGGTCATCAATTAGCACTCCTATATAGGCATCAGACCTATCGAGGATAAACTCTTCCTGGCCTTTTATTTTTAGGGCTGCATTTATACCTGCAACTAAACCTTGGCCAGCAGCTTCTTCATAACCTGATGAGCCATTGATTTGGCCTGCAAAATACAAACCAGAATAGGCTTTTGATTCTAAAGTCCTTTTAAGTTCCCTGGTATCAATCATGTCATACTCAATCGCATAGGCAGGTCTCATTATCTTTACGTCCTCAAGGCCGATTATGGTTTTATAAAATTCCATCTGGACTTCTTGAGGTAAGGATGAGGACACGCCTTGGACATACATTTCATTGGTAGTTAGACCTTCAGGCTCTATGAAGACTTGGTGGACGTCCCTGTCAGGAAATCTCACCATCTTATCTTCGATTGATGGGCAATATCTTGGCCCAATCCCCTTGATCTTGCCCCCGTAAATTGGAGACCTATCGAGGTTATCTATGATGATTTGTTTTGTTTCTTCTGTTGTATAAGTTAGGTAGCAATCCTCTTGATGTCTGTCAGAATAATCTTTTCCCTCATTTAAAAATGAAAATGGAATTACTTCCTTATCGCCAGGTTGAACTGTAGTTAGGTCGTAACTTATAGAATCCCTGTGTACTCTAGCAGGTGTACCTGTCTTAAATCTACGAATATTAAAACCCATTTCTACTAGGCTATCAGTCAAATATGTCGCTGCAGAAAGGCCGTGAGGACCACTAACTTTTTCATAATCACCTATTAAGATTTTTCCGTTTAGGTAGGTCCCGGTACAAATTATAAGGGCCTTGGTTTCATAGATAGCCCCTTGGATTGTTTCACATGAAACAATTTTCCCGTCTTGGTAATTTATCTTGTCTACTTCTTGTTCAAAAAGATCGAGGTTTTCTTCGTCTTCAAGAACTTTTTTCATTTCTTCATGGTATTTTCTTTTGTCAGCCTGCACCCTTAGGGAATGGACAGCTGGGCCCTTTGATGTGTTTAGCATCCTTGATTGGATGAAGGTCTTATCGATATTAATCGCCATTTCCCCGCCCAAAGCATCAATTTCTCTAACTATATGGCCCTTGCCTGTTCCTCCGATATTAGGATTGCAAGGCATGTCTGCTATTGATTCCATAGATGTAGTTAAGACTAGGGTCTTCATTCCAAGCCTTGCTGCAGCAAGACCTGCCTCACAACCAGCGTGGCCTGCACCAACAACAACTACATCATAGGATCCTGCTTGATATTTATTTTCCAACGCAAAACTCCTTAAATACTTTATCCATAATTTCTCCTGACACGGACTCACCTATAATTAGGCCCAAATCTTCGTAAGCAGAAGACAAATCAACCTCGCAAGCATCTATTGGGATGCCGGCCTCCATGTCGGATAAGGATTCCCTTATCTTATCCTTAGCTGATTTTAAAAGCCTTTCGTGTCTGGTATTTGTAATTAAAACTGATTCTCTATTTATTTCCTTGGTATCAAAAATATCCCTGATTGTATCTTCCAGTGTCCTGATTCCCATTTGGTCAACCATTGAAGTTTTAATAATAGGAAGGTCTATTTTGAATAAATTCTCGTTAAACTTCCCATCAAGGTCTGCCTTGTTTAAAATTATAATGGCGTTCTTGCCTTTGATAAGATCAAGGATTTTCTCGTCTTCCTCGTCAAAGTCTCTCGATATATCGAAAATTGCAAGAATGAGATCGGACTGGTCTACAAGTTCGATTGACTTATCAACCCCGATTTTCTCAACCAGGTCATCCGTATCCCTTATACCGGCTGTATCGTTAATCTTTAGGGTGAAATCTCCAAGAGAAATATATTCTGTAATCAAATCCCTAGTTGTGCCAGGTATATCAGTAACAATTGCCCTATTCTCATCCAAAAGAACGTTCAAAAGTGAAGATTTTCCTACATTTGGTTTACCGATAATTGTGGTATTTATCCCGTCTTTTACAAGTTTGCCCTTGTTTGATGTGGAAGCAAGTTCGTCGATTTTCGCCTGGGCTTTTTTGATGTAGGCAGTGATGTCAGAAACAGGTAAGTCTTCGCCGTCTTCTGTGAAATTTATCGAATACTCAAGGCGGGCAAGGCCTTCTTTAAGATCTGTCCTTATATCTCTGATTTTTTTAGTCAGTGAACCTTGAAGCTGGCTGATACCTTGGCTTGCAGATAATTTGTTGGTCGAATTGATTATATCAAGGACTGCTTCTGCCTGGGAAAGGTCAATTCTGCCATTTAGGAAGGCTCTTTTGGTAAATTCTCCTGGCTCTGCAAGGTCGGCCCCCTTATCAAGAAGGAGGTTTAAAATCTCCCTTACTGCCACAAAAGACCCATGGCAGTTTATCTCGCACACGTCTTCTCTGGTATAAGTCGCAGGTGCCTTCATAAAGGCAACCATAACCTCATCTACAATCTCTCCATCATTTCCAATTATGTGGCCGTAGCGAAGGTACCTATTGTCCTTATCAGGATCAATAGGCCTTTTATTAATCGGCCTAAATATTTCATTTATAATGGCAAGGGTCTTATCCCCTGTCATTCTCACTATCGAAATCCCACCAGTGCCCGCTGGAGTTGAGATAGCTGCTATTGTCTTTGCCATAAATCCTCCTTATGGTTTAGTGATTGTCCACTACTTTCACTAGTGGTTAGTAACATAAAGATTATAGTGGAAATTGGCATTTTGTCAACATTAAAGCTTGACTTAAAGCCATTTTGCTTGGATTAATAAAAATAAATGTAAAATTTCCCTATTTTTTCAAAAAAATCCGCAAAATTCGTTTATTTTCTTAGTTAAATATGATATATTAGAAGTAACGAAGATTTTTTGGAGGAATTATGAATTTATCATCACTGTCTTCCCTACAATGGAATCTCATCGCAGGAGGACTTGCAATATTCTTATTCGGTATCAGCCTAATGGGCGATGCCCTAACCAACTTTGCAGGACCCAAAATGCGAGGTTATGTTGAAAAATACACCTCAAACCCAATTAAAGGTGTCCTTGTAGGTATAGTTATTACAGGACTCATCCAGTCCTCATCAGCAACCACAGTTATAGCCATATCCTTCGTAAGGGCTGGTATCATGAGCCTAGAACAGGCCATAGGAGTCACCCTTGGAGCCAATATCGGTACAACTGTAACATCAATCTTAATCGGTTTTAACCTAGGATATTTTTCCTACTTTATAGCCCTCATTGGTGTTTTAATCTTTATGTTCTCAGCCAAGAGGAAAAACAAATACATAGGTGAAATCTTTATCGGTTTCGGTCTTCTTTTCATAGGTCTTGAAATGATGGGCGGATCCCTTGAAGAACTTAAAAACATCCCAGGCTTTGAAGATGTAGTAGCAAATGTAGGCCAAAAGCCAATCCTAGGTGTACTAATCGGTACGGCACTCACAGCCATGCTCCAATCATCATCAGCCTTTATAGGTATCACCCAATCACTTTACGCATCAGGCGCCATAAGCCTAGAAGTGGCCCTAGCCCTCATGTTTGGTGCTAATATAGGAACCTGTATAACAGCAATCCTTGCAAGCCTTGGAGGAAGCTTGTCAGCAAAAAGGACATCCCTCTTCCACATACTCTTTAACGTATCGGTCTCAATAATATTTTTATTATTCCTAAGCCCATACGAAAAATTAGTCCAAACTATAGCAAGCGCCACTAATGCAAGCGATCTAATGACCATAGCTATAGGTCACTTCACCTTTAACTTCGTAGGAATGATAATCTTCCTACCATTAATAAAGATTGTAGCAAGAATATTAAGAAAGATAATCCCAGGCAAGGACTCAATCCTAACCGACCTAGGCAATATCGAACTAGACGAAAGATTAATCTCAGCCTTCCCAGCAGCTGCCCTTTCACAAACAAAGACAGCCATAATCCAGGAATCAGTAGTAGCCCTTGAAAACATCAAGGCGACCAAGTCCTACCTAAACACAAAGGACAAAAAACACTACGACACAAGCAAGGAAGCTGAATCAATGGTCAACGACATGGACACAAAAATCCAAGCCTACCTACTAAACCTAGCCCAAAACCAATTGCCACCTGAAATCGAAAGAGACATGCAAACCTATCTGCAAGTACAAATGAACGCCGAAAGAATCTCCGACCTATCTGAAAACTTAGCAGACTATTACCACGAAATATACGAATCAGGTACAGGCTATGGAGAAGAAGCCTTAGCTGACCTAAACGACATATGCGACCTAGTAATAAACAACATAGTAGTAGCTATGGAAATATTTGAAGAAGAAGACCTAGCCAAATTCAACAAACTAACAGAAGACGAGGCAGCCCTCGACCTGATGGAATTAAATCTAAGAAAGAGCCACTACAGAAGACTCAAAAAAGGCCTAGACATGACAACCATGGCCTCCTACGTCTACAACGACATCCTATCCACCATGGAAAGAATCGGTGACCACGCCTACAACATATCCAGAGTCACAGTAGAGCCAATCAAAACCCACACCGGCTACCACATCGAAGGAGAAGACGGCAAAGCAATATTCTAAATCAAGCCCCAAATGGGGCTTTTTTCTTTGGGAAAAATCCTCACCTTTTGACAGAAAATTAATTTTCACTTATAATTAGAATCTAGAAGAAAGATAAGACTAGGAGGATGTTTTGGGAAAATTTGATGTTTTTAACTTCTACTTGCTTTTAAGGATTACCATGGCCTTGGCAGCGGGTTTTATAATCGGATCTGAGAGGGAAAATAAGAATAAATCAGCCGGGACTAGGACCCACACCTTAGTATGCCTGGGAGCATGTCTTGCTATGATTGTGTCAAAATACGGTTTTTATGATGTCAAACACTTCGATGCGGCAAGAGTCGCTGCCCAAATTGTATCTGGAGTAGGTTTCTTGGGTGCAGGGGTGATTTTCGTTAAAAACTACGGAGTCACAGGACTTACCACTGCTGCTGGGATCTGGACCACATCCATAATAGGCATGGCTTTTGGATCTGGCATGTACTTTATGGGCATCATAGCGACAAGCTTTATAAGTTTTTTTCCAATCCTATATGTTTCCAGGAGAGATTTTCCAAAGACACACCCAATATACAGCCCTGATTGAATCCAGAGACTCAAACATAATCGGCAAAATCGATGCCTATGTAGACGAAAACCACCTCCACAAAAAAGGCTACAACCTAAGATTTAAGGACGAAAAATTCATACTAAACTTCAACATCTACCCAAAAGACCAAGAAGAACTATCCCACTTCATAGCATTTTTAGAATCCGACCTCCATGTGGAGAAATTTGATATATTTTAGAAATTTATAATTGTAATTTCCATAAGAATAAAACATAAAAAGCAGTAGTTCAACCTACTGCCTTTTTACTTATTTATTCGTTTTCAATTATTTCCCTTAAATCCTTTTCCATCCTATTTATAATTCCAGTTACCAACGCATTTCCCATCATGAAGTATCTTCTTCTTTTTGGCATTGTATCTGTCCAGTTTGGCGGAAACATTTGAATAAGTTCCGCTTCTACTTCTGTAATAATCCTATATTTATTTATATTTTCATCAAAAATTATATGAGATGACCTGTTTACAGTTCCCTCTGAAGTGAGCATTGTCCTTGCTGGAGAATTTAAGTCTTCTGGAAATGACATAGCTCCTTCGCTGTAATAGTATTCATGTCCTTGTTTGTTTGTTCTTTTTATCTTCTTGGATCCTTTAAGATATTCCCATTTTTTTAGTTTTTCATCCTCCACCACATAGTCAGAAAGGTCAGCTGAATTAAAATAATTCGCTTCTAATAAAATCCTGCTAAGCGGATAAATTTCCTCTCCTATGGAATCCAATTCAGATGTGAAAATCTCTTGGTTAATCATAACTCCTGTTTCGAAAAACTTTCCATTCTTATAAGTCTCAGAAACATCAGCTATATCTTTATAAGATTTTAAATCAATAACTTTATTCTCTTTTTCTTCTATATTTATAAGAAAGCGCCTATTTATAAAATTAGTTTTTACAATCTCTGATAAATCATGTTTTTCTAATGATTTTGAATATTTGCTATCTTTTTTAAAAGCAAAGATGAAGACTCTCCTCCTCTTTTGAGGCATTCCATAGTTTGCCGCATTAATTACCCTCCATATAAGGTTATAGCCTAAATCATCAAGGGTTTTTAACATGACTGCAAAATCTCTCCCTCTTCTAGAAGCTGGAGATTTTAACAACCTATCAACATTTTCTAACAAAACAAAAGGTGTTTTTTTTTCAATCAAGGTGTCCCTTATTTGCCAAAATAGAACACCTTTTTTGCCTTCTATTCCTTGCTCATTTGATAAAGACCTAGCTACAGAGTAATCCTGACAAGGAAAGCCTCCGACTAGTAAATTGTGGTCTGGAATTTCTTTTTTATCTACAAGGTTTATATCTATATTAGAGACATCTTCTCTTCCAAATCTCTTAATATAACAATCAAAAGCATCTTGAGTTTTATAGGCCGGCTCGAATTGATTGGCCCAAACAAATTCCCAATCTCTGTTTTCAATAGCTCTGCCTGTTTTATTATCAAAACTATTTATATCATTAAGGCCTACCCTGAAGCCTCCAACTCCTGCAAATAGTTCTACAACTCTTAATTTCATTAATCTTTTCCTTCTATAAGTTCTTCTATCTGTTCTTTTACATAATCCTTATTGAGCCAAAAACATTGCTTAGTCATCTTATCCCCATTAGCCAATGTATCCATATTACTTTCAGATCCTTTTCCATACTTAACTCCATCTATAATATAGGCTGTCTGAGAGCTATGGAGTCTAACATGGAATATAACTGTATCTTTAGCTGTAGGTATATCATTATCAACTATATACCCACCTTTTGTATTTTCTTTTACTCTAAAGTTAATACCATCAAGAAATTTTTCTTGGAACATTTTCCATTCTTTCTTGCCTTCATTTTCTAAGTCTTTGACAGGCATGGTCCAAAATTTTGCTCCCTGTAAAATATCTTCTCCATCTTCATTTTCTTTAAAAACTACAAACATAAATTTTGTTTGAGAGAAAAGTTCGTAAATTTCTGAATTATCCCAATCTTCATCTATAAAATCTTTTATTACAAAATTAGGAAAAGACATATGTTCCCTTAATTTCCCATCTTTTTTTACCCTAATAGTTTTTATCTGAATATTTGCCTTTTCAAATTCTTGAGCGTTCTCAGTATTAACTCCTAATATTCTCATAACAAGCAAATGATTTACAGACTTAACATTAGCTCTTAAATTGAATTTTTTATACAAGTCATTAGCCTTAGATCCTACATAAGAATTGATTTTGTTTAAAACCACAGTTTCAAAATCACTATGCTTAAGGTCTTCATCAGTAAATGCAGGTTGATAAGTTTCAACCTCGTTAACTATGTAATGGTTTAGCATATATCTCATATAGGATTGTTTGAGAGAGAATGCCCTACTTTTAGCGGGAATATCACTGTAATATTGACTCCTATAGCTAGATTTAGCAGTCGCACCCTTAGTACAAGCACCCAAATACATGGTATCGGCTTCGGATAATTCATGAGCTTTCCCCGCTTTGATTTTTTTTACAATTTTTTTATAATCATCCTTAATTATTTCAAAGTCTTCTTTAGTTTGCTCGCTAAGTAAGTGAAATAAATTTACATAACCAATCCTATAATCAGTTCTTAATTTTTCCCTATCTCTAAGATAAAAAATAAGCAACATTAATTGGATTTTTTCTAAAAGATGTGATTCCTTAAGGTCATCTTCTAATGGTCTATCAAACGGTATCATCGATAAGACAAGTCTTTCACCAGCTTTTAGTTCTCCCTTTTTGGTGTATTCATAAGGTGTTACCTTAAGTTCTACTCCTGCTTTTGGAAAATCTGGTCTAGGATCACTATTAGGTTGGTAGAAAAAATATAATCTTTCTAATAAATTACCAAGAGATCCTTTACCATATGGTGATTTATAATAATCGACCAAAGCTTGATATTCATATTCATTATTTGAGGCATTATAAATGACATCAGAAAAACTAAACCCAACTAATTTACTTGCATATTCTTCTATAGATTTTGGATCCGAATCATCATATAGTTTAATAAACATCTTATTTCCTTTCAATAATTTACCATAAATATCTAAAAGATCAACTTTTAATAATATTTTTTATAAAAAATAAATCAATTTCTTACAAACAAGTTTTTTACTTATATAAATTATATCAAAAATTGTTGATAACCGATAGCTGCCTTATTAATTATTTGCAAGTTTCTCCCTAATCTCCTCACTCAAAAGGTAAACCCCATCATTTTCCATATAATATTCATAAATTTCATCCAAGGTTTTTTCGCTTGTTTCTGGGCTTTCTAGACTTATTATAGCTTTTATTAGGTCTTTATAATTTTCTTTGGCATATTTTTCTATATTTTCTTTTATTTCTTTATAGGTCATTTTATTTCCTTTCAAAAAAAGAGTACCCTTTCGGATACTCGATTGTTTTTATTCCCCGACGTAGTCTACTACTACGTATCTTTGTGGTTCTCGGCCTTCGGAGTGGCTTTCTACGTTTCTGTGTTTTGATATTTCTTCGTGGGCTAGGCGTCTTTCGTAGGAGTTCATGTATCTTAGGTTCCATGATTTTCCGCTTTGGGCTACTTTTTGGGCTGTTTCCCTGGCTAGTCTTACGATTTTTTCGTCTCTACGTCTTTTGTAGTTGTTGATGTCTACATTTACTCTTAGGTTGTTAGATCTTGAGTCGATGGCTTTTCTTATGATAAATTCGATTGCATCTAGGCTTGCTCCGTTTTTGCCTATGGCGATGCCTGTGTCGCTTTCATCGACTTTTGCGTCTAGCTTTATGATTGATCCGTCTAGGTTGCCTATGACGCTTACATTTTCAAAGTGCATGGCTGTTAGGATTTCTTCTAAGAGTTCTTTGGCCTTGTAGTAGTTGTCTATGTTTGAACGTTTTTTGGAGAGGGCGTAGTCTCTTTTTTCTATTTCCTCTTCGTTTTCTTTGTCAAGGTCATTTTCGAATAGTTCGTCAGTTTTTTCTTCTACGATTTCTTCTACTTCTTCAAATTTTTCCTTGATGGCTTCTCCAATGTCTTTAGCTTTTTCTTCGATTGGTTCTTCTGTTGGGATGCCTTCTTCTCTTTTGATTTCTTCAGATCTTTTCTTGATGTCGTAGTCTTTTTCTACTGCTTTTAGGGAGTCTATTTCGATTTCGTTTTTTAGATCTTCTAGGACCTTTTCCATGTCTTCGTCGTAGGATATTCTAACTACCGCATCTTTGCCGCCGATTAGGCCTAGAAAGCCACCGCTTCCTTCTTCTAGGACGTCAATTGTGACTTCACTTCTTTGTTTGCCTATTTCGTCTAGGGCAAGTTTTACTGCTTCTTCTACTGTTTTGGCTGATTTTGTTAAAGATTTTTTCATTTCTCTTCTACCTTTTTACCTTTCATTACTAAGTGCATCACTACCATTATTATTAGTCTGAATACTGATGATAGGGTGTAGTAGAGTGGAAGTCCTGCTGGTAATTGTCTAAAGGTGAAGAAAAATACTAGTGGTAGGATTAACATCATTGTATTCATTCCGCCCATGGCTTGTTGTTGCTGTGGGTTTGTTTTCATTGAGAAAAGTGTGGTTAATAGTTGGGATAGGGATGTTAGTAGGGGTAGGCCGTACCAAAGTGGATCTGCTTCTAGGAGGGTTGGTACCCAGTAGAAGTCTGTTCTTAGGTGTTCCATTCCTTCTGGAAATACGTATTTACCTGTATTTTGCATCATTCTAAAGAGGCCGAATAGGACTAATATCTGAATTATCATTGGTAGACATCCGCCAAGTCCTGGTGCTACGCCTTCTTCTTTGTATAATTCCTGCATTTTCTTTTGTAGAACTTGTTGGTCGTATCCGTATTTTTTTTGGATTTCGTCCATTTTTGGTTTGAAGGCTCTAGTTTTTTCTGCCTGTTTTTGGGTTGATACCGTTACTGGTATGGATATTAAACTTACAAGTAGGGTCATTATTATAATTGCTATAGCATAGTAGCTTATAGACTCTGGTTCGGCTGAGCCTGCTGCGAGGTTATCATAGATTATCCTCATTAGCTTACCGAGTATTGTCGCTATAAAATTCAACATATATTCTCCGTTTTATTCTGTAGTATTAACTGTGGTATTATCTCATTTTACCGGGTCGTAGCCGCCCTTCGAAAATGGATTGCATCTTAAAATTCTCCACAAAGACATAAAAAAAGCTTTGACTGGCCCATATTTCCTAAATGCCTCTAGGGCATAGTTAGAACATGTTGGGTAGTATTTGCATTTTCCATAGCCTATTTGTGGAGAAATGAATTTTTGATAAAATCTTATCATTTTTATAAAAACTTTATTTAGCATAGTATATCTTCTTTTTTCTAAATGCCTGATTTAGGGCGTGACCTAGAGAGGATTTTAATCTTTGGTAGTCAAATTCTGCGGTATGTTTTTTGGGGATGATTACTATATCTACTCCATTGAGGTTTTTATAGTTTATCCTTATTATCTCTCTAAGTTTTCTTTTTAGGTGATTTCTGGTGTGGGCCTTGCCGATTTTTTTGCTTATAGAAAATCCAAAACGCGGATTCTCTAGGTCATTAGATCTTACAAGGACAGTGAAATCTCTATTATAGCATGCAAAGTTTTTTTTGTAGACTTTTTTAAAGTCTTTGTCTTTCTTTAGGCTTAATCTTTTTTCCATTAATTACTTCTTATGGAATTAAGCTGAAAGTCTTTTTCTGTTTTTCTTTCTTCTTGCTTTAAGCACTCTTCTGCCACCTGGAGAAGACATTCTTTTTCTAAAACCATGATCTTTTTTTCTTCTTCTTCTATTTGGTTGATAGGTTCTTTTCATTTTTACACCTCCTAATAAATTTTGACTCTAACTATTATATTGAAAATAAGCTTATCTGTCAAGATTATTTTCTCTTTTTTCTAGTGCTAAAGGGAGAATATGTATTTATTTTTTTCTATGCAAAAAAATTCCTAAATTTTTGGTATGAATATTCTTTTTTATTTAGAATTTTAGAATAATTATTTATTGTTGATATCTTTGGGTATTTTTTCTTTTCCACAACTTATGAAGAAAAAAATTCATGTGAATATTTTTTTAAATTTATGTTTAGTCTAAAAAAAGAATTTGTAAAATCTGCCAAAATATATTTTTTCCTATACAAAAAATTAATAAATACACATACTTATCCACATATCAACAACAATCTTATTACCTCTAACCACACAAGTTTTGACTTATCCATAATTTTATCCATAAATTGTGGATAAGTTGAAATAATGGCTAATTTATGGTAAGATTAGATGTGTAAAAGTAGGGGTAAAACTCTGGATTTACTAGGAATTTGCTCTTTGTTTGTGGATAAAATAGAAAAAAATATCTTGATTTTTAATTTATCCTCCGGCAAATCCTAAAAAATCAAGACAAATTTTATCAACAAGGGACTTATCCACAACTTATCCCGAATTTGGGGATAAGGTCAAAATTTTTAATGATAAGCTTAAAATTACAAAGTAAATCTTAATGTGGATAAGACTTAAGAAAGGAATGCTTAGATGGAGAATCTAGAATTCATTACGAGTGAATTAAAAAATGAAATGAAAATGCATGTAAGCGATGACCAGCAATTTGATACATGGATTAATATTTTAAAACCCTTAAACCTATACAATGGAGTCCTTTATCTTGAGATTCCAAAAAAAGATACACTTTTTATCTTTGAAGGTATCTGGAAGGCCAAACTCCAAGATGCTCTTGATAAAATAGGGCCAAAAATTGGAGGAAATCTTAAGGTGGAAGTAATAGCCAAGGATGGGGAAGATTATCAAAAAATCCTAACCTTGGGCAAGAACTACGACAAGGACGGCCAAATGAGGATTGATGAGGTAAAGTCTTTCCCAAGACCTCAGCTAGAAGAGGCTAATGTTTTTGAAAATTTTGTCCAAGGTAAATCAAACCAATACGCCCTTGGCATCAGTCAGGCTGTAGCAGATACCATTTCTAGGGGCGATGTATCAAAGGTTTATAATCCGCTATTTATCTATGGATCAAGTGGCCTTGGAAAAACCCACTTAATTCAAGCTATAGCCCACCAAATCCTAGAAACCAGGGACGATGCCTATGTCATGTACCTATCTAGTGAAAAATTTACCAACGAAATGATTGCAGCCCTAAGGACTAACAAAAACCAAGAATTTAGGGAAAAATACCGCTCAGCTGATATCTTACTTATAGATGATATTCAGTTTATAGCCAATAAAGAAGCGACCCAAGAGGAATTTTTCCATACCTTTAACGACCTTTACAATGCGGGCAAACAAATAGTAATCACTTCAGATAAGCCGCCAAGGGAGATAAAACACCTAGAAGATAGGTTGGTATCAAGGTTTAACTACGGTATTATAGCCGATATATCAAGGCCAGACTACGAAACCCGTGTGGCCATCCTTCAAAAAAAGCTAGAAGATCTTGGCGCTATAATTGATAATAATATCTTATCCTACATAGCCCTAGAAATTGACACCAATATCAGGGACCTAGAAGGTGCACTTTCTACTGCCATTGCCTATGCAAAAAGTGACGGCAGGGTAGAAGTATCAATGGAAGATGCCATCAAGGGTGTAGGCACAAGGGTTAAAAACAAAAAGAAAAAACTAACCATAGCCGACATCCAACAGGCAGTTGCCAGTAAATATAATGTAAAACTAGCAGACCTTAAAGGAAAGTCTAGGAAGAAGGAAATTGTAAACCCAAGGCAGATTGCCATGTATATCTCAAGGGAGCTCTTAGATGATTCCCTAGTCACAATAGCAAATGCCTTTGACAGGGACCATACAACAGTCATCCACGGCATCGATAAGATAACAGACTTGATGGATGAAGATGAGGATCTAAAAAACGAACTTGAGGCCCTAATAAAGGAAATTAGGGACTGATTTGGGCATAAGCCTGTGGATAAGTCTGTTAATAACTTTTTTTGACGGACCAATCCAGAACGCCTTGTGCAAAGTGTGGAAAACTAGCGATTTATCCCTAAGCTTATCCATATCTTATTAACAGAGATAAAGCTTGAAATATAGAAGACTTTTAAAGATATCCACATTTATACAGGGCCTACTACTAATACTACTAAGTTTAAATAATAGTTAAGGAGCATCCATGAAATTTGAAATTAAACAAAAAGAACTAATGAAAGCCCTCTCGATAGTAAATAGGGCAGTATCCAAATCTACCAATATCCAAATCCATGAATTAATATACTTTTCTACAGAAAATAATAGACTTTCAATGACTTCCTTTGATGGAGAAATCTCTATCAAAACTCTAGCAGATGCCAAAATCCTGGAAGAAGGGGTCATGGCAGTGAAGGCAGACCTCATTACTAATATTATAAGAAAGCTTCCAGACGAGTTAGTAAAGATAGAATTGGATTCTGGAAAGATTAAGATTTCTTGCAAGAGATCGAACTTTAACCTTGTTGCCTTTGAATATTTTGACAAGGAAGAAATCAAGGTCCCAGATGCAGTGGCCCTTTCTATAGATAATGACAAGCTAAAAAGATCAATAAGCCAAACAGAATTTGCCACAACCCTAGATGAGACCAAGCTTGCCCTAACAGGCATCCTCTTTGAACTAAGGGAAGGGGCTTTGAATATGGTAGCCCTTGATGGATATAGGGTGGCCCTAAAGAAAATCAAGCTAGATTATCCGGGAGATTTTGAAAACACTGAATACATCATACCAAAAAGATCTCTTTTGGAATGGTCAAGGATAGTTTCAGATGAGTCCAAGACTTCTTTATATAGGAATGAAAACGACCTAATGTTTGTATCTGATGATACTACTATGCTATGCAAGGTAATAGACAAAAACTTTATCGATTACAGAAATATCATCAACGATATTTCAGAAACATCAGTTATAGTAGAAAAATCTGCCCTAAATGCTGCCCTTGATAGGGCCCAAGTTTTATCTGACCCAGGCAGGGCAAACCTAATTCGTGTTAATATCGAAGATAGGGTCATGACCTTAAGATCAAATTCTGAAATCGGAGATGTAAAGGAAGTTATAGAAATAGACCAAGAAGGCGAAGGCCTAGATATAGCCTTCAATGCAAAATATATGCAAGATGGGGTAAGGGCTTGTGACAGCGAGAAAATCAAATTGAATTTCAAATCAAGCCTAAATCCATGTTTAATTTACCCAACAGATTCCAAACACGAAGGTGAGGACTATACTTATTTGGTTCTCCCAGTAAGGCTTGCTAGGTAAAAAGATGGAAATATTAGAATTTGAAACAAGTGAAATAAGGCTCAAAGACCTCCTAAAGGCAACTAATTTGCTACCTTCGGGAGGCTTTGCCAAGCATATAATAAGGGAAGAAGGCGTCCTTATAAATGACCAACCTTGTTATATAGCAGGTAAGAAAATCCACCCAGGAGACGAGGTCGTCTTTGATGGTGTGAAAATAATAATCAAATAATGTGGATTCAGGATATAAAATTATACAATTTTAGGAATTATTTTTACGAGTCGGTAGTTTTTAATGAATCGACCAATATCTTTATTGGCGACAATGCCCAGGGCAAGACAAATTTACTTGAGTCTTGCTACTACCTAGCCAATGCCACATCCTTTAAGAAATTAAGGGATAAGGACATCATAAATTTTGGCCAGGAAAAGATGGAAATCTCAGGCACCATCAGGAAGGGGCGTTCCTTCAAAAAAGTCCTAATCAGGGTAGAAGGAGCCGATAAGAATATTTTTGTAAATGAAGTAGAATATAAGAGGAACAAAGATTTAAAATCACTCTTTAAACTAGTCTTATTTACACCAGAAGACCTAAGCATTATCAAGGAAGGACCCAATCTCAGACGAGATTTGTTGGATGAGATAATCACATCCATTGATTTTTCCTATGCCAGGGTCAAAAAAGACTACGATAAGATTTTGTTCGCTAGAAATAAACTACTAAAGAATAAATCGTCCTCATATTTTAATGAGCAACTCGATGCCTTTGATAAATCCTTAGTCAAGGAAGGCTATAAGATTTACAGGTCAAGGCTCAAGTTTGTTAAATATGTAGAAAAATATGCCCAGGAATTTCAAACGGCCCTCACAAAGGGAGCTGAAAAGCTAGAAATAGACTATCTTCCAGATATAAATGCAGAAAGTTTAGAGGAATTTTATAAGGTTTTCAGGGCAAAAAGAGATGAGGACCTAAGATACCAAAGTACCCAAGCTGGCATCCACAGAGATGATATAATAATCAAAATAAACGGAAAAAACACCAGGCTCTTCGCCTCCCAAGGCCAACAGAGATCGGCTATTATTAATATAAAGCTCGCCGAAGTCAAGCTTTTGAGGGAGATAAGTGGGGATAGGGCTGTGATTTTGCTTGATGACGTGTTTTCGGAATTAGATGAGACTAGGAGCAAGTTTCTTTTAGAAAATCTAGCCGATTACCAAACTATAATCACAGCTACCAATACAAAAAGCTTGGAAAATGTTTCGGCTGATAAGATTTCCTATATTAAGGATGGCAGGATTAGAAAGGATAAGTATGACAGAAAACAATTATGATGCTGGTAATATCAGGGTCTTAGAGGGACTAGAGCCCGTTAGACTAAGACCTGGTATGTATATAGGCTCAACAAGCTCAAGAGGACTCCATCATCTTGTTTACGAGGTTGTGGACAACTCAGTAGACGAGGCCCTAGCTGGTCGTTGTGACTACATAAAGGTAGTGATTGACAAGGATAATGTGGTAACAGTAGAAGATGACGGATCAGGTATTCCAGTTAAAGAACACCCAACAACCCATAAATCAACCCTTGAAACAGTTCTTACAGTCCTCCACGCAGGTGGTAAGTTCGACGACTCTGCCTACAAGGTTTCCGGAGGTCTCCACGGAGTTGGTGTATCAGTAGTAAACGCCCTTTCAGAATACTTAATAGCAGAAGTAAAAAGAGACGGCCACATCCACAGGATGGAATTTGCCAGAGGCGAAGTTACAAAAGATATAGAAGTGATAGGTGATACAAGCGAGACCGGCACAAAAATCACCTTTAAACCAGATGCGGAAATTTTTGATACAGTAATTTTTGAAAGACAAATCTTAGAAAATAGGTTCAGAGAAATGGCCTTCCTTAATAGGGGAGTGGAAATACGTTTTGAAGACCAAAGAGAAGACTTCAAGACCTCTTTTAAATTCGATGGAGGAATCTCAGAATTTGTTAGCTTTTTAAACCGCAACAAGGACCCAATAATGGAAATGATTCCTCACTTTGATGGGGTCCAAGAAGGGGTTGAAGTTGAATTTGCCTTCCAATATACAGACGGCTATAGCGAAAATATTTTATCCTATGCTAACAATATCCAAACTCCAGAAGGCGGTACCCACCTTTCAGGCCTTAGAACATCTTTAACAAGAACTGTTAATGACTATGCTAGAAAATATAATTTCATAAAAGACAATGAGGATAACCTTCAAGGCGAGGACATCAGAGAGGGTATTACAGCTATCATTTCTGTTAAGATTTCTGACCCACAATTTGAGGGCCAGACCAAGTCTAAACTTGGAAACTCAGAGGTAAGGGGAGTTGTGGATTCTTATGTATCAGAACACCTCACAGCCTTCCTTGAGGAAAACCCAAAACCAGCCAAGTCTATAATCGACAAGGCCCTTGCGAGTAGGCGTGCTAGAGAAGCTGCAAGAAAGGCAAGAGATCTCACAAGAAAAAGGTCAATCCTTGATTCTGCAACACTCCCAGGCAAGCTTGCTGACTGCCAATCTACAGATATTGGCGAGAATGAAATCTTCATAGTCGAGGGTAATTCTGCGGGCGGATCTGCTAAGGGTGGAAGGGACAACAGAATCCAAGCCATTCTCCCACTTAGGGGCAAAATTATGAACGTAGAAAAGGCCCACCTAGATAAGGTTTTAAATTCAGAAGAAATTAAAAATATGATAACAGCCTTCGGTACAGGCATTGGCAAGGAATTTGACATATCAAAACTCCGCTACGGCAAGATTATCATCATGACAGATGCGGACGTGGACGGGGCCCACATTAGGACCTTGCTCCTCACCTTCTTCTATAGGTATATGAAAGATTTGATCGACCAAGGCCATATCTATGTTGCCCTTCCACCTTTATACAGGATTAGCCAGGGCAAGAAGGAAAGATATGTATATTCCGACGATGAAAAAGATAAGTACATCAAAGAACTAGGCGATCAGACATTTAAGATTAACAGGTATAAGGGTCTTGGTGAGATGAACGCCGAACAACTTTGGGAAACAACTATGGACCCAGATAGGCGTGTACTATTGAGAGTTGAAGAAGATTTGGAATCAACAACCACAGACGACACCTTCTCACTATTAATGGGAGAAAAAGTTGAGCCTAGACGTAACTTTATCCAAGAAAATGCCAAGTACGTTACAGATATAGACGTATAGGAGGCTTAAATGACAGAAAATCAAAACATAATTAATATAGACCTCGAAAAAAAGATGAAGACATCTTATCTTGAATATTCGATGTCTGTAATAGTATCAAGGGCCCTACCGGATGTCCGTGATGGACTAAAGCCTGTTCACAGGAGAATCCTCTACGGCATGCAACAGCTAGGCCTTGATCCAAATAAACCAACCAGAAAATCAGCCAGGGTTGTCGGTGATGTAATGGGTAAATTTCACCCACACGGTGACTCTGCAATCTACGATGCCCTAGTAAGGCTTGCCCAAGATTTTTCAACAAGGTACCCACTAGCCCAAGGCCAAGGTAACTTTGGTTCTATAGACGGCGATCAAGCTGCAGCCATGCGTTACACAGAAGTAAGGATGAGCAAGATTGCCAAGGAGATGCTTAGGGATATAAACAAGGATACAGTAGACTTTGTTCCAAACTTCGATGGCGAAGAGATGGAGCCAGCAGTCCTTCCTTCAAGGTTTCCAAATCTTTTAGTCAATGGGTCAAATGGTATAGCCGTAGGTATGGCAACCAACATGGCCCCTCACAACCTAGGCGAAGCAATCGACGCTTGCGTTGCCTATATGAGAAATCCAGAAATTGATGTTGATGAGCTTATAAAAATCATTCCAGGACCAGATTTTCCAACCGGAGCTTTGATTCTAGGCAAGTCTGGTATCAAAGACGCCTACACAACAGGCAGGGGCAAGATTAAGCAAAGAGCAGTAGCGAGAATCGAGCCTTTCAAGAAAAATAGGGAAAGAATTATAATTTCAGAAATTCCTTACCAAGTAAATAAGGCAAGGTTAATAGAAAAAATTGCCGACCTTGTTAAGGAAAAAAGAGTAGACGGTATTTCTGATATCAGAGATGAATCTGACAGGAAGGGTATGAGGATAGTTGTTGAAATCAAGAGAGATTCCAACGCAAATATTGTCCTAAACAACCTCTACAAATACACCCAATTAGAAAACACCTTTGGTATCATAAACCTAGCCTTAGTTAATGGTGAGCCAAAGATTTTAAACCTCAAAGAACTAATCGAATACTATGTTGACCACCAGAAGGAAGTTGTAACCCGCAGGACCAACTTCGACCTATCAAAGGCCCGCGAGAGAAAACACATAGTAGAAGGTTTAATTATAGCAATCGACCACATAGATGAAATTATCAAAATCATCAGGTCATCTTATGACAATGATCAAATCAAAAAGATTTTCTTTGACAAGTATAAATTATCAGATGCCCAATCTCAAGCCATTTTGGATATGCAATTAAAACGCCTATCAGGTCTTGAAATTGAAAAGCTTAATGCAGAAAATAAGGAACTTGCAGAAACAATTGAATACTTGCTTTCAATCCTAAATTCTGAAGAAAATCTTATAAACCTAATTATCGATGAAATTAGTGAAATTAAGGAAAAATACTCAGATGAAAGACGTACAAAGATTGTCCCAGATGAGGGAGAATTTGATGTAACTGAACTTATCGAAGAAGAAGATGTTTTAATATCCCTAACAAAGGATGGTTACATCAAGAGACTTCCTATAGATACCTACAAGGTTCAAAATAGGGGTGGTAAGGGAATAGCCGCTGGCAATACCAAGGAAGGCGACTTTATCAAAAAGATAGCAACAACTAATACCCACGAAGACCTCTTATTCTTCACATCCTTTGGTAAGGTCTATTCGCTTGAAGCCTACAAGATTCCAGAAGGATCTCGTACTTCTCGTGGCCAGGCTATAATAAATATCCTAAACCTAGAGTCGGGCGAAAAGATTACAGAAATGATTACCCTTTCTGAACTTGGCAAAAATAGCCAACTAGTCCTTCAAACCCAAAACGGTCAAATCAAAAAGACCGATGCAGAAAACTTCACCAATATCAGGAGAAACGGCATTATAGCAATTTCTCTAAGAGAAGGAGATAAGCTAATTTCTGTAAGACAGATTGAAAAGGACGAAGAATTAATTATTTCAACCCAAAATGGTATGACCATTCAGTTTAATACAAAAGACGTAAGGACCATGGGCAGGACTGCTGTAGGTGTTAGGGCCATCAGACTTGATGAGGGCGATGCAGTTGTAAGTATGAATATCAAGGGCGAAGAGACCTATCTTTTAGTTGTAACAAGAAATGGCTTTGGTAAGAAGACATCTTTCAACAACTTCAAGAACCAAAACAGGGGCGGCAAGGGCGTAAGGTGCCACAAAGTCAACGATAAAACAGGAAAAGTTGTTGACACCCTCCCAGTAGACCTTGATACAGATATAATGATGGTATCTAAAAAAGGTGATATGATTAGACTAGCAGCTAGGGATGTTTCAACTACAGGTAGAAGTACCATGGGTGTTAAGCTTAAAAACCTCGCAAGCGAAGGTGATGCTATAGTTTCAGTCACAACCTATGACAATATGTTGGAAGATGAGGAAAAAGATGTTTGAAAGTAAGATCTACGACAAGGAAAAATTTCTCCTAATAGAAGTAAAGGGCGATCTTGATATCTATTCAGAAGACGAATTTAGAAGCTTTATCGAAAAGGAAATCGAAGGGGCTGATAAGGATATGGTCATAGACATAAAAGACCTTGACTACCTTGATTCTACAGGCCTTGGACTTTTTATGAAAGTTTATAAAATCGGCAAGGAAAAAGACAAGACAGTTTCTATAATAAATCCAAAAGAAAATATCCTCAAACTGTTTAAAATTACAGACTTAACAGATGTCTTCAATATGGAGTAGCAATGGATAAGATAAGTATAAAAATACCCACCAACAAAAAATACCAAAAGTCAGTGAGACTTTTTGTGGCAGGCCTTGGATCAGAAATGGGTTTTAATATAGAACAAATCGAGGATTTGAAGGTCCTAGTTAGCGAGGCTATTAACTACAAGATGGGCCAAGATGGTTTAAATTTAAACTTTCTTGTAGGGGAAGACTCCTTATCTATAGAAGTTAATGGCAAGGATAAAAATGACGATACAAGAGCCCTTGCAATGAGAGATGCAATCCTTGCTGCTCTTGCGGATGAAATTGAGACCGAAGGCGAGCTTTTGAGAATAACAATGAGGAAGACTCATGCCTAAGCCAAATGCCAGCCAAGAGTATAAGGACGAAATAAATAAAAAGTTTGAGGAATTCCACAAGACCCGTGATAAGAAACTTAGGGATGAACTGATCGAAGAGCACATGTATATAGTTGATATTTTATCTAACAAGTACGTGGGCAAGGGAATAGAAAAAGATGACCTCTACCAGGTGGCAAGCCTAGGCTTAATTAATGCTGTAGACCGATTTGACCCATCTAAGGGCTATGCCTTTTCATCCTTTGCAACCCCAACTATAATGGGTGAGCTAAAGAGATATTTCAGGGACAAGGGCTGGGTCATAAGGGTGCCAAGGCGTATCCAAAACCTTTATAAAAAGATAAATGTGGCCAAGAAAGTCCTACCCCAAGAACTCCAAAGAGTCCCAACCATAGCTGATATTGCAGACTATCTGGGAGAAGACGAGGAAACCATCCTTGAAACCATGGAAGCAAGCAAGGTCTACACTCCTCAGTCGCTTGATATGAAATACACAGTCCAAAAAGGGGAAAATGCCATTGACCTTTCAGAGATAATCGGCGAAGAAGATAAGAATTTCGATTCGATTGAGCTAAAGGATTTGATAGAAAAATCAAAGGAAAGGCTAACTGACCTTGAGAAAGAAATCCTAGAACTCAGGTACTACGAGGGCAGGACCCAGGTTGATATAGCAGAAAGCTTAGACATCAGCCAGATGACTGTATCAAGACTTGAAAAAAAGATTTTGAACAAATTTTCTATAGAATTTGAAAGGATGGCTGAATAATGGAAAAAAATAAGAAAGCCCATCTTCTAATCGGTCTTAGCCTCTTAATCCTAGCCTTAGTTTTAGGCCAGGGATCTGCAATTCCTGATATGGCAAGAGGCCTTGTGACAGGTCTGGGACTTGGGTTTTTAATCCTAAGCACGGGTATAGAAGATAAGTGCAAAAGAAAAAATATTTAAATATAAGGCTCTTTCCAGAAATGGGAAGAGTTTTTTTTGGGAAATTTGATAAACTGGGTAAAAATTAGTAAAAGAGAGGAGTTTTTATGAACAATTTTACTTACGACATCGGAACAAGGATTCATTTTGGAAGGGACGCTTTAGATTATATAGGGAAAGAGGCAAAAAAATACTCAGACAAAATCCTTTTGACTTACGGTGGTGGGTCAATCAAGAAAAATGGAGTCTATGACAAGGCTATAAAAGAGCTTGAGGACGCAGGGATTGAAGTTTTTGAACTTTCTGGTATTCAGCCAAACCCAAGAATAGACTCTGTCAGAGAAGGAGTAAGGATAATCAAGGAAAATAAAATTGGGGCCATCCTTGCTGTTGGCGGAGGGTCAACCATAGACGCAGCCAAATTTATGGCGGCAGGTGCCTGTGCTGATTTTGACCCTTGGGAATTTATCTCAGAAGGAAAGCCAATGAGCCCAGCCATCCCACTTTTGACAGTCCTAACCATGGCTGCAACAGGATCTGAAATGGACTGTGGCGGTGTAATCACAAATCCAGAAACTAAGGAAAAATTATCCTCAGGCCATGCCGATACTAGGCCAAAGGTATCTTTCCTAAATCCAGAACTTACCTACACAGTGCCAAAATTCCAAACAGCAGCAGGTTCTGCAGACATTTTATCCCACATTTTTGAAACCTATTTCAACATTGATGGAACAATGTTTATGCTTGATAGGATTATGGAAGCCTTGATGAAAACTGTCATCAAATACGGACCGATAGCCCTAAAAGACCCAGAAAACTACGAAGCTAGGGCCAACCTCATGTGGGCATCATCTTGGGCCATCAATGATTTTATTTCAGATTCGAGCAAGGCAGCCTGGACAGTTCACCCAATCGAGCACGAGCTTTCAGCTTTTTACGACATAACCCACGGCCTTGGACTTGCAATTCTCACACCAAGATGGATGGAATATTGCCTAAGCGAAAAAACAGTCCATAAGTATGTAGACCTTGGAGTAAATGTATTTGACCTTGATAAGGAAGGGGACCCTATGGAAATTGCAAGGCAAACAATAGAAAAAGTTAGGGAATTTTTCTTTGAAGACCTAGGCCTTGATTCAAACCTCAGAAAAATCGGAATAGATGAAGAACATTTTGAAGAAATGAGCATCAAGGCATGTGGCAAGGCCGGAGTCAAAAAAGGCTTCATAGACCTAAAGCCAAGTGATGTGAAGAAGATCTACCAGATGTGCCTCGAAGACTAGGACAAATATGAAAGTTTATAATATTTTCGACAATTTGGTCTTTTCTAAAGATAGGGAAATTGAAGAAACAATTTTTGAAAATGACCAGGTGAAGATAATCAGGATTTGCTCTCTTGACCAGGCCACAGATTTTTACGACCAAGACCAGTTAGAGATTGTAAAAATTGTTAGAGGCAGGGCGAGGCTTGAAATTGAGGGGGAGGTGTTAGACCTCAAAGAAGGGGACATCCTCCCAATCCATCCCCACAAAATCCACAGGGTCTTAAGCCAAGATAAAACTATTTGGCTTTGTATATTTGTAAAATAAATTCACGCTAAAAGACTAATATCGGATTTTATAATTCTTTATTGGTCTTTTTTTGCAAAAATTTCAAATTTTGTAACAAAAGTTACTGATAATCATTATCTAATGCTATATAATATTATTAGGAGTGATAAATATGATAATTGATATAAATAAAACTGTTTATGAACTGATAAAAGATAATGATAAATTAAAAGACGACCTAATAAGTGTGGGCTTTACTGCCCTTAATAACCCGCTTATGGTAAAAAGTTTAGGAAAATCTGTCTCCATTAAGCGCGGAGCCAAGATGATGGGGATTAAAGATTATGAGATTAAACTAAAAGCAATGGGCTATGAATTAGTTGATTCATCAGAAAATCCGGAAGTTTTGGAGAGGAAAAAATTAATTAAATCTTACCTTCAGAGATTGTCATCTGGCGAAGATTTGGAATCTGTTAGGGAAGATTTTAAGAAAAGTTTTGAGGGCGTTTCTTCTTCAGAAATTATGGATGCCGAAGAAGAACTTTTAGGGGCTGGCATGGATAAGGCCGAGGTTAGAAAGCTCTGTGATGTTCATTCTGCCTTATTCCATGGTGAGACAGAAAGTGAGAAAAATCCTTCTACCTACGAGGAAGGTTCATTTTTGGATTATTTTGCCAAGGAAAATGATAAAATCAAAGAAATACTTGAAAATGTAAAAAAGTCCCTAGAAAATGACCAAGACCTAGGAGAAGATATCTACAAGGTCTTTAACCATTACAGGAAAAAAGGCGACTTAATTTATCCAATCCTAAAGGCCAAATACAATAAACCAGGCCCATCAGATGTCATGTGGGCAGTGGATATTGATATAGCAAATAATTTCAAAAAAGCTATTAAACTTAATAAAAAAGACCTGGCTCTAGAAACCATAAAAAGAGCTGAGGAGATGACCTATAAGGAAGAAAATATCCTCTATCCTTTGGCCTTTGAAACAATTAGCCATGAAGATTTTGACCTGCTTTTCAAAGATCTTGGTGACTATGATCACGACCTTGTTTCCTACAAAAAAGCGGAAAATAAAAAAATAAATGAATACACAGATGGATATATAAATTTTGCCAAGGGTAAGATGAGAGTTGACCAATTAGAGGCCATGCTTGATACTTTAGAAATTGAAATAACCTATGTTGACGAAAATGACATAAACGCCTACTACAACGACCACAAAGGGAAAAAAGCCTTCAAAAGACCAGAAACATCCCTAGGCAGGGAAGTTTACTCCTGCCATCCACCCCAAGTAGAACCGATTGTAAGGGGCCTAATCAAAGAATTCAAGGCAGGAAGTAAAGATTCTCTAAAACTTGTGAGAAATATAAAAGGTAGGGACTTTGCCATTTCCTACTATGCAGTAAGGGATAAGGATGGGGTCTACAAGGGAGTTGTCGAAACAGTCCAAGACCTAAGTTTCTATAAAGAATATCTTAATAAATAAAAACCAGACCGACTAGGATTTTAGTCGGTTTTTTAAGTGCAAATTTATAATTTATGATATAATAATAACAAGACTAGATATTAATGTAAAAAAACCAAGGGAGGAAATATATGATTTGTAAAAAATGTGGCCAAGAAAACAAAGACGGGGCCAAAGTCTGCGAGTCCTGCGGGGCAAGTCTTGTAGAAGATAATAATGAAAAACAAAAGATAAAAATCTCTAAAGAAGAAAGTAGGAAGCGTACAGAAAGACAAAGGCAAAGATCAAAAGACAGGGACCTAATGACCTACGGCCTAATCCTAGGATCCGTAATGGCATTTGCAGTTATTTTTATAGTCCTATCTTATTTCTTTAAGCTCGGTGCTCAAAGAGAAATGGCTAAAAATAATAAGCAAGAAACAGCCATAGAAGAAAATGTAGAACTTTATGAAAAGGCAATTACAACCAGCCAAGAAAAGATAAAGGCGAAAGACTACAAGAAAGCCATAGAAATATTAAAAGCCATCCCAGAAGAAGCTAGCGATTATTATAAAAAAGCCCAAGAAAAACTTGATGAAATCGAAAGCCTAGTTATAGAAGACATCAAAAAGGCAGTTACAGATGAGGACTACAAAGAAGCAAGAAAACTTGCCAACACATACACAGACCTCTTGCCAGAATCAAAAACTCTAGCAGATATTAAGGAAAAATTAAAAGGCGAAAATATAAGCCTAGCTGACCTTGGCCTAGAAGAAGAAAAAACTGATAAAAAAGAAGATTCAGAAGAAAAAACAAGCAAAGATACAGAAGAAGATAGTGATAAATCTAGCGAAAAAGACGCAAAAACAGATAGCAATGAAGACGCCAAGGAAGCCAGAGCCAACAGGAGAGAATTAGCAGAAAAATATGACCTTGAACAACTAAGGGCAACAAACTCCTACGGCCAAAACGGCAACCCAGCCTACACAGACATTTACAAAGAAGCAGACTTCCTAAACAAAGACCTAAAAATCGACGCCAACATGGGAGAAGTCAGAACCGAACCAAACTTAAACTCAGGAGTATCAGGTTACGTCAACAACGGCGATAAAGTCCACTGCGAAGAAGTAGTAAATGACGGAGGCAGATACTGGCTAAAAATAGAAAAGGGCTGGATATCTTCAAAATTAATAACAGGTGAATTCAGGGACTAAAAATAAAAGCTCAGTAGAAACGCTGGGCTTTTTGCATTAAAAAGTTATGGTAAAATGCTCACAATAATCTAAAGAATTGAAGATGTATCTGAACTTGAAGAGGAAGAATGAATTTAGGAAAATATCGTTAAGATTTAATAAAAAAAGAGAAAGTTTACAAAGCTTTTATAGGCTTTGCTATGGCATTTTTGGGACTAGGGAGTTTTTATTACAAGAAAATCTGATAGTTACTCTAATTACAAAAAAGACGAGAAAAATTTCCCGTCTTTTTACTTGTATTTTTTTAATTTTCTCCAGTATAAAGTGTTGATGCCCCTGGGTAGAGTTTGCCTAGTTCGTCAAAGATTAGTCCAATGTCTCCAAAGCCTGTTTCTTCTAGGCGTTTTTGGGCACGGGTATAGGCTAGGTCTATGTCCTTGTTTGGTATTTTTTCTACGATTTTTTTGTCAAATTCGTAGTGGTTAACCATGGCATCTTTTAGGGCTTCGTAGTCTCTTTCGTTAGAGCCAAATTTGATTAGATCCTTGTAGTCTTCTGGATCTGCTGCACCAGTTTCTCCGTCTTCTTCGTCTGAACTTCCTGTTAGGATCTCTGTTGCCATTTTTACATAGTCGTCATAGTAGGCTAGTGGATCTTTTTCGTAGGCTTCGTGGAAGGCATCTTCGATTTCCTTGTCGGTGAAAGACCAGATTTCGTTGTAGTCTGCTCCATTTTCTACCATGAGGTTTCTTTCCCATTCAAATTTGTCTCCGATTAAATCATCTGTAGATTTTTTCCAGTAGTATTTTGATTCTATTGATTTTAGTGGGAATTTGAGGGATTTGTCTGGATATTCATTTGCTAGTTCTTGGAAGAAAAAGTCTTTTACATCCCAATAGCCTGTCCTTTCGCTCATTTTCTCACATTTTTTGTAAAGTTTTACGAGGTCATCTCCGTCTAGCTTTCTAGCAAGTGATGGGGCAAATTCACCCATATCTACCATTAGTTTTTTTAGGTTATCTCCATTTGCTTGCCATTTTTCGTTTTCTGTTGATTCATCAGCAGTTTTTTCTTTCTTATCTTCTTCTTTTTGTTCTTTTTCTAAGTCGACCTTGCCATCTAGGGCCTTGGCTATGGTTTCTTCTGAAACTTTGGACTGAGGAAGATCAGAGTCCTTGCATCCTGTTATTACAAAGCCTAGGGCGAGGGCTAGGATTAGTGCTTTTCTATTCATATTTCCATCCTTTTTTATTTCGGTTTTAATAAGTTTATATATTCCATCATACCATTTTTGCAAGTCTTTATAAAGTAGACCTTCAAAGTGTAGGAAACTTTCAAAGAATTTTTGAAATTATTACAAAATTGTAACCTTTTTGTTGCATTTTCCCTTAAAATATTATATAATAGGTATAGATTTTATAATAGTGAAGAAATGTCTGTAATTAAATTGTAATAAAGAGAGGTAAAAGACAATGAAAAAAATTAATAAAACTGTCCTGCTCGCCTCGACATTATTTATAACTTCCGCTATCAACCTAGCTGATAATGCCTATGCTAATGAGGATGAAAAATTATTTGTCAAAGAGAGCGTGGATAAGTTTAGCGAGGATAGTGAAGCTGTTGATAAAAACCTGGAAATAGTTCCAAAGTCATACACAAACCTAGATGTTGTTGATAATAACCCAAGTGCTGATAATACTGAAGCTCTTGCTAAGGATGCAAATAAGCTTTCTGATAATTCTAGTGACCAAGCTGTATTGGAAATTCCTGGTGAAAATTCTGAAGAAAATACAAAAGACGAAAATACAACAAATGAGAGAATTCCTGGGGTTGTTTATTATGATAACAAGAACCTGGATGAAATTATCAAAGAAGCGAATAATACTTCTAGAGAAGTTAGTGAGCTTCAAAACGAACAAACAAATTTAGGCGAAGAAAATTATTATACAGGTAATGCTGGTGGTTATTTTGTAAAAAACAATAACAAACTTAACTATTATAAAAATAACAAACTAGTTAAAAACGCCAATATCATGGTAAATGGTAGGATTTATAGGGCTGGCAAAACTGGTACTATTTCAAAACCTAAAAATAGATGGCTAAATATTGGCAATGACATATATTACAACGACCAAAATGGCAATATCCTAAAGGGAATTAGCCAAATTGGAAATCAAAAGTTTTATTTCTCAAATGATGGAGTCCTTCAAAGAAATAAAAAAATCATCACCGAAGGTGTTTACTACGAGGTAGATAGGGTAGGTAAGATGAATACTGCCCCAAATAAGTGGGTAAATGTCAACAATACTGTTTATAGAACATTAGCTGACGGCAAGTTTGCCAAGGGTGTTACAAGAATTGGTAATAAGGACTATATGTTTGATAAGGATGGAGTTCTTCAAAAAAATAAGAAGATGATCCTTTCAAATAAATATTATGAAGTTGACCAAACTGGTGTTGTTACCAACCCTAAGAACACTTGGTTTGCACTTGATGGCATAACCTATAGGACTTTGGCTGACGGTTCTCTAGCTAAGGGAGCGGTTGAGATTAATGGTAACTCCTATGTTTTTAACTATAATACAGGGGCTATGATAACTAATAGGCCTTCAATTACCAATGGTCAATACTATAGTATTGATGACAAAGGTATAGCAACAACTGTAAAAGAAGATTGGGTGACATTCGAAGGAAAGACCTTCCACACAAATTCTTCAGGTTATGTCCAAAAAGGTCTTTGGGAAATCAACGGCAACCTATATTGCTTTGATAACAATGGAATGGTTGTTAATTCTACATTCAAGCAAAATGGTATAATATATAAGACTGATGAAAAGGGAATAGCAACAATTTCTGGTTACGAAGTAGTAGGTGATAGAAACATCGACTCTGTAATGGAATGGATGTTTAAGGCTAAAAATAGCGGTATGACCTACCATATGGGCCACCTAAGAAAAACAGAAAAAGCAGCTGACTGCTCTTCTGCAGTATTTAGGGCCTTGATTTATGGAGGATTCTTAAAATCAGATGCCTATGTAGGCAACACAGAAACCCTATTTTCTATGGGAGATAAGGGGGATATAATGTATGAAATAAGCCCAGATGAGATTGATTACGGCGATATTTTCGTAGCAGGAATTCCAGGCAAGTCACTAGGCGAAGGCGGCCACACAGGCTTTATCTTAAATAAAAACCAAGATACAATTGTCCACATGAATTACTCAGGCAACGGCGTAACAGTAACACCTAGAGTAGGTAACATGGGCGATAGGTCAGGAAGACCTGTAAAATATTACAGACTAAAAAATGCAAAGTCTAACAGGATGTATGTAAACAAAATGTAAGATAAATATTAGGAAACTAGGCAAATCTTGCCTAGTTTTTTTGTGGGTATTTTTTAAAATTAGATCATAAAATTCTTTTGATTTTCCTTTTAATATAAAAAATATTTAAAAACTCAACATTTCGGGTATGAATACAAGGTACATGTTTTTTAATGAGAAAAGAATAAAAAGGAGAATATATGAGTGAACAAAAAAATAATATTCAAAAAATGAGTAAAAAAAGTCTCTTAGGAAAGGTCCTACTTTTGATAGTGGCCATCCTTTGGGGGTCTTCTTTAACTGTAGTTAAGGTTGCCCAAGAGACCTTTAGACCAAATATGATTTTAGCGATTAGGTTTACAGTATCAGCCCTAATCCTATCCATAATTTTTTGGAAAAAATTAAGAGAAATGACTAAGGACGACCTAAAAAGCGGCCTTATAATAGGTATATTTTTGTTTTTGGCCTATTCAGTTCAAACCATTGGAGTTGGCTACACAGATCCAGGTAGGTCTGCCTTCTTGTCAGCTTCTTATTGCGTAATCGTGCCATTTTTGGCCTGGTTTGCTATGAAGAAAAGACCTGATAAATTTAATATAATAGCCGCAGCCTTTACTATAGTAGGAATATATTTTGTATCAATGGCTGGTGGTGATGGCGGATCAGTCTTTGACCAAGGCAAGGAAGCTATCATGGGAGATGGTTTTGCCCTCCTATCAGGACTTTTATTTGCAGCCCACATAGTTGCTGTAACCAAGCTATCCAAGGACAAGGACCCAATATTGATGACTATTCTTCAATTTATTATGGCTGCTGTCCTTTCTATAATAGTAACTTTGGCCTTTGAAGATAATTCTGCCATAGTTTTGACTAAAAAAGCAATCCTTGAAGTAGGCTACCTTGCCGTAATGTGCACAACTGTGGCCCTTCTCTTACAAAATATTGGCCAAAAATTTGCTACAGCATCATCAGCTGCCTTAATTTTGGCAACAGAATCTATATTTGGTATCTTAATCCCAGTCTTTATGGGAATTGAGTCCTTGACCAGAAATAAGATTATAGGATTCATCTTAATTTTTATAGCTATCCTTATATCTGAAACCAAACTATCTTTCTTAGGCTTTGGTAAGAATGAGGAAAGTGAAAAATTAGAAGAAAAAGAAAAGGTCAATTCTTGATTATAAAAAATATCAAAATCCCAGTTCAAACTGGGATTTTTTCTTGCCATTAAAGAGCAAGTTTGTGTAAAACTTTGTGAATATCTTGATTTATGCACAAATCTTTAAAATAATTTGTGAATAATATACTATAAAAAGAATAATACTTTTTTGATTTTGATAAAAATGGACAAATGATTTCCTACTTATGATAATGAGGTTTATCACTCTAAATCCTTATCAAAAAGTGAAAGAAGATACAAATAAAATAACATAGTTCTTGATATTATGACAAAACGATGAATAAATATAAAATACAATAAAAATAAATGCAAAAATAGGCCTTGACAAAATCACGTTATCAGAATAAAATAATAAACTATAAAAGCTAAATAATTTTTAGGGGGAAAACAATGAAAATGAAAAAAATATTCTCGACCATGATGGCTCTTGGCCTTGCAGCAACACTAGCTGCCTGTGGTGGAGAAGATGCTAAAAAAGATGATGCTGCTGATAAGAAGGACGATCAAGCAGTAGATAAAGCGGACGATAAAAAAGAAGACGACAAAGACGCAAAAGATGCTGACGAAAATGCTCTTTCTGATGATGAAAAGGCAGAATTAGAAGGATTTGAAAAACAAACCGCAGATGATACCCTTGTAGTAGGTACATCTGAAATGAGTGGGGACTTTTACGGTTCCTGGTCAAATAACTCTTATGACGTTAAAGTTAGACGTTACATAGGTACAGAAGGTAACAATGCCTACTTAACTATGGTTCAAGACGAAGGTGGCAAATGGCAAGCAAATATGACTGTTCTTGAAAAAGAACCAGAAACAGTTAAAAACGCTGATGGTTCAGAAACAACTACTTTCACAATTAAAAAAGATTTGAAGTGGTCAGATGGACAGCCTATCACAGCTGATAACTACTTATTTGACATGCTTTTCCATACTTATCCATCTTATCAATTGGTAACTGGAGCTTTCACTATAGGTTCGGATTCTGTTAAGGGCTATGAAGCCTATAAAGCAGGCGATGATGATAAGTTTGAAGGTCTTGAAAAAGTTGATGATTACACATTTAAGGTAACAACTGATGCTTCTTATTTGCCTTATTATGAATCTGCCTTCTTAAAACAAGTGATGCCTTTCCCAATCCACGCTATCTCTGATAATATAGCAGTAGCTCCAGAAGGAAATAAGATAGTTGCTAAAGATGGCTATAAGCCAACAGAAGAAGAAAAGAAAAAATATATAGAAAATATTGACGCTCAAATAGCTAAATCAAACGAGGAATTTAACGAGCAAACTCCAGCTCCAGCTGATGATGCTTCAGAAGACGAAAAGAAAGCCTATGATGAGGCTAAAAAAGCTCAAGATGAAAAAGTTAAAAAACTTGAAAGCCGTAAATCAGGCGATATTGATGCAACAAGCATGCTCATTGAAGAAGCTATGCAAAAAGAATTCAATGAATATAGGATTAAGCCAACAGTTTCTTGTGGACCATACAAGTTTGATTCTTATGAAAACAACATGGCTAGACTAAGCCTAAACGAAAATTATGCTGGCAACTTCAAGGGCGAAAAAGCAACTATTCCACATGTAATAGTTCAATATGTAAATAGTAAAATTGCAATCGACCTACTTGAAAATGGTGACATTGACCTTTGGGAATCAGAAGCTGAAGGTGCTCTAATCGATCAAATGAGAGCTGCAGCAGATGAAGGCAAAATCGGTGGCTACAATACATTCGAAAGAAATGGTTATGGTAATGTAGTATTCTTAACAGACAGGGGAGCTACAAAATATAAAGAAGTTAGACAAGCTATTGCCCACCTAATGGATAGGAACTCTTACGTCCAATCATTCGCAGGCGGTTATGGTGTAGTTACAAATGGTATGTATGGTACCAGCCAATGGATGTACAAGGAAAGAGGAGCTGACCTAGAAGCAAGCCCAGACTTTAATAAATACACCCTAAACCTAGACAAGGCCAATGAATTATTAGATGCTACTCCTTATAAATTTGAAAAAGACGGCAAGACACCTTGGGATAAGGCAAAAGCTGATGAAGAATATTCTAAAAATCCAGATGGTTTTGACTATTATAGGTACGATGAAAATGGAAAGAAACTCCAAGTTAACCAATACGGTTCTGATGAATCTCCAATCACAACCCTAATCTCAAACCAAGTACCAGTAAATGCTAAGCAAGTTGGTATGGAATACAATGTAACAGCTGGATCTTTTGCTACCCTCCTTGATTACTACTATCACCCAAAAGATGACGCTGAATATACTGTATTTAACATGGGCTTAAGCTTTAGTACACCATTTGATCCATGGTACCAATACAACTCTAAGGGATCTGACAACATGACAAGGACCAACGATCCAAAAGCCGACGAACTAACTGTTAAGCTACGTCAAACAGATCCAGAAGACAAGGAAGGCTACCTAGATAATTGGGAAGAATTTGAAAAATGGTATAACGACTACCTACCAGAAATCCCACTTTATTCAAACCAATACCACTCAGGTTATACAAAGAGGGTAAAAGGCTTTGATATCAACACACCAGTTTGGGAATCTGAATACCAAATCAATGCAATGAGCCTAGATAATAGCAATAAATAGCACCCTAACTAAATTAAGTACACAACAAGGCAAGGAAATTCTCCTTGCTTTTGTTGTGGGAAATTTTTTGACAAGCCAATTCAAATTTAAAAATAAGACTGGCATATAAGAAGATTGGAAGAGAGAATTGAACTAAAGATTAAAAATGAAATCAATATTGATTTTGAAATTAAATAGAAAAGAAAACCTAATTGACGGAAGAAATAAGAAAGTTAAATAAAATAGAATAAAATTTAAATAAAACTAGAGGAGGGTAAATACCAGGCAAAATTTCGAAAATATAGTAATTATTTCTTGTATATTATTCATGTAAATTCATTTTGGAAATTAGGCCTAAATTAGCCTGGAATTTTGATTTTAGAAATTATTGATGGGTGTAAGTTCGTTATATGTTTAATCAGGTAGAGAGATAAGCAAAACTGAAAGAACTTCCATAAAAAATTAACAAAGTTCTTGAAAAGTTGACGAAATATAAGAATAATTATTCATAAAACTGAAAAGCTAAACGCTCTAAAACTTGACAAAGACGGTTTAATAGGATAAAATATTATACTATAAAAAGTTACTTAATTTTTAGGGGGAAAACTTATGAAAATGAAAAGAGTATTTTCATCACTTATGGCTCTAGGCCTTGCAGCAACCCTTGTTGCATGTGGTGGAGATAAGGCAGAAGATGCCAAAGAAAAAACAGACGATAAAGCTGCAGAAGCTCCAGCTGATAACAAAGAAGCTCCAGCTGAAGGTGAAGAAGCAAAAGACGATAAGGCAGAACTTGAATCTTTCGACAAACAAACTTCTGACGACACACTTGTAATCGGTGCTGTTCAAGAGTTTAACGGTGACTTCCTACAAGGTTGGACAAACAACTCTATGGACGTTAAAGCTAGAAGATTCCTAGGAATCGAAGGAAACAACGGATATGGTACAGTTGTTCAAGACGAAGGTGGTCAATGGATTAACAACATGACCATTCTTAAAGAAGAACCAAAAACAGTTAAAAATGCTGATGGATCTGAAACAACAACCTACAAGATTAAAGAAGACCTAAAATGGTCAGATGGTACACCAATCAACGCTGATAATTACCTATTCGGTTCACTTCTTCACACCTATCCATCATACCAATTAGTAACAGGTTCAACATCAATCGGTGATGACCCACTAATGGGATATGAAGCATACAAAAACGGTGACAAAGACACATTTGATGGTCTTAAAAAGATTGATGACTACACATTTAGCGTAACAGTAGACGCATCATTCCTACCATACTACGAAGAAGCAGCTCTTAGAGGATATGGTCCATACCCAATCCACGCTGTAAGCGAAAACCTTGCTGTAGCTCCAGAAGGTAATAAAATCGTAGCTAAAGATGGTTATAAACCAACAGAAGAAGAAAAAGCTAAATACATCGAAAACATCGACGCTCAAATCGCTAAGAATAACGAAGTATTTGAAGAAGAAAATCCAGCACCAGCTGACGATGCAAAAGAAGATGAAAAGAAAGCATACAAAGAAGCTAAAAAAGCTCACGATGAAGATATAGCCAAACTTGAAAAGAGAAAAACAGGTGATGTCGACCCAACCAGCATGCTTATCGAAGATGCTATGCAAAAAGAATACAATGAATACAGAATCAACCCAACTGTAACAGCAGGACCATACAAGTTCGATTCATTCGGAAACAACATGGTTAGAATGAGCATCAACGAAAACTACGCTGGCAACTTCAAAGGAGAAAAACCAACCATCCCACACGTAATTCTTCAATACGTAAATAAAAATATCGCAATCGACCTACTTGAAAATGGCGACATCGATATTTGGGAAGCTGAAGGTGAAGGCCCACTAGTAGACCAAATGAGAGCTGCAGCTGACGAAGGCAAAATCGGTGGCTACAACACATTTGAAAGAAATGGTTATGGTAACGTAACATTCCTAACAGACAGAGGAGCTACAAAATATAAAGAAGTTAGACAAGCTATCGCTCACCTAATGGATAGAAACAACTTCGTACAATCATATGCTGGTGGTTACGGTGTAGTAACAAACGGTATGTATGGTACAAGCCAATGGATGTATAAGGAAAGAGGAGCAGATCTTGAAGCTAACCCAGAATTCAAGAAATATCAATTAAACCTTGATGAAGCTAACAAACTTCTTGACCAAACACCATTCAAATTCGAAAAAGATGGTAAAACTCCATGGGATAAGAAAAAGGCAGATGAAGAATTTGCTAAAAATGCTGATGGTTTCGATTATTACAGATATGACGAAACTGGAAAGAAACTTCAAGTTAACCAATACGGTTCTGACGAATCTCCAATCACCACACTTATTTCAAACCAAGTTCCAGTAAATGCTAAACAAATTGGTATGGAATACAACGTAACAGCAGGATCATTTACAACCCTACTTGATTACTACACTAACCCAAAAGAAGATGCAGAATACACAGCATTCAACATGGGTACAGGATTTGGTACACCATTTGATCCATGGTACCAATATAACTCTAAGGGATCTGACAACAAGACAAGGACAAACGATCCAAAGGCTGACGAACTTACAGTTAAACTTCGTCAAACAGATCCAACCAAGAAAGAAGAATACCTAGATAACTGGGAAGCTTTCGAAATGTGGTACAACGACTATCTACCAGAAATTCCTCTATACTCTAACCAATACCACACAGGTTATACAAAGAGAGTTAAAGGATTCGACATCAATACACCAGTTTGGGAATCTGAATACCAAATCAATGCCATGAGCATCGAAAAATAAGAATAATTTTAAAAAGGCAGGGCCAGATGGCCTTGTCTTTTTTGGGTTCTATAATAAATCGTGTTGGTAGAAGTAAATGAAACTTCTGTCAGCACGATTTTTTAGTAAAAAAAGAAGACATATTTAATCATTTACCCTATAATTAAATCAGCTACAAATTAAAAAGGAGATTAAATATGTCTAACAATTATTTTATTACAAAATTACTGAATATCAAAGATAAGAACCTTAATTTTTCTGATGGAATATATCACAAAGTTATTAAAGGTGTAACCCATACAATTCTAACAGCTAAATTAAAATATTCTAATCAAGTTTGCCCCCATTGTGGTTCCAACCATAATCTAATTAAGTACGGATTTAAATCATCTATTGTAAGGTGCTCTAGGGCAGGTGATCATCCTGTACTAATTGATTTAAAGAAGCAGAAAATGTTTTGTAAATCTTGTAATAAATACTTCTTACTTGAGTCTAAAATAGTTGATAAACATTGTAATATTTCTAATCAAGTAAAAAAACACATATTTGCTGATTTAACTAAAAAA
>NZ_JAGGLO010000003.1 GCF_017874475.1 Anaerococcus degeneri
TGATTCCGGACAACGCTCGGACCTTACGTATTACCGCGGCTGCTGGCACGTAATTAGCCGGTCCTTATTCCTATGGTACTGTCATGTTCTTCCCATAGAAAAGATTTTTACAACCCGAAGGCCTTCTAAATCACGCGGCGTCGCTGCATCAGGGTTTCCCCCATTGTGCAAAATTCCCCACTGCTGCCTCCCGTAGGAGTCTGGGCCGTGTCTCAGTCCCAATGTGGCCGTACACTCTCTCAAGCCGGCTACTGATCGCTGTCTTGGTGGGCCGTTACCCCACCAACTAACTAATCAGACGCAAGTCCATCTTAGAGCGATAAATCTTTGATGATAATCTCATGCGAGGCTATCATGTCATAGGGTATTATTCTTCGTTTCCAAAGGCTATCCCCTTCTCTAAGGCAGGTTACTCACGCGTTACTCACCCGTCCGCCACTAATCCACTTAAGTTCACTCCGAAGAGATCATTTAAGTTTCATCGTTCGACTTGCATGTGTTATGCACGCCGCCAGCGTTAATCCTGAGCCAGGATCAAACTCTCATTAAAAATTTGTAATGAGTGTCATTTTATTCTGACTCTTTCATTTACATCTGACTTATATATCAAATGCGTGATTTAAAATTCTTTTTCAAGAATCATTTTTGTAAAGAAATTAACTAGGTTAATAGTTGTTTTCGTTTACGATTTTTTCGATCTTTTAAAGATCATCAAAAATCATTGATATTTATTTGTTTAAAATGCTTTTGCATTTCTGGTTCAGTGTCTGGCACCTTTCGTGTGCTGACTATTATATAGTACCACACGTTTTTTTGCTTGTCAAGTTTTTTTATCATTTTTTTATGATTTTTTTGACTTTGAACAAGTTTCTCTCTTGCCGACATTTAATACTATAACACCCTCAATGTTCTTTGTCAAATATTTTTTTAAATTTTTCCATTATAAATTAAAAAAGCCCATTTTCTGGGCTTTTTATAGTTTATAGTGTGTTTTTATGATTTGAAGGTTTTCTTTTATCTCTTCTGTTAGGTCATCATAAGTTAGGAGTTCTTCTATATCTTCTTTGGCCTTTTCCTTATTTCCCAAAACAAGATTTATTTGTATCTTGTTGTAGGTCATTCTTGGGTCTTGTGGATATTTTTTAAGTCCTTGTCCTATGATTCCTAAGGCTTCTATTTCTTTTTTATTTAAATACAAGCTTATGGCATAGTCGTTGTAGAGTTCCCTAAAGTCTGCATTTAAGTCTAAGGAATTTTCAAATGCCATGATTGAATTTTCATATTGGCCAATATTTTGATAGGCAACTCCCAAATAATAATAAGCATCTGCCCTTTTTGTTTTTGATAGGAGTTTTGTTAGAGTTCTTACAGCTTGGTCGTTATTACTTTTTCCTATATAATAGAGGGCTTGTTCTATTTCTGCATTATCATCAATGGTCATTAGCTTATTTCTGATGTCATTTTTTGCTATTTCATCATCTGTTAATCTCAATGCATTATTATAATAGGACCTGGCCTTGATATATTCACCAAGGTTTGCATATATATTTCCTAGCTCATAATAAGAAAGTTTGAACTTTTCATCATGCTTTAGGATTTCCTGAAGAATTCGTAAAGCTTCTTTTACAAAGGAATTTTGATATTCTCCATCATCTTCATAGGCTATTGGCCATAGGAGTCTGGCATACAAATAGGTATTGTATTTATTTTCTGGCGCTAAAACATAGCCTGCCCTTGCCATTAAAAGTGCCTTGGTTTTGTCAGTTTCTTCGTAGTTTACTGACTTATTGGCTGTATAATCACCAATATTTTTAAGATATTTTTTCAATATCTTTTCGTAGTCTTTCCTATATATAAAACTAGGATCAATGGCTATATTTAATAGCATGGCTTCTAGAATTATTTCTAGATTTATCTCGCTTGCAAAATCTCCAGACTGGATTCCGTCTTTCATATCTTCCATATATATAGGAAGGGATATCCCTTTGAGGTCCTCGTTTGGACTTTCTTCTTTTAATTCTATATAGGCAAGCCTGTCTGTATATTTTATAAAGTATCCGTCTAAAATACCCATTAGCACCACCCCATGAACTTTCTTTGTCTGTAGGAATGTTCATTTAAGTGTTTGAACAAGATTCCCCTAAAGAGCATGAAGCCTGTGTGGATTGCACCAATTATGAGGCAGGCAATAATTTTGTCTATCCCCATTGGTTGGCCGATAGAAAATCTCATGCTTAGGTAAAATTCAATGCCAATAAATATTAGGCTGTAAAGGCCATAGTGAAGAATGTTGTTTTTTACAAAGTTTACTGATTCAACTATTGCATTTACCCCACTTCTACCATTTAGGTAAATTTGCTCATATATTGATGATAAGAGGATTTGGATAATGATTGTTACCACAATCCTCGCCCTTGCCGGGAAGTTCACCATAAGGAGGTTTACAAACATTTCTAAGAGATAAACCCAAAACATTGTTTCTATCATAGGGCCAAAGAAATTTCCCACAGCATTTTCTAAAGAAGACTTACCAGTATTTCCGAATTTTACGACTGATACAAGGCTTTGGACTACAAAGCAGGATATGATTACTCCTATGAAGTAGTTTACAATTCCGCCTATAGTCCCGCCTACGACACCAAAATTAAATTGGTTATTTTCAAAAATTGTATTTATTAAGATAAAAATGAAGACCATATAAGACTTGTTAATCTTTTTTATAGTTTCCTTAAAAGCTATTTTAGATACTACTAAAAAGTCTTTAATTTTATTCATTTACATCTTCTCCACAGTTCTAATTCCAAGTAGGCCTAGGGCTGTTTTGATTACTATTGCTGTTACATAGGCTAGGGCTAGTCTTTCTTCCTTTAATTTTTCGTCTTCTACCATGATTTTTGATGAGTTGTAGAATTTATTAAAGCTCTTAGCTATGTCTGTTAAGTGTCTTGTGATAAGTGATGGTTCGTATTTTTCCTTCGCTTTTACAACCACATCTTCAAAACCAGCTAGTTTTTTAACTAAGGTAAACTCTTCATCGCTTGTGATTTTTTCAATATCTAGTGGTTTGATTTCATCAATACCAGCCTTCCTTAGGACGGATTTTGCCCTTGCATAGGTGTATTGAACGTAAGGTCCTGTTTCACCATCAAAGTTTAATACCTCATCCCAGTCGAAAACATAGTCCTTAATCCTGTTGTTGTATAATTCTTGGAATTTAACAGCTCCAATACCTACTATTCTTGAAACTTCATCGATATTTTCAACCGCATCATCACGATTTTCCATGATTTCACGTGTCTTATCTATAGCTTTATTTAATACATCCTCCAAGAATACAACTTGGCCCTTTCTTGTTGATAGGGTTTGGTCTTTTAGACTTACCATACCAAAGGAGATGTGTTTGCATCCCTTATAAAAGTCATAGCCCATTAGTTCAAGGATTCTCCAAAGTTGTTGGAAGTGTAAGTTTTGTTGAGTGGCTACAACGTAGAGGTTTTCATCAAAGTTGTATTCTTTTTTTCTGTTGATGGCTGTTGCAATATCTCTTGTTATATAAGCAGATGAGCCATTTGACTTGATTATTATTGATGGTGGAAGATCAAACTCCGAAAGGTCTATAATTTGCGCCCCATCAGATTCTACAAGGAGGTTTTTCTCCTTTAGTTCTTCTAAAATCGCTGGCATATATTCTGAATAACAAGCCTCGCCCTTGTAGTTATCAAATTCTATATCAAGGAGTTTATAAACCCTATCAAATTCATTGAAGGAAATTTCCTTAAACCAAGACCAAAGTCTAGTAGCTTCTTCTTCGCCTTCTTCGAGGTTTTTAAATTCTTGACGTGCCGCATCCATCATTTCTTCATTTTCGCTTGCTTCTGTGTTATATCTAACGTAGAGGTTTAAAAGTTCTTGAATTGGGTTGGCATTTAATTTATCGTCATCTCCCCAAAGCTTATAGGCTGCAATCATGGTTCCAAATTGGGTGCCGTAATCACCTATATAGTTGGTTGCTATGGTATTATAACCCAAAAATTCGTGGATATTTCTAAGAGCGTCGCCGATTACAGTTGACCTGATGTGGCCAATGTGGAATGGCTTTGCAATATTTACTGAAGAAAATTCTACAATTGCAGTCTTTCCCTTACCCATGTCAGATTTTCCGTAGTTTTCTTTTTTCTCTATGATTGTGTTTATAACTTGGTTTTCGAATTTTTTCCTATCTAAGAAAAAGTTTATATAAGGGCCAACGTTTTTAACCTCAGCAAAATCTTCAAGATCTAAGGCACCAACAAGTTCTGTTGCTATTTGGGCTGGATTTTTCCTTAAAGTTTTTGCAAGTTGGAAACAAGGGAAGGAATAATCTCCCATGTTTTCTTGAGGTGGAATTTCTATTAATTGGTAAATCTCATCTTTAGATAGGCCTAATTCTTTGCCTTCTAATTTTTCAGCAATAATCTCTTTGTAATCTTTCATTTTTCCTCCTTAGGCAAATTTTACAATGGTAACGCCGTAACCGCCTTCTTCGTCATCTCCAAACCTATAAGATTTTATTCTCTTATCTGTTTTCAAATTTTCACTTACACCCTTGATTAGGGCTCCTGTACCCTTGCCGTGGATTATTTTAGCCTGGTCAAGCCCTGCTAACATGGCATCATCAAGGTATTTATCAAGGTTTCTCATGGCTTCGTCATATCTTTGCCCTCTTAAGTCTAAGCTTACAGAAATATTCATAGCCTTTTTTACACTATACACCTTATTGATGTTTTTCTCAGTTTGGTTTTCACCTTCAATCTTCTTGACGTTCTTAATATTTGAATCCATCTTAAGGATACCCATCTGAACTTTGATATTACCCTTGGCATCTGGTGGCTCAATGACTTCTGCCTTTTCATTTAGACCGGCTATAATAACCATATCTCCGATTTTCAACTCATCAGGAGCATCCTTCGATCTTTTTTGACCAAATCTGTCCTCTTGCCTTTCTATATAAGAATCCTTGTACTTATTTCTAATCTTGTTTAGGGACCTATCAATATCGCTTGTATTAGCATTTTTGGATCTTTTGGCCTCTTTGAGCATGGCCTGGCTTTCCTTATTAGCCTTGTCAAGGATTTGGTTAGCCTTTTCTTCAGCCTCTCTTATAATTTCTGCCTTGGCTTCGTCGATTTCTTTTGATTTGTTTTTGAGTTTATCTTTAATAGACTGGATTTCTCGTCTGTAGGCCTCGATTTGCCTGTTTTTCGCTTCCATCTCAGTCTTGTCGTCTTCGATTTGGTCTAAGATTTTGTTGATATTTTTGGTATCCTCGCCAATCAGACTTTTCGCTTTGTTTAATATCTCATCTGAAAGTCCAAGTCTTTTTGAAATTTCAAAAGCATTTGACTTTCCAGGTGTGCCTATTTCTAGCTTATAGGTTGGAGATAGGGTATTGACATTAAATTCAACTGAAGCATTCATCACCTTGTCATTTTCCATGGCGTAATATTTTAATTCGCTATAATGAGTTGTGGCAAAGGTCATAACTTCTTTTTCTGTTAGGTGGGAAAGAATTGAAATCGCTAGGGCCGCTCCCTCGATAGGATCAGTTCCCGAACCAATTTCATCAAGTAAGACCAAGGAATTTCCTGTCACATTTTCTAGGATATCCACAATATTTGTAAGAGATGCAGAAAAGGTCGAAAGACTCATTTCAATCGACTGCTTATCTCCTATATCTAAAAATATATCATCAAAAACATTTACTGTAGACCCTTCTTCTGCCGGTATAAAAAGGGCAGTTTGGGCCATCAAAGTAATCAAACCAACAGTTTTTAGGGAAACTGTCTTGCCTCCTGTGTTTGGTCCTGTGATTATAAGGGTGGTATAGTCTCCGCCAATTGCCACATCTATCGGCACAACCTTGCCAGGTAGGAGTGGGTGGATGGCCCCTTTAATATTTATAATTTTTTGATTATTGAGCTTTGGCAAAGAATAGTCATTCTCAAGGCCATATTTCGCCTTGGCCTGGAGAAAATCTATCCTTGCTATGATTTTCTGATTTTCTAAAATTTCTACATCGAATTTTTCAGCAAACCTTGAAAGCCTATCTAAAATCCTTCTAATTTCCGCTTCTTCCTTAAGCTCAAGGTCCTTATATTGGTTATTTAGCTCAACAATTGCCGATGGCTCTATAAATAAGGTGTTGCCTGAAGCTGACTTGTCGTGGACAATGCCGTTAATTACAGAACGCTTGTTGGTTTTTATTGGTACGACATACCTACCATCCCTTACAGATACCACCTTGTCTTGGAGGGCGTCCTCGTATTTTGAAGAAGTTACATAGGAATTAAGTTTATTTTTAATTTCTTCTTCCTTGCGGCGTAGGCTCCTTCTGATTGACAAAAGCTCTCTTGAGGCATTATCTGCGATTTCTTCCTCATTTAGAATCGACCTGTCGATTTCATCTTTGAGAAATTCATTGGTCGAAACCCTATCAAAAAGGTCAGAGATATATGGGTCATCAATGTTTCTGCTATATTCTTTCAAATATTCCGAAACTCTCAAAAGACTTAAAATTTTCAAAAGGTCAACTGGGTCGAGAATCCCATTTCTCCTGATATAGCCAACGATTTCTGTAAAATCATAAAGACCAAAGATGTCAATATTGCCATTTCTAGCAATCACCTTGGCCATAGCACCAGTTTTTTCAAGCTCATCTTCTAGATATTCCATATCTGTGGATGGTCTTAGGTCTAAGATTTGTTTTTTGACCAGGCCTGAGCGTGCCATAGCCGAAAGCTTTTCTAATATTTTTTCGTATTCTAAAACTTCTAGGCTTTTTGCCTGCATTAAATAACTCCTCTTTCGTAATTTAGCTTGTCTTTATAAGATTTATTTTTATAAGCGATGAGGTCCTCATCAGAGAAAACTGAAACAAGCATTGAAACCCCATTATCAAATAAATTTTCATCAAATCCAGCTGGATTAAATGGATATATTTTTGTGAGCGAATCCCTTCTTACAAGTTTCATCCTATCTCCATTTATAGATAAAAACTCACTATCCCTAAATTTGCAAGTCTCACAGCCCCTTAGACCACATTTTTTTATGGTTGAAAATGGGCAATGGACCATATTCATTAGTTCAATTCTACCAAAAGATAAGGCTTCCACTTGGTATCTTTGGGCATTTTTATTTATATTTGCAAGTGTATTTTCAACTGAAGATTCGATTTTTTCTGCAAAATCCGAATAAAAATCAAAGGCATAGGAATTTATAACGTTTAAATACCTGCCAATCCTTATTTTTATGCCCGCTTCTTTGAAATCCGCAATAAAATCCAAATCCCTGTAATTATTAAAAATCACACCCTCGATGGAATTAGCCTTTATATGTGAAATCAAGTCATCAATTTCATAGTCCATATGACTGTCAAGATTTAAATACAAAGAAAAATCCTTATATTTTGGGTCGTATGATTTTATGTAGACCTTATCAAATTCTTTAAGAAGACTTGGATTTATATCATTTGTCATAAGTTCAATATTTTTTTCAGGATTTTTCGTACTTGGGTCTTCAAGTTTTGGTTTTACTATTTTTATCGCTTGCCTTTTGTATTTTCCTGCAATTTTTCCCTTTAAAAGTTCAATCGCATCTCGCCTTAATTGATTTATGTCTTTTTTTCTTAGGAAAATTCCTTGATCTATTTTGATTTCAATATCAAGGGGCTTAAATATTTCATCCTTGAACCTGTCAAGATTATCTCTGATGCTTGCTTCATCCAGAGAAATATTTTGAGCAGACTCAATTTGATTTTCGCCGAAGGCAACAACTTCCATATCTTTATAAGATATTTTAAGTCGAGGTTTTTCGACAAGCCTTCCTTCAAAATAAAGGCTAACCGGCAAATTTTGATACGAATTAAGTCCCTCTTCCAAGTCATCTTTGATATTTTCTGAATTTAGCATTAAAATATCAGAATTTACCTTGGCATCACTATACTTATCAAGGAAAATTACCTGACCTTTCTTGTAATCTTCTGTCAAAGTCAGAGGTAATTTCTTTTCCCTATCTGTTGTAACTTGGAGATTATCTCCCTTGTGAAGGTCTGAATTAGCAGTAAAAGCTTTTTTGTTTTTTATTATGTCAACAATTCCTACAGACCTATGCTTAATATCTCCTTCTTTAAGGATATAGTCACGTCTTTGGTCGAAAATGAAACCTTTTGTATAACCTCTGTTTGAAATATCTCTTAGTTTTTCGCTATCATAATACTTGCCATTTACCTTTTTCTTATAGGCTACAACTGAGTTATAGACATATTCAGGGCTCTTCATCCTGCCTTCGATTTTAAGGCAATCAATACCGAGCTCCAACAAGGAGTCGAGATTGTCAATGACATTTAGGTCTTTCATATTTAAGTAATAATCATCGCCGTAAACTTTTCCATTATTTATAAGTTTATATTTTTGCCTGCAAGGTCCAGCGCACCTGCCCCTGTTGGCAGACCTCTGTCCAAAGTAGGAACTCATAAGGCATTCGCCCGAATAGGAAACGCAAAGTGACCCATGGACAAAAACTTCCTTTTCACAAGGAAGTTTGGCTATTTTTCTGATTTCTTCTATTGGTGTCTCACGGGCAATTACAATTCTTTTAAAACCCAAATCCATTAGGGCCCTGGCTCCGTGATAGTCTCTGACTGCCATTTGAGTTGAAGCGTGAAAATCAAGACCTGGCATCTGATCTCTTATGATTGAATAAAAACCAATATCCTGGATTAAAATCCCATCAACTCCGTATTGATAGAGTTTTTCTATATAGGAAATAGCCTTATCCATTTCAGAATCTTTGATAAGGGTATTCATGGTTATGAAAACTTTCCTATCGAAATAATGGATATAGTCTATGACTTCTTCAATATTATCTATGGTGAAATTTTCCGCATAGGCTCTAGCGCCGAAATCGTCAAGGGCCAGATAGAAAGCATCTGCCCCTGCTGCGATTCCTGCATAAAGCATATCCATATTGCCAACAGGTGCAAGGATTTCAGTATTAATCATCAATTTTTCCCTTCAAAATTTCATTTTCCTTGGTAAGGTCCATGGCTTGTTTTTGGAGGGCCTTTATTTTCTCCCTTAATTTGTCAGCATCATTTTCTGCTTTTGTTAAGTTTAAAATCTCTGCGTCCTTTTCTTGGAGGAGGATTTTTAAATCTTTTAGTTCTTCTTTTTTCTCTTCAAGGTCTGTCTTGTAGGTTCCGTATTCGTTTTTAAAGGTTTCTAGCTCATCTTTTAAGGCTGGGAAATTTTCTATAGCCTCTTTATTTTCCTCGTAATATTGCCTAAAGGATTCCTTATCCTTAAAATATTCATCAGCTATATTAAGACTAGCCAAAATAAGCTGCCTATCAAAAGTGAGCTTATCAGATTTTACATCTTTAATCTTGCCGTCAACATAAGCTGCTATTTTTTCTATACTCTCTTTTGATTCTTTGGTTACAAGAGGATATTTTACACCGTCAATTTTAACTTCAAGTCTAAGTTCGCTCACTTTTTTCTCCTATCCACGTAATACTATGTTTTTCGCCTTCAATTCTTCAAGGATACTTTCTTCCACGCCCTTGATATCTTCTTCCTTTAGGGTTCTGTCGGCTTTTCTGTACCAAACCCTATAAGAAATTGATTTTTGATTATCGGCAATGCCCTTGCCTGTGTAAATATCAAATAATTCTATCTTGTAAAGAAGATCACCGGCTTTTTCTTTCATGATATTTTCAATCAATTCTGATTCCACATCCCTGTCAGCAACAAAGGAATAGTCACGTTCTATGGCTGGGAATTTTGGAATTTGCTTATATTTTTTATCAGTAATTCTAGATTGGGCAATCTGGCTTAGGTTGATTTCTAAGATGATTGCACCCTTGTTTATATTATACTCTTCACGCACTTCATAGGAAATCTCGCCAATCACACCGATTTTTTGGCCAGCAAAATAAATATCAGCGCACCTACCAGCATGGAAGGCATAAAGATTTTCATTTGTCTTGTATGAAAACCCAGTAAAACCTATATTTCTCATAGCTTCTGTAAAGAAATCTTTCATATCATAGAAAGAATAATCTCCATAAAGACCCATGGTTAGGGTGAGATTTTCCTTTGGAAGCTGATCATTTGTCTTTTCAAAAGTCCTATCAAGTTCGAAAAATCTCATGTCTTTTTGGCCGTACTTGATATTTTTTGCAATAACATCAAGCATGTTGGCTATTTGAGTTGTCCTCATAACAGAGAAATCTTCGCCGAGCGGATTTATTAGGCTGATATAGTCCCTAAGTTTTGAATCCTTTGCAATACCTAGTCTGTCATATTCTCTTGGTGAAATAAAAGAGTAGGTCGCAAGCTCTGAGAACTTTTGTCCCACGAGTTTGTATTTTAAATCATCCCTTAAAAGTCTAAGTGGAGATCTCTCACCTTTTTTAAGTGAAGATACTAATGGCTTGGATTCAATTTTTCCCATGCCGTAAAGTCTTACAACTTCTTCTATAAGGTCAGCTTCGATAGAAATGTCGTTTCTAAAATAAGGAGCTTTTGCTGTTATTGTGTCTTCATCAATATCTTTAACTTCAAATTCCAATAATTCTAAGTTTTTAATTGCCTCTTCTTTGGTAAAGTCAACACCAGTTAGGGAATTTAGCCTGGTTATTCTTAGCTTAACTTCCTTATCGTCATTTTCTTTTTTGCCTTCATCAAAAGACCCGCCGATAATTGTACCTATGCCGAGTTCTTCAATTAATTTCATAACTCTTTTTGAAGCTATCTCTGGAGTTTCAACTGCAACTCCCTTTTCAAAGCGAGAACTTGCCTCACTTCTAAGATTTAGTTTCTTAGATGTATCCCTGATATTATCAGCGTCAAAACTTGCCGCCTCTAGGAGGATATTTTTAGTATCATTTGTAATTTCAGAATCAAAACCACCCATTACTCCTGCAAGGCCAATGGCTTCCTTATCATCAGCAATAACAAGCATAGATGGATCAAGTTTTCTTTCTTCGCCGTCAAGGGTTTTAATAACTTCACCCTCTTTGGCATCCCTTACTATAATTTTTTTGCCAGCTAGTCTATCAAGGTCATAAGCATGGAGAGGTTGACCAGTTTCAAGCATAACAAAGTTTGTAATATCAACGATATTATTAATTGGTCTCACACCTGCAAGCATCAAGTAATTTTGTAGCCACTGAGGAGACTTTTCAATCTTGACATCTTTTACAACTCTTGCGGTAAATCTCAAGCAAGAATCACTTTTGACTTCTACTCCATTTGCATAGTCTTTTATATCTTCACCATTTGTTGAATATTCTAATGAAGGATAAGCGATTTTTTCTCCAAAACTTGCTGCAGTTTCTCTTGCCATACCTATTATAGATAAGCAATCAGACCTGTTTGGGGTAATTTCATATTCTATAACTGGAGTATTTGAGAAAAGTGCTTCGCAAGCAGGTGTGCCTGGTTTAAATTCTCCAGCTAGGACAATTACTCCTTCTCTTAATTCTTTTGGAATTACAGAATCATCATAGCCAAGCTCGCTATAGGCTGTAAGCATACCTTGGCTTACAATTCCAAAAAAGTCATGGTCTTCGATAAGGATTCCATTATCCATCTTTGTGCCAGATGTGATTACTGGTAGAAAATCTCCCTTTTTTGTATTTTTTGCATTGGTTATAATAGTTATTGGTTCATCTCTTCCAATATCTATGGTTAAAACTCGTAGCCTATCTGCATCTGGGTGGTCTTTTTGTTCTAAGACATGGCCTACCACAATGCCTTCAAGGTCAGATGTGTGGATGGTAACTTCTTCTACGTGAGATCCAGTTTCAGAAAGTCTGTCTGTTACCCTCTTTAAATCTTTATCTATTTTTATATAATCTTTTTGCCATATTAAAGGTACTAACATTTTTCCTCCTAAAACTGTTCTATAAATCTCTTGTCGTTATCATATAATAGTCTGATATCATCAAGGCCGTATTTTACCATAGCAATCCTGTCAACTCCAAGACCGAAGGCGAAGCCAGTGTATTTTTCGCTATCAATTCCGCAAGCTTCAAGGACATTTGGATGAACCATACCGCCGCCTAAAAGTTCCATAGACCAACCGGTATTTCCACAAGCTGGACAACCCTCACCCATACAAATAGGACAGGTCACATCTACTTCTAGAGATGGCTCAGTGAATGGGAAGTGGTGAGGCCTATATCTAAGACTCATCTTATCTCCAAACATTTCCTTGATGAAGGTCTCTAAAGTTGCTTTAAGATTTGCCATTGAGACGTTTTCATCAACTACAAGACATTCTAGCTGGTGGAACATTGGTGAGTGGGTTGCGTCAACTTCGTCATTTCTAAAAACCCTTCCGGCAGAAACCATCTTAATTGGAAGTTTGCCCTCATTCATTACCCTAATTTGCATAGAAGAGGTGTGAGGTCTTAATAGGACTTCCTCATTGATATAGAAAGTATCTGATGTAGACCTAGCTGGGTGGTTTTTGGGACTGTTTAGGTCGTCAAAAACATATTTGACTGTGTCAACCTCAGGGCCACCAACAACATCAAAACCCATATTTTGGAAAATTGTTTCAAGTTCTTCCATAGTTTGGTTTATAACTGACAGATGACCTGATTCATACTTGTCAAAATGAGCTGTTACATCTATTTTTTCTTCTTTTATCTTTTCTTTTAGAAGTTCTTTTTTAATTTTTTCATTTTTTTCTCCAAGTAAAGATTCAATTTCCTTGCTAGTTTGGTTTATTAGCTTACCTGCACTTGGTTTTTCCTCATTAGGTAATTTTGCTATTGACTTTTTAAGGTCAGTAATAGTTCCCTTTTTACCTAAAAATTTTATCCTAAGTTTTTCTAGGGCTTCAAGACTCTCTGCTTTTTCAATTTCTGTCTTGGCTGTTTCTAAAACTTGCTTTAAATTCTCTTCCATTTTTCCTCCAAATAAAAAAAATCCGTCCTCTACAAAGGACAGATATAGCTCTGCGGTACCACCTTAATTGATTTATAAATAAATCCGCTCATTACTTTAACGAAAAGTTTACGTATCGACTACTCAATTCATCTCAAAGTTCATCGGTGAATAACCCTAATCGTGACTTAAAAGGCTCTCAACATCCCTTTCTTGCTGTATAAGAATAATTAAAGTCTTTCCGAATCATCACATAAGTCTATTCATAATTATGCTTGCAGCTATGGCTGCATTTAGAGATTCGATTTCTCCTTCCATAGGGATTTTGATAAAGTCATCAGTTATTTCTCTTAATTTTTGACTTAGGCCATTGGCCTCATTTCCTATGGCAAGGATGATTTTAGAATCTTTCTTAAAATCTCTTATATCTAGCCCATCCATATCTGCTGATAGGACCCTATAGCTAGGTTTTAGTTTGTTTATATCATCATGAGTCATATCTAGGATATTTAGCCTAAAGACGGATCCCATTGATGCCCTGAGTGTTTTTTCATTGTAGATATCAACTGTTCCCGGCATTAAAATCACGTCTCTAAAACCAAAAGCTTCGGCCGAGCGGATCATTGTGCCAAGATTACCTGGATCATTTATTCCATCTAAGAGCAAAATCTTAGATGAAGAAATTTCCCTAGGTTCTTTCTTTTTTATGACAGCGCCTATTCCATCAGGGTTTGCCATTGATGATAATTTATTAAAAAGGGTTTCGCTAAAGACTAAAGTTTTATACTCAGTCTTATAAGAAAGGCCTTCTTGTAAAAAAATAAAATCTACCTTAGCAGATGAAGCTATGGCCTCATCTACTAATTTCCTAGATTCTATAATAAATGAATTTTCTTTATCTCGATACTTTTTCATTTTAAGCTTATTTATAAACTTAAAATTTTGATTTGATACCGATTCTATTAGCATTAAGCGTTTTTCTTAGCTGCTTCTACTAATTTAGCAAATTCTTCTGGGTTGTTTATTGCAAGTTCAGCTAACATCTTTCTATTTATGTCGATGTTTGCTTTCTTTAGGCCGCCCATAAGTTTTGAGTAGCTTGTGCCATTGATTCTTGCTGCAGCATTGATTCTTGCAATCCAAAGTTTTCTGAAGTCTCTTTTTCTGTGTTTTCTACCAATGTAAGCATATGATAGAGATTTCATTACAGCTTGGTTAGCTGTTCTGAATAGAAGGCTTTTGGAACCGTAATAACCCTTTGCTTGTTTTAATACTTTTTTATGTCTTTTCTTTGCATTTACTGCTCTTTTAATTCTTGCCATCTATATCCTCCTATGCACCAATTAACTTTTTAACGTTTTTGTATACAGTTTGTGAAACTTCTGCAGGTTTTCTTAGTCTTCTTTTTCTGTTTGGTGATTTCTTAGCTGTTAAGTGTCCCTTATAAGCTTTTCTTCTCATGATTTTGCCAGAGCCTGTTACTTTAAATCTCTTAGCAGCTGCTCTTTTAGTTTTAATCTTATTTTTTGCCATCTTATTCTCCTTTTTCATCATTTGGTTCTAGAAACATAACAAGAGATCTGCCTTCCATCTTAGGCTTTTTGTCAATCTTGCCACAGTTATCTAGCATACCGTTGAACTTATCCATTAATTCATAGCCAGGTTCTTTTCTACCAAGTTCCCTACCACGGAATCTTATAGATACTTTGACTTTATCCCCGTTGTTTAAGAATTTTTTAGTTTGATTTGCCTTAGTTTGCAAGTCATTGTCTTCGATATTTAAAGAAAATCTTGTCTCTTTAAGTTGAGCATTCTTTTGTTTTTTCTTATTCTCTTTTTCTTTTTTCTCTTGATCATATTTAAACTTGCCATAGTCCATAATCCTTGTTACAGGTGGCTTTGCCTGTGGACTCATAAGTACAAGGTCAAGACCCTTTTCGTCAGCCATATCTTGGGCTTCTCTTAGGGAAGTGATACCAACTTGGTTACCTTGATCATCGATTAGTCTTACTTGACTAGCTCTAATTTCATCATTGATTCTTAAATCTTTTATAGTTATACCTCCAATGTATTGTATAAAAAAAGCGGGCACAAAGTACCCGCAAATAATCTATCAAAAATAAATCTTATTAACCTAAAAGCCTATGCCGTTAGGTGAGTTTGGGTACTTCTTTGTTGTTTACATGTATCATAATACTAGCTAAAATAGTAATTGTCAAATAAATAGGGATTTTTTTGATATTTTTTTGAATTTTCAAACTGGTTTTTAGTCTAGGATAAAAAATCCTATACCAATTAGACCTGGGCCAGTATTTGCACCCAAGGTTGGGGAAATCTGTTCTTCCTTATAGACCTTAGCATTTTCTATAATATCTTTAAGTCTTTCTTTCATCTTTTGGTGGCCATCTGGATAATCGCCTTCAGATATAAAGAAGTAATAATCTTTTACACCTTCAAGATTTTTTCTAATTATCTTTTCTAATTGGCTAAGGGTTTTCTTTTCGCCCCTAACAATTTTTTCTATAGCAAAGCCGCCTTCTGGTGGATCTGTCTTAATAATAGGTTTTACTGAAAGGGCATCACCAATTTTACCAAAAGTTTTTGGCACCCTTCCGCCTTCTACTATATATTTAAAAGTATCTATAGTAAAAAAGACCTTGGAATCATAAATCTTTTCTTCTAATTTTTTTGTTATTTCTGCAAAACTTCTGCCTTCGTCAATTAGTTTTTTTGCATAAGTTGCATAGTAGCCCTGGGCAAGTGTTAGGTTACCGGTATTAAATGCGTAAATCTCAAGGCCAGGAACTTCCGCTAACTTGCAGGCATTATAAGTTCCTGAAAACTTATTTCCTATATTAATACAAATTACCTTTTCAAATCCATCTTCTTTTATTTTTTCCAAAAGCTCATTTATATCTCCTGGTGAAGGCATGGATGTCTTTGGCAATTTATTATTGGTTTTTATCCAAGAATAAAAATCTTCAGGGCTGATTTCTAGCCTATCTTTTAGGAACTTACCATCTAAATTTACATATAATGGTAAGTAATAGAACCCTTCTTCCCTTATGTAATCAAGACTTAAATCACTTCCTGAATCTACTAATATAGCTATCTTTTCCATTATATCTCCTTGCGGTTATCTATTACTAATTGGGTGTATAATTTTGTAAAAAGGGAAATAGCCAAGTAGGAAAGAACCTTATCGTGGTGGTCAGTGTAGTCAAAAGAAATATTTACCGCTTTGACCTTTTCACTTGTAAGTATGCCTTTTCTTGCTTGGTTAAATATATTTTCAAAATTTTCGTAAACGTCTTGTAGACCAAAAGTTGACATTTCTATATCTATGCCCTTGGCCAAGTCTTCTATTGAAATCACCTGTTTAAATATTGATATAACAACCAATTGGGCTATGGAAGACCTGTAATACTTTTTCTTTACTGGTTTGTCAATATATCCTAATTTGACATAATTATTTACCATAGAAGAACTGATCAAATTTTTTTCAACTACATGGAGAGGACTTAAAATTTCATTTAAGTACCTCAAAAGTCCTTCCTTATAAATACCATCATTAGGTAGACTATCCCAACTTGGCAGGTTAATATTTTCTAATTCATTAATTTTTTCAATCATATTCTCTCCACATTATACCCCATCTAGTTCATATTACTAGATTACAGGTCACAATCTATATCTATTTCTACCCTCTCATTGGCCTTTGTAATCGCCCTTATATCTGTAAAATTAGATTTATAAAACTCCTTAAATTCAAGGCTTACTTCTTCCCTATCACCTATTTTTGTTGGAAATAGGATTTGACTGTCAGCGTCATCTATCATCTTATCCAAGTAGGCAAGGGATTTTTTATTTAGATTTGTAATTGGCAAAAATATTATATCTGGATTTTCAAATCTAAGTTCATCCAAGAGGTCTAAGTACCTATCATTATCAACATTTTCAAGCTCCATCGACCCTCCGTAAAAAATTATCAAATCATCTAATTCTATTAAAAAGCAAAGTTTTATCCCATCTAGGGAAAATGCCCTAACAAATATTTCATCTCCATTAAAATGTAGACTTAATTTGTCATCTTCTCCCAAAAGATAGACATTATCCTTTTTATAGAGTTTTTTAAGGTCTTTCATCCCGAGTTCATCTTTGTTTAAGTAGATAATATTATCCTGGTATTTCAAATCTCTAATATTCTTATTTAGGACATAAGTTAAAGACCTTAGCTTACCAAGGTTGAAAATATCTTCTGTGTAGGCATCTTTTCCCTTATCTGTAGCAAAAAATATAATATTTCTTGACTCGGGTATATCAAGCAAACCCTCAGCATAGTCAAAAACTAAAAAATAATCCCCGTAAGCTAGGCTATAGCAGGAATCATAAATATAATTCACAAGTACTTTTTCACTCATCGTATCTCCTTAGATTTTTTATACCCAATATTACATTTTTTATTATTGCCGTATAATCTTTTTGAGGTGATTTTATGAAAAAAGAAATTAAAACTAATGCAATGAGATTTCTCGATAATTTAAATATAGAATATGAACACATAGATTACGGTCTTGACCACGAATTTGTTTCTTCTGTAGATTTGGCAGAAGAGGGCCATACAGACATTCACACAATCTTTAAAACCCTTGCTACAGAAAGCAAGGAGGGCGATGTTTATATACTTGTCATAAACGGAGCAGATGAGATAGATTTCAAAAAAGCCGCCAAGGCCATTGGTGTGAAGAGTCTTTCCATGCTTGCCCTAAAGGACCTTAAGAAAACTGTTGGTTATGAAAGAGGAGCTACAACTCCACTCGCTCTTAAAAAAGATTACCCAGTTTTTATTGACCAAAAGGCAAAAGATATGGATTTTATCAAGGTTTCTGCAGGTAAGGTGGGCCATTCCCTAAAAATAAGGCCAGATGATTTGCAAAAAGCTACTAAGGCTAGCTTTGCCGATTTGATAAAATGATTTTAACAAGATTTGAAAATGGCAAAAAAATAACCTACCTGGTCACAGATGGTTATGGTTTTGAAGAAATTTCCCAAAATCAAAGTCAATTTGAGGATTGTTTTTGCCTAGAAATTGAAAATGACCCTGAAAATGAAAAATTAAGACTCCTTGTTATCCTCTCCCCAATTTTTATTGCAGCCTTTGATAACGGAAGTGTAGAACTCGAATTTCTTAAAAAAACCATAGAAAATTCTTCCTATCCTTTTGCCCTATATCCAAATTTTTTTGGGGATTTTGACAAGGACCAATATTTCAAGGCTTATGAGACTAAAGACGAAGGAAAAATTACAGAAGATATAATTTTAAGGGAAGATAAGACCATAGAATTTTATTTCAATTTGCTAAAAGACACCTATCTGAAATCTCTTCTTGCCATGTTTGATGGCCTTATAGAAAATGATGAAAATAGGAAAATCCTTTTGCAATATTTTGACCAAATGAGAGATGATATTGTCATAAATGGTAGAAGGTCAATTTTAGCTAATGGCATCCAGGCTTTTTATCTAAATAAATATGTAGTTGTGTGGATGCTTGACCTTTTTGCCTTTATAAAAGAAAATAAAGCTGACGTTTTGCCCTACCTTAATCCAATCATGGACCTGGTAAATGACCTAAAAACGCCAGCCAATATTAAATAAAATTTAGAAGTGAATCGTAAGATTCTTCTGATAAATATTTTGGGGCCACATCTAAAACGGTGATGGCTCCTTTTTTGCCTTCTTGGCTTAATCTATAAAGAGCCCTAGAATAGGCAATATCTACTGCCGCTTTATAGTCAAGCTCACCACTCGCATCCTTGATTCCTACTATATTTTTTATTAGAGATAATTTTTCTACAGTTTCAATGTCAATAGACACATTGGTCCTTGATGGAACTGTATATAAAATTATTGGTAGGTCCGTACTTTCTGCTATGGTTTTAAAGTGCAGATTCAAACCTTCCTTAGTGTCGCCTTATTGTAATAAGGAGTCACCACAAGAGGGCCATCTAAGCCCTTTATTTCACTAACTTTTTTAGAAAAATCAGCCGGTGTCCTTGTATTATTTGAACCAGTACCTGCTATTACAGGGATTCTTCCATCAATTTTCTCTACTGTGTATTTTATTAGATCGTATACTTCTTTCCTCTAAGATTTCCCTAATCTTACTTCCAACTAATCCACTTGCACCAACTACCGCTACATTTACCATTTTATTCTCCTTTATATTCACAATCATTTTTTATTAAATCTTCTAAAGATTCTCTTTTTACCGCAAGATAAGCCCCGTCATCTTCAACAAAAACCACAGCCGGTTTTAGGAGTTTATTGTAATTTGAACTCATCGCCAACGAATAAGCTCCGGTGTTATCAACAACAAGTATATCTCCTCTTTTTTGGATAAGGCCTAGCAAATAGAAAAAGTAGGACAAATTGTAAAAAAAAGAAAAACCAGAGCCAGGATTCATATCCCGCTCTGGTTTTTAAAATTCTTAGATTCTCTTATTAGTATTTCTCCAAATACCGATATCTTCTGCTGCCTTGATTAACTCATCCCTATTGTCTGGGTGGGCTAGGCTTACAAGAGCTTCTGCTGCTTGCCAGGTTGTTAGACCTTTGAAGTTTACAATGCCTTGTTCTGTTGCAATGTAATGTGTGTTGCTTCTTACGGCTGTGGCTTGGGTGCCTGGTACGAATGTTGGAACGATGTTTGAAATTCTCTTGCCATCTTTATCAACTCTTGATGAGTTAAGGGCAATTATTGACCTTCCGCCTTTTGACCTATAAGCACCTAATACAAAGTCTAGGGCTCCGCCTGCTCCAGAAATGTGTTTAGTTCCAAAGGATTCAGCAGAAATTTGTCCCCAAAGGTCCACTTGTAAAACTGTATTGATTGAAACAAAGTTATCAAGAGATGCTATTACATCAATATCATTTACATAGTCAACTGGAGCTGCCATTAGCTCTTCGTTATCATCTATATAATCATAAAGTTCTTGGCTACCGGCTGCGAAAGCATATGTTTGACGTCCAACATCTATATTCTTCTTGCGTCCTGTAATCCTGCCTGCTAGGGCCATTTCCCTAAAGGCATCAACATACATTTCTGAGTGAACACCAAGGTCTTTTAGGTCAGATTTTGCAATTTCTGATCCGATAGCGTTAGGTAGTCCGCCTATACCTATTTGGATAGTATCTCCATCACGAAGCATATCTACAACAAAGCTTGCTGCCCTAAGTTCTTCTTCACCAAATGAAGCCTTTGGAAGTGTTAGCATTGGATAATTTGAAGATTGGTAAACATAATCTACATCTTTGATATTTATAAAGTTATCATATCCACCTAGGGCTCTTGGAACATTTTCATTTATTTCAAGTATTACCTTATCAGCTGTTTCAAACGATGCCATAGCGTGACTTACAGATACACCAAAATTGAAGTTTCCGTGCTTATCCATTGGACTAACTTGGAATACTGAAACTGCAGCTTTTGGAGCATTTTCTCTGATATATCTTGGTAGCTCGCTGTATTTGATTGGTATAAAGAAAGCATTATAGTCTTTTGAATTGATTAACTTTCTTTCTATACCTGATGAGTGCCAAGAATGGTAGGTAATATGTTCTCCTGTTGGATCAGCTGTAGCTGTTGGTGAATTGTAAGAAAGGATTCCTCCCCTTACCTTTACGTCTTTTAATTCATTTACTCTTTCAGCTAAGGCCTTATCGAAGTCAATAGGTGTTAGGGCGCACCATCCCATTTCTACCCAGTCGCCGTCCTTAACCATAGCTGCTGCTTCTTTTGCAGTGATTAGTTTTTCTTCATATAATTTTTTAAAATCCATATAAACCCCTTTTATAATATCGTTTTCTTATGATATTAACTATATACCCATAATTGAAAATTATTATCAATCTTTAGTTAAATTTTTAATATTTTATCGAAAATTAACAAAAAAAGGCATGCAGATAAGAACTACCTGCATACCTTAAAATTTATCTTATCTTTCTACTATAACTGCAGTACCCATACCGCCACCTATACAAAGTGTTGCGATACCTTTTTTAGAATCTCTCTTTTGCATTTCATATAGAAGTGTTGTAAGGATTCTTGCTCCTGATGCACCAACTGGGTGACCGATAGCAATAGCTCCACCGTTTACGTTAACTATGTCTGTATTTAGACCTAGTTCTTTGATTACTGATAAAGCTTGGGCTGCGAAAGCTTCGTTAGCTTCGATTAGGTCGATGTCTTCAAGTGTTAGGTTAGCTTTTTCTAGAGCTTTTCTAACTGTTGGGATTGGGCCTGTACCCATGATCTTTGGATCAACACCTTCTGTAGCATAGCTTACGATTGTAGCAAGTGGAGTAACGCCAAGTTCTTTAGCTTTTTCTTCACTCATTACTACTAGACAAGCTGCTCCGTCGTTGATACCTGAAGCGTTAGCTGCTGTAACTGTACCGTCTTTGATGAAAGCTGGTCTTAGGCCAGAAATGCTTTCTGTTGTAACGCCTTCTTTGATATATTCATCAGTGTCAACTACTGTTACTTTGCCTTTTCTACCCTTAACTTCTACTGGCACGATTTCGTCTTTGAATCTGCCTTCAGCTCTAGCTTTTGCTGCTTTTTGTTGGCTTCCTGCAGCAAGTTCGTCTTGTTCTTCTCTAGTTAGACCGAATTTTTCAGCTATATTTTCTGCAGTAACTCCCATATGGTAGTCATTGAATGCGTCCCAAAGTCCGTCTTTGATCATTTCATCGACAACTTTTTTATCACCCATTCTTGCTCCCCATCTTTCGTCTGTTAGAAGGTATGGAGCGTTAGACATTGATTCTGTACCACCAGCTAAAACTACATCACAGTCACCTGCAAGAATCATTTGAGCTGCTAAAGATACAGATCTAAGACCTGAACCACAAACGATGTTTAGGGTCATTGCTGGTTTTTCTATTGGAATACCTGCGTCTAGTGCGATTTGTCTAGCGATATTTTGGCCGTTACCTGCTTGAAGTACACAACCAAGGATTGATTCATCTATATCTTCTGGTTTGATACCAGCTCTTTCGATGGCTGCTTTAGCTGCTACTGCACCTAGTTCTCTTGCTGTAACTGTTTTGAATGCTCCGCCGTAAGCACCAACTGGTGTTCTTGCTGCACTTGCTATAACTACTTTTCTTGTCATAATTTCTCCTTTAATTTCTCTTAAATCTATTTATCTTATTTGCTGTAATCGTAGAAGCCTTTGCCTGTTTTTCTACCAAGGTCTCCAGCTCTTACCATTTGTCTTAATAGTGGGCATGGTCTATATTTGCTATCACCAAATTCATTGTAAAGAACTCCCATAATAGCTAGGCATGTATCAAGACCTATAAGATCTCCTAGAGCAAGAGGTCCCATTGGGTGGTTTGCACCAAGTTGCATACCCTTATCAATATCTTCTACACTTGCAAGACCATCAGCTAATACGCCAACTGCTTCGTTGATCATTGGGATAAGAAGTCTATTTACTACGAATCCTGGACCTTCTTTAACTTCGATAGGTTGTTTGCCAAGATCTTCAGCTAGTTTAAAAATTGCTTGGTTTGTTTCATCAGATGTGTGAAGACCTCTGATAACTTCAACAAGTTTCATAACTGGAACTGGATTGAAGAAGTGCATACCAATTACTTTTTCAGGTCTTTTTGTAACAGCTGCTATGTCTGTAATTGAAAGTGAAGATGTGTTTGAAGCAAGGATTGCGCCTTCTTTAACAACTTCATCTAATTCTTTAAAGATTTCTTTTTTAAGTTTTGGATTTTCTGTTGCAGCTTCAATTACTATGTCACAATCAGCTAAATCTTTAACTTCTGTTGTATAAGAAATGTTTGCTAGAGCTTTTTCTTTAGCTTCTTCAGTCATTCTTTCTTTTGATACCATTTTTGTATAAGATTTTTCTATTCTTGCCTTGCAAGCATCTAGAAATTCATCTTTGATATCTCTTACAACTACTTCATAATTTTTAGCAGCAGTTTCTACAATACCGCCACCCATGATTCCTGATCCGATTACACCTATTTTCATTAAAAATCTCCTTTATTTATTTTTAAATTCAGCTTTACCTTTATTGATAAAAGCGTTCATTCCTGTTTTTTGATCTTCTGTTGAGAAGGTTAGGGCAAATAAGTTTTCTTCAACTTTGATTGCGCTGTCTATATCTACTTGACCACCTACGTTTATAGCTTCTTTTGAAGCCCTAACTGCAACTGGTGCGTTAGAAGCGATTTTTTCTGCAAGTTTTTGTACAGTTTCTTCAAGCTTATCTGCTTCTACTACTTCTTGAACTAGGCCAATTTCGTAAGCCTTGTCAGCCTTGATGTTGTTTGCTGTATAAATTAGATATTTAGCATAACCTGGTCCAACTAATCTTTGAAGTCTTTGTGTACCTGCAAAACCTGGAGTAATACCAAGACCTACTTCTGGTTGACCAAATAAAGCCTTATCGCTTGCAATCCTGAAATCACAGCTCATAGCGATTTCACATCCACCACCAAGAGCAAAGCCGTTAATTTGTGCTATAACTGGAATTGGTAGGCTTTCAAGTTTTCTAAATACGTGAAGACCTTTGTAACCAAATTCCTTAGCTTCGATAGCTGTAAGTGTTGACATTTCTTTAATATCTGCACCTGCAACAAAGCTTCTGCCTTCGCCTGTAAGTATTGCTACCCTAAGATCTTTGTTAGCTCTAACTTCATCTAATAGTGTGTTTAGTTCGTCTAGTACTTCTGAGTTAAGTGCGTTTAAAGCTTCTGGTCTGTTGATAGTTATTTTTGCTATGTGACCATTAACTTCATATTTTACAGTTTTGTAAGTCATCCATCCCCCTTAGAATTAAATCGTTTACAAATTTTTCTTAGTACAAAGCTTCCTTAAACTTTATACCCAATTTCCGTTCTTATACTTATATTATAACAGTTGATATTTTTTTGTCAATCTTTTTTTGTATTTTTTTTAACAAGATTTACAAACGATTTTCCACTAACTAATTATAGATTTTTTTATCTATAAAAGAAAAACCACTATTTGAGAAAATAGTGGTTTAATTTTTATATTAGGCTTTTCTAGCTTTGATTTTTTCTGTTAGGGCTGGAACTATTTCAAATAAGTCTCCAACTATACCATAATCAGCTACATCAAAGATAGGCGCATCTGGATCTTTGTTTATAGCAATAATTGTATCTGACGCATTGATACCAGCTAAGTGTTGGATAGCTCCAGAAATACCTATTGCTATATATACCTTTGGTCCAACAGTTTTACCTGATTGGCCAACTTGGTGAGAGTGTGAAATCCATCCAGCATCTACTGCTGCACGAGATGAACCAACTGTAGCTCCAAGTGCTTCTGCTAGTTCTTCAATAATTTTGAAGTTAGCTGCTTCACCTAGTCCACGTCCACCAGATACGATATATTCAGCTCCAACTAAGTCTACATCATCGCCTTCATCTCTTGGGATAAAGTTAAGAATCTTAGTTCTAATTTCGCCTGTATATTCTATATTATCTTCAATTTCTTCGATATTATCTTTTCTACCTAATGCTTCTTTAGAGAATACGCCTGGACGTACTGTACCCATTTGTGGTCTAGAATCTGGGCAAAGAATTTGTGCCATTAGGTTACCACCAAAGGCAGGTCTTGTCCATTGTACGTTGCCTGTTTCAGCGTCAACGTCAAGTTCTGTACAGTCTGCAGTAAGACCTGTGTGTAGTCTAGAAGATACTCTTGGACCTAAATCTCTACCTTGGTTTGTTGCACCGATTAAGATTGTATTTGGATTATGATTTTCAACTAATTTGCATACAGCGTTTGCGTAAACATCTGTATTGTATTCTTTATATATTTCGCCTTCGCATGTGATTATTGCATCAACGCCGTGGTCTTTTACTTCTTCCTTAGCCTTTGATACTTCCTCACCAATTATAACTGCTACTAATTTTCCACCAAGTGTGTCAGCCATTCTTCTACCTGGATTTAATAATTCAAGTCCTACATTAACAGCTGATCCGTCTTCCTTAGTTTCAACTAATACCCATAGGTTTTTATTTTCTGACATAGTCCCTCCTTAAATAAGCTTCTTATCAGCTAATGCTGCAATTAGCTTATCTGCTGCTTCGTCAGCTTCCATATTTTCAAACATTTCGCCAACTTTTTCAACTGTTGGTGTGTAAGATTTATTTACTCTTGTTGGTGAACCTTTTAGACCGATAGCTGTTTCATCTATAGAATCTTTTAGTTCTTCAAAAGTAATTTGTTCGATGTTAGCTTTTTTAGCTTTTAGTTTGTTCTTGATTTTTGGATATCTTAATTCTTCGTCACCGTATTTTGTAAATGTAACAAGTGCTGGAAGAGTCATTTGGATTTCAAGTGCTCCGCCTTCAACTTCTTTAAGAACTTTTAGTCCTTCTTCATTTACTTCTGCAGTGTAACCATAAGTTACTTGTGGAAGGTCTAAGTGTTCAGCAAGTTCTGGACCTACTTGTGCAGTATCGCCGTCGATTGCTTGTAGTCCACAAAATACCATGTCTGGTTGGCCTTCAGTTTCAGCTACTTTTTTGATAGCTTCAGAAAGTATATAAGATGTAGCTAGTGTATCAGAACCACCGAATTTTCTGTCTGTAACTAGGTAAGCATTGTCAGCACCAACTGCTAGACAGTCTCTAAGCATTTGATCTGCTTGTGGAGGTCCCATTGAGATTACTGTAATCTTAACTTCTGGGTCTTTGTCTTTGATTCTTAGAGCTTGCTCTAGAGCAAAAGCATCGTAAGTATTAAGGATACTTGGAACGCCTTTTCTAATTAGTGTATTTGTAACCGGATCAATTTTAATTTCATTTGTATCCGGAACTTGTTTTGCACATACGAATATGTTCATATATATCTCCCTTCGATTTATCTTATCTTAATAATGCTCCGCCAACTACCATTAACATAACTTCTGAAGTACCTTCATAAATTTCTGTTATCTTGGCGTCTCTCATCATTCTTTCAACTTCGTATTCTTTTGAATAGCCATAGCCACCGAATAGTTGAACTGCTTTTGTTGTAACATCCATAGCTGTTCTTGCAGCTTTTAATTTAGCTTCTGCTGCTGCTACTGAATAGTTTTCGCCAGCATCTTTAAGTGTTGCTGCCTTGTAAACTAGGTGACGAGCTGCTTCTATTTCTATAGCCATTTCAGCTATCTTAAATTGTGTATTTTGGAAATTAGCTATTGGTCTACCAAATTGTTGTCTTTCTTTAACATATTTGATTGCTTTGTTTAATGCGCCTTCTGCAATACCAAGTGCTTGAGCTGCTATACCAATTCTACCACCGTCAAGGGTTTGCATAGCATATTTAAAGCCTTTACCTTCTTCGCCAAGCATATTTTCTGCTGGAATTCTACAATCACGGAAAACTAATTCCATTGTTGAAGAAGCTTTGATACCCATTTTGTCTTCTTTTGAACCAAAGTCAAAACCTGGTGTTCCTTTTTCAACTATGAAAGCTGAAATTCCTTTTGTACCTTGAGATTTATCAGTCATTGCAAATACTACATAAGTATCAGCGTGACCTGCGTTTGTTATAAAGATTTTTGTACCGTTAAGAACGTATTCGTCACCGTCTTTAACAGCTACAGTTTTTTGTCCTGAAGCATCTGTTCCAGCATCTGGTTCTGTTAGAGCGAAAGCACCTAATTTTTCACCTGAAGCAAGTGGAACTAGATATTTTTCTTTTTGTTCCTCACTACCAAATTTGTTGATTGCGTCAGCACATAGAGATGTATGAGCAGAAACAATAACACCTGTTGATGCACAAGCCTTAGATAATTCTTCAACACATAGAACGTATGTAAGTGTATCTAGACCGATTCCGCCGTATTCTTCATCAAATGGGATACCAAAGAAACCAAGCTCTTGCATTTTAGCTACGTTTTCTTCTGGGAATCTGTGTTCTTCGTCGATTTCAATAGCTATAGGTGCTACTTCTTTTTCAGCGAAGTCTCTAAACATTTGTTGCATTTCTAATTGTTCTTCAGTTAATTTATACATTTTCTCTCCTTATAATTTTGACTTTGGATTAAATATCCATACATTATTATCCTACTGTTATTATCTTAACAATCATTTGCGTAATTGTCAAATAAAAATCAAAGTCTTTTTTCACTAGACTTTTTGCTTAATGTTTTAGAAGCTTCGCCCTTTATTTCAAGGAAAAAATCTTGCTGCAAATTAATCTAAGCTTGAATATTATTCAACCAAAAGAAAACTTCTACACACAAGCTTTCATCATAACTATACCTTTTAAGACTCCTAATTCAATCGTTTTCTTATTATTTATCAAAGAGAGAATCATTGCAAATAATTATTATTTTTGCACATTGTTAAATTATTTGTTATAATCATATCACATGAAAATGAAATTGTTATTTTATTAGGAGGTAATATGACAGATTACAACAAAGTTAGTGAAGATATCATTAACAAATTTAGGGAGAGCGTTGAGGGCAAAGTTTATACCGCTGACGATATCAACGAAGACTACTACCACGACGAAATGCCAATCTATGGTTCTTATCAACCAGAAGTACTTATTGCAGCTAAGTCTACACAAGACGTTTCAAATATTATGAAAATTTGTAATGAAAACAAAATTCCTGTTCTAGCACGTGGTGCTGGTTCTGGCCTAGTTGGTTCTGGTGTTGCTATCAATGGTGGAGTTATGATTGATATGCAAGAGATGAACCAAATCCTTGAATACGACCTTGATAACTTAGTTGTTAGGGTTCAACCAGGTGTTTACTTACACGACCTTGCTGAGGATTGTCTAACAAAAGGATATATGTACCCACCTGATCCAGGTGAAAAATTTGCTACCCTAGGCGGCAATGTTTCTACAAATGCTGGTGGTATGAGAGCTGTTAAATACGGTACAACTAGGGACTATGTAAGAGCTATGGAAGTTGTTCTTCCAACTGGCGAAGTTACAAGATTTGGTGCCGTAGTTTCTAAAACATCTACAGGCTATTCACTAAAAGACCTAATGGTAGGTTCTGAAGGAACCCTTGGTATAATCACAGAATTAACCCTAAAAATCGTTCCTCAAGCTAAACACACTATTTCTCTAATCGTTCCATTTGAATCTTTAGATGAATGTATAGCTGCAGTTCCAGTTTTATTCAGAGCCAACCTAAAACCACAAGCTATCGAATTTATGGAAAGAAAAATTATTCTTGCTTCTGAAAAATACATCGGCAGAGAAACCTTCCCTAAAAACATAGAAGGCACAGATGTTAATGCTTACCTTCTAATCACCTTTGATGGCGATAACGAAGAAGAAATTGATGGCCTAATGGAACAAGCAGCTGAATTATTAGTTGAAAGCGGAGCTATAGATGTCCTTGTTGCTGATACTCCAAATGCAATCAAAGATGCTTGGGCAGCAAGATCTTCTTTCCTTGAAGCAATCAATAGCCAATACAAACTAATCGATGAATGTGACGTAGTAGTTCCAATTAACAAAATCGCTCCATTTATCAACTATGTAAATGAAATTGGCGAAGAATATGACTTTGACGTTCAATCATTCGGTCACGCTGGTGACGGCAATCTTCACATTTACACAGTATCAAATGAAGAAGATAAATTAGACGAATTTAATGCACAAGTTCACGACTTCATGGAAAAAATCTACACCAAGGCTTATGAATTTGGCGGACAATTATCTGGTGAACACGGTGTTGGCCACGGTAAATTAAAATACCTAGCAGAATACGAAGGCAAACTCAACACAGACCTAATGAGAGGCATCAAGAAAGTATTCGATCCAAACATGATCCTAAACCCAGGAAAAGTTGTTACAATAGACTAATAAAAAGATTTTTAACCAAAAAATCAATTTATAAGACAAAAAAGAGCTTAGTCTTTTGACTTAAGCTCTTTTTGCTTGCTTATATATTATCAAAATCAACGAGATCTTGGTCACCAGTTTCCATATTTCTTACAGAAACTTTTCTCTCTTCTCTCTCAGCTTGGCCGATGATATAGGCATATTTAACTCCGACCTTATCTGCATAAGAGAATTTCTTCTTCAATTTACCGCCTTCTAAGTAAATATCAGCTCTTTTTCCTTGTTCGTGTAGCTTGTTTAGAATATCTATGGCGTAGAAATTTTCTTCATCAGACATTGGAATTACAAGTATTTCTGTAAGTCTAGCTTCTTTTTCATTCACAAGACCAATTTCCTTTAATTGGTAGAATAAACGGGTCAAACCGATTGACATACCTACACCTGGGAGGGCTTGTTTAGAAAAGTTTGCTGCAAGTGTTTCATAGCGACCACCAGAAGATACAGACCCTATTGATTCATAGCCATTTATAAAGGTTTCATAAACTGTGCCTGTATAATAATCAAGGCCCCTTGTGATGGCTGGATCGATTTTAACATTAGTATCTGGAATACCAAGGTGGATCATGTAGACATAGACGGTTTTTAATTCGTCAAGACCCTCCCTATATAGGTCATTATCCACAAAGTCGGTTAATTTTTCTAAAAGTTCTTCATTTGCCAAATCTGATTCTATAAAGGCTAGAATTTTGTCAGCCCTTTCGTCATCAACTAAGTCTAGAAGCTCATTCCTTGTATTTTCCATACCAATCTTATCTTTTTTATCGATAAGCCTTAGGACGTCAGTTGTATCTGTGATATCCATAGCATTTAAAAAGCCATTTAAAAGCTTTCTGTTATTAATCCTAAAGGTCACATCTGGTGTATCAAGTTTGTTGAAAATCTCATAAATAACCCTTGGTGGGATGGCGTCATTGGCTATGGCAAGGTTGTTGTGTCCGATTATATCTATATCACATTGGTAAAATTCCCTGTAGCGGCCCTTTTGGTTTCTCTCTCCCCTATAAACTTTGGCTATGTGATAGCGTTTGAAAGGGAAATTTAAGTCTGCAAAGTGCTCTGCCACGTACCTTGCAAGAGGGACTGTGAGGTCAAACCTAAGACTCATATCCCTAGTTTCAGAGGCAATTTCATAGATTTGCTTTTCAGTTTCCCCGCCACCCTTGGCAAAAAGTATTTCATTTTTTTCTATAACTGGGGTATCAATTGGCAAAAATTGAAATTTTTTGTAAGTTTCTTCTATAATATTTTTCATCTTATCAAAGGCCAGCTGGTCTTCTGGCAAAAGTTCCATAACGCCGGCAATGGTTGATGGTTTTACAATTTTCATATTTCTCTCCTATATCTCTTTAGCTAGGTATATTATACGATATTTTGCCAAAGAAAAAAGCCCCTATGCTGGGGACTTATATTTCAATGATAGAACCCAGGTCTACAAGTTCTGTATTTGGATATAGAATTTCTATGTTTTTGTGCCTGCAAATTTCTTCTATCTTATAAAAGGCCTTGTGCCTAGAAATATCTCCGCTAAAAATTAGCTGGTTTCCAACCAAACCACAAGTCCCACCTAAAAATCCCTGGTCAAAGCCATCAAGGATTACCTTGTCATTATCAACTAATTCAATATGGGCCTTATTTCTAAGAGCCTTATAGATTCCATAATCGCTAGTTATTAATAAATCTCCAAGGGGAATTATAGAACACCTAGTATAGCCTTGGTTGACTTTGAGATGGGATATTTCATTTTCTTTGAAGAAATTTTCTATATTTTCTTCTGTAAAATTATTATGGATATAAAAGTCCTTAAATTTTACGATATTATAAATAGCATCTTTGGGATAATTTAAACCTACACTTTCTCCCTTAATTAGCTCATAACCCTCTAATTTCTCCTCGTAATAAGAAAAGACAGATTCATCTACTACTATAGTTTTTTCATCGATTTTAAACAAGGACAAGTCCGGATGGTCACCAATCCTTGGATCTAGGTTGGGATTGGCTATTGTTTCTATAAAGGAAAAACACTTTGCACTTAGAAAATTTTTGAAATCCTCGCTTGCCTTGTAGGAAATAACTAACATAAAAATCCTTTCAATAAAAAAATCCCCAGCTGGGGATATTTTGGAGGCGCCACCCAGATTTGAACTGGGGGTAAAGGTGTTGCAGACCTCTGCCTTACCACTTGGCTATGGCGCCATAATAAAAAATGGAGCGGATGACGAGATTCGAACTCGCGACCCTCGCCTTGGCAAGGCGATGCTCTACCACTGAGCCACATCCGCATATAAGTATTATAACATTTTTATTTGTCTTTGTAAAGACTAATCTAGATTTTTTTTGGATTTATGTTAGCTTATGAGTTTTTCTCCCTTAAGCTTACTTTTATATTATATGATAAGTTTTAAGTCTTGTCAAGTTTTATTATTATATTTTCACAAAAAACCTATAGCAATTTCAAAATCTAATAAAAAAGGGCAAAGCCAGACCCTAGTGGATTGGCTTCGCCTTTTTTAATTCGTTTAATTCTTCCCTTATCAAAAATATGGAAATCACCATAGTTAAAAAATCTGATATGATTAAGACATACCAAATTGCTTCCTTGGCCACAAAGTTTGCAACAAAATAAGCAAAAAGCGCCACAAATACATAGCCCCTAAGAAGGGTAATGATAAAGTCAAACCTTGGTTTACCAACAGCTGTGAGGTATCCTCCATTTGTTATATTAAAGCCAAGGAGCAAAAAGCTTATAGCAAAAATCCTAAGTGACTTTGCGGCGAAAACCATAAAGTCTGGACTCACATCAGTCAAAAATACATTTATGAAAAATTCTGGCCACAATTCTATAGCCCCCACCATTATTAGGGAAAGGATAGCAACTGATCTTAGCATATATTTTCTAATAATTGGAATATTATCGTATTCTTGGGCTCCGTAATAAAAACCCAAAAGTGGTTGGCTGGCTTGGTTTATAGCAAGCATGGTATTAACCACAAAGGTCATTACATAGGCAATTACAGAAAAGGCAGCAAGGCCCACTTCCCCATAAAGCTTTCCTATAGCAAGGTTAAAGACCAAAATACAAAATCCTGTCGAAAGCTCTGATAAGGATGCAGGGAAGCCATAGGAAAAAATTTCCTTAAACATAAAGGCCTTGACCCTAAATTTCCTGAATTTCAAATAAGACTTTGGTGATAAAAAGTAAATCAAATAGCCAATAGTTGGAATTGTTTGAGCCAAACCTGTAGCCACAGCCGCTCCCCATAATCCCCAATGAAATTTGAAGATGAAAATATAGTCAAGAACCACATTTGTAAGAGCTGACATCAGCATAAGAACAGTTGTAATCGATGGCCTTCCATCCGCCTTGACCATAATCTCAAAAACATAGGAAGTGAGATAAAAAGGCAAAAAGAAAATCAAAATAGATAGGTATTCCTTAACCATTTCTACCATGTGGCCCTCTGCGCCCAAAAATCTTACAAGAGGATTTATAAAAATAAAACCTACAATAGAAAGACCCAGGGCAAAGATTACTGAAATAGCAACGCCTAAACTAAAAAATTCGTCGGCACCTTCCTTGTTTTGCCTACCTTTTTCGTGGGAAATAAGATTTAAAGAACCGATTGAAATTAAAATTGCAAAGGCAAAAGCCAAGGTCACAAAGGGCATAGAAATATTTACAGCTGCCAAACCCTCGCTACCAACGCCCCTACCAACAAAAATACCATCCACCATGGTATATGTCGAAAAAAGGGTCATGGTCGTGATGGTAGGTATTAAATATTTTAGAAAATTTTTAATTAATGATTTTTTCTCCATTTACACTCCTTAATACCTATAATATAACTCTCGAGCCTTCTTTGGTCAAGATTTTAAAGCAAAATAAAAAATCGACTCGAAAGAGCCGAAATTTTATGAGATTAACTTGTAATATTCCCTGCTACTTAATTTGTAATAAATCAAATACAAAAAAGCAAAAATTACAAAGCCTATTATAAAGGAAGTTATTTTTATGGATTCATTTACGCATCCTAGCATGACAAAGATTTTTGAAATCATCTTAAAGGCAAAGCCTACGTGGATGCCTGCAACTATCAAAGGTAGGAAGAAAAATACCAGAACTTGCTTATCTATAGTTTTTTTGATTTTTTCTTCTCCTATGCCAAGTTTCCTCAAAGATTCATATTTATTTTTATCGGCAAAACCTTCTTGGATTTGCTTGTAATAGATTATTAGGCCAGTTGCCACCATAAAAATTAAGCCAAGAAAGATCCCAACGAAAAATATTGCCCCGTAGAGTTTGTATCCTTCCAAAACAAAACCATCATGAAATCCTATACCAAATTCGTTTTGGACATCCTTAGTTTTTTCCTTGAAAACCTTCATATCCTCATCTGATAAATCAAAATTATAGACATGGACTATTTTATTTTCATCTATGCTTAATTTTTCATCTAAATTTCTGACTACTAGATAATAAAAATCAAACATGTAGGACACTATTGAAGTATTTCCAGAATTTTTATATGGGAAATCTTTAATATCTGACTTTTTCCTTAATTTTTGGCCATTTATATCAAGTTCTGAAAGATCAGCCAATTTAGGGGACTTATAGAGTAAAAACTCCCCATCTTTTAAATTCGAAGCTTCTGCTATTGATTCGTCATTAACTTCCACGAGTATTCCCATTGCCTTATCATCCATTGCATTTGGGTTTTCAAAGGCATAGCGTTCTCTCCTAGCCTTAAAGGTATCTCCATCTTTTTCAAAGACAAGAGGCATATTTTTGTAGTCTTGAATGTTTCTTGCCTCTAAATTATTTTCTTTGATGATTTTTTTAACCTGGTCAATAGAATACTCATCAACACTAGCAAGTCCCACATCTCTTGGATATTGCCTAGATCCCACATCCTCAACACTCCTATAAAGACTTATGGCTGATGATAATAAAATAATAGCAGCTGTGGACATGATTGTAATCGATCCAAGTCCCTTGGCATTTGATCTTAATCTAAAAATCAGGCTTGAAACTGAGATAAATCTTTCAGTCTTGTAATATGATTTGGAAGCCTTCATCAATTTTAATATCACTATTGAAAGTGATGAGAAAAGGAAAAATGTTCCTATCATTACAAGGACAACAGCCAAGAAAAAGTAAGTAAGGGCCCTTAAAGGATTGTTTATAGTTTGGGCTAAGTAATATCCAGACCCAAGCAGAATTAATGATACAAACGCACTTAAAACCATACCCCTTGGCCTTTTAAAGGTTTTTTCTTCCTTAAATAAGTCTAGAATTGATTTTCTTTTTATTTTTATAATTCTGGTTAATAAAATTAGTAGAGAAATTCCTGCAAAAACCAAGAAGCTAATTATATAAGCATCTCTGGCAAAACTTAGGTAAAAATTTCCTTCCATTAGCATGAGCTTTAAAAAAATTGTTTCTAGCAATTTATATATGACTGTAGCAGATATTATACCAAATAAATATCCCAAAGCCGATATAATCAATGATTCTAAGGCCAATATTTTTGAGAGATGTTTTTTATCAAGACCTAAAATCGCATAGAGGGAGATTTCCTTAAGTCTTTTATTTAATAAAAATCCATCTGAATAATATAAAAATATCAGAGAAAAAATCCCCATTACATAAATAGCAATTTTCAATATATAATAGATGCTAGACATGGCGTAAAAATCTTTTAAAGTATCGGCATTCATTAAAAGCAAAATCGAAGTAAATGAAAAAACCATAAATCCGTAAATCAAAATATATGGAAGATAGACTTCCTTATTTTTTCTAATCCCATCTAGGGCAAGGCGCTTAGTGAGTTTCATTCTTTGCCGCCCTTAGAAAGTTTAATGAATCTGAAATTCTCTTATAAAACTGATCTCTGCTGTCATCTGCCTTGTATATTTCATTGAAAATCTTGCCGTCTCTAATAAAAAGGACTCTTTTAGCAAAGGATGCTGCAATATTTGAGTGGGTCACCATGAGAATTGTATTCCCATCTTGGTTTATTCTTTCAAAATAATTTAACAAGTCTTCACTAGATGAGGAATCGAGTTGGCCCGTTGGTTCATCTGCCAATATTATTTTTGGATTTATTATTAAGGCCCTTGCTACAGCCATCCTTTGCTTTTGTCCACCGGATATTTCTGCCGGATACTTATTTAAAAGTTCAGTAATTCCAAGCTTATTGACAATAGGCATAAGCTTATTTTCAAAATCATCTGGATTTTCTTCTCTTAAAACTAGGGGCAAAAGAATATTTTCCCTCACATCAAAATTATCTAAAAGATTAAAATCTTGGAAGATATAGCCAAAATTATCCCTCCTAAAATCTGACTTTTCCTTTTCAGATAAGGACAGGATTTCCTTGTCATCAAGGAAGATTTGCCCGCTAGTTTCCTTATCAATAAGGGAAATGATATTCAAAAGTGTGGTCTTTCCTGAACCAGACTCACCCATGATGGCTAGGAAATCACCGTCCTCGACTTTTAAATTCACATCCTTTAGAGCTGTCACAGCGTTGGCTGTATTTTCCTTATAAATTTTTCTTAAGTTTTTTATTTCTAACATATTTTCACCTCTCATAATATAATTATAAAGGCTTAACAAAAATAAGTCCCTTTGCCCGGCTTACAAAGAGACCCCTTTTCTTACAATTTTGTAAGTTTTGGAAAATTTATCATGATTTTTGTAAATTTCCCCTCTTCTGATTCGATTTTTATATCTAAGTTTAGGTCATTGCCAATGGATTTTACAAGATAAAGGCCTAGGCCAGTTGATGACCCAAGTTTCCTGCCATTTTCACCTGTATAACCCATTTCAAAAACCCTAGGCAAGTCTGCCCCTTTAATTCCAAGCCCATTATCCTCTATAATAAGGAATTTTTTCTCAAAATATACTTTTACTATGCCAGCTTCTGGTGTATATTTCAAAGCGTTATTTAAAATCTGACCTATAATAAATCCTAGCCATTTTTCATCACTTACAGTCATAAATCCAAGGTCGCCCACATCTAAGCTAATTTTTTTGGAAATAAAATCGTAAGACTTTTCTCTGATTATTTCCTTAACCACAGATTCAATTCTTACTTCCTTAAAGACATAGTCGTTGGTTTTTGAATTGTACCTTACAAAGCCAAGGAGAATATTTAAATAATCTTCGATCCTCTTATTATTTTTTATAAGTAATTCAAGGTCTGGCTGATTATCAGCTAAGATGAGCTTGTTTTCAGCAATAGGCGTTTTTATTTCATGAATCCATAGCCCGTAAAAATCCCTAAGGTCGCCTTCAATTTCATTGTAGGCAAGTAATAGGTCCTTGTACTTTTTATCGAGACTTTCTAATTCATCTAGGATAATTTTTTCCCTCTGGCTTGGATTTTTTGAAATTTCTGTAAAAGTTTGTACCTCTTGATTAAAATACTTATAGAGAAAATAGGCTAAAAAAATAAAAAAGCTTATCAAAAACCCATAAATTATTGGAAATTTTTCTAGGTTGAAACTTATGAAAACCAACAAATAAGTAAGGCTAATAATAAAAAAGAAAATAAAAGATACCTTATTTTCCTTCAAAAAATTTTTAAGCTTCAACATAATAACCGTATCCCTGCTTAGTTTTTATAAAATCATCCACCCCAAGACCAGCCAAAGACTTTCTTAGTCTAGAAATATTGACTGTTAGGGTATTATCGTCGATGTAAATATCTGTCGACCACAAACTTGTCATTAGCTTATCTCTAGAGACAACATTTCCCTTATTTACCATAAGGGTTTCCAATATTTTAAATTCATTTTTGGAAAGCTCAAGACTTTTTTCACCAAAACTAATTGACATTGACCTTAAATCAAGAATTAGGCCTCTAATTTCAAGCCTCGATAGATTATCCTTATAATCGTAAGCCCTCCTTAAAAGTGCCTTGATTTTGGCAAGCAAAAGATCCATTTCAAAAGGTTTACTCACGAAATCATCTGCTCCCATTTCCATAGCCATGATTTTATTCATAGTATCTTCTTTAGATGATAAAAATATTATTGGAACATTTGAGATATCGCGAATCTTCCTAGTCCAAAAATACCCATCATAAAAAGGTAGGCCAATATCCATGACAACAAGGTCAGGTTTTTCTGATTTAAAAACATCAAAAACCTTCTCAAAATCACACACAAGGGCGACTTCAAAACCCCACTTCTCAAGCTCATTTTTTAATTTTTCTGAAATTATCTGGCTATCATCAACCACAAATATCTTAAACATAAAATCTCCTAAAAATATTATAACACAAAAACCCCAGCTAATGCTGGGGTAAAAATTAAAATCAAATATTTTGTATCATATTTATCGATTATTGATGAGATTCCTCGTCGAATCCTCACGGATTCTCTGTCGAAATGACGGTTGTTTTGTCATTTCGAACGAATGTGAGAAATCTCATAAATTCAAGATTTCTATTTAAAGAATATGAAAATAAGTTAATCAAGTTCCAACTTACCGGTATAAAGTTGCCAGTAGGTTCCTTTTTCTTTTATTAATTTGTCGTGGTTGCCACGTTCTATAATCCTGCCGTCTTCCATTACCATGATTACGTCAGAATTTTGGATGGTTGAAAGCCTGTGGGCTATTACTATGGAAGTTGATCCTGTCATTAGCTTATCCATTGCCTCTGTGACATCTTTTTCTGTGGCTGTATCTATGGATGAAGTCGCTTCATCAAGAATAAGCATCGGAGGTTCTGCGATAGCTGCCCTTGAGATTGAAATCAACTGGTTTTGACCATCTGATAGGCTTGAGCCATCGCCTTTGATTTCGGTGTCATATTTTTCTGGCAGCCTTTTTATAAAGGAATCCGCACCAGAAAGTCTTGCCGCAGCCTTCACATCTTCATCGCTTGCCCTTAGTCTGCCATACTTGATATTGCCCTCAATTGTGTCTGTAAAGAGGTTTACTTCCTGGAGAACCATACCAAAGGCACGTCTTAGGGCATCTTTTTTAATATCCCTTATGTCAATTCCGTCAACCATGATTGACCCATTATCAATTTCATAAAACCTGGTTATGACATTGGTAATAGTTGTCTTTCCTGCTCCGGTAGAGCCAACAAAGGCAATCTTTTCTCCAGGCTCTGCATAAAATGAAATATCCTTAAGAATTTGGTTTTTCCCATCATAGGAAAAGTCAACATTCTTAAATTCAAGTCTGCCTTCTAGCATCTTGTAGTGTTTCCTATCGCCATCATCCCACATCCAAGCATAGCGGCCTGTTAGGTCATCACACTCAGTCACAGATCCGTCTTGATTTTCCACAGCGTGGACAAGTTCTATAAAACCTGTATCTTCCTTTATTGGCATATCAATTATTTCAAAAATCCTATCTGCCCCTGCCATAGCTTGGAAAACTGCGTTGGCCTGTTGGCTCACATTCACAATCGGATTTTGGATTTGCCTAATATTTGATAAAAAGGCTGCCAAAACTCCCACAGTCATGTCGCCCTGGATTGTCAAATAAACCCCGTAAACAGTGATGACTCCATATAAGATATTTACCATATTAAGTAAAAATGGCATCATCCTACCTGCATAGGTATTGGCACGAGTGAAGGCAATCCTTACTTCCTCAGTCTTATTCCTAAAAGTGTCGAGGATTTTTTCTTCCCTAGAAAAGACCTTTACAACCTTTTGGCCTGATAGGGTTTCCTCAGAAAATCCTTGAAGACTTGAAATATGTCCCTGGCCTTCTCTGAAAGCTGTCGAAGACTTATAGATAATCCTTGATAAAATTGGAATCAAGATTGTAAGGCCAATAAGCATTGTAAGTGTTAAGTTAAAGCTTAATTTAAACATAACTAGGATTGTACCCACAAGCATAATTGTGGCCCTTACAATGGTAGGGACTGTGTTTGCCAAGGCCTGGCTAAGAACGTCAGTATCATTTGTAAACCTTGACATAATCTCGCCGTGCTTATTGGTATCGAAAAATCCTATTGGCATCTTTTGTACTTTGTCAAAAAGCTCTAGCCTAATATTTCTTATAGATCTTTCTCCAACCCTAACCATGAGCCTTGAATATATAAAGGAAGTAAGGGCAGAAACTGCGTAGATAGCACCCATTTGAAGACAGGCAATTTTTAGACCTGATACATCAGACTTTAATATATAATTATCAATAATTGGCTGGAGCATGTTTACTCCCCAGATCTGGGTGAGGGCCGAAACTATTACACAAACTACAATCAAAATCATCTGCCACCTATAAGCAAAAAGGTAAGATAAGAGCCTTGCTATTGACGAAAATGAAACTTTTCTCCTATATGATTTGTCATTCATTTTGTAATCATTAGTCATTAGCTCTACCTCCTTGCTCTTGGATATCGACAGTCTCCCTGTAAACCCTGTTGGTCGCATAAAGCTCGTCGTGAGTGCCGATTGCTTCGATTTTTCCTTCATTCATAACTATAATCCTGTCTACATACTTAAATGAAGATACCCTCTGGGAAATAATTATCTTGGTCAAATCCTTGTTGTACTTGTTAATCCCATCGATGATAGCAGTTTCTGTTTTTGTGTCAACTGCAGATGTGGAGTTATCCATAATAAGGATTTTTGGCTTTTTAAGTAGTGCTCTGGCAATAGTTAGCCTTTGTTTTTGCCCACCAGAAACGCCTGTTCCGCCCTGGCCAAGGACTGATTCATAGCCATCATGGCGATTTCTTACAAAATCATCGGCCTGAGAAATCTTACTTGCAAGCTCAATTTCTTCCATAGTCGCCTCATCATCTCCCCATCTGAGGTTATCGGCAATAGATCCTGAAAATAGGGTATTTTTTTGAAGAACTATTGCCACATCATCTCTTAAAGTTTTTAGGTCATATTTTTCTACCGAATGGCCACCTACTTTTAGAGACCCTTCGCTTATATCATAGAGTCTTGGAATTAGCTGGACTAGGGTAGATTTTGAAGACCCTGTTGGCCCTAAAATACCAATTGACTCCCCGCTTTTGATGTGAAGATTTATATCTTCAAGCTGGTAAGAATCCGAATCTTCCTCATATTTAAAGGAAACATTGTCAAAATCAATTGATCCGTCTTCTAATTTTAGACCTTCTACTTTCTTTTCGTTATCCATCGAAGGCACTCTACTAATTACCTCGACAACCCTTGTAATACCTGGTGAAGCTGACATAAACATGGTCAAAACCATAGACATGCCGATAAAAGCTCCAAGAAGCATGGTTGCATACATATTAAAGGCCACAAGGTCACCGACCTCAAGCCTTCCTTCGATGATTTCAATCCCGCCAAAATAAGTAATACCAACAAAAGTTGCAAACAAAACTACATTGGCAAGAGGAAAGACAAGAGACATTGGTCCTTGAGATCCGTCCGCATATTCAAACATTTTTTCATTTTGGAAGACAAACTTATCAAGTTCGTATTTTTTCCTAAAAAACGCCTTAATCACACGCATATTTTTAAGATTTTCCTCCACAACTAGGTTGAGCTTGTCATATTGGTAGCGGGCCTTTCTAAATTTTGGAATAGCATAGGTTGTAAGTCCCATCAAAAGGGCAAACAAAATTGGCACAGCTATCAAAAATATAAGTGACAATTTTAGGCTCGACTTAAGAGCCAAAACAAAGGCCACAATAGCCATAGCTACAGTCTTGATTACAAACCTGGTTGATACAAACATAGAAAAAGTAATCTGTTGGGTGTCAGACGACAACCTTGTCAAAAGCGAAGGAACCCCAAAATAATCTATATCTTCAAAAGAAAATCGCTGGATATTTTCAAACTGGGCAAGCCTTGCATTGCGGCCCATACCAGACGAGGCGATACCAGCGTTCTTAGTCGCCTGCATACCACAAAACATGGTTATAAGGGAAAGAATTACCATCAAAATCCCGTATTTTATGGCAAGTCCCAAATCTTTTCCCTTGACAGCTTCATTAAGGGTCATGCCCATAATAGCTGGAATAGCAAGCTCTAAGATAGTTTCAAGGCTGGTATAAATCCTTGAAATATTTCGATTTTTCTTAAACTCTCCCAAATATCTTTTGATATAGGAAAAGGACTTGTAAAATTCTTTTATACTTTCCATTCATCCTCCTTTATAAAATCTTCTCTAATTGTGTCGTTAAGAAGTTTAAGGGCATCTTTAATCTCCCTAACCTTCTTATCGCCCAATTTTTCGTACATTCTCTTATTTGATTCACTAATAGGTTTTAACCTCTCGTCTCTAATTTCTTCACCCTTTGCGGTCAGGCTTAAAATCCTCATCCTCTTATCATTTTCCGAAGGAATAAGGTCAATCAGCCCGTCTTCCTTAAGGCTTTTGATGATATTATTTACAGTTTGCTTGGGAGCCCCAAGTTTTTCTGCAATATCTTTTTGGCTAGGATTTGCCATGTGGCCGATGTGGATAAGGATAATAGTCTCAAGGTCGCTTAGACCGTAAAACTTGGCCCTCTCCCTATTGTGGCCATTTGCGCACCTCAGCAAAGAAAAAATAGAGACCATCGGATCAAGTTCAAAATTCATAAATCCTCTTTCTCTAAAATAAATAAACAATTATTTGTAATACTTATTATAGTACTATTTAGGACTATGTCAAGGTATAATTTTTATATAAAAGAGAAATCCAAAGTTCATAAGATGTCTCGCTAACGCTCGACATGGCGGAGGGGATTGATATTAATACAACACCCCGAGCATTTCTTTACTTTTCTAGACAAAAAAAGACCGCAAGCCTTAGCTTACGATCTTTTAATCTTATTCTTCGTCCTCATTCTTTTTATCTCTTGTAAAGAATAGTCCGACACTTGATGCTGCCATCAATCCTATATATAGTTCATAATTGCTTATGATACCAGTAGTTGGATTTAGGAAATTTTTCACATTTGATACTATCTTTGTACCTGTTTGTTCCATTTTCTTAACAAATTTTGTGCCTGTTTGGTCTGATTTTTTCTTAGTATCAGTTTTGACAGGTGGTATTTCCTTTTCTGGCTTTTCTGGAATCTTTTCTTCTGGTTTTTCTGGAGTCTCTGGTTTATCTGGTTCTTCAGGTTTATCTGGTTCCTCAGGTTCTTCAGGATTATCCTCTCCTGGTATTATCGGATCAGGTTCTGGCGTTGGAGTAGGAGTTGGTTCTGGTTCCGGAGTAGGAGTTGGCTCTGGTTCTGGGACTGGATCTTTGGTTTTGTATGTGTTTACAACATAAAGACCATCCACAGTAGTCTCATAATCTAAATTATCAAATGGATTTCCATTTATATCCAATTCTCTTACAGAATAAGTGTATTTATTACCTTTTTCGTCTTTTTCGTCCTGCTCGCCAAAGTTTACTTCTATGAAGCCATCCTGATTTACTACATTTCCTACTTCAATCCTTTGTCCTTCCACATCGTGAGGAACTTCACCATCTATATTTCTTTGAAGTTGGAAAAATACATTTGGCTTAGTAATATTATTTGGTACATTCACCCATTTCTTATAAGCAACTATATTATTTGGATCTTGTGGCTTTTGGCAGGCATTTTCTACCTTGAAAATCAAAGTGTTATCTGTTGAATTGTCAATATCTTTTTTAACGGTTGATAGGTACTTGTTACCATTTCGTTCAAAAATATGATCTAAACCAACACCAACTTCTACGAGCTTATAAGTGTAAGGATAATTATCCTTATCTTTAAGAGGAAGATTTTCCCCAATTTGGGTTACAACATCTGGATCAATAGTAATACTATCTTTTACAACTTCTTCCTCACTATCAGGTTTAGAGCTTTTTCTAATAAGTTGAAGATCAACTTGACCATGGTCCTCTTCAGGCCCACCTTGCCAAATCTTAGTCGCCTTGACTGTGATTTTCTTAGATTCTGGAGTAGGAGTTACTTCCTTATTTTTAGTATTTGTTACTGTTAGGCCATCTTTGCTGTATGTTGCGGTATAACCTTCTGGTACATATTTATTTCCTTTAACGTCAACTTCTTTTACAGAATAGGTGTATTCATTTCCGTTATCATCAGCTATATCTTGATCTTTCCAAGTTACTTCTGTTATATCTTCAAGTTTTTTAATTTCTTGACCTTGAACCTCTTGAGCATCTCCGCCTTTGATTTTCCTATAAAGTTTAAAGTAGATAGTAGGCCTTGTTTCGCCTTTTTCTAAATCGCCTTTCCAAACTTTTGTTGCGGTGATGTCTTTTTTCGCAACTCCGTAGGTATTGGTGACTATTAAGCCATCTTCTTTTGAAGAGTAATTTTGATGACTAAATTTATTACCACTTTCATCAACTTCTTTTACAAAGTAAATATAGTCAACTCCATTTTCGTCAGTCTTATACTGCTTGCCGAAGTTTGCTTTGTTATCACTATCAAGATCGGTTGTGTTTACAACTTTCTCTCCTTGATTTTTTTCTGAAGTCTTTCTCCAAAGTTCAAGTTTGACTGTAGGTCGTGTTTCATTATCTGGAACACCAACCCATTTCTTTTCACCAATTACATCGATTTTTGGACTTGTATATTTGTTGGTAATGGTTAACTTATCATCACTATATTTAGATTCATAATTAGTTGGAACATTTGGTTCCATAGCGTAGTAGGTAAATTCCCTACCACTTGGGTCGTGCTTTGGAAGGTCTTTGAAGGTTTGAGACTGCTCATTATCTCCCTCAGGAGTTGTAGTAAATTCTCCAACTTTTTCATCAATTAGAGCTTTTGATTTTTCTTCATCTGACAAGTCTTCTTTGTATTCTGCCTTGTAGCCCTTTCTCCAAAGTTCAATAGTTGTAGTTGGCTTAGTTCCGCCTTTCCAAACTTTCTTAACTGTAATATCTATAATATTTTTATTCGGAGTTTCAGTTTCTCCTGGTTTGACGTTTTTGTTTACTACGGTTAGGGTCTTTTCATAGTCTTTTTTATTATCAGTTTTTTCTAATTTTACTTTTATTGGATCTGCTGATAATTTTGAACTAGTCTTATCATAGTCACCTTCAATGTAATATGGAGTATAGCCATGGTTTTCTATTTCTTCAACCTTATAGTCTCCGTCAAATAGATTTTCTAATACTTTTGTTTCGCCAGCAACCAATTCAAATTCTTCTGTATATTCTGTTGGCTCATTATTTTTAGATCCATTTATCTTTGGGCCTGTGACTTTGAATTTAAACTTCAATGGAGCTGGAACTGCCATTCTGGTCATGGTTGACTGTTTCTCTACAGGTTGGTTTTCTAGGACTTTTTTGATGGTGAATTTGCCCTGTGGTTTTTCAAATTTTGCTACAAAAGTGTAGTTATCACATACACCTTGGTCTTTACCTAAAAGACCTTTTGATTGATCTTCTTTGCGTTCCCAACCTACAAATTGATAGCCCTCATCAGGTACAATTTTTACACCTGTTTTGTCAGAATTATTAGTATCAGGTACTGGGATATTAGAAAATTTCAAGCCCTTTACAACGTCATAGTGAACAGTTTTGGCTTTACCACCTTCTTCGAGTTTACCGTTTTCGCCAGCTTTGAAGGTCACTCTGACATAACCTTTTGGTGTTTTAGAAGTGTCACCATCTGGGACTCTTATTAGCCTTACGTCCCTATAATAGAAAGTAATCTCTTTTTTACCAGTTTTATTAATTCCTAAGAACTCATTTGTTTCCTCATTAACATCAAAGACGAGTTGTTGTTGTGGCTTTTCTCCCTCGGCTAGGACCCAACCTGGGATTTTTTTGTAATTCCTAGCATCATAGTCACGGTTTCCGTTTATCACTTTTTCTTGTTTTATAATAGAATACTTTTCTATAATATCTTTTTTAGCTTCATCTGTTGTATCCTTATCTAGTTCAGCCTTGGCTCTTTCATCTAAATAATTAACCTTATACTCACGCCTCCTAAAAGGCCTATAAAAGAATTTGAAGACATTGTTTGGATTATCTATCATCTTATTTGGATTATTAGGATCAGGGATTTTCTCTGGCCCAACCCTAAAGGTTTGGAAGTAAGAGTTGTTTAGTCCTACACGGTCATTGTATTCCTTGTATTTAGCGTAAATATCTGAATCCTTATGCTTTTCAAATTCTTTAGGAGTAGCTAAGATATAATCAACATCCTGCTTATCACCGGTAGCCAATGCCATATGGTTAGCCCTTTGATTTTCAAGAGTTATTTTTACAGGATTTTCATTCTTGCTAGTATCTAATCTATATTCCCTGTCTAAGAAATAATGTTCAACCTCAACATCGACCATTTGGTTTGGTACCCAAATTGCTTTTAGGTAGATTGGAGCTACAACGTCAGTGCCAAATGAATATAATTCTGGGACCTTATATTTTTCTCGATATGAATTATCCTGTTCGTTAGTATAGTTGCCATCATCATCTTTTTTATAATGGATTACTTCCCAACCTAGAAAGTCATATCCTTTCTTTTTTGGTTTTTGAGGTTCTACTAGCTTTTGTCTTTGGACGACAGTAAAGATTTGCTTATCGCCTTCGTCGTCTCCTTTTTTGGCGTAGGTGATTTCTTTCTCATCATCTATGTCACCTTCTTTTATTTTTTTTCTTTCTGTGGTGACTTTTTCTTCAGAAATTTTAGGCAATATTCCTCCATCTGGATCAAAGGTCACCTTCCATTTATAGTCTGGCTCGTCCCATATAGCATAGAGGTTGAGTGGGTGGTTAGGCATTTTTTCGCCCGGGTTTTCCCAAACCATCTTCTTACCAGCAGGGTCTAGAGCCCAGCCCTTAAATACCATTTGGTCTGAAAGATTGTCCGGTCTTTTGACTCTTAAGTTCCCTTCATCATCTTTTTCTACTAAATCTGTAAGGCCTAATTTTTTTAAATTTTCTGGATCATCCAATAAGTTGGCTGGATTTTCTTTTTTATATTCTTCGTTGCCTTCTAAATCAGGACTTAGAGCCTTTAGAGGAAACTCGTAGAAGGTTTGTAATTGGTTTGTTGAGTCAAACTCATTGTCGTCCTTAATTTTTGATGGGTCGTAGTTAAATCTTAGTGGATACTTATTACGAGTGTATTCAAATTTAAGGTAGCCATTTGTTTCAAATCCGTCCCAGCCGTCAGGGTCGCCCCAGTCATCGGCATTATTAAAGAAGGCCTTAATAAATTTCATCTCACCTACAGGGCGTTCTCCATACATGTCTGTATATGTCTTGGTAGGAAATGGAGTTACTTCTGCACGCTCTTCGTTTTTAGCATCTATTTCATCCGAATTAAGATAATCCGGTGTTTCATTAAGTCTCTTACCGGTAAAGCCTTGAACCTGAGGATATTTAGGCGCATAAGTTTCAGAATTGGTATCTGCCTTATACCTGTATAGGTCGTAGCGGATAATTGTTTCGTCTTTCTTGAAGCCGTCCATCCAAAAGTCCATGTGGTGAGGCATAGAGTCTTCAGCTTGTTTTATACCGAAGGATAGAGTTGTATAATCGGTCCAATCTAATTTTATGCTTGATCCATCACCCTTATCTATGTGCTTAGTATAGCCGCCCCTAGTATCGTATCCTTCCATGTCTAAGAATTGGTCGGCATTTAATCTATAAGGAGGTGTGTCCAAGTGAGTAGGAAAAGCTGAATTACTATAGTTTGGTCCCCAGCCAAAGGATTGCATGCCTTCGCTAAAGCCCTTGGTTTGCATAGCGTCGTTTGGCCAGCCAAGCATTAGCTGGTTAAATCTTGCCTTGTAGTGGTAAAGATTGCCAGGACCGCCCTTCTTCACTACCTCGCCTTGAGCTTCGTCATATCCCCAAATTTCAGGATAAAAAGTGTTTTCAGCAGGTAGGGCATTGGACTTAGTAAAGTATAGGTCATAGACTTGTCTGTCATAGTAGATATTGTAGACAGTCTTACCTGTTGCATCAACAGACTTAACTAGGCTTACATTTTTCGGATCCTTGTTTTGATCATGCGTTAAATCTTTGTTGTAAACAAAGAACCTGTTTAAATAAAGATCTTTGCCACGATTAAATCTTGCGTTACCCCAAATCTTGGATAGACGTTTTTGGTCTAGGTCTGGAAAGACTAAGTCTTTTACAGGTTCATTATCGAGGTCTGGTCTCATACCTGTGGCTTGGTCTTTATATACATGAGTACCTATATAGTCGTACTCACCTGCGTGGTCTGCCTTTTCTGCCCAGAATTGGACAGCATAGTCTGCCTGTGGATTGTCCTTCCATACAGCTGTGAAGGTAAGGTTTCCTGCTGGCATAATCAAATTCGCATCAAGATCTTTGATAGCGTCAGTTCCAACTTTAATTATTTCTTTTGCCTTAAAAGTTTTTCCATCCTTTGTTTTTAAATCTACAGATGGCTTCCAGCCTTGGAATTCGCCGCCTACTTTTGTAGGAATATCTTCAACGGCAATTTTAGGAATTTCTTGTCCATAATAAAGGGTACGGGCTGGAAGTGGTGTTCCACCTTGTGTGTCAAAAACTACATCAAAATGGGCACGGTTGTAGCGGTATTCTAAGATAAAATCCCTAGTATCTTCTGGAACTTGCATTTTTATAAATTCCGCTTCTGGCACAAAGCCTTTTCTTTGAGGATCTTTTTCTTCCAATGGAGTGACTTTCATAGTAGAACCGATGTAACCACTTTGAGTGGTAGAATATGCATTCTCTTCCTCTATACTTCCGTCTAGATTTGTGTATTTACTAAAGTCTTCTAGGGCTTGGAAGACGTGCTTTACTTTAAATTCAACTTTCTTGCCAGGATATTTAAATTCTTGCTTTTCTTCATACCTAAAGCCATCTTCTTCATTACCAGTATTCTTTTTATTATTTGCTGCATTTTTTATAATATCATAGTTAATTTTATAATCTTTGATTTCAGTTTCGCTAGTATCTTTTGGTTTATTGTAACCAGGAATGTCAGGTAAATTAATGGTTTTATTTACCTTAGCTTTTTCATCATCTGTTGCCTTTTCCCCAACACTTGCTATGTAAGGTTGGTAGTTTACTACATATTTCGGTTTTCCCTTATCATCTACTCCCCTTTCTACCAGATAGTCTGTATGCAAGGTATAGATGGCTGGTTGGTCTGGATTTTTTGTAAGTTTTTCTACCGTTTCTCCTTCTCCAGGTTTTACTGGTTTTACAGGAATATTAGATCCTAGTACAAGAGGGCAAGTCTTATCTTCGTTAGCTGTACTTGGCAAGGATCCATCCCCATCAGTTGCAAAAGCTGGGGCGATATTTGATGCCATCATAATTGTGGCTATCAAAAGTGCCATAAATTTTCTCATTGTTTTCATATTCGTCTCCCTTTTCACATATTTCTTTATCTATCTACTTTAACAGTTTAGGTTACTAATTGTTACAACCTTATTATATAACAAATCTATGGTAAATGAAAGCTCATTTGTATATATTTACACTATTATCGGCCTTGGACGAATTGTTTTTTGCCTTCATTTTAATTTCGTGATATTTTTCCTGCCTATTGTATAATAAATCCGAGGTGAATTATGATTAATTATTTAAAAGACCAGGGCATTAATGAGAATTTGATTGCCCTTTTAGAAGAATATAGACAAAAAAATGGACTTGATAATAACGATAGGGTTATCAAGCCTGAGTATAAATACTATGGGAAAGATGTCTTAGAACAGGCTATCGCTGCCCTTCTTGCCGGGAAGAATATCCTCCTTACAGGGGCCAAGGCGACTGGAAAAAACGTCCTTGCTTCAAACCTTTCCTATCTTTTTAAAAGGCCAACTTACAATGTTTCCTTCCATGTTAATACCGATTTTGCTTCCCTAATAGGAGCTGACACTTTCAAAAATGGCGAGGTGACTTTTAGGAAAGGTCCGATTTACGAAGCTGCTATTAATGGTGGTTTTGCGATTTTAGATGAGATAAATATGGCAAAAAACGAGGCGATTTCTGTCCTCCACGCAAGCCTTGACCACAGGAGGATTATTGATATTTCTGGATTTGATAAGATAAACTTAGATCCAAATACCAGATTTATTGGAACTATGAACTACGGTTATGTCGGCACTCGTGAGCTTAACGAGGCTCTTGCATCAAGGTTTATGATTATAAATGTGCCAAATATTACCAAGGCCAATCTTGATTTGCTCCTTAAGGATAATTTCCCAACCCTCAAGGAAAAATACAGGAAGGCCTTGATTGATATGTTTATCTCCCTACAGATGAAGAGCGAAAACAACGAGATTTCAACAAAATCTGTTGACCTTAGGGGCTTAATCGGGGCTATTGAGACTATGAAAATCGGCCTTAATCCATTTGACGCTATCAAAATGGGTCTGGTGAATAAGTCTTTTGACCAATTTGAAAGAGACCTTGTCCTTGATTTAATAAAGACAAAAATACCTGAAAAAATAGACGAGAGTGTCTTTGATGAGTGAGAATTTTGATAAGATAAGAGAATATAATATCATCTGGGATTTTGCGGAAAAATATGACTTTCTTCCCCAAAAATCCTATCCCATGGACCAAGTTTATAAAAATATGACCAGGGGTTTTGTAATCAAGACCTTTGATTTTGATGTTTTGGATTCATACTTTGACTATTTGAGAGCTGAAAGTCCCTTTTTCCCAGAATTTTCCTTCATTGCCAATCTCTTGATGGAAGACATTGCCTACAAGACCTTGGATAAGGACAATCTAGTTATCGAATCTTTGAGGAAGGACTATGCTAAAAAAGCCCTTCGCAAATACAATTTCCACGAGGCAGACAACCTAAAAGAGCAAATCGAAAAGGCCTATTATGGACAAGTCCTAGGTAAGCCCATCACTGAAGGCCCATTTTTTAGGACAATTTACAGGGATATTTTTAAGATTTACGAACTTGATACAGGCAAACTCATTGAGAAATTAAACCAAGTTTTTAAGACCTATTTCACTTTTGAAAAGTCCAGGGAAAATGAATCTCTCCTCAAGGAGATGATTAAGGATAAAAAGCCTAAGGATTTTAAAAATTCAAAAAAGGATGCCAAAGACTTTGACTTTTCTGATGACTTTATAAAAGACCAATTTAATATTGGTTCGGCAGAGTTTACGGGAAATATTTATCTGGAAGAAAAAAACAAGGACATGGACAGGCACCTTATCCTATTGAATGCTGACAAAGAAGGCTACCACGGGAGTGATGAATTTATTGAAGACTTTTATGGCAAGTCGGTTTTTCCGGAAATGAGGGTCAAGTCCCTTGAGAAAAAACTCGCAACTGGGGTCCATTCTGGGAAATTTTTGTATTTTACCAAGGGAGTTTACACAGATAGCCCAAATGCCAAGTTTTATAAGAAAAACAGGGATGAGGTTTTTGAGAAAAATAAAGATTACATTGAGAAAAATCTCGCCATAAACAATCGTTCCATCAAGGAGCTTGCTCAGACAATAAAAAATTCTATAGCAAATTACGAGGATTTTTCTGAAGTCTCCAAGGCCTACGGGATTGTTGATTCTACAAAGGCTTGGAAGGCCAGCGTCCTTAAGGATTTTAATATTTTTGATAATGTAGAAAACGACGACGTTTCTACTTTTAAGGTCGATTTGCTTTTGGATTCTTCTGCCAGCCAGAGAAACAGGCAGGAAATTATAGCCAACCAAGCCTACATCATAGAAAATGCCATGGATGAGGTGGGCATCCCTATTAGGGTAATGTCCTTTTCGACCCTTCGTGACCACACAGTTTTCAATCTCTTTAGGGATTACAATGAAAAACACAACAACAAGGAGATTTTCAAATATTTCGCCTCTGGATCAAACAGGGATGGCCTTGCCTTTAAGGTTTTAAATGAACTAATTGACAAGACTAAGGAAAATGAAAAGCACATTGTAATCATCCTTTCAGACGGCAGGCCAAATGACGAAAAGGCCAATATAAATACGGTCAAACTCCTTGAGAAGGAACAGTATATCGGAGATGTGGCTGTGAAAGATACGGCTAAGGAAATCAGGAATATAAAAAACGAGGAAATTTCTGTGTTGGGCGTCTTTACTGGCGAAGACGAAGATATAGAAAATGGCAAACTAATTTATGGGGCAGATTTTTGTAGGATAAGTAGCCTTGAAAACTTCTCCAAAATTGTTTCAATTTTTATGAAAAATACTATTATGAAAATTTAAAAAGATGGCAAACTTGAGCTAAAAGCTTAAGAGCCATCTTTTTTGTTTATTAAAAAATCTCTTATTTATGAGATTCCTCGTCGAGTTCTCCGAACTCTCTGTCGGAACGACCTCTGTAACATCGAACCTTTCAGCGCCGTCCCGAACGACGCTTCAGCGGAGGAGGGCCCTTATAAAGCAAAGACCAGCACATAAGCAGACATACTCTCCAGTCATGGAGTGTACCCCGAGCGAAGTCGAGGGGGCTGAAGTGAGGAATCTCATAAACTAGGGTCCTTTCTTATCATAAATCGGAATATTCCTTAGTGATATTTTTAAAAAATAAAGATGGCAAGATTTTATGCCATCTTTTTAGTACCTATTTTTTCTTTTTCTCTTTGCTACCCTCTTTGATTCTCCTTTTTTGTCAAAAAACTTGTGGTAGACTTGGTTAACTAGGTCCATGACTTCTGGAATCCTAGCTAGTAAAATTAGCAAAATATAAACAAAGCCTGCCACAATAATAGCTACGAAAAGGGCGATTATATGGCTGATTTTGCCTGCAAGCATGGTGTAAGTTACATCTGCCAAAAAGGCCATAAGACCTGTTGCAAGGGCAATTTTCCCTAGGGAAATTAAAGTTGATTTGAAATTAAAGGACCCAAAATTGTCCCTGAACTTATAAATCATCATCATTGACCCAATAGCAGTTGAGACAACTGTCGCATAGGCTAGACCCTTGATGTCAAAATACTTGATCAAAACAAAGTTTAAAATAATATTTAAGACTTGTTGGATCACAACGATAATAACAGGTGTTTTGCTATCGCCAACCGCATAAAATCCCCTATCCACAACATCTGTTATGGATTGGAAAATGATATAAGGGGCATAGGCTGACAATAGACTTGCAACGATGATTGTATCTTCGCTTGTGAAGGCCCTTCTTTCAAAAACTAGCTCGATTATTGGCCCTGAGAGGACCATCATGCCAATGGTTGCAGGAATTACAAGGCTCATGGATGTGACAACAGCAGATGAGATTGATGATTTCATCTTACTTATCTCTCCCGCCTGGCCCAGGTGGGCAATTTTTGGGAAAATCGCTGTTGTTACAGAAACTGTAATTACCCCTGTGATTAGGGTGAGCATGGTTTTTGAATAAAACAATTTTGAAATGGCAGCCTTTCCGAAAAAGTAAGACGCCATGGAGTTGTCTGCTATTATAGAAAGTTCGCCAGCGGCAGATGAGATAATTATTGGCACTGCCACAATCATCAGGCTTTTGACATACTTGTTGTGGATGTCTACAATTCTTTTGTGTTCGTAGCCTGCAAGTCTTACCGCCTTTGGAAATAAGATATATTGCAAAACATTTCCCAAAAGAGCTCCTACAATCAACAAATAAGGATTGCCTGTGATACCTGTGAGGACTGTGAAAATTATAATGACAATATTCATCAAGATTCCTGTAATGGCAGGATCAAAGAAATTGCCCTTGAGGTTTAAATAGCCCCTGAAAATCGCAGAATAAAGATAGGCAAAGACTGCAAACATCATTATTCTTGTGTAGTTTGTCGCAAGGTCTAGCCATTCCCCTTCAAGGTCGGGGCTTAGAATTTTAGAAAATGGCCTTGCAAAAACAATACCAAAGATTACCGCACCAAGGGCAAAGCGCATCAAAATATTAAATACATTTGAAGTAAATTCCTCTGCGGCTTCCTCGCCCTCTTCATTTTTTGCTTTGTTATATATAGGTATAAAACCTGAGATAATACCCATTGCCACGAAGTTTGACACAACTACAGGCAGGGTGTTGGCTGTTGTATATACACTTTTTAGATCACCTGCTCCAATGTAATAAGCCATCACACCTTCTCTTAAAAATCCGAAGACCTTTGAGATGATGGTTATTATCATGAGCATCAAAGTAGTTTGACCCATAAATTTCCTCTCTTATAATGACTTTCCTATATTATATCTAAAAAAGGTCGCATTTACAAATATAGGGTTTTAGGAATTCCTCCTGCCCTTAATTTGAATTTTCTCATCAGCTATAGATAGGCTTGATAGGGAGTGACTTACGAGAATAATAGTCTTATCCTTGCTCTCTTTTTTGATTGATTTTAGGATGCTTGCTTCATTTAGGATATCAAGATTACTTGTTGGCTCGTCAAAAAGCATGAGGTCTGAGTCATGGAGGAAGGCTCTAGCTATACCAATTCTCTGTCTTTCCCCAGCTGAGAGGGTAGATCCTAATTCTCCTGCCCTGGTTTCATAAGCTTGTGGAAGAGATGTGATAAAATCATGGATAGAAGCTTTTTTTGCCGCCTCTATTATTTCTGTGTCTGTAGCGTCAAGCTTGGCAAGTCTGATATTGTCCTTTAAGCTAATATTAAAAATATAGGTGTCTTGGCCAAGAAGACTTTGCATTTGTCTTAAATTTTTGCTTGGAATTTCTTTAACATTTTTGTCATTTATCCTTATTTCTCCTTGGTCCACATCCCAAAATCTCATTAAAAGTCTTAGGAGGGTTGATTTTCCAGACCCACTTTTGCCATAGAATCCAAAAATCTTACCCTTGACAAAATTCAAAGAGAAATCTTCGAGAATTTTCTCCTCTCCGTAGGCAAAGGAAATCTTATCTATTTCTGCAGATTCAAAGGCTTTCTTGTCATCATTTCCCAAAACTTCGTCAACTATCGGTTCTTCTTCCAAAAGATCTAGGACCCTGTCCCCACTTGCAAGGGTGTGAGAAAGGATATTGCCAAGGTTAGAAAGGGCAACAAAGGGACCAAAGCTTGAAAACATAGCTATACTTGGTATTATAAATCCCTTTATGTCGACAATATTATTTTTATAAAGAAATAGGGATAAAAGGAGCATTGCAAAGGAAAAAACTAGGATAAGGCCTCCGATTAGGGCTTCAGAACCTGCCTTTATTTGATCAAGTTTATTGGCAGTTGACCTTAATTTCCTAGATCTTTTCCTAAGGATAGAAACCTGTCTATCTTTTAGGTCAAATTGCTTAACCTCGTCCATATTTCTGATAGTTTCAAGGACAAAAGAATTTAATTCTCCGGTTTTATTCCTAAGATCAAGACCCAGACTAGAATTTTTTTTGCCAATTACCATAGGACTTATTAATCCAATAGTAATATAGGCAAAAAATGCCAGAATAGCTTGGTAGTTAGAAAAACTTCCTAGGAAGATTTCCATAATAATTAAGTAAGTTATGGCTATTCCAATCGGTGAAATTGTGTGGGCGTAGAAAACTTCTAGCAATTCTATATCTGATGTAATCAGGCTTATGAGGTTGCCCTTGTCCTTGCCAGCTAGTTTTGCTGGGGCGAGACTTCTCATTTTCTTAAAGACAAGGTGTCTGATTTTTGCTAAAATTTTAAAAGCAAGATAATGGTTGGCGTATTGCTCAATATAATGGAAAATCCCCCTTAAGATAGCAAAAACTACCATCAGTTTTATTATAAAAATGCTTTTGCCATCGTTTTGATAATTCGACAAAATCCCGTAGCCTGCAAGGATTGTCACAAAGCTTGCACAAAGGTGGCCAAGGCTGCCTATGATGATGGCTAGGGCCATGACTGGTTTTAATTCTCCAACAAGGCCTATCATATTTTTCATTATACTAAGGCTAGATCTCCTAGTTTTCATAGCTTACCCCCTTTGCGTAAGAGCAAAGCTCTTTTTGTTTATCAAAAATATTTTTATAAGACTTACAATTTTCATATAAATCTGAGTGGGTGCCGGATTTTTGAATTTTGCCGTCTTCTAAGAAATAAATCCTGTCGCTTGCCACCAAGTTTATTAGCTTGTGGGAAATGATTAAAACCGCCTTTTCTTTGGCGAGTTTTTGGATTATGGCCATAATTTTTTCCTCGTTTGGCCCGTCAATATTGCTTGTAGCCTCATCAAAAATATACAAAAGTCCATCAAACAAAAAGGCCCTGGCAAGGACAAGTCGCTGTCTTTGACCGCCTGAAAGGTTTGAAGCATTTTCTAAAATCTCTGTATCAAGCCCTGCCTGGTCTTTGAAATAGTCGTATAAATTGACCTTTTTTAGGGCATCTAGCATTTGCTCGTCAGTCAAATTTTCTCCTGCAATTTTCAAATTTTCCCTGACGCTTCCCTTAAAGACCTTGCCATCAAAATCCACATTTATTATTTTTTTGTTAAGGCTCTTTGGATCATAAGAATTTTTTTCAAGTCCATTTATAAGGATTTTTCCATCATAGGAAAGGCCTGGATCCTTGATTAGATTAGCTATTGTGGATTTTCCGGACCCACTTAGGCCGACAAGGCTTACCAGTTCTCCTGTTTTTATTCCAATATTAATGTTATCTAAGATTTGCCTTTGTCCATCATAGGAGAAGGTCAAATTATCAAAGCTAAGGTCAATTTTTTCTCCTTCTAGACTTTCACTTCCCAAGTCCCTATCAAGACTATCAATTAGGACCATGAGCTTGTTTGAGGCAGCAATTCCATTCATGGCTATGTGGAAATATGATCCGAGTAGTCTTAAAGGAAGGAAAAATTCTGCAGCCAAAAGGCTGATAAATACAAGGCCAAAAACATTTATGTCTCTTTGACTAAATTCTACAAGGGCAACTCCAATACCAGCCGCAGCGCCCCCATAGGCTATAATATCCATGACAGATGTGGAATTTAGCTGCATTACAAGAACTCTCATAGTCGCTTTTCTAAATTTTTCGGCGAAATCATCCATCAAGTCCTGCCTATAAGAATCAGCTCCGTAAGATTTTAATTCATTGAGGCCTTCAAGATTTTCTAGAAATATATCAGCAAGGCTCATATAGGATGTCCAATAAGAACCCAAAAGTTTTTTGGCAATTTTTTGGATTAGGATTATAGAAACTGGGATTAGGGGCAGGCAAATTAGAAGGGTGATTGCCGCAGTTTTGCTTATATAGGAAATACAGGCAAAAAGTATTAGGGCTGATGATAGGGAATAGTAAAGTTGTGGTAGATAGGATGTGAAATAAATCTCCAACTGGTCAACTCCCTCCACAGCTAATTGCAAAATAGCGGATGTTGGCAATTTTTCCTCAAAGTCTATCCTATCGTCAATGAGTTTTTGAAAGATTATTTTCCTCATTTTTTCCTTAATAAATTTTGTTGAATGAAAAGATATTCTTGTTACCATATATTGGCAAAAAAGTTTTATAGCCAAAAATAAAATCCCATAGAGAATAATTTCTACTAGGGAAATCTCCCCTATCTTTTGTCTAAAGACTAAGGAAACAACCTGACTAAATATGCAAACTATACCAATTTGCATAAAGAGAGACACGAAGCGAAAAAGTAAATTTACATACAAATATTTTTTTGATCCCTCAAGCATTTCTAGAAGTTTTTTATTTACCATAATTACCTCATTTTTATTCTAATATTGTTAATAATATATTAATTTTATTTTATCATACGAAATAAAACTGTGCAATCGATTTTCAGTATCAAGGATATTTCAAATATATAAAAAAACTCGGAAATTTTCACACAAAAAAGAGGAGCTTAGAGCTCCCCTATATTATTTATTATTTTTGTAAAACGCTGTCGTTTGGTCTATCTTCTGTTGGGATATTTGTATTGTCTGCTGGTGATTTGAAGATTGATGCTGCCGAGAAATCTTTAACAGCTTTTCCAGATTTTTTGATATCAACAACTGTACCAGGGCCTCCAACGCAGCCTCCCATACAAGCCATTCCCTCGATTAGCTTGCCGTTCATCTTGCCAAGTTTTGCCATTCTAGCTAGTTTCACACAGTCAGCTAGGCCTTCTGCATTTTCCATATTTACTACTACATCAGGGTCGATTTCGTGGATTCTCTTTTCAACCGCTTGGGCAACACCACCACTTACAGCGTAGTACCTTCCAGTTTGAGACGCATCCATAATATCGTCTTCTACTTCTATTTCAGCTGGCTCTATACCCTTAGCAAGAAGCATGCCTAAAAGCTCTTCGTAGGTAATTACAAAGTCAATAACTTCTGCAACTTCTGGTTCAAGGGCTTCAAGCTTTTTAGAAATACATGGTCCTATGAACACTACTTCGCAGTTTGGATCACGTTTTTTCATTTGCTTGCCTGAGTAAATCATAGGTGTAGATGACTCTGAAATCTTGTCGTTGATTTCTGGGAAATTTTTTCTAACCATTGATTTCCATGAGAAACAGCAAGATGTACCCATAAATGGTATTTTGCCTGTTGGCACAGACTCTAAGAATTCATGTGCTTCATTCATTGTAGTAAGGTCAGCACCTAAACCTACTTCAATCATATCATCAAAGCCTAGCATTTTGACAGCTTCCCTGATTTGTTTTGGGCTTACATTTGCACCAAATTGGCCTACAAAAGATGGGGCTACTATAGCATAAACCTTCCTATCTGATTGGAGAGACTTGATTAATTGGTAAATTTCTCCCTTGTCTGATATAGCTCCAAATGGACAGGTTATTATACACCTACCACAAGCTACACACTTATCTTCATCTATTGATGCACGACCTAATTCATCTGATTTAATCGCCTTTACACCACAAGATTCGGCACAAGGTCTTTTTTGATGGTTTATAGCATTGTATGGGCAAGCTTCAACACACTTACCACATTTGATACATTTTTCTTGATCAATTATAGCACCCTTAGCTGTGTATTCTACTGCGTTTTTTGGGCAGACATTCACACATGGGTGGCCAATACAAGCGTGGCATTGGTCTGTAACTGTAACCTTATTTTCTGGGCAAGCCTCACAGGCAATTTTGATAACTGATACTAATGGTGGATGGTAGATTCTCCTATCAGCATCCATATCAGCAAGACCTTGTGTAATGGCTTCGGTTTTGTCAGCTGTTCTTGCGTCAAGACCTATACACATCCTTAGTCTTTCGCCCATTACAGCTCTTTCCCTGAAGATATTTTCCCTGTAGGATGCTTCTTCACCAGGGAGGATATTATATACTTCTAGGCCTATATCTGTCAGTGGCCTATTCTCATAAGCAATCTTCGCAATTGCCTCAAAGGCCATCCTTCTTATGTTTAAAATATCTATGTACGATTCTTTCATTTAATACCTCAACTAACTTAATCTTTTCTTATTTATTGGCTTCTGCCCTTCTCTTGTCCCTATCAACTTTGATAGTCGCATACATTTTTTCCATAAGAACTTCTGGTTTAGCTTTGGTTATGTACTCGTCATCTATTTTTAAAATAGGTGATAATCTTTTTGAATTTTCTACTTCATCCATTATGTTCTTATAAACTATTTCGATTTCTGGCGCATCGCCAAGACCATCTACTTCATAAGCAATTTCAACATCTTTCTTTACAAGCTCAGCGGAATCATGTAAGTATTCATTTCCGTGGGCTGTACATCTTGCACATGAACATATAGTTACCTTCATCTCAGTCTCCTTTTTATATTCTCAGTATGATTGTATCAAATATAACGAAATATTTCAATATGAATTATATATAATCATCAATTGGTATTTCTATTATAAAAGTAGAACCCTCTCCGAGTTTACTTTCTATGTCTAGATTGAAAGAAAGTGTATCAGCAATATGTTTTACAATAGAAAGGCCAAGTCCAGTTGATTTTAACTTCCTATCTCTTGATTTATCAACCACAAAAAACCTCTCAAAAACCCTTTTTATATCGGAACTTCCTATTCCAATGCCAGTGTCTTTTATAAAAATCCTAAGCGACCTATCTATAAGAATCGAAGAAATTTCGATAGATCCACCTTCCTTGTTGTATTTGATGGCATTTTCATAAATGTTTGATAAAAGGTCCACAAAAAGAGATTTGACTGTGTGAATCCTGTAGGAAGTCAAATTATTTTCCACTTTTATATTTTTCTTAACTGAATTTTGCCTAAACTTATCGATGATAATATCCATCTCTTCCTTGATATCAACGTAGGATTTTTCTATGTCTAGGCCTTTTTCATCAAGTTTTGAAAGTCTAAGGATATCGTCAATTATTTCAAGGAGCCTATTTCCCTCATCAAAAATTATCTGGGCAAATTTCTTAACATCTTCTTTTTTGGCAATCCCTGTAGCAATGAGCTCTGCATAGCCATTTATAGAGGTGAGTGGACTTTTTAGTTCGTGGGTGACATTGGCAGAAAATTCCCTTCTCATAAGCTCTGCCTTCCTTGTTTCTGAATAATCAATGATAATTACTACAAAACCCATGTTTCCATCATCATAAATTGGGTCGATAAAAATCTTTAGGTGGTAGGAATTTACATCAAGGGCCAGGCTTTTTGACCTGGATAAAATCCTTGCTTCTCTTAAGGCAAGCTTGTATTCTTTGTCATCTATGAGCTTATCAAGCCTAACCTTCTCATCCTTATTTAAAAAAACCTTGGCCGAATCATTCATCAGTTCTACCTCACCCTTAGGATCAAATACTATAAAGCCTTCTTCCATATTTGAGGTAATATTTTTTAACTCTTTGATTTGCCTTTTTAAGATGGAAATGTTTTTCTCAAGTTTGATATTTTTGTTAAGAAGCTTGCCATAAATCTTGCCTACATCTTCAAAATCTTCGCCAATGTGGTCAAAGTCGTAGTATTTGTCAAATTTCGAAATTTCTTTGGCATAGGTATCTAGTCTTTTGTCGATATAAAAGTGAGATGATGCCAACAAAATCATTAGAATTGCCCAAAATAAAAGACAGAGTATGTATTGGTTTGTATAAAAACTAACAACCACAGCAAGGGCGGTAGCTATGGTTGTTGTAATAATTAATGATTTTTTAGTTAACTTTTTCATATCTCTCCAAATTTATAACCAAGGTTTCTTACGGTTGAAATGTAGGAGCCTGCATCCTTTAGCTTGGATCTGAGGCTTGCTATATGAACATCAACAGTCCTAGTCTCGCCTTGGTAGTCATAACCCCAGATTTTTAGGAGGAAATCTTCCCTGGTAATGACATTGGCAATATTGTTCATAAATAAAGATAACATCTCAAATTCCTTGTAGGTAAGGTCGATTTTTTCTCCATTAACCTTCACAGTTCGTTTTTTGGTATTAATGCTTAGATTTTTGTAGGTGAGATGGTCGTTATCAGCCTTATTTACTCGACGCAAGATAGCTTTAACCCTTGATAGAAGTTCTAGGATAGAAAATGGTTTGGTGATATAATCATCAGCCCCACTTTCAAGGCCCAAAACCTTGTCAAATTCATCAGTTTTTGCTGTAAGAATTATAACAGGTATATCAGAAAATTCCCTAAGCTCTTTTAGGATTGTGACTCCGTCCTTTTCTGGAAGCATGAGGTCTAGAAGCAAAAGTTCGCAGGGATTTTCCCTAATTTCCTTTACTATTGACCTACCATCCTCAAAGGATTTTACTTGATAGCCTTTTTCAGTAAGAGCATAGGATACTAGATTTCTAATTGCTCCATCATCTTCAACTACATATATCATTATAACCTCGTTGCTAATTCTGCCACCCTGGCAAGCCTGTCGCCAAGCCTTTCAAAGTATTTAAAAAGTAAAATTTTATTCGATAATTCTACTGCACTAATCTTGTCGTTTTTATTTTCATCTGCCGCAAAGTTAATGGCATCAATAAATAAGTCGTTATTAATTTGGTCTTTCTCGATTGTATCAAGGGCTAGGTCCTTATTATTGGTCACAAAGGCCTTGATGCCATCTTCTAGCATATTTTTTTCATTTTCGATGAATTTTTTAAGAAAATCTATTTCTTTTTCAGAAAGCCAATAGGATTTTAAGATTTCTGCTGCTGAATTTAGGTGACTTGCTATTCTTTTGAAGGTTGAGGCAAGTTTTATTTCCATTTGCAAGAGCCTAAGATCTTTGGCCACAGGTTGTTGGAGGGCCAAGAGTTCAAAGCAAAAGCTCTCTACTCCAGATGCTCCCCTTCTGATATCGTCATAGAGTTCTATGACATGATCTAAATTTTCATCGTTTTTATTGTCAAGATAAAGGTCAATCCTATCATAGGAAATAAGGATTAATTGGCTTACTTCCCTGGTCATATCCTTGATTGATCCCAAATTACTATTAAACCTAGTCCTCATTATCCAAACCTTCCTGTAATATAATCTTCAGTCCTTTTATCAGCTGGGTCTTCAAAAATCTTTTTGGTTTCATCCATCTCTATTACCTCTCCTGTTAGGAAGAAGGCTGTTTGGTCTGATATCCTTGCTGCCTGCTGCATGTTGTGGGTTACAATTACTATGGTGTATTTTTCCTTTAACTCATCCATCAAGTCTTCTATGGCAGATGTGGATATTGGGTCAAGGGCACTTGTAGGCTCGTCCATTAGGATTATTTCAGGATTTACAGAAAGGGTTCTAGCTATACAAATCCTCTGTTGCTGGCCACCGGAGAATGACAAAGCGTTTTGGTCGAGTTTATCCTTAACTTCATCCCAAATTGCAGCGGCCTTTAGAGAATTTTCTACAATTCCATCTAAAGTTTCCTTATCCTTAATGCCTGATAACTTTGGTCCATAGGTAATATTGTCATAAACTGACTTGGAGAAAGGGTTTGGTGCTTGAAAGACCATACCAACATTTCTACGCAAACTTACAACATCCACGTCTTTTTTGTAAATGTCAGATCCTTCTATTTCTATTAAACCTTCTATCCTACATGAATCAACAAGGTCGTTCATCCTATTAAAACATTTGAGAGTTGTAGACTTGCCACAACCAGAAGGTCCTATAAAGGCTGTAACCTTGCCCTTTTTGATATCCATATTTATTTTTTTAAGAGCTTTAAAATCTCCATACCATAAATCTAAATCTTTGACTAAGATGGCTGTGCCCTTATCTTCAACATTTCTTTGGGCTATTATTGATTTGTTTTTCTTATTTATTTGCTGGGCCTTTTTATAGATGTCATCTTCTAAGGGCCCATTTTTATTTATATTATCCATTCTTTCTCCTAAGATTTTACAATTTTTTTACTAATCTTTGCTGAAACGAAGTTTATTACGACAACAAAGACTAGGAGGAGTACTGCTGTGGCGTAAGCTTCCTTAACGTGGAAACCTTCTGACGAAAGTACGTACATGTGAACTGCCATGGTCCTTGCAGACTTAAATAAGCCCTTTGGTATATCAGTATTAGTGCCCATTGTGAAAATTAGGGCGGCTGATTCACCTACAATCCTACCTGTTGATAAGAATATTCCTCCTAGAATTCCGTCCATGGCATCTGGCAATATGACCTTAAAAATAGTTTGGATTTTTGTGGCCCCAAGGGCAAGGGAGGCGTGGGCTTGTAGAGGGTTAACTGTCAAAATAGCCTCCTCAGTTGTCCTTATTATGGTCGGAAGAACCATAATTGCCACTGTCAAACATCCTGCTAGGAGGGAATACTTCGTTCCTAAGCCGAAGCCTGTTCCTGATACAAAAAACAAGTAACCAAAAAGACCGTAAACTATAGAGGGAATTGATGATAGGATTTCAGTTGAAAACCTAACGGACTTGATAAGAAACTTATTTTTTGCATAGTTTGAAAGATAGATTGCAGTAAAAATTCCTACAGGAAGGGCAATTATCAAAGTCAATCCTATGGTCATCAAAGTTGTTATTAAGGCAGGCATGAGGGAAACATTTTCTGTAGTATATTTTATTTCAAATAAGGATGGGCTGATATTTGGTATGCCCTTTATTAAAATATAGGCAATAATAATCCCAGCCATGGCATAGCCAAGAAATGTTAGACCTATTATTAAAGCCTTATAAATTTTACTCATAAAAATCTCCTATAATCATTCTTCGGTTTTATTTCTTATAATATTAAAGATAATATTTATTATCAGGATAAAGACAAATAAAACCATGCCTGTGGCGATTAGGGATTGTCTATGCAAACCTGATGCATATCCCATTTCTAGGACTATATTGGTTGTTAAGGTCCTTGCACCTTTTAAGATTGAGCTTGGCATTACTGGTTGGTTACCTATAACTAAGTAAACTGCCATGGTTTCACCTATGGCCCTACCGATGGCAAGGATTATTGACGAAAATATACCAGATCTAGCATAAGGCACTAAGATTTTTCTGATGGTTTCTTCCTTTGTAGCCCCAAGGGCGAGAGACCCCGTCATAAAGGTCTTAGGCACTTGCCTTAGGGAGTTTTCAGATATATTTACCATGGTTGGCAAAATCATAAAAGCTAGGAGGATGGATGCACTTAGCATATTCATACCTGATTTAGCATTAAAAATATCTTTTATTAGAGGCACAAGGACCATCATAGCAAAAAATCCATATACAACTGATGGTATAGCTGCCATAAGGTTCATTAGGGCCTTCAATACCCCATAGGATTTTTTTGCATAATAGGCCATAAATATTGAAATTGCAAGACCAAATGGAAGTGCTATTAAGGTTGATAAGCTGGTTACTATTAAAGAACCTATAATCATTGGATAGATTCCAAATCTCGGATTGCCTGCAGTTGGTTTCCAAACCTTGCCGGTTACGAATTTTAAAAGTCCGTATTCATTTACAAACTTAATACCTTCAGAAAATATGAAGAAGATGATAAGTAGTATCAAAAATACGGACATTACTGCAGACAAGAGAAAAATTATTTCGCCAACTTTTTCTCTTATCTTTCCCATTTTACTTTCCTAGTTCGCTTGTATTTCTAAGCTCGCCCTTAAAGATTTGTTTAAGTTCATCCATTGTTAGGTCTTCTACCTTGCTTGATGGATTTACTACTACTGCGATACCGTCTGTTGCGATTACTTCTACGGCAAGTTTATCTTTTTCTTCATCTTTTAGCTCTCTAGAGGCCATTGCTATATCAGCTGCTCCGTCGATTACTGCTTCTATACCTGCAGATGAACCTGTTGATTGGATTTCAATCTTAGCGTCTGGGTTAAGCTCTTGGTATTTTTCTGCCATTTTTTGCATAAGTGGGGTTACAGATGTAGAACCAGCTACTGTGAGGGTACCAGATACTTTAGCTGGTTCATATTTCTCTGTATCCTTTAGTGGAACATAACCTTCTTCTAAGGTAAGGGTTTGGGCTTGTTCTGATAGACAGAATTTTAAAAAGTCTTTGGCTAGATCATTTATTTCAGCTTCTTTGAAAGCTAAATTAAATGGTCTTGAAATTTTGTAGGTGCCATTTACTATATTTTCTTCTGTGGCTTCTACACCTTCGATTTTTACTGCTTTTACAGTATCATTTAGGGAGCCTAGGGAAATGTATCCGATAGCTTCTGTATCTTGGCTTACTGTCTGCATAACACCGTTAGTTGAGTTTTGGACAATGGCTTCCTGGGTTGTCATATCTTCCTTAGACCCGTCAACTTCTTCTTCAATGCCAACAAGTTCTATGAAAGCACCCCTTGTACCTGAACCTTCTTCACGAGATACAACTGAGAAATCATAATCTTCTTGATTTGCTGTTTTAGTTGATTCTTCTTTTTCTGCTGGTGCTTCAGCAGTTTCAGTTGTTTCAGTTTTAGCTGGTTTTTCTTCTGCCTTTTGATCCTTACCACATCCAGCAAGGATAAGTCCAAGTGAAAGTGTTGCTGCTAGTATTTTTTTATTTGTGATTTTCATTTTAATCTCCTTAAGTTTCTTAACTTTAAGTCTATGATACTAGGTCATTATTCGAAAGGTTTTAAATCTTTGTAAAACTTATGTAAAATAAATCATAAAAAAAGACGAAGATTTCCTCGCCTAAAAAATATTATTTTTCTTAATCAGCTATTACTTCATCAAGGGCTTTTTCTTGTCTTTTGTCCGCTTCTGTTTCTGGAATCATTACATTCATCAAAATTGATGTGAGAGCAGCAAGGACTACTGGTGATACACCGATTGCATTTTTAAGAGCCTCTGGCATAAATGTTATGCCTGCAGATTCAGCAGTTGTAACTATGGTTGTAAAACCAAAACCAATTGCAATTGCGATTCCTACTATAGAAGTATTTCTCACTGTGAGTGGTTGTTCGGTTATCATCCTAATTCCATTCATAGTGATAGCTGCAAATACTGAAAGAGTTGCGCCTCCTACTACAGGTGCTGGGATGGTAGTTAGTAATGAAGATATTTTTGGCATAAAGCCTGCCACTAGGATAATCAAACCTGCCCCAAAAAATACTCTCCTATTAATAACCTTATTTACTGAGACTATTCCAACATTTTGTGAAAATGTAGCTGTTGGAAGACATCCTATAAAGGCACCTATAACATTTGCCACACCAAAACCTACAATTCCTCCCCTAAGCTCATCATCTGTTGGGTTTCTGTCCATACCGCCGATGGTTGTTGATGACATATCGCCAATTCCTTCTATACATGTAACCATAAAGATGATTACAAAGGAAATTATGGCTGATGGTTCAAATTTTATGCCAAAGTGAAGTGGAGCTGCTACTGATAACCAACCTGCTTCCCTAACTGGTGATAGGTCTACCATATCAAAGAAAAATGCTATGATATAGCCAACAACCATGGCAAATAATACTGAAGCAAGTTTAGTAATGCCCTTGCCAAAGTGGTTAAGACCAACATTTACAAGAAGGGTGATTATACCAACAAGCCAATATTGCCATGCTCCCCAACCTGGGGCCATAACTGATCCTGCTCCACCCATATTTGTAATAGCAACTGGATATAGGGTAAGGCCTATAGCCAAAACTACAGTTCCTGATACAAGTGGTGGAAAAAATGGTGTTATATATTTGAGGGCAAGGCCAAATACTATAGAAACAATAGCTCCTATTAATTGACTTCCTAAAACTACAGCCACAATTCCAGCAGGACCTGCTGATTCAAATTGACCACAAAGGGCAATCATGGTTGGCACATATGGGAAGGCTACACCATAAATCATAGGTAATCTACTACCCAAAATCCCTATTGGATAAAGCATCAAAAATGAAGTAAGGGCTGAACCTATGAGGGCCATCTGGACAAGGATAATGCTATCAGCGTGGCTAAGGCCTGCTGCATCAGCAAAGATCAAAGCTGGAGCTACACAACCTGCTATCATGGCGATTACGTGTTGTAAAGCTAGTGGGAAGGCTTCTTTGAAAGAAACTTTGCCTTCAAATTGAAACAATTCTTTAAATTTACTTTCCATTATCTCTCCTTTTTTATTTTGGACAAAGAAAAAGCCACCTACAGGTGACAAGCTTATTCATTTATCCTAGTTCTTTTTTTGAAATGGCTAGTATAAGTATGTATAATCAAAAATTTATTTCTACCATTTCTAGATAAGTTATACAGTTAAAATCCCTTAAGTCAAGTTATTTCTAAGCCTTATTTTTTATGGTAATTTCAAAAGAAAATTTTAGTTTTGTACAATTTTTATTTTCCTATAAAAGAAGTAAAATAGAAGAATAATAGCGAAAGATAAAAGACGGAGAATTAATAATGAAATTACTAATACCAGAAGCTTACAAGTCAAACGAGGATCTTTACAGGACTCAAGTTTTAATAAAGGAAATAAAAGATTATTTTCAAATCAACCTTGCCAACAATTTAAATTTGAAAAGGGTATCTGCACCTCTTTTTGTATCAAAAAAATCAGGTCTTAACGACAACCTAAATGGTGTAGAAGAACCTGTCTCATTCAATCTCCCAGAGGCTGATAACGAAGAAATGGAAATTGTCCACTCCCTTGCAAAATGGAAGAGATACGCCCTTATGGAGTACAAATTCAAAGTCCACGAAGGTTTATATACAGATATGAATGCCATTAGAGCAAGCGAAGAGCCTGACAACACCCATTCCTTTTATGTCGACCAATGGGATTGGGAAAAAATAATAGATAAGGACGATAGAAACGAAACCTATCTTAAACAAACTGTGGAAACCATCTACAGGACAATGAAAAGCCTTGACGAATATCTTTGTGGCCTTATACCTACAAGGTCAAAACTTCTAAAAGATCAAATTAGATTTATTACAAGTCAAGAGCTTCTTGATATGTATCCTGATAAGGATGCTAAAGAGAGAGAAAAACTTGCGGCAAAAGAATTTGGTTCAATATTCTTATTACAAATAGGCTCTCTCCTATCAAATGGCGAAAAACACGATGGTAGAGCCCCAGACTACGATGACTGGCTTTTAAATGGCGATATAATCGTCTACAATCCGGTTCTTGACGATGCCCTAGAGCTTTCCTCAATGGGTATCAGAGTCGATAGCTTTAGGTTAAATGAACAATTAAAACAGTCAGGCAATCTTGATAGGTTAAAATACGACTACCACAGAATGCTCCTTGATGATAAGCTACCACAAACCATAGGTGGTGGTATCGGCCAATCAAGGCTTTGTATGTTCTTTTTACAAAAAGCCCACATCGGCGAAGTCCAAGTATCCTACTGGCCAGACGACCAAAGAAGAACACTAGCCAACAAAGGCATTCAACTATTATAGAAAAAGAGACCTTGATGATAAAAAATCATTCAAGGTCTTTTATTATTTATCTATAGATAAGATTAATAACATCTTAAATTTTGTAATTGCACTCACATTATGGATTACATTTGCTGGGAAAACTAATTGTTCACCAGCTTCAATCACAACTTCTTCATCTCCAACAAGAAGCTTTGCCTTTCCCTCAAGGGCCATGACAAGAGCATCTCCAGGAGCCTTGTGGGGTTTTAGACCCTCGTTTTCATCAAAAGCCATCATTACTACCCTAACATCATCTTTTGAAACAAGGTCAATATTGGCTATAGCTCCGTCTATATAATCCAAGTAGTCAACTAATTTTATTTTCTTTCCCTTATCGATATTTTTCATCTCTTCCTCCTTTAAATTGATTCCTATTTCTAAAAAAATACTTTCCTTATCTGTCTCAATGCCAAAAAGCTTATTTTTTTCGAAAAATATTAATTCATTGTTAATAAGTTTTTCCTTATTAAAGTTAATTTCTCCTTTTAAAACAAGGTATATCCTCACTTGGTCATAAAATTCTGGAGAAATGCTTGTATTTTGGCCAAGACTCATAAGTAAAATGTGTAAATCCTCCAAATCTATAAGTTTCTTGCTTATAGTTTGGTTTTCTCTTAGGGGAATCATCCCTTCTGCCTTTAAGATTACTCCCTTACTAATATTTTTCATTTTAATCTCCTACTATACTAAGTGGAATAATTGTATTATAATATTCTTCATCTTTTTTTATTTTTTCAAGTATAACTTCTACCCCAAATGCTTCCCTTATATTTTCCTGGCAAATAATATCAGATGTTTTGCCAATTTTATACCTAGCATCTTTCATTAAAATCAAACACTTATCTGCTATTTCAAGAGCGTGGGCTGGATAATGTGTATTTATAATAACGCTAATATTTTCTTTTTTGGATAGGTTTTTGATTAAAGAAATTATTCTGAGTTGGTTTTTAAAATCAAGACCACTTTCTGGTTCATCTAGTATAATCAGGCTCGGATTAGAAATCAAAGCCCTTGCTATGAGAACCATCTGGAGCTCTCCCCCACTCATTACTGAACAAGACTTATCCTTAAGCTTTTCTATGGCTAAACTTTTCATGAGTTTTTCTGCCTTGTCATAGTCTTTTTGACCCGGTTTTGCAAAAGGCCCAAGCTTACTAGCAAGACCTAGAACTACCATATCTATACCCGAATATTCAAAAGAAAATGACCTTTTTTGTGGAACGTATGATATATTGGACCATAATTCCCTTCGGCTAAAGGATGCAATATCCTTTCCGTCCAAATAACTTTTACCAAATTTCCATTTTTCAAAATCACATATGCACCTTATAAGGCTTGTTTTGCCAACTCCATTAGGTCCTAATATTGATAAAACCTGACCTTGGTCTAGGCAAAAAGATAAATTTTTAAATAATACATGATTTTTATCATAATAAAATCCTGCATCTTTGAATTCTAATTTAATTGAAACCACCCCCAGTTTTTCTAATTAGGCTTATAAAAATAGGAGCACCTATAATTGCTGTAAGGACTGAAATAGGTAATTCTATTACAGAAACCGTCCTTGATAAGGCTTCTATTAATACCATCAGGCTTGCTCCTAAAGATATACTAAAGGGGAGGGTGTGGGTGTTGTTTGCTCCCACCATCATCCTTGCCATGTGAGGAATTATCAAACCAATCCATCCAACTTGACCACACATTGATATGGATGACGCTGTAATAAGAGTGGATGCAAATATGAAAAGAAGCCTAGTTCTTTTGACATTTACACCAAGACTCTTTGCTTCGTCTTCTGAAAGGCTCATAATATTTAATCTAAAAATCAAAAGTCTAATCAAAATTATACCAAAAATTATTAGTGGAGCTGAAAGCACCAAGTTTTTGTAAGATGATCTTGCAAAAGAACCCATGAGCCAATAGCTAATTGCTGGCAACTTGTCTGTAGGGTCAGCTGTATATTTTAATAAGGATGCAAAGGCGTTTGTTAAGGAAGAAACTACCAGACCTGCTAAGATAAGCATTATTGTTGATGACCTAGTCCTAGTCTTTCCTATATATAGGGTTAATACCACTCCAATTAATCCAAAAACTAAAGCTAAGGCTTGGATGGATAGGGTTGAAAGTGATAGGAGTATGCCAATTACTGCCCCAAGACTTGCAGCAGAGCTTACTCCTAAAATATCTGGAGTTGCCAAGGGGTTTGAAAAAACCCCTTGAAAGGCAAGACCAGCTGTGGAAAGACCAGCTCCGACTACAAGGCCTGTAATAATTCTTGGCAGACGTACATTAATTATTACAGATTCAAGCATGGGATCAAAGTCTCTACCACCTAAATAAGCACCTAAAAATTCTATAATCTGCCCTAGACTAAGTGGCATCCTACCTATGGCAAGTGCCATAATACTTATTAATATGGGTAGAATTATAAGTATTAGATATGAAGTTGATTTTATTTTTTTATCTTTGATAAAGATTTCTTTAATCATATATCAAACATATCCTCGATTTGTTCATCATTTAATTCATATCCATACCATTTTTGATAATATTCTTTAATCATAGACTTAAGGTCATAGTCTTTAAATTCATCTGGATAGGTTGATTTTGCAAGCCAAGCTAGGACAAGTGGACCATCTGGGTTTGGTGTGAACCAATTCCACATACCAAGTTTTGTATTGTAGACTTTTTTATCCTTGACTGCTTTCATATTTGAAAAATCTATACCTTCTACAGAATTTGCAAATACATCTTTTGTTGTTATATCAAGTAAACCAGGTCCATCAAGATAAAGTATATCTGGATTCCATTGGTAAATTTGCTCTACAGATACTTTAGCAAAGCCCTTTGCTTCTTCAGCCAGATTTTTGACCCCAATTCTCTTTAGCCAAAAATCTCCAAACACTCCCTTACCAGCAACCATTGGTACACCTTGAGTATATTTCCATAAAATCATGCCGGTTGGTTTTTTGCTATCATCTATTTTTGCAATTCTTTCTTCAACATCTTTTACAATTTCTTGACCGGCTTTAATGAAATCATCTGTCTTTCCACTTTCACCAAAAACATCTTCTAGAAGTTTTAACCATTGGGTGTATCTATCTATTGGGTCAGCTGGACCATTGGTACCAACAGTGGCAAAACCAACACATGGTATGCCCGTTTTAGATAAGGCTTCATAATGTTCTTTATTTGATGCGTTGTAGAAAATAACATCTGGTTTAAGCTTCATTATTTCCTCAATATTTATGTCAGATTGAGCTTGAACAGTATTTTGACTATCAAGAAGTTCTGGAGCAATGTCCTTTAAAACTGTATTTGAAATTACTTGCTTAAGTGAACCAGCATAACCTGCTATATATGGAGCCTTTCCATGATGGTAAGCCATATAAGTTGATAGAATCGGAATTTGATCTATAACTATTTTTTCAATTTTTTCTGGAACTTCAACCTTATTGCCTGCATGGTCTGTTATTGTCCTTGTTTTTTTACTTTCATCCTTATTTTCTTCAGGCTTTTCTTCTTTTTTATCTGCCTTTTCATCTTCTTTTTCTTCTTTATTTTCGCTTTGAACTACTTCCTTGCTTTCTGACTTTTGTTCGGTTTTTTCCTTACCACAAGCTGTCATACTTGTTAAAGCAAAGGCTTGTAAACATAAAATTAATAGTATTTTTTTAATATTTTTCATCTAATCCTCCTTTTTACTTGCCAAAACTATATATGAATTATTTGAGCTCTTAGACCTTTCTAGCATTTTTGTAAACCTTGCCCTATTTTCTTCGGAATAAGCATTTCTATAAAAATTTGCAGCCCCAACTGGTCCCTCATCCTTTATGATTGTATCCCTGTCTAAAAGAATCATCCTGCCGGTCCTTTGTGAAAAAGGTCTAAAAGAATTTTCTATAAATACTTTATTCCAATTTTCTACGGTTAGAGGATAAACATTCATATTTGTAAATTTTGAAAGTTGCCTTCTTATATCTTCACTTTCATTTTCAACTGCCACATCATGAGTTAGTAAGTAACCACCCTTTTTTAAAACTCTGTGATAATTTTTAAGAGCCTTTGCTTTGTCTTCATTTGTAAGCATGGTAAGCATGGCCTCATTAATTATTAAATCAAATGTTTCATCCTCAAAATCTAAATTTAAGGCATCCATATTCACGACTTCAATTTCCTTATCTAAACTCAAGAGATTTATATTCTCCAGAGCTTGGTCTATGGCAACTTGATCAATGTCTATACCTATTATTTTACATTTATATTTAGTATAAACTCTTATTAGGTTATCTCCTCTATTGCAAGCTACTTCCAAAACTTTCATATCTTTATCAATTTGGACCTGATCTAATAACCAATCGGTCATAAGACCTCCTCCTGGTCTTAATCTTGTCCTACCAAGCATCTTTAAAAAATCATGTCCAAATGTAATTTTATTTTGTTCCATTTATTTTCTCCTTCTTGATAACGATAATCATTACACATATAATTATAACATAGATAATTTTTATTGCAGTTGCTAAAGCAACAAGAGAGGATTTTATGGAAGAAATTATTTTAAAAAGTGAATTATTTAATGGTTTAGATGAGGCTACTATAAAACATATTTTTTCATGTATAGACCATAAAATCTTAAATTTCTCTAAAGACGAATACATGTATGACTTTTCCACAGGTTTTAAGGCTGGTATCGTCCTAAGGGGAAGGATTGATTTATGTACCATAGATGATGACAGGGAAATTATAGACAGGATTTATAGGGTTTCTGATTCTTTTTCTATTAATTTTTCTTCCCTAGCTGATAGGTTTATGGTTTGTAAAAAAGATTGTAAAGTATTGGTCCTTGATGTTTGCAAGGTATTCGAAAAGCATAAAAGGGCCTGCACAAGCAGACCACTTTTTATGGAAAATATTATAGAATTGTATGATGAGCAAATTTCATACTTGGCTTACAAATTAGATATATATTCCAAGCCAAAAATCAGGGAAAGAATCAACAAATATATTGATAAATATGGTGTAAATTCTCTATTTTCTAATAACTTATCGAGGGAAGATTTGGCTAAATTTTTAGCTTGCAATAGGTCTGCTCTTTCAAGAGAGCTATCCCTTATGAAAAAAGAAGGTTTGATATAAAATTATGGACTGATTAAGCAAAAAATAATCAGTCCTCCGAATCTTTATTTTTTAAAATCAAATAATCTTTTATTTCTTCAATAAACAAGTCCCCATATTGGATTAGTTTCTTTTCTCCTACACCCTTTACCCCTAAAAATTCTTCTTCATTCTTTGGTTTTTTGATTGCCATATCCTTTAGGGTTTGATCTGAAAATATAATAAAAGGTGGGATTTTCCTAAGTTTTGATAGGTCTAACCTTAATTTTTTTAGTTTTTCAAATAGATCTTGGTCGCCTTGGCTTCCTAGATTTTGCTCTTTATGTTTGACCGATTTTTTAGCTTCAGTCTTCCTTGCATAAAATTTGGTCTTAGAAAATAAAATATCCTTAGATTTTTCTGTAAGTGCAAGGACTGGATAATCAAGACCAACGACTTTGATATAGCCATCTGCAATCAAAACCCCAATCAAATCTTTAATCTCTTCGGCAGATTTTTCTTTCATGATGCCGTAGGTGGAGATATTTTCAAGCTCCTTCTCCCTAGCATTTTTATTTTTCGACCCCTTAAGACAGTCAACAACTGTACTTATCCCATACTTTTGATCAAGCCTAAAGATACAGGATAGGATTTTTTGGGCATCGACAGTCTTATCTTCTTTTTTAATATCATCAAGACAATTTGAACAAAAATCGCAAGGTCCTTCATATTCTTGGCCGAAATATTCAAGTATAAAGGCCCTGAGACATTTATTTGTGTTGACGTAATTTATAATTGTCTGAAGCTTTTCAAGTTGAATTTTCCTGTAGGCAAGGTTACTGCTTTGATTTATCAGGTGCTTATTTATAATAATATCCTGGGCAGAATAAAGAAGGATACAATCAGCATCTTCTCCGTCCCTGCCAGCACGACCTGCCTCTTGGTAGTAGGATTCCATGTCTTTGGGCATATTGTAATGGATAACAAAGTTCACATTTGACTTATCAATCCCCATACCAAAGGCATTTGTAGCAACAACCAAATCTTTTTTATCAAAAATAAAATCTTCCTGGGCCCTTTTTCTCTCGGCCTCACTAAGGCCAGCGTGGTATTTGGTCACGCTTAAGCCTCCAGCAGCCAAGTATCTCTGGAGCTTATCGACCCTATTTCTAGTAGAGGCATAAATTATGCCTGATTTTCCCTGGCGATCTTCCAAATAATCTTTCAAAAATTTAAGCTTGTCTTTGGGTTTTCTTACGATAAATTTTAAATTCGGCCTGTCAAAACCAGTCACTTTCACAAAAGGATCTTTAAGAGATAAATTATTTATGATATCATCTCTTACTTCCCTGGTTGCTGTGGCTGTAAAGGCTGCTATTTGCACATGAGGTCCAATAATATTATAAAGGTCAGCAATTAATTTGTAGGAAGGCCTAAAATCGTGGCCCCATTGGGAAATACAATGGGCCTCATCGACTGCCACAAAAGATAGGTTAATATTCCTCAAAAAATCCCTAAAAAACTCATTATCTAGCCTTTCTGGAGAAATATAAAGGAGTTTTATTTTCCCTTTTCTAACATCTTCTAGGGTATCGATATAGGTTTCAAAATCAAGGCTTGAATTAATAAAACTTGCATCAATCCCATCTTCCCTTAGGGCATCGACCTGGTCTTTCATAAGGCTAATTAAGGGAGAAATCACTAGGGTTAGCCCATCTTTCATAAGGGCTGGAAGCTGATAACAAATCGACTTGCCCCCTCCTGTTGGTAAAACTCCCAAAACATCCTTGCCCTCTAGGATTTTTTCTATAATTTCCCTTTGTCCCTTCCTAAAGGTGTCAAAACCAAAATATTTTTTTAAATTACTTGTGATTTGTCTTGTCATATTTTTCCTAAAAAAAATAATTAAGCCCTAGGACCTAATTATTTTCTTCTTCCTCATTAGAAGATTCGTCTAATTCTTCATCTATATCTTCTGAATCTTCCTCATTTTTTTCTTTTTCTTTACGCTTTTTATTTTCCTTTTCAGTATTTTTGACATTTCTCTCTAGGGCATTTTCTTCAGCATCCTTGATTTTAGAATCATTGGTTAGGTATTCCTCGTTTTCAATCTTGGCACCCTCGCCCTTATTAAAGACAATATCACCAATTTTTGTCCTAAGATCAATGTTATTTTTGGCCTTATTATTAGCCTGGTAACCGTCTGTGATGTTCCTGTAAGAAATATTTCCTAGTACAAAATTACCAACTTCTAGGTAGGCATTTATATTGTAATTGTCAATAGTATCCTTAGCATCAATTAAAATATCACCTGTAGATGTGGTGAAATCAAGTCTATTTCCTAGCTTTGATTCCTTGATGATAATGTCACCTGCAACTGTAGATAGTTTGGTATTTGACAATTCACTTTTATTAAGATTTATAGATCCTGATTCGTTTTTGATAGAACCTTGGAAAAATCCATTATTAAGACTGATATTACCGGATTTTATCCTTAGGTCAAAGTTTTTCACTTCAAGGTCATCAATTTTGACATCACCAGCACCGATTGTGCCCTTGATTTCTTCAATACCGCCCTCGGAAGGAAGGAAAATCCTTACTATCGGAATTTTATCCTTCATATAAAGTTCCTTGCCTTCAACCTTATTTTTAAGCTTTAGAACACCTTCCTCAAAGCTCACATCAAGCCTGTAGGCATTGTCTTCTCCTCTGAAAAGCTCTGTGTATTCTATATATGGATTAGTATTGGACCTTTGGATTCTTACATCTGATGAACCAAGGTCAAAGTCAATTGACTTTATCTTGTTTAAATCAACCCTCATGATACGGGACTGGTTATAAGAGTTTTCATCAATTTGACTAGTTGTTGCTGCATTTTGGATTGAAGCATTTTTCTTTGAAGAAATCATGAAAATCACAAGGATAAATAAGACTAGGCCAACTAAGCCAAAAATCAAATTCCTCTTATTAACTCCATCAAGCCACTTAAAAGGATTTGGCTTTTCACTTTCCTTGTTAGTCTTTTCCTTATTTTCTTCTTTTTCTTCGATTAATTCTTCATCTATCTTTATTTTCTTATCGTCCACTCTTACCACCGCCTAGTTTCTCTAAAAGTATAAGTCCTGATGTCAGGGCAAATAGCCATCCTATATATAAAATAGTTTGGTCTTTTTCTATAAAAACACTAAAAACTTTTTCTAAAAGTTTAGAAGATATATCTCCTTGTATTAAATATTGTATCACAAAAAGCAAAGTAAATACATTAAGACTTGCAATTATTAAATAAAAAATATTTTTACTTATAACAAGGTCATTGACCCTGATATAAAAACTAAGTCCAAAGAGAAATACAGAAATTACCCCGAAGAGGATTGTCATGTAGGATTCTTTTACAAGAAAAACTGACAATACGCAAAATATTAAGATTATAAGAGCCTTAAGCTCCTTAAAAATGTCTATTACAATCAATATTCTACCTCCCATAGGTAAAGACCAGCTGGGCTTAGGGCAGGATTTGCCCTCACATTTGACTCTGGGTCAAAATAAGCCTTAAAATCTTCTAGAGAATTTTTCCCTCTGGCAAGTTCAATCAAGCTCCCCGTCATAATCCTCACCTGATTATGGAGAAAGGATTCTGCCTTAAAGAAAATCTCTAGCCTATTTTTTTCTCTTTTGAAATAACAATCGTCTATTCTTCTATTTGTATTTATCTCAATATCCTTATCTTCCTTCATAAAAAGCCTAAAATCATGGTCACCCTTAAGGACCTGAAGGCCCTGGTCAAGCTTGTCATAATCAAGCTTGTAGGTTATATTTTCCATATAGGTCCTATAGATTGGGTGGGGATTTTTTTCCTGGTTTATTACATACTTATAAGTTTTTGACTTACAAGAAAACCTAGCATGAAAACCAAGGCCTACTTCTTTTGAAGATAAGGCCAAAATATCATCTGGAAGATATGGCTGGATATGGTAGGCAAAACCTTTTGGGGAAACATGGCTGGCTGTGAGAAAATTTACATAAAAACTTCTCGCATGGACACCCGCATCTGTCCTACCACAGGCTATAATCCTATTATCTTCGCCAGTCACCTCGTGGATGGCTTTTTTAAGCTCTTCATCTACTGTTCTTTGGTCTATCTGGTACTGGTAACCCTTAAAGTCCCTACCGTCAAAACACAAATTTACCAATACATTTTTTATCATAGGAAGTATAAAACAATTATAATGACACAAAAGATTGTGAAACCAATAATAGAAATCCAATCAGTCTTCGCCATATAAATCTCGTTGAGTTTTGTTCTTTCTTCACCAATCCTGTAAAGTCTCGCTTCCATAGCGGTTGCAAGATCTCCAGACCTTTTTAAGGCATTTATAAAAAGTGGGACCAAAAGTGGGATCATAGACATGGCCCTGTCAAAGATATTTCCAGATTCAAAGTCCGCTCCCCTTGCCATTTGGGCCATCTTAATCTTGTTTGCCTCATCGAAAAGGGTTGGGATAAATCTTAGGGAAATTGAAATCATCATTGCAAGTTCCCCTGCTGGAAAACCAAATCTTTTCATTGGTGAGAAAAGTTTTTCAAGGCCATAGGTTAATTCCATTGGGCTTGTGGTGTAGGTTAAAACTGATGTTGAAAGGATAATCAAGACTAGCCTTAGGATTGTAAAAGCAGTCCTAAATACGCCTTCTTCAGTTATAGAAAACTTCCAAATGGTGAAGATTTCCCTACCTGGTGTTGTGACTAAGTTAATTACACCTGTCAAGACAATAATAAATATCAAGGGTTTTAAAGACTTTACAATCGCCTTAAAAGGGATCTTTGCTATAGCCAAAAGGGCAATCAATAGGACTATAAAAGGTATATAAGTGATAAAGTCCTTTACAAAAAATATGGTAATTATATATAAAAATACTCCTATGATTTTGACCCTTGGATCTAGCCTATGGACAAAACTATCAAAAGGGAGGTATTGACCTATGGATATATTAGTCATTTTCGCCTCCTAAGTGTTTGTATAATTCATTAATAGCAGCGTCCACTGTGTAGATTTTTTCATCCACATCTGGATTTTTCTTTTTGTAAGCTCTCATAAATTTAGTTATCTGTGGCACATCTAGGCCTATTGTATCAAGGTCGACTGATGTGAAAGTATCAAATGTAGACTTATCTGAATAAACCTTGCCACCATTCATAACTATGACCCTATCAACATATTCTGCTACATCTTCCATAGAATGGCTAACGAGGACAATACTTAGCTCATCATCGGCTTCGTAGATTTTCATAAGTTCCTTAAAAATTTCCTGGCGCCCTATTGGGTCAAGGCCAGCTGTTAGTTCGTCAAGGACAAGGACTTTTGGATTCATGGATAAAATTCCTGCTACAGCCACCCTTCTTTGTTGGCCGCCGGATATTTCAAATGGTGATACATCCTTGTAGGTTTCATAATCAAGGCCAACTTTTTCCATAGCTGACTTTACTCTTGCGTGAATTTCATCTTCCTTTAGGCCCATATTTTTTGGACCAAAGGCAATGTCTCTGGCAATAGTCTCTTCAAATAATTGGTTTTCTGGATATTGGAAAACTAGGCCAACCTTAAATCTTGCAGCCTTTCTCTTGGATTTTTCCTTAGAATTTATACCGTCAATTATAACATCACCGTTTGTAGGGATTAAAAGGCCATTTAAAAGCTGGACTAGGGTTGATTTACCAGATCCAGTTTGGCCAATAAGGCCAATTATTTCCCTGCTATTTATTTCTAAATTTATATCTTTTAGGGCATAAACCTCGTTGGGAAGGCCCTGGTTGTAGATATAGTCAACGTTTTTTATCTCTATTTTCATAAGCTTTCTAAAAACTCCTCGACAGTCAAAGGAAGCCTGTCAAATTTTATTCCCTTTTGGCTTAGGCCATAGGCTACTTCTGTAACTTGTGGAACTGTAAGGCCTAATTCTTTCATCTTTTTAACTTGGGAAAAAACTTCCCTGCTATTACCTTCGAGTGCCTTCTTGCCCCTGTCTAAAACTACAATTTTATCAGCAAGAACTGCCTCCTCCATGTAGTGGGTGATGTAAATTATGGTTTTGCCATAATCTTTATTTAGACTTTTGATTAGCTCAATTACATCCTTCCTACCTTGGGGATCAAGCATGGCTGTTGGCTCGTCAAAGATTATATAGTCTGATAGCATTGCAATTACACCCGCTATTGACACTCTTTGTTTTTGGCCACCTGAAAGATTCGATGGATTTCTATGCTTAAAGTTAGACATACCTACTTGTTCGATTGCCCTATCAACCCTCTGTCTTAATTCAGGGTGTTCTACCCTTAGATTTTCAGGACCAAAGGCTACTTCTTCTTCAACCGTGGTTGCAACCATCTGGTTGTCTGGGTTTTGGAAAACCATTGAACATTTTTTTCTAATATCCCATTCACTTCCCTCAGTAGAGGAAGAAATATCATCTACGAGGATTTCTCCACTTGTTGGTTTGATTTGGGCATTTAAAAGCTTGCCTAAGGTTGACTTGCCGGAACCATTGTGGCCTAAAATTGCCACAAAGTCTCCCTTATTTATATCTATTGATAGATCATCAAGAGCAGTTTTTCCCTGGCTACCCTCATCAATTCCAGGGTAGGTGTAAGTTACATTTTTTATTTTTATCATTTTTAATCCTAATAGCTCATTGCTGGGCTGTAATTTGTACTTGATTCATAAACAACTACTGGGGTGCCGTGAGGAGCGAGCTCAAATAATTTTCCTGCAATAGCTGGTGGCATATTTAAGCATCCGTGGCTGCCATTTGTGAAATAGATTCCTCCACCAAAGGCCCCTCTCCAAGGTGCATCGTGGAAGCCTTCGCCGTCCCAACCTATTGGCATCCAGTATTTTACTGGGGTTTCATATCTTGAACCATCAAAGCCAGCGCCTCTTAGGGTTTGGTTGGCTGCTTTTGAAAGGATTGAGCCAACACCAACATTGGTTGCCCATTGGGTTGTGTTTGGCATGCCTGAAACAATATTAGTTTCTAGAACAACTTCTCCATCCAAATAAAACCACATGTATTGGCGGGAAAGGTCTACTTCTATATAGGTGTTGCCTATATCAGTTCCATCGGCTTCTCTCCTAAAACCTGTTCTTTCGTAAACTGGTTCTACATTTCCAGATTTTCTTTCATTTACTAATTTATAAACAGCATCAACTGTGCCTGGCACATCAAGAATAAATCCATAAACCCCTGGATTTACGGTGATTTTACCAATGCCTGTAGCATTGAAGTTCCTATTTTTTCCGTAGGTATCAGTTTGATCTGCAATTTCTTTGACATATGAAGTTAGCTTGTCATAATTTAGCTCAAAACTTCCCTTTTCTGTATCAAACATATCAATTAACTTTTCGCCTTCAAGTTTAAAGTCAAAACCATTGAAATTAAAACCGATTTTCATCCCTTCTATGGTCTTACCATCCTCAAGAAGGGCTGCAAGTTCCTTAGAATTATTCTTTACTGTAGGATTTATATAATCATTGTCATCAAGGACAATCTCATCCTTGTGATTATAGATAGCGTCCTTAATCTTTGCAGAAAGTTTTCCAAAGTCAACCTTGTTTCCCATCACTTCTGGAAGGATTTTAAAGGCGCCATTTTCATACTTAAGACTAGCATTTTCTGGTTCTTTGACATTGGCCAAAAGCGCTTGGCTTTTTAGGTTTTTGTCAAGTTTCGCTTCGTTATATTTAACATTATAATCAAATGTAAAATCATCGTTTGCGATATTTGCAAAGGCAAGTGGCCATTTAAAAGGATTTTGATCAATAGATGCAGATTTTGGAATACTCGCACTATAGTCAATTTCCCTTAGGTCAATTGTAGCCTTTCTTTCATCCCTGCCTACTACAGTGATTGTAAAAGGTTCAGCTGGTTTTCTAAGGGCCTCATCTTTTGAGGCATAGGAAATATCCCTGCCGTTTACCTTAGTGTTTGGTAGGGCTATAAAAGTAAATATTACTGTAACTATTAAATAAAGTGCTATTATTACAAGAATAAATAGGGTTAGGGCCCTAGATTTCTTTTTGTTGTTTGCTTCTGTTATGACGTCCTCCTTAATCCGGTCTCTTGCCAAAATACTGGTAAAAATCTACCTTTTGGCCTCCATTGTATAATTTTCTTTTCTTAGATATTTTTCTCTTAAAGGCTCTATCAAATTTCTCGTCAGCTGTTATAAAATAAAGTGACCAGGTATCAAGTCCTGCCAATTTATTGTTGATTTTTTTATAAATATCAGCTAGATCATTGTCTGATAACCTCATTCCGTAGGGTGGGTTTGAAATAAAAACCCCATAGTCATCGCCTAGGGCAACAGAGCCAAAATCTCTTGTGATAAAAGAAATATCTTCACCAACTCCCGCATTTATGGCGTTTTGCTTGGCTAGTGAGATTGCCCTACCTGATATATCCGAACCTAGGATATTTAACTTTTTGGAATAGTCGATTTTTTCCATCGCTTCTTTTTTAGCATCCTTAAAATATTTGGAATCCATAAATTTAAAGCTTGTAAAATCAAAGTCCCTATCGATGCCAGGTGCAATATTTCGAGCAAGCCTAGCTGCTTCTATAAGTATTGTCCCAGACCCGCAAAATCCGTCAAACAAAAACCTGTCCGGATTATAAAATGATAGGTCAACTAAGGCTGCTGCCAAGTTTTCCCTAAGAGGAGCTTTGACAGTGCCTTCCCTGTAGCCTCTTTTGTGAAGGCCATCTCCAGATGTGTCTAGGCAAACTTTGGCAATATTTTTTTCTATCATTATTTCGATATTAACTCTTTCGGCTGATTTTTCAAAAAAAGATTTTTTATAGTAAGTTTTTAACTTATCTATAATTGCCTTTTCGCTTATGGACTGAATCGACCTTAAAGAAAATAATTTTGACTTATAGGATCTTGCATTTACAATAAAGTTGCTATCCTCATTTAAAATATCCTGCCAATCTATTTTATTTACATTTTCAAAAAGCTCTTCAAAGTCCATGGCCTTAAAACTTTTTACTTCTAAATAGACCCTGTCAGCGTGTTTTAGGTTTATATTTAATTTTGCTAAGTCGGATAGACCACCTTTAAGGCTAATCAATCCATCACTTACTTCAAAATCCTTGTAGCCCATATCCCTAAGTTGGAACTTAACTAGGCTTTCTAGACCGAAGCTTGTGGTAATTAGTATTTTTTCCATACTTGTATTATAACTGATTTTTGACTCTTTTCATCTTTTTTTACAAAGGAAAAGCCACTTTCGTGGCGATTAATTTTCTTCAAAAAAATTATAGGACATTTCGTAGAGAGTTTTTCTCTGATCTTCGTTAGTAAAGGAGTGATCAGCACCTTCAATTTCAAAATATCTAGAATTTGGGTAGGCGTCTCTGAGTTTTTCATTTGAGTCTCTAAATACTAAAGTATCATCTGTACCCCTTATGATTAAAACATTGCCGTCATATTTTCTTGCTGACCCATATATATCTTTTACAATAAAATCTATTAGGAAATTTATGTGAATTTTAACTCCACCTATGTCAGCTTCTTTAACTTTTGAAATTAAGCTTTCATATGGCATGTTGCTTTCCAACTTGGTTTTGCCTGAAACCTCTCCTTCAAAAACAGTTTTAGCCATAACTTTCAAATAATCTTTGTTATTCATGTCGCTTGCAGGGGCTAAAAGTGCCATGGCCCTTGGTTTTAATTTAAAGGCCATAAGGCTTGCTAGAACTCCACCTAAGGAATGACCAATCCAATAAAGCCTATCCTTATCTACATAATATTTCATCTTGGCAAAATCATGGATCATTTCAAGTTCTTTTTCTTCACGGCTTACAGTCATGTCATAAAAAGACCCGTCAGATTCACCAGAACCTGAAAAATCAAACCTAAAGACCACATAGCCCCTCTCTGTAAGGTACTTGGCGTGGTTTAGCCTGAAATTTACACTACCATTCCTATCTCCACCAAAACCGTGGAAAATTATTACACTTGGGTATTTTTTATTTTCGTCAAAGTCATCTGGGGTGTTTATCACACCCCTCATGACTATGCCATCTTCTTTTTTTATCTGTTCATAAAAATATTTCATTAAGCAAGTACCCTAGCAACTTCAATACCGCACGCAGAGGCTTGGGATAAAGAGTGAGTCGCACCTGAACCGTCGCCTACACAGTAAAGTCCCTTTTGTTTTGATTCGAATTTCTCATCTACTTCTATTTCTGAATTGTAGAACTTAACTTCGATTCCATATAAAAGTGTATCGTCATTTGCCATACCTGGGGCAATCTTGTCTAGCTGGTAGATCATCTCGATTATATCGTCAAGCTGCCTTTTTGGCATAACAAGAGAAAGGTCGCCGGCAGTTGCATTCATAGTTGGCTTGGTGAAAGATTTTTCCATCCTTCTTTCCGAAGAACGACGACCTTTGACAAGGTCACCAAATCTTTGCATCAAAACTCCTCCGCCTAACATATTAGACAGTCTTGCTATTGATTCACCATATTCATTTGAATCTTTAAATGGCTCTGTAAACCTATTTGTAACCAATAGGGCAAAGTTGGTATTTTGTGATTGAAGTTTTGGGTCTGTAAAGGAATGGCCATTTACAGTTAGGATGCCATTGGTGTTTTCTGTTACAACGTGGCCATAAGGATTCATACAAAATGTCCTTACGATGTCGTTGTATTGCTTGGTTTGATACATTATTTTAGCTTCGTAAACATCATCTGTAATGTGTTTAAATACCTCTGCTGGCACTTCTATTCTAAGACCTATATCCACCCTGTTTCTCTTAGATTCGATGCCAAATTTGTCGCAAACATCACCTATCCATTTAGATCCAGACCTTCCTGCCGCAAGAACTAAATCATCAGCCGAAAATTCCTCGCCCTTGTTGGTTTTAACTATGTACTTTCCATTTTCATAATCCACGTCTTCTACCATGGTAGAAAATTCAAAATCTACTGTATCTTTCACATAATCGTAGATTTTTTGTAGGATTATCTTGTTTCTGTCTGTACCAAAATGACGAACTTTTGCATCTAATAAATGTAGGTCGTGACGTAGACATTTGGTCTTAAGGTCGTTTTTATCTGTGCTATATAATTCCAAATCGTCTCCACCATCAAAGGCCATTAAGACGCTATCAACATATTCCATAAGTTCCATGGCTTTTTTCTCGCCAACATAGCGGTGAAGGTCGCCACCAAAATTAGTTGTGATATTGTATTTACCATCAGATAGGGTACCTGCACCACCAAAGCCGTACATGATATTACATGGTTTGCAGCCTATACAATGGCCAACCTTGCCTTCTGTGATAGGGCAAGTTCTGTGTTCGACCTTGCGGCCCCCATCAATTACAAGGACCTTTTTCTTTGTATTTAATTTTGTAAGCTCATAAGCAAGAAAAGCTCCAGAAGCCCCTGCTCCTACTACAATAATGTCATAGTTTTTCATGATTTCTCCTATCCTCTTTAATAAAAATTCAGGACATTTTTCTAATTTAGCCTGCTATATTATACAAGTTAAATGCCTAATTTCAAACTATCCTTTACATTTTGAAAATATATGTTAAAATATATGTAATTTATTGAATCACTTGTAAGTACTAAGTAAAATATATGTAAATACCTACATAGGATCTCAAGAAAAATTCACTTAGAAAGGAAAGCTAATGAAAAAAGCATTCAAAAAAGCCTTCCCTTATACTATACCCGTTATAATCGGTTATATGTTTTTGGGAATCACCTATGGCATAATGGTTAGCAAAGAAGGTTTCAATCCCCTATTTGCTCCATTAATGTCACTGACAATGTATGCTGGCAGCATGCAATTTGTAATCCTACCCCTTCTCAAATCCGATATTTCTATTATTGCAATTATTATTCTAACCCTATCGGTTAATTTTAGGATGATGTTTTACGGGGTAAGCTTATTAAAAGAATATAAGGATTCAAGATCAAAATTTCTCTTTATCCTGACCCTTTCAGACGAAACTTTCGCCCTTGATACATCAATCAAACCACCAGCAGATGTAAATAAAGCTGATTTTTTCCTTGCTATAGGAATAATTAACTACCTAGTTTGGATTCTAGCTTCCTACATTGGGGCCTTGCTAGGAACTTTAATTAGCTTTAATACCATGGGTATGGATTTTGTCCTTACAGCCCTTTTCCTAGTTTTACTAGTTGAACAATACTACTCAACACCAAACCACAAACCTCTTAAACTAGGTCTTTGCCTATCAATAATTGCCCTTTTAATCTTTAAACCAGGCAATTTTATGATTCCAGCCCTACTTTTGATAGCCTTAAGTTTGTTTGGTCTTAGAAAAAGAATTGAGGAAGTAAATGACTAAGATTTTAATTTTAATACTAGCATCATCAATTACAACTTTTTTAATAAGGTCAACCCCATTTTTCTTTTTCTCGAAAAAAGAAATCCCAGACTTAATACAGTATTTTGGTAAGTACCTACCTTTTGCCCTCATGCCACTTTTAGTGGTCTTTGCCCTTAGAAATATAAACCTATCGGCATATCCATATGGCTTGCCTGAAATAATAGCTAGTGCTTCAGTTATAATCCTTCATGCCAAGTTCAAAAAGCTATTCCTTTCAATTTCTTTTGGAACTTTTATATATATGGTCCTCATTCAATTAGTTTTTGTCTAAAATTGTAGTAAAGTATTATTATAGAAAAGAATTAATAAAAATGAGGTTAATATGAAAAAAGATATAAGTATATCAAACAATAAGGCCGTGATTAACTTTTCAAAGGCCTTTTTTAATGACACAGACGACTTATTAAGAAGCAAAGGATTCTTTGATGTAATCTGCTCCTTTGTAGCCTACCACAAGGAAAACCAAACAAGAATCTATACCTACCTAGAAAAATTTTTTAGGGCAAGCGATATAGAAATTCTTGCAGGAGAGATTAGGGATATTACCAAAATCTTAACTGTAATGAGCCTTGATGAGATTTCCGAAAAAATCAACAAGTACCACGACCTAGACAAGGAAAGAGATGCCCTAATTAGGATTGTAGAAGACATCTATGACTATTGGAGAAAGCTTGAAAGGTATTCTATTATCGAGCAGTCTGACTATGACAGGGGTATAGAAGTAGAAAACTTCCTTTCTTCAAACATCAATTTCAAGGACCTAATCCTTGATATCTACAGAAAAGCAGAATTTTCTGTCACAGGCAAGACACCAAAAGTCTTTAGACAAGTACCAGCAGGAGCCAATGCTTCAATAATTGTCAAAAATTTTGAAATTAACTACCCTGAAGACCTAAGGTTTTTAAATGAAATTCCATTTATAACCAAGGTAATGATCGAAACTCCTTACATAACCTACACCAAGTCCAACAAAAGGGATGGGTTCTTTGAGGAAGTTTATGAAAATCCAATCAAAGATTTAGATATAGATACAGACGAATTTTTGTGTTATCCTGCAAAAGTAGGTGACAACCTAGTATATATCTACTTCCACCACAACCTAATCACCCACGGCATATCTGCCTCAAACCTCTTTGACCTAGCCGATGAAGAGGAAATCCAATCCAAAAGACCAGACGCAATTTATTTATTCGGTGGAGAAAATTCTAAGAATCAAAATGTTTTCTATGAAAATAAAAACGGCCTTCTAATCGGATATGTAAACTATACAGACAAGAAAGACTACTTTGGCTATCTAAAAAAGATGTGCCTAACCCTTTCAAATATCATCTCAATGAAAAAATCCTACCTCCCAATCCACGGAGCTGGGGTAAATGTTGTTTTACAAAATGGAAAATCAGCCAACGTTGTAATCCTAGGTGACTCTGGAGCTGGTAAAAGCGAATCTATCGAAGCTTTCAGAACTCTTGCCAAGGACTACATCAAGGACATGACAGTAATCTTTGACGACATGGGAACTTTTAGGCTCAAAGACGATAAGGTTTTAGCCTTCGGTACTGAAATCGGTGCCTTTGTAAGGCTTGACGACCTAGATGCTGGATATGCCTTTAAGCAAATAGACAGGTCCATCTTCATGAACCCGGATAAGGTAAATGCAAGGTTAATTATGCCAGTTGCTGACTACAACCAAATAATGGCAGGCTATGAAGTTGACTTCTTCCTATATGCAAATAACTATGACAAACTAAAAAATGGTGAAGACTCTATTTCAATCCTAGATGACGAAAAAGAGGCCATCAAGATTTTTAAAAGAGGAGCGAGATTTGCCAAGGGTACAACTACAGAAACTGGCCTAGTAGAATCCTACTTTGCCAACCCATTCGGCCCTTACCAAAAGCAAGATACTTGCGATAAGTTAATCGAAACCTACTTTAACAAACTTTATGAAAACAATAAAAAAGTCGGCCAAATCAAAACCCAACTTGGCGTAGAAGGAATGGAAACAGATGGCCCACTAAAATCAGCTAAGGAACTTTTTGAAATAATCAAGGCCCTTTAAGAGAAAAAATTATCACCTGGAAGACCAGGTGATTTTTTTATCCCTAATAAAAATCCTAGCAAAATTTATACTAGTTTTTTTAAAATATATCAATTTTAAAAGCACAACTAAGCTTGGCTTATCCCAGCGCCATCCAGAATATTTTGCCATGAAGGAAGAGGAATAGAAATGTTTTTCTATATTTTTTATTAACAAAATAATTTCTAAGACTAAAATCTTGCTGATGGTGCTGGTTTTAAGCCAAAGGCTAGAGGTTAAATTTTCATTTCTTTTAAAACTTTTTAGCTCAATCTCTTGTATTTAATTAATATGCTATTTTCTATTATCTTTTATTTAAATTTTGCATTTATAGACTTTAAACCATAAAGCTTCTAGGACCTTAAAAAATTTCTTCTCTTATCCCCTACCCATAAATGATAGAACCTTTTCGTAGAGTGGCCCTGAAAATGAATAATCTATTACTGTCTTATCCCAGTCTAAAATACTATTTGCATCTATTATCTCTGGGTTTAGGCCAGTAAGATTGCCATTTTTATCTAAACTTACAAGGCTTTCTATTTCCTTATCCCTGTAGGCGATTTTGATTTTCACACTTGGAGTGTCTTTTTCTTGACTCTGGCAAATAAGTACGGTTGACCTCTGGCAAATCCCATCAAGAAAGTCATTATCTTTTTCAATGACCCTTCCATTATCTGCCTTCTCAACAGACCTTAGACTTACAAGAGCATTCTCCCATTTTGGAACGACTAGGTAAAAATCATTACCAGTTAGAAAAGCCTCATAATTTTCAGGATCTCTCTGACCTTCTAGGATTAGTCTTGGGTCTTTATAGTCTGCAAAACATGCTTGCCAGGCAAATAGTTTACTCATTACATTAGGTAGAGTATCTTCAGCATTGGCCCTGCCCATATAGATTATAAAGGCATTTACCTTTTCATCATCTGGGTCTATGCCAAGCCATGCAGCCATCCTTACAAAGTCATCTGAATATCGGTTAGTTTTATAATCAGGTCCAGCTAGGGTTTGGGTTTCTGTTGCTACCCCTATGCCTGCATCTGTATAGATTTTGCTAAAAAACATTAGCCTACCTACTTCGTTTACATAAAATATATTAGGATTTTCTTGCCACAAGTCTTTGATGGCAAAACCCTCTTTATTGCCCATGTCATACTGGTAGGAAGGATTTGAAATATAACTGTCATAATGGTCAATTATGTGCCTATAGTAGTCCGCTAGGCTTTTTTCCATGAGGTCTAATATCTCATCAGGACTAATATCAAAATAGGATAATAGCTCATCATCTGTAAGACGCTTGCCATCTTTTATTGAAAAATTATAGGTCCTATATACTTGAAAACCTGAGTCAATATTATTGTAGAGATGGATAAAGAGGCTTAGGATTTCTTCGTCTTGGTAGGTTGAAAACTCAGCATGAACAAAGGGTTCATCGCTATCTTTAGAATATTCATCCGCATCCTTGTACATGGCCTTTAGGTTTTCGAGGTCCTTTTCTATTTCCTCATTGGCTAGGTCCGCATCCTTTGAATCTAGCAAAATTTTTGGTAGGTGGATACCAAAGATGGGTCCCTTGGCCTTTTCCATTTGCTTGTCAATCACAAAGTCTTTCCAAACCTCCCTATCTTCAACAAGAGTAGAGTTACTTCCTGCTAGAGCGCCTGTTACAGGATGCCCCTTAATTGGCTCTCTCTTTGCTATTTCACTTTCAGAAGGCTTATCCAAATTATTTTGACTTTCTCCTGAAGATTTACCCAGACTTTCATTGTCATTATTTTTATTTACTGGTTTTTCTTCTTGGCTTATTGGCTTCGGATCATCAGTTTTGCCTTCTTTATTAGCACAAGCAGTCAAGGCTAAGCCTAAGCAAAGGATAAGGATTTTATACTTTTTCATCACCATGATCACATCCTTCTTTGTTAAATTTTATCTTATTTCCCTTGATTTCACAGCTATTTTCTCCATCAATACAATAGTTTTCAAGGCCGTATTCATGCCTTATAAATTCATCAAGGCTTATAAGATTAGTCACTTCGTGTTTACTTTCAACCTCATAGGAGTGCCTTGCATCCTGGTTCCTATATTTGCTGTAGACATTATAATAATATATGAAACCAGCAACTAAGAGTAACCAGAAAAAGTCTTTGGAATCTTGAAACTTTGTATCATCAAATATATCAAAGGCTGCAACGAACCATAGGACAAGGGCTATTAAGAAGCTTATAACTTCCACAAGGGCTGATGCCATAAATAGTTTTTTGAAATTTATAGGCACTGATCCCATGGTTTCCTTAGTCCTTGCATTTACTGCAACATAGTGTAAAACGTGTTTATCACCCTTATTTTCCATATAGGAGTAAAGCCAAACCGGCAAATAGGAAGCCTTCCAAGAATCGCCTTTTACAATAAATTCTTCTTCTTCCCAGTTAACTCCTCTGTCATATTCTTCGATGGTATCTTTGATGGCAAATCTAGCCACATCTGAGCCCCACACGTCTGTAATTTTTTTAAGATCAGATACATTGGTATCTCTCTTTTCGGATGTATAGCCTTTTAGGTAGTTGGCATTGTATTTGACACAATTTTCTGTATCAAAAGGCATGATAGAATTTATGATATTTGTTGTCTTTTCCTTTGATGAATAGTCAAGCTTATCCATACTTGATTCTATTGATAAATCATCAATGCTTATGTCAAAGTCCCTGCCTACCCTGTAAAGATCAGCATCATAAACGGTTTTTTCATTATCACCATCTTTTACTGTCCTAGTATCGGTTAAGATTTCTCCCTTGCCACTAAGTTTCATATGGCCGTTTATATCAACAAGCATATATGGAAAATACACCCCACATATATTTTCGGCATTAAATTCCTTAATAAATTGTGGGTGAGCAAAGGTCTTTCTTTGACCAACAAAATTTTCAATCTCTTCTTTTGCTTCATTCTTAGTCACAGCAAATGGCAAAATTACGTCAGGTACAGCTCCATTATCAATTTTAGAATTTATTGAAAGGGTATTTCTGCACCAATGACACCTGGCTTGGGTAGAAGTTGCTGTATCGATAACTACTTCAGCCCCACAACTCTCACATTTTAAGGTTATAATATCATCAGCATTTGAATCTATATCTGCCGCTCCTGTCCCTAGGTAATTTCCTTGTAAACTAGAAATATCAGCATCTTCTTCCGCAAGTTCTGGGTCAAATTCATGCCTGCAGAAATTGCACCTAAGCTTGCCAGTCTTGGTATTTGTAGAAATATCAGTAGAACCACACTTTGGACACTTAACCTGGCCATCTTTTACTTGGTCTGTATCTTTAATTATGTTTATGTTTTCATTATTATCTCTTTCGCCTGCCATAGCCTCCTCCTTAGAATCCTAAAAGATCAGATTTAGCCTTATCAAATTCTTCCTGGCTAATAACTCCTGCATCTAAAAGTTTTTTCATTTGGATTAATTTTTCTGTTGGATCGACTTGTGCGTTATTTGACGCTTGTTGGTTTTGTTGATTTTGGTTTGGAATATTTTGTCCTACTCCAAAATTAGGTTGGTAAGAATTTGCTCCCCCTGGCTGGTTAAGTCCACCTGCCATGGATCCTGCAGCATTCATTCCCATGCCCATAAAGGCCATTCCTGCACCACCGCCATTTTCTCCTGCACTTTGCATACCCCTAGCAACTGATTGTTGGAAGAATGAATTTCCACGATTTCCAGAAAGAGCATCCGCTTTTTTGACATCTGATAATAATTTTTTTGTATCTTCGTCATATTCGATAGCAAGGATTGCTGTCTTTATAATTTCAAGTCCCCTATCTGTCTTCCATTGGTAGGCATCCTCAACAGCCTTGGTTAGGGACTTCGCAAAACCAATTTGATCACCCTGGATTTTGCTCATCCTATTTCCCCTTGAAGGGTCATTTGTATAATTAGAAAAAGCTGCGGATAGGCTGCCTACAACTTCGTTAAAGAGTTGTTCACCTAGCTCATTATCTATATCACCAAAGTCAAAAACAGGTGCATCCTCAATTAAGTATTTTTGAGGAAGGAAATTTTTGACAAAAAGAAGGGGATCGACAATCTTAAGTGTATATGTTCCCCTGGTTACAGCCCCTACTTGGGTGCCAAGATAGGCATCATCCCAATAAATTTCACTTTGAGTTCCAAAACGGTTGTTTGGTATTTCTTTTAAATTTACATAAAAAGCAAGTTGCTCTGCCCCTGGTTGGCCGCCAAACTTAATCTTTTCCCAAGATGACTGAATTAGCGAACCCATGACTCCATCACCTACGAAAATTGACTTGGAACTTGTTTCGTCACTTGAATATATAAAGCCACCGGCTTCTGCAACTACGCCAGTAATCATCCCATTTTCGATGGTAATGAGAGCTGTGCCTTCAGGGACGATTATCTTAGACCCATTAGAAATAACATTTTCACTTGACCTGGTGTTTGAGCCTCTACCTTGATTAGTTCCTTGGCTAACAGCTGGAAATATACCTGCTGTTGCTGGTATGCCTGGCATAGGTTTGTAAAAATCTAGCCATTGGTCTGCAAAACTTCCTCCGAGTGCTCCTGTAAATGCTTTTATAAATCCCATTTTTACCTCCTAATTTTTATCTTGGATTTAAGTAAAATATTTTTTTACTCTTGTTCTTAGTTTTATTAAATCACATTAAATTGATAAAATAAATAGACCAGAGGTCAATCTTTGGCTAAATTTACAAAGATAGACCTTTGGTCTATATAAAAAAACCTATTAAAATAAAAAAACACCTCCCTATTGCTAGCATAATTACTAAAATAAGGAAGTGGTTTATAACTTTCTTTTATTCTATTTTTTCATTGACCTGGTCATTTTCTTCATTAACATTTCCTATTATCTGATCAACCATTCCACAGCCTTTAATAAGGTCAAGGTAAAGAAGTAATTCTCCCCTAGATGATACATTAAGTTTTTTATAAATTTTCAAAATATGGTGTTTGGCAGTACTCTTGCTAATATAAAGTATTTCTGGAAGCTGGTCTACGTCATAACCCTTTATCAAAAGAACTAAAACATTTAACTCAGCGGGAGTGAGGCTTGAGGTTGCTTCAATAAATTTCTTGAACTTGTATCCTAGATAAGGAGGTAGCCCCTTGATTGGCCTATCTTTAATTTTTTCCCTAACATTTTCCAAAAACTTATTTATCTCGTAAAAACCAGAGTCTAAAATGTCTTGCCTGTAGTCTTCGTCTAAGATTTTCTCCTGGTTTTCTATTAGGGAAAGTCCATCTGTAATTGGGCTTATGTACCTTCTAGTAAAATTCCAGCTAATGACTATAGCAAAAAATAAAAATAAGACAACAGAAATTGCAATATTGGATATATTTTTAAAAATATCCCTATTATATTCATCAAGAGGAACCATAGAAATAATTAAGGACTTATCCCCGTTTTCTATTAGGGAAACTTCTCTCAATAAACCTATGTATTTGGATTTTGAGCCTACAAATTCCTTTAAGTCCCTACCATGATCTTTGATTTCTAAAATATCATCTGGTAGAAAATAATATCCCTCCTGGGTTCCGCTGCTAAGGGCCTTTTCGGTATCTATTTTACTATCAGCCACAGGCAAAAATACAGAACTTAACCTCTTCATCTTGGATGGTTGGGCAATTTTTTCCTTAAAATACATTTCTTCTACTTCAAAGCCACAGACTCCATAAAGCTTGCCATCCCTACTCGCAATAGGAAGGCTTATTAACATGACCTTTTCACTTGTTCCAGGTAGGGTAAATACTTTGGTCATCCTATAGGAATCATAAATAGACTTATTTACATTTTTAGCAAGGAGAGCGTAGGCAGGTAGATTTGATAAATCATATTCTAACTTCCACTTCCTATGGGGCATTGCCGAGTGTTTCTTAGCCACATCTGCATCTCCCCTATATACAGTAACAGACGATTCCTTCAAGCTCCTAGAATCAAGTTTTAAATACAAACCAGACCTAGAATCTTTTGCCCCCTTATTTTTAGAATTAACAGTTGTATTGAACAAGACAAAGGCTCCTGATGTATCTGCGTAAAACATGGAGCTTTTCAGGTTTTCGAATATCCTATCCTGTATTTGATTAAGGAGTTTTTGATTATCTCTCAAATCTTCAAAAGAAATTTTTTCCTCATCCAAAATCTCTTCTAGGATGTCACTTGTATCTTGGGATAAGTGCATAGCAGAAATAGCTGACTTATCAAAATAACCCTTTATTTCCTTATCCAGCATAGATACTTGGATATCAAGGCTCTTTACATAATCTTTTCTGACATTTTTGTATTGGTCAAATAAAACCAAAGCCAAAACTATGAAAAATAGCAAAAGCCCAGCAAAAATAATCATATAGGAAAAAAGCTTTCTATACATTGAATTTTTTTGATATTTCTTATTTATATCAAACAAGGGCTGCTCCTAAAATTATCCTATCAGCTTTTCCCAGCATTCTTCTATCAGACTATTAACATCTTCGCCATTTTTATATCTTTCTTCAAAGGATTTTTGATTAGCCCTAAGCCAATCATAAAAATTTAAAACCTTATTATAATCATAAGACTCTGAGAGAAAGCTGTAGTCTTTTTCCATCTTTGATAAGCTATGGTATAACTCCTTATAATCGTGGTTTTCAAATTCCATAGTTAAAACTTTGTTAAAGGCCTCATTTCTTACAGGCATATAGCCAGTTTTTGTAACAAAGTCTAAGTTTCTCCCACTTTCTGTAATCCATTTGGCAAATATGGCTGCCGCCTTTGCCTTTTCATCAGTAGTCTTATAGGCGCAAAGCCCTGTACCAGCTAGGGTATCAAACTTATTTCCACTCTTATTTATTGGCAAAGCTAAAACTTTTAGATCCATAGGCTCAGACCTATTGTCTGGGTAGGTCACCATATCATTATAATACAAAACAGCGGCAGATGAACTTATCCCTGCTAGGGTCTCCCCTGTCATCATCTGGGTATTGGCATAAAGATCTGACACAATGATATGGCCCTTTACTAGGGAGGTCATAAATTTATCAAATTCCTTTTTAAATTCCATGTTATTTTTATCATACCAGCCCTGGTCGTTATGGAGTTTGGCATTTGGATTTGTTGAAAGATTGGCCAATTCGATTTCCCTTAAAATGTAGTCCATGGCACAAAAAGCCTTGCCATTAGACCATTCATAAAATTTCTCAGCTGCATCAAAAAATCCATCCCAAGTTAATAAATCTTCATAATCAAGGCCTGTATCTTTAGAAAACCTAGCAAACATAGACCCATTAATAAAGAGCATATGGGTCGATTTTGAGATAGGAAAAACTAAAAGCTTATCTCCCACCTTGCCATCTTCTAAAAAATCTTCCTGATAATCACTGAGTTCTTCTTTTGTAAAATAATCTTGCCAATCAATTAGGTTTTCACTCCCCAAATCATCGGCATTTCCACTATGGCAAAAGAACAAATCTGGCATTTTTTTTGCCCCGGACTTGCCCGCCTGAGAATCTAAAAGCTCATCTCCAATTTCTGCTGAATTACTTGTCGCAGTAACATTTATAACAATTCCTTCCTTACTACCCACAGTTTCGTTAAAGTCATCAACGAGCTTATCCATAGGCGATGAAGCCTGTTCGCCATAAACGTGCCACATTGTGAGGCTTACAGGTTCTTTTTTATTTCTTGAAAAAATAATGAATATAGTAATAATAATAAAAATTAATAAAAAAATTATTCCCACATTCTTGTATTTACTATTTTTCATCCTATCCTCGATTCAAAATTAAAAACATCTTCCTATATTAAAACTATCATAGTTAATCCACCTTGTCAAGATAAGCTTATAAAGAACTTGGTTAATTTTCTTCTAATTTTCTTTGATATTTTACTTTAAAAATAATTCCCAAAATATTTTTAAAATAATTAAGAAAAATTTCTAAACAAAAAAAGATGAAGTCCTCAAATAGTATTAACTATTCTAACCTTCATCTTTTATTGGTATTAAATTTGATTTTACTTTCCTATAGCATTTTCTCTTCCATAATAAAATAGGTATTGTTGGGCATAACCTGCAAGGTCTCCGAATATTTCTCTGGCATAGTCGTCTACTTGTTTTTTTGGTACTTCCTTGCCGATAAAAAGTGTTTCCATCACCCTTTTAATCCACACATCAACAGGGAATGTCTCCCTCCTATGGTAGGCAAAAAGCATGATGCAATCCGCAACCTTTGGGCCAATGCCTGGGAGCTCTTTTAATTTGTTGTGGAGGGCCTTGTCTGTAAGATTTTTTTCATCTTCAAAATTTAAGTATCCATCCACAAAGGCCTTTGCAGTTTCAACTATCCTTACATCACGAAAACCAACTCTGGCATGTTCCCTTAAATCTATTGGGTCAACCTTTGCTAAAACTTCCGGACTTGGGAAGGAATAATATTCTTCTCCCATATATTCTCCCAGATAATCTCCGTACCTTTCAGAAATTATCCTGACAGCTTTTTTTATCCTTGGAATTTGATTGTTGGCTGAAATTATAAATGAAATTGTAGTTTCAAATAATTCTTGGTTTAAAATCCTAATGCCGTATCCATAGCCTGTGGCCTTATTTAGAATTTCTGATTCTGACAAGGCTTCTTTTATCATTCCATAATCTGTGCCTAGGTCAAAGTAATCATAAAAAATTTCGTAAAATTCATCAAGACTTACATTTCTAATTAGGGTATAGCCGTCGCATTCAAGAAGGTTTATAATTTTTCCCAAAAATACGGCTGTATATGACCCGTCGTCATTTTTTCTAAAATTAAAACATTGACCACATTCGAAAATATGGTCAACTTTAAAAGAGTCTTCCCTGAGGATAAGACCACGAGGAGACTCTTCTATATTTAATTTTCTCTTTTCACTTGTTTGGTATCTCATTATTTAATCCTAACAGCGTGGATAGCTAGCCTTTGATCTTCATAATCATATTGGCATGTTGATAGGGTAATGATTTTGTCATCATCTGTAAAAGGTCGGGTATCAAGTTTTACTTCAGAATTTGACCTAAGTTTGTTAAAGTAAGGCACCTTATCTCCATCATAGGTAAAGTCTAAGGTCCTATAGTCAGAGCTTGATGGTGTACCATAGGCTGAAAAGATTAGATATTCCCTAAGTCCTTCTTCTGTAGTTAGGTAAATTGTCCTATTTTTTTCGGCAAATTCTTGCTTCCTAAATTGGTCTAGAGGAGTAAACATTGAGTCAATCTCTAGATGGTGACCATAAATTACAGAGTTGTCATCGTTTATATCTGCTGAATTGTAGACATCCATAAAGATAGAACCTGCTATGTCGTATTCCTTATTAAGGCCCTTTCTAAGGTAGAATTCATTATCAGGTCCTTGGAGTATCGGGTATTTTATCCCAGTTCCAGGAATTTCTAAAACTGCTATTACATCAGAATTTTGCTCTTTTAATTTTTTTAATAAGGTCAAGTGGATTTTTTCAAGCCTAGCTAGGGGATCCTTGATTTCTTCTGTTGGAACATTTGCATAATCATTAGAATCCACATCCGCTTCTGCTTGTTTGGATAAGTCCTCTATATATCTATTGTTTTTCATGTTTGTCCAATAATCAAGACCTCTCTTGCCTAAGATACTAATGCAGGCTAGGATTATTAAAATTAGGACAAATCTAATGAATGCCATTATTTTTGATTTCATTTTACCACCTTTAAAAAGTTTCGTTTCATTAGTATAATATACCATAAGAGAGAGTAAATAAAAGTTTTTTGTAAAAAAAAGGAGGACCTATGAAAGATTACAAGTTATATGTAGGAACAGTATGTAGATTTTGTAAAAAAGTTGAAGATTTCATGAAAGAAAATAATATAGATATTCCCCTAGTAAATATAAACGAAGACCGCAAGGCCATGATGGAATTAATGGAAAAAGGCGGCAAGAGACAAATTCCTTGCCTCTACCACGATGGCGAGTACCTCTATGAATCCGATGATATCATAGAATATCTAAAAGAAAATTACAAATAAGGATAAAAATGATTAAACTAATAGCATCTGATATTGATGAAACCATAATAAGTAAGGACCAAAAAGTACCAGAAAGAAATAAAAAAGCTATTAAACAAGCAATTGAAAAAGGCCTAATAGTCACACTTGCAACAGGCAGAGGCCCATACGAAATTTTCGATATACCACAACAAGCTGGTGTCATTGCTGATGATAGGTATATAATTTGTTGTAACGGCGCAGTTATAATGAATGTTAAGACTAAGGAAATTATTGATGTGGTTGACTTAGACTTTGCCTATGCAAAAAATGTTTTTTCCTATGCCTACGAGAACAAACTCACTTTTTACCTATATACCCTAGATAAAAAATACGGTATCAATTTAACTGACGATACAATAGTTGCAGAAAAGCATATTAATATATTAGATACTGACAATATTGATTTTCTAAAGGATGAAACCATTCTCAAGCTAATAATCAAAAATGAAGATATGAACCATCTCCAGGCTTTGGAAGTTGATATAGCAAGACTTACTAACTATGACCTTGAGATTTCTTATTCTTCAAATATGTATATGGAAATAAATGCCAAAGGCGTAAATAAGGCCGTAGCACTAAAAAAAGTCTGCGACCATTATGGAATAGATATGAAAGATGTCTTAGCCATTGGTGATAACTACAACGACGTGGCTATGCTAGAAGAAGCTGGCAGGTCTGTAGCAGTAAAAAACGCAAGACTCCAAGTAAAACAAACAGCCGACTATGTCACAAGCCTTGATCACAGCAAGGGTGCAGTTGGGGAAGCAATAGAAAAATTTGTCTTAAACTTATAGAAAATTTACAAAGAAAAAGGGGCTGTTGCAGAATGAATAAATCGTCCCAATATCACCAGAGGAACCTCTTAGAAAATTTTGCCTCCATGAGCCGGCAGGCTATATAAAAAATTTTCTAAGAGAGCCCTCTGCTGATGGGACGATAGTTATTCACAATTTGCAACAGCCTCTTATTTTTATCCAAAATATTAATAATAATCCCTATTTGTCATATACCTATATCCAAAATAGATAAGTCCCCCAAAGATAATTAGAGGTAGAAGGTGGGTTAGGATACCAAAGATAATTACTATTGGTAAGATTATAAGACCACCAATTAGTAAAAATGGCAGGCTTACAAGGCCAAGAGTAAGACCTAGGACTCCTAAGATCAATTTAAAAACTAATTTTATAAGTGGGATGCCAATGAAAAAGGCCCCTATAATTAAAAGTAAGGTTAACATATTGAACTCCTTTTGATAATATTATACATATCTTAAGTTTTGTGTCAAGTATCTTAATATTATTTTTAATATTTTTTTATATCTTAAGTTCGATTTCAATATATGTAAGGGACAAAAAAAGGGAGCCTAGCTCCCCTAAAATTATTTTCTATAACCAAGTTCATGGTCAAGGATGTAGATTCCACCCCAGTTTCCGTTGATTCTTTCAAGTCTTGTTACGATTTTACCTACAGAATTTTCTTCTTCAACTTGTTCGTCGATGAAGCCTTTGATGAAAGAAAATACTCTAAGATCTTCATCTTTAGCAACTTCTGCTATTTCGTGAATTCTTCTTGTGACTTCTTGTTCATGAGCAAGAGCAGCCTTAAATACATCTACTAGGCTTTCGTAGTCATATTGTGGTTCAGGAATTGCTTTATATCTAACATCATATCCTACTTCTTGAAGGAAATGTTTCATTGCTTCACCGTGTCCGATTTCTTCTTTAACTTGTTCATCAAACCAGTTGGTGATTCCATCAAGTTCAAGCCTATCTGTATAAGCAGCCATTGCCTTATATACATAAGCTGATTCATATTCAAAGTTCATTTGTTCATTTAATAAATCTAATACTTTACTCATTTATTTCTCCTTTTTCTAGCATCTCGCCGTATGGGATATACACTCCGTATATCTCTAAGTTTCTGGCCAAAATCTCCTTTATTACTTGTGTCGTATTTTCGGAGTTTATTTTAACTGTAAAAGTCTTATCCTTAATCATAAACTCATCCTCAGTTACTATACCCTTTGATTTTAGGGCGCAAAAAATTTCCATTGCCTCCTTCTTAGTTAATTTGTCATCTAACTGGAAGCTAAAGGGAAAAACTTCTGCATTTTCTTCTAAAGGATTTATTTTTTTTATTAAAAGTAAGTCTTTCATAGCCATCTCCTATTAGTAAAGATACCCATTTTTCAAAAAACTTAACAATTATTTTCTTCCATCTCTTTTTTTGAAAAAATACAGCCACAATATTCTTGCCTATAAATCCCATATTCTTTGGAAAGCTCGATTGATTTTTTGTAACCGTCCCTTTTCTTAAAGTCAGCGAAAAGATATTTAACCCCATATTCTTTTTCGAGTTCTTCGCCTATTTCATTAAGCCACTGGGCGTTTTTGTAAGGAGAAATTGAAAGGCTGGTTGTAAAATAATCATAGGATTTTTCCTTGGCAAGCCTTGCAGTTTCTCTTAGCCTGAGCTTATAACAATCATAGCAAGCCTCTCCAAACTCCTTATCGTCCTTTCTTTTTCGGGCGATATGGTCAAAGTCTTTCATATCATTAGATGGGATTATCACTTGTCCACCAAAGTGAGATTTCTCCGCCACTATCTTTAAATTTTCAGCACGCTTATTAAGTTCTTCCCTTGGATAGATCATAGGATTATAAAAATATAGGTCCATGTCAAAATGGTCCCTAAGCCTTTCTATAACCTCAGTTGAGCAAGGCCCACAGCAAACCTGGAGCAAGAGCTTTGGTTTTTCGCCATTTTTATCAAGTTTTTTTATAATATCTTCCATGACCTTATTGTAGTTAATCTTGTTCATATAAAACCTTTCAAGCAAAAAAATCGCAAGAATAAAATTCCTGCGATTTGCCTTTGTATATTATCTCTTTGAGAATTGTGAAGATTTTCTTGCCTTTTTGAAACCAGGTTTCTTTCTTTCTTTTTTACGTGAATCACGTGTTAAGAAACCAGCTCTCTTTAGGGCAATTCTTAGGTCAGGGTTTGCTTCAACTAAAGCTCTTGCGATAGCGTGTCTGATAGCTCCTGCTTGACCATTAAATCCACCACCGTTAACATTTACCCTAATGTCATAGCTTGTTAGGTTTTCTGTTAATGTTAGTGGGCTTCTTACAATAATTTTAAGAGATTCAAAATCAAAATATTGATCTAAATCTTTTCCGTTTACGATTATATTTCCAGATCCTGGTACCATTGTTACTCTTGCAACAGAGGTTTTTCTTCTACCAGTTGATTGAATAATGTTTCCTGCCATATTTTACTCCTTACTTAAGATCCAAAGCTTCTGGGAATTGTGCTTCATGACCGTGGTCGCTACCAGCATAAACTCTTAGTTTCTTTGCCATAGCACGACCTAGTTTGTTGTGTGGAAGCATTCCTACGATTGCATGTTCAACAATTCTTTCTGGATATTTAGCCTTCATATCTTTGAATTTAGTGATTTTTAGACCACCTGTGTATCCAGAATATCTCTTGTATTCTTTTTGATCTTCTTTGTTTCCTGTAAGCACTACCTTGTCAGCGTTGATTACTATTACATAATCTCCTGTGTCAAAGTGTGGAGTAAAGGTTGGTTTGTTCTTTCCTCTTAGTATTGCTGCAACTTGACTAGCTAGTCTACCTAGAACCATGCCTTCTGCATCAACAACATACCATTTTCTTTCGATGTTTGATGGAGTCGCAGTCCATGTCTTTTGATGTTTCATCTCATCCTCCTATAATTTTTTCGGCTACTATATTTAGACACCGCACTAGTAGCTTGCGGCTGTACTCGTCCTGGCATTTTTATATCGCTCCCAGGATATGCGATCGTCTCGATTCCTTATGAAGGTCTGAGTCGACTGATATATAATACTTGCTTTTGAAGCTTTTGTCAAGATTTTCTTATTTTTTTGCCATCCTTTTGTAAGAATATGGAGAAAATAGCAAGAGCATTGGATAAAGCTCTAGCCTTCCAAATAGCATGGCCAAAGTTAGGGTGAATTTAGAAATTGGTGCCATTGATGCAAAGGAAGATACTGGCCCAAAATCTTTAAGTCCAGGTCCCACGTTGTTGTAAGTTGTGGCAACAGCTGCAAAGGCCGATTCAAAATTCTCAACATCACGGCTAACTATTATCATAAAGAGGATAAATAAAAGTATATATAGGACCAAATACTTATTAACCGCCTCTTCGAGGTCATCGTCCATCCTCTTTCCATCAAGCTTGGTAATGGTAACTCTCTTTGGGTTTATTACTTTTTTGATGTGGTTGATTGTAGATTTAAAAAGGATTAAAAACCTTGAAACCTTAAAACCACCTGCAGTTGATCCAGCAGATGCTCCTATAAACATTAACAAAATTAAGATATTTCTAGAAAACATCGGCCAAGAACCGTAGTCTGCCGATACATAGCCCGTAGTTGTCATTATGGACGAGACCGTAAAGAGAGACTGGATTCCTGTATAAACAAGGTCCCCATAATAGTCTCTGATATTATAAAATATTAGGCCTGTCGCAAGGGCTACAATACCAAAATACCAATAAAGCTCTTCAGATTTAAAGCCTTCCCTAACTGACCTAATTAGGGCAAAGTAGTATAGATTGAAGTTTACTCCAAATAAGAGCATGGCAACAGAAAGGACAATTTCTATATACCTAGAATCATAGTATCCTACTGATAATCCCTTGTTGGCAAATCCTCCAGTTCCTGCCGCTCCCATGGCATAAATTATCGAATCAAACAAATCCATACCGCCAAAAAGTAAAAATATTACAGTTATTAGGGTCATTACGAGATAGATTATGTATAAGACTCTAGCTGTATAAGTAAGTTTTGGAGCAATTTTTCCAAAAGATGGTCCTGGCATTTCTGCTTTTAAGAGGCTTGATGATTCCTTGTTTGATTTTGGAAGTATAGCAAGGGTGAAAACCAAAATTCCCATACCTCCAATCAAGTGGGATAGGGACCTCCAAATAATTATTGAATGTGAAAGTAATTCCACATCATTTGCTACAGATGCCCCACAGGTTGTAAAACCACTGGCCATCTCAAAAAAGGCATCTAAAAAGGTGGGATAATTTGTCGGTGTCAAATACAAGGGTATAGCCCCAATTATAGAAAATAGGACCCAAGCGGCAGCTGTTGTAAATAAACCCTCCCTGGTATAAATATGACCTTGTTCGTCACCGATTTTAACTAAGATACTTCCTGTAAAGCTTGCTATTAAAATTGGTATAAGAAAATATAATTTATCATAAAATCCTTCTCGGTAGATAAATGCCACCATTAATGGCACCAACATTAGTAGGGCCAACACTTGGAGCAATCTACCTAGGATGTAATTTATAACCTTACGATTCATATTTACTCCAATATATCATCTAAAACCTTGAAGCTGTGGTTGGTTGTTGCTACTAGGACTGAGTCGCCAAGGTTTATTTTTGACCTACCATTTGGGATTTCTATCTCAACCTGACCGTGGTCTATAGCAAGAACTAGGCTGTCGTCCCTGATATTTAGGTCTTTTAGAGGAGTGTCAAGGATTTTGGAATGGTCTATGGCCTTAAATTCTATTACTTCAACTGCCCCATCCTCTAATCTATACAAGGACGAAATAGAAGATCCTCTTGCATTTACCTTAGACCTTACACGCCTGTTAATGACATCTGATGCAGCCATTTTTGGCGCAAATGTCGTATCATTATCCAAAATTCCAGTCATTTTCAAAAGTTTTGTCCTATTTACTTTTGCAATTACCTTCTCAAGTCCAGATTTTTGAGCAAGTAAGGAAATTAAAATATTTTCCTCATCTATACCTGTGAGGGCTAAAAGCGCATCAAAATGGTTTAGCCTTAGTTCTTCTAAGACTTCTGGGCTTGTACCATCGGCGTTAATAACGACCGCTTCTTCATGCATTTCGCTAATGTCTTCGGCTTTTTTTCTGTCAATTTCTACGACTGTTACCTTAAAGCCCCTTTCGATTAAAAGACCAACTAGGTATTTAGAAATATTTCCAGCTCCTATTACCAGGATGTTTTTTATATCGTAGGCACCTTTCTGTTCATACCTGTAGAAGATATCCACATCTTCTTTTTCGCCTATGACATAAATTTTATCCCCGCTTTTAAGGACGTCATAACCGTGAGGTATATTTACTTTTCCGTCAGAGTTTATAATACCAATTAGGGTGTGGTAGTTTTCCGAATATGAAGTTAGGTCAGAAAGCTTCTTTCCATCAAGGGCAGAGCCTTCTTCTATAACTAATTCCATCATGATTGCCCTGTCTTTAAAGAAGGACTCAACATTAAGGGCATGGGAGTATTTCAAGGTCCTTTGTAAGTCCTTGGCTGCTATGTATTCTGGGTTTACTATTGACATGGCATCGGTAACCTGGCCTATAAATTTCCTATGCTTAACATAGCGAGGTTCCCTCATCCTTATAATTATATTCTTTGCTCCCAGATTTTTGGCAAAGGTCGATGCAATTAGGTTTACATCGTCAGATTGGCTGATGGCTATGAAAAGATCACAATCTTCTGCCCCAGCCTCGATTAGGGCTTCAACATCACGGCCGTCTCCAACTAGGCCCATAACGTCGTTGGTTGCCAAAAGTTCATCTAAAACTTCCTTGTCTCTATCGATTACAACTATATCATGACCTTCATTTGATAGGTCTTGTGTCACAAAAGAGCCGACTTTGCCGGCTCCCAAAATAATTATTTTCATTAAAGCTCCTTGGGAATTTTAAAAATCTACTAATATCTTACCGCTTTTATAAATTTCCCCATAAGATTTGCTTATTTCTCTAGATAATCGTAGGCATAACGAGCTAAAAGTTCAGCCCCGTATTTCATTGCCCTTTCATCTGGATTGAAGTCTGTGGCGTGATTTTGTGGGTAGGTCGCCTTATTTTCTGGGTCCCTACCGCCTATAAACATATAGGTTCCAGCCACACCTGGCACTTCCTTGTAGCCTGATAAATAAAACCCAAAATCTTCAGAGCCTGCTAGTTTTAAATCTGTTTGAACATTGTCTTCGCCAAATATTTCCTTGGCGATTTTTACAGATAGGTCCGTAGACTTTTCCTCATTTATAACAGCCCCAGCTCCCATATGGTAATCAAATTCAGCACTTCCACCGTAGATTTCTGCAGAAAGTTTTGCTGCTTTTTCTAATTGTCTTACCATAAAGTCAACTGACTCATTAGAAAAGGACCTGAAAGACCCATCGAGTTTTATATCAGCTGCAACTGCATTTGCTGCTGATCCGCCTTCTACAACTCCTAGGTTTAATACAACTGGGTGGAAAACATTGTCAATTTTTCTTGCCTGTATAGCATAGGCTACATTTATGAAGTTCGCAAGCATAAGCATGGCGTCATTTCCTTGATAAGGAGTAGATGAATGTGCAGATGTGCCTTTAAATTTCACTGTAAAGAAGGTGTTATTTGCCATCACTTCGCCATAACCAGTTGAGGCCTTGCCCAGATCCCAGCCTGTGTGGATGTGAATGGCAAAGGCTGAATCAACGTCCTTGGTGTAGCCTCCACTTACAACGGCCCTGCCACCCTCGCCTGTTTCTTCGCCAGGTTGGAAAATTATCCTCACCCTGCCATTTAATTCATCTTTTACTTTCAAAAGTGCTTTTGTAGCGTTTAAAAGCATGGCAGCATGGATATCGTGCCCGCAAGCGTGGCTTAGCCCTTCGGTTTGACTTTTAAAGTCAAAATCATTTGTTTCCTTTATTGGAAGGGCATCTATATCCGCCCTTAGGAGAACAGTTTTGCCATCGCTTTCTGGATTTATCTCAACCATAAGACCAGTCGGGTCAATTTCGACTGGGTCAAAGCCCATAGCCTCCAGTTCTTTTTTGATAAAGGCAGTTGTCTTTACCTCCTCCATAGCAAGTTCTGGGTGGGCGTGCATATATCTTCTATCGTCTATCATTTTTTCTTCATTTTCTAAAATTGATTGTTTAATTATGTCTGTCATATCCCTTCCTTTCATTTTCTAACTTATATATACCCAAACAAAAAGACTTGGTTATAAATAAGCATTATTTTTGCTTAACCAAGTCTTATTAGCTAATCTGCTTGTGGGGCTATTTTTAAGTCTAAAAACAAGTCATTGTACAAAATAGTAGTTTCCTTGCCGAGATGTTTGAAAACTGCCAATTTATCGATAACGTCGTCATCTGGATAGATGGTCTTGTCTGCCCTGGATTCTGGGTCGATTAAATCCATTGCTTTTTTATTTGGGGTAGCATACCTGATATAGTCAGCATTTCTTGCAGCCACTTCTGGCCTTAGAAGATAGTTAATAAGGGCATAGGCCCCTTCTTTATTCTTGCTAGTTTTTGGTATAACCATGGTATCAAACCAAATATTCGACCCTTCCTTAGGGATAATATAGGAAAGATTTTCATTCATACTTTCAGCTATTGCAGCCTCACCAGAGAAGGTAATTCCTATATCGGCCTCTTCTTTAGCCATATACATCCTAATCTCATCCGCCAAAAGAGCCTTGACATTCTTCATAAAAGGCACAAGGTCGTTTTTGACTTTTCTTAAAATTTTTTCATTTTTTTCATTTATATCATAGCCATCTGTCAAAAGTCCAATGCCTAATGTTTCCCTGGCCCCATCGAAGCAAAGAATTTCCCCTTCAAACTTAGGGTCCCAAAGTTTTTTCCAAGAATCAAGGTCTTCTGGATTGTATTTTTCACTATTGTAAATTATTCCAAAAGTTCCCCAAAAATATGGAATTGAATATTCATTACCAGGGTCATAGACCTGGTCTAAAAATCTCTGGTCAATGTTATCTAGTCCCTTGATTTTTGAGTGGTCTAGCTTTTCCAAAAGCCCCTTTTCTCTCATCATTTCAACTGTGTATTCAGATGGGAAGGCAATGTCGTAGTGGGTCTTTCCTTGTTCAATTTTAGCCATCATAGCCTCATTGGAATCGAAAGTTTCATAGATTATCTTATAACCAGTTTCCTTTTCAAAATCGCTTAGGATTTCTGGATCTACATAGTCGCCCCAGTTATAAAAATATATATCCTTATCATTGGTCCCATTTGAGCTTGAATTTAATCTTTCCTTGCCAAAAACTAGAAGTAGGGTTAGGGTCAAAATCCCTAGGACAAATTTATAAACCTTGTTCATATTTCTTTGCCTCCCTTCTTTCTATCATGTAATAAATAACCACCATAATAAGTGATATAGCAAACATTAGGGCAGATAGGGCGTTGATTTCAAGGGAAATTCCTGTTCTCACCCTAGAATAAATTTCTATAGAAAGGGTCGAAAAACCGGAACCCGTTACGAAAAATGTCACCGCAAAATCATCTAGGGAATAAGTCAACGCCATAAAAAAGCCTGCAAAAATACCGCTTGCGATATTTGGCAAAATTATCTTATTTAAGATAGTCATATCATTTGCCCCCAAGTCTTCGGCAGCCCTTATCATATCTTCATTAAGGGCATAGAGCCTTGGAAGGATCATTAAAACTACAATAGGGATTGAAAAAGCTATGTGGGCCAAAAGGACCGACAAAAATCCCATAGGAATTTTTATTAACATGGAAAATAAAATCAAGAAACTCGCACCCATCATGATGTCTGGGAGGACCATCAAAACTGAATTTAAGCTCAGGATTCGTTTCCTAATTTTTTTGTTTTTTGTATAATAAATCGAAATCGCACCTAAAGTACCGATAACACTTGCAATTAAGGATGACAAAAGGGCCAAAATAAGCGTATTTAAAACTATATTTATAAGCCTCTTATCAGAAAAAACTGCCAAGTAGTGGTCTAGAGTGAAGGATTCGAAAGTATTCATGTTGCCGCCGCTATTGAAGGAATAAAAAATCAAATATCCCAGAGGTAGGTACATAATTACAAAAACGAAAATCAAAAATAAATTTGAAAATTTAGTTGATCTATTTTCCATTTACGTCCCCCCTCCTGTTCAAAAATGAAATCACTGCAAACATGATTCCGATTAGGACAAGGCCAATAGTTGATCCCATGCCCCAGTTTTGGGTCACTAGATAGTGCTGTTCGACAGCTGTTCCCAGTGTAATTATCTTATTGCCCCCGATTATCCTTGTGATTAAAAATAGGGATAGGGATGGGATAAAAACCGCTTGAAAACCAGCTATAACCCCATCCATTGAAAGAGGCAAAATTATCTTCCTAAAGGTTTGGAACTTAGTCGCTCCCAAATCTTCGCTTGCGATTATATATTCCCTTGGAATTGTATCTATGGACCTAAATATAGGCAAGATCATAAAGGGAAGTTCTACATAAGATGCAACCATGATGAAGGCTGGGTTCGTAAAAAGAAAACCCTGGCTTGCTAGGCCCAAAAGTCCTACGATTGTTCCGTTTTTGTTAAAAAGTCCGATAAAGGCATATGCCTTAAGAACTAGATTTATCCAGGTTGGCAAAATTACCAAGAGCAAAATCAAATCCTTGTGCTTAGCCTTGGTCAAAAAATATGAAAAAGGATAAGCCCACAAAAGGGTAAAGGAAGTGATTAAAAAGGCTGTCAAGAATGAATTTAGGGTCATTATTATATAGTTTTTGCTCGTAAAATAGGCTATATAATTATCAAAGGTAAAATTGCCATAAATATCAAAAAATGACTGGTAGAGCAAAAGGAGGATTGGCGCAATTATAAATACTAAAATCCAAATATAGTAAATAAAGGTTAATTTTTGGTATTTTTTAGCCATCGCTTTCTCCTGTAGCATATTTTTCGATTCTCTTATCAAAGGCCTCTTCGGATTCGCCATATCTCATAACGTGGATATTATCAGGATCTATCTTGATTCCAATGTCATCTCCCTCTTCAAAACGCCTAGTTGTGTGGATTTTCCAAGAAAAATTCCTCTTATCAATTGCTATAAGTTCGTTAAATACCCCACGATAAAGGATATTGTCTATATTTACCACAATATCAGCGCCTTGGGCTGGGACAAGCTCTATATCTTCAGGTCTTATAACGACTTCTACCCTTTCGCCCTTTGCAATACCAGCGTCAGAACAATCAAAGACCTTGCCCGCAAATTCTACCTTGTAGTCATCTACCATTTTAGCCTTTAGGATATTGGATTCGCCGATAAACTGAGCAACATAGCGGTTAATTGGCTCATCGTATATGTCTTTTGGTGGTCCTTGTTGGACAATTTTCCCCTTATCCATAACAAAAATATGGTCGCTTAAAGCTAAGGCCTCTTCCTGGTCGTGGGTTACAAAAACGAAGGTAATCCCCAACTCCCACTGGATATCAGAAAGAAGGACCTGCATGGACTTTCTTAATTTCATATCAAGGGCTGAAAGTGGCTCGTCTAAAAGGAGAACGTCTGGTTTATTGACAATAGCACGAGCAATAGCCACCCTTTGCTTTTGCCCACCAGACATTTGGCTTACCTCACGCTTTTCAAAACCAGCTAGGTTTACCATAGCAAGGGCTTTTTTAACTTCTTTTTGTATTATGGCCTTATCAGTTTTTTTGATTTCAAGGCCAAAGGCCACGTTGTCGTAAACATTCATGTGAGGAAAAAGCGAATAGTTTTGAAAAACCGTATTTACAGTCCTCTTACTTGCTGGGACATCTCCCACATTTTTTCCATTTATGTAAACAGAGCCACTTGTCGGCTCCAAAAATCCTGCTATTAAATTTAAAATAGTAGTCTTGCCGCAACCAGAAGGACCTAAAAGGGTATAAAATTTCCCTTTTTCAAGCTCTAGGTCGACAGATTTTAGGACTTCCTCATCGCCAAAAGACTTGGAAACCCCGTCAAGAACTACCGAATATTTTTCAAAATTTTTATCCATTTGACAACCCCCCAACATTTTCTCATTATAAAAAGTATACCGCTTTTTATGTCAATTATTAGAAGCATTTGTAAAACTTCTTAGACTTATTAATTTTTTTCACCAAAAATGGGCAAAAAAAATGTACCGGACCTAGGCCCAGTACATTTTCTATTCTTATTTATTATCTTCTACGACTGTCTTTGCTGCAGTCCTACCTGATGCAATTATTTCTGTAATAGCATTGCCGCCAAGCCTGTTACCACCGTGGATACCGCCTGTAACTTCTCCTGCTGCATATAGACCTGTAATTGGTCTTCCTTCCTTATCTAAAACTCTTCTGTTCTCGTCAACTTTGAGTCCGCCCATGGTGTGGTGGGTTGAAGGAGCCAAAAATCTTACTCTAATTTTGCCAATCTTGTAAGTATCTGGTTTATATTTTCCATTTTCGTCCTTTTCAGCTATTCCTATTAAAGACCTATAAGATTCTTTAGAAACTTCCAAGTGATCAGTTTGACCCATTACGTAAGAGTCGTATTCTTTAATGGCATCTTCTATTTGTTTGCCTGTAAGGTCTATTTTTAGCTCTTTGAATAGGTCATCAAGTTCGCTTATTTCTCTTACGTATTGTCTTAAGTTTACATCTTCATCCTTGTATGGATATGGTCCAGGAATTGGGCTTTCAACATTTCCTACTTCTACAAAGACACCCTTTGTGCCATTTATTTCTATACCATTTTCAAAGGCACCCTTAGATAAAACGTCACGTTCTGCAGATTCGTCTACATACCTCTTGCCAGTTTTTGGTGAAATATAAATTACATCTTCACCGCCACCAAAGGCAAGGTTGCCGTCTTGGATCCAAGAAATTGGCATCATTTGAGTAAAGCCTTCGCCTGTAGTGTCAGCTCCAACTTCCTTACCCATTCTAATACCATCACCCATTAGGGAATTTCTATTGGTGGTCTTTAGAGAGCCTTCTAGAGCTTCTGGGTCCCAGTATTCGTTGGTTTCCTTAACCATTTCTATATTAGCTGCATAACCACCAGTTGCAAGGATTACCCCCTTATTTGCCTTAAGAGTGAAAGGTGTGCCGTCAAAGAGCTCGCCTTCTACACCTGCTACCTTACCATTTTCTTCTATAAGTTTTTTAGCTTCGGCTCTTCTGTAGATTTTGTTTTCTTTGTTTAATTCTTCAAACTTGTGGATAGGTGCCTTAAAGTAGGTTGCCCATCTTCCTTCTTCCATTTGACCGTCAATTTCTGAACCTATGAATTGATTTTCTCTTTGCCATAAGCAACCGATTAGGGTTCTTTGAGTTGAATCATCAAATTTTGATCCCATTTCATTTAACCATGGCTTAATTTCTTGGCCTTCATTTATAAATTGGCTAACTAATCCTTCATTTCCATAAATCCAAGCTGTTCTTTCGAAGTTTGGTCTGATTCCACCGTAATAGGTTTGGAAAATGTGGAGATTGATGGTTGAGAAAAGAGTTAGGTCAGTTTCTTGCTTACCAGCTTCTAGTTGTGGTTTGGCCCAGTCAAGATAAGCCTTGATTTCTTCTTTTAGGGACTTCAACACTGGTAGGTATTCTTCGTGAACACCTCTTTTTGAAAGGGCTTCGATGTCGCCAATTACAAATTCTTCCCCATCTTCAAGTTTTTCGTTAAATGGTTCTTCTGACCAGTTGTAAATGGTCTCTAGGGTGTGAATCCTACCATTATCTGATTTTACTTTTTCAAATTTTTCGCCATTGTGTTCGCCTTCTGTAGCGTCAGGATTTTCCTTATCCCAAACTAGGTAAGGCATTACTGATTGGTATTGACCTCCTGAAACTAAGGTGTTGCCACCGATTTCAACGTTCTTTTCAATAATTGCAACCTTATTTCCTGCTTGGGCTGCTTCTACAGCTGCTGATACACCGGCACCACCTGCACCTACAACTACCACGTCATAAGTTTCTTCGATGGCTTCTTGTGGCTTAACTTCGATTGTATTTTTCTTAAAGCCTTCAAGGTCAGAAACTTCTGCCTCTTCTGCCGCCTTGTTAATTGCAGCTTTAAATCCAGCTGAAGTGATTGTTGCACCTGATACATTGTCAACTCCAGTACCATTTGCAGCTATAACATCTGCTTTTATAATATCAAAAGCAGGTGTACCTACATGGTCTGTTTCGACATTTTCTACTACTTCGATATCTTCAATCTTATTTTCGGCAAATTTAACAGAGACCTTCATTGGGCCATTGCAGCCATTTGCCTCCGCCTCATATGTGCCTGGTTTGAAGGTCAATTCTGTGGTTTGGGCTTTTTCTCCCTCTTCCTTTCCTTCTTCTTTCACTTCTTCGGCCTTTTCTTCTACCTTTGCATCTTCCTTAGGCTCTTCTTTTTTGTCAGCCTCGTTTTGGCAAGCGGTCAGTGAAAGGCCAGCGATTAACATAATCGCCAAGAGTTTCGATTTTTTCATATTTCCTCCTAATAATATTAAATGAATATTTCGTCAATCAAACGTTTTCATATCTGTCAGAAAATTAGAAATATCCACCTGTTCCTTATGATTAGAGTATAACACAAAAATGTATAGGCTGTATAAAATATTATTAACATTTTGAAAAATTTCCCTAAAAAAATACTGGCCACTAGGACCAGTATAATTTATGCTTCAATTCCGTATTTGTCATCTAAATATACATCAGAAAATCTTACCATAAGGATAATACTTGTTATCAAAATAGTAATTACAAAGCCAACTATAAATATTGCAAGATAGACAACGACTAGCATTTCATCTTTTACTAATAGCATAGATAACATTAAGCCTATGAGGACTAAAAGTGGTATACCTATCCATTTTAAACCTAGGATTAGAGTCTTCTTAAAAAGTCTCTTTCCTTGGCTAAAAATTTTACCAATTATTTCCATAACCCCATCTTCTGTATCGTAATGATCTGCTAGATAGAAGTTTGAATAGGCAAAAAACATAGCAATTACTAAAAATATTATTAATAATACAATAGGCAATACAATCGCACCTATTACAAAAACCGAACTATTGCTTGGGCTTGCCATGGCTTTAAATACACTAATAGCCCCGCTTGCTGAAAAAGCGTATTGGCAAATAGCTTGGGCAATAGAAATAATAAATCCTACTGTAAGGACCTTCATATTTAAGTAATTTACCTGGTTTAGATAGTCTCCAACTGATCCCATCCTATTTCTTATAAGACCGCTTGATATAGAGAACACAAATACAAAGGAAATTATTCCTGTAATTAAGTCTCCTAAAAATTCTAGGATGAAATTATCTTTACCAAGGGCTGTAATAAGGTTATATAAAAGGTAATTTGTAATTCCACCTATAATAACTATCAAAAGTATAGATGAAAATTTATATTCTCTTTTCATAAAATTCTCCAATTCTTAAATTTGTCACTTATAATTTACTACATTTAATAATTATTTACCACAAAAATTTATAATTGGGTATTAATCTACTGAGGTGATATAATGATAAAAGTAAAAATGAATCCAGATAAATTTAGGGCTGAAGCCCTTGATGATGAAAAAATAATAGGCCTTTGCGAATACAAGATAAATGGTGATGTCCTTGATGTCTACCACACAGAGGTCGACAAGGCCTATGGCGGAAAGGGTCTTGCAGGAAAACTCCTAGACCAAGTAGTAGACTTTGCAAGAGCTGAAAAGAAAAAAATATATCCAACTTGCTCCTACGTCCTTAAAAAATTCGACCAAGACGAATCATATAAGGACCTTGATGCAAGATAGGAACTAGACCCAGCTATGGTTGGGTCATTTTCTTTGTGAATAATTTCCCTTATCTAGCCATAAGGATTTTTAGGTGGTATTATAAGGGTAGTTAACAAGGGAGGTGAAAAATGGAAAATTCAAATAAACATAGGTTTAGAAAAGAGGGAATCTTATCAGTTTCTCTAATCTTGGCAGTAAACGCCATCATCAGCGGGGCTTTGATTTTTATCAAGGACGAGCTTGGCATAAGCCTAGCTAGCGCAGAATTTCTTTTGAGCCTTCCATCAATTACAACCATTATCGCAATCCTTTTAAGCGAACCAATTAGCCAAAAAATTGGCATTAAAAAATGTGTGAGCTTGGGGCTTTTTTTAGTTGGTACATCTGCTTTTTTGCCAATTTTTATTAGGACCTACCCAAGTGTATTCATCTCAAGACTCATACTTGGTTTTGGAGTCGGCCTTTATAACGGCCATGCAGCAAGTCTTATAAATATTTTCTACAAAGGCGACGAGGCGGCAAGCCTCCATGGAATTAGAAATTCCTGTGAACACATAGGCCTAATGTTGCTTTTATTTATAGCAGGCCTTATTATAAAAATATCCTGGCACTATGTATTTTTAACCTACACCTTTGCCTTTTTGATTTTGATAATTTTTAACCTTACAGTAGAAGACGTGGTCCACCCAAAGACCCTAGCTGAAGAAAAATTTAAAATCACCCTTCAAACTATCTTCTTTATGGTCTTTGCAGGTGTGATTTTGATGGACACAACAGCTGTCACAGTCAGGTTTTCAACCATAGCCACAGCAAATCTAGGAGCAAATGCCAACATCAACATGCTAACCATGATTTTCCCAATTTTTGGAATGACAACAGGATTTTTCTTTGGAAAAATAAATAGGAGATTAAGGTCAAAAACTATTTTATTAGGCCTCCTCCTCTATATATTTAAAGATCTAACACTCGCCATATTCGGCCAAAACCTTTATATTTACATGATCTGCATAGCACTTACAGCCATCTCCCAAAGTCTGTGCTTCCCATATATCTTTGCGGAAGTAGCGAGAGTCACCAGGTCCTCTTCATCAAGGATAGTAAACAACCTCATCTTTGTGGGTTCTAATATCGGAGGATTTTTGGCATCAAGCTTTTTAAGTATCATAACTCTAATATTTAACATAAAGAGCCCAACAACAGCCTTCATGGGCTTTTCAGTCCTCTATTTAGGATTTTTCGCAGTTTACTTCTACGAATACCTAAGTGTTAGGTCTTTTAGGAGAATATAAATAAAAATCTCGGAAAATATAGCTTCCCAAGATTTTTAATTGATTATTTATTTAAAAAATATAAATAGGGTCAATTTATAATTATAGACCTAAATTTTAATAAATATATATGAAGCCTAACTCCTATTGGAAAAACATCTTTAAAAATCTTATATTAGATTTATTTTTAAGATTTTTTCTCTTTGTAGAGCTTAATTCCAACTAGGAATAAACTTTTATAAAAATTGTTAAAGTTTATATTTTTTAATTAGCTAAAATATTATATCCTATTAGTGTAGCCCCTATTCCTGATAGCACAACCATTAATATTCCAATTCTTATAATCAAATTAGAATCCGAATTATCGTCAGCATGCAACATAGCTATAGGAGCAAATGAAGATGGCAATACATATGCTAAAGATCCACACATAGTTGTTGTTATGCATAAGGCCTGTGGACTAAGGCTAGGTGAAACCATAGCTATGCTTGCAGCAACCCCTGTCATTATTGTAATTGTTGATACATTAGATGAAAAATTTGTTAAGGTACATGTTCCTAATGCAAACAAAAGTACAACAAGCATTGTTGATGAATTATCTATTATTGGTCTAAGCTTAAGAATTACAAAATCATTTAGGCCTACACCTTCATTAGATACTGCACTCCCCAATAATACTCCTATCGATATAAAAAATATTGTTGCCCATGGAATTTTCTTATTCATCTCTCCTTTTAAATCTATTAGAGGCTCATTATCTATCCTTATAAAAGCCAGCAAAATAACAGATAAGAAGGCCCAGAAGGTTATGGAGTATTTTTTAAACATCATGAGGATTTGATTGTCTTTTGGCAGTAATATTTGTAAAATACCTGGCAGAACCCAAAACAAAACAGTTATAAAAAATATACTTGCTATTGTTTTTTCTCTTAATTGCATAGGTTTTATATCTTCCGAAAACTTGTCAACATCTAAATCTTTCGCTTTTTCAACATCTGGTTTTATTATAAACCTGATTATCGCAAAAAGTGAAGCTAGTAATATTAGTGTTGTAGGAACTGCATAGACCATATACTCAAATAAACTTATCTCCATCTGTGTAGTTTGTTCAAATATACCAATACCCAAAATTGCTAAGGGATGGGAAATAGGTGTTGCGGCTCCTCCTAAGATTACGGAAAAAATTGATCCAAGTACTAAGGTGTTGGAAAATTTACTTTTTTCCTCATATCCAATTTTATTGATTATTTCATTGGAAAATGCTAAGAAGAAAGCTGTCGCAGGAACTTGGTCCATAAAACATCCTACCAAATAGCATATTCCAAAATATACAAACATGAAGGACCAAGGACTTTTTCTGGAAATCTTCATAGTAAGAATTTTGCTAGTAAGCCTAGCGGTAAATCCAGACTCATTCAAAGCATTTGTCATTATCATGCTTGCTACAACGAAAGCAAATATCCAATTACCTAAAGATCCTTGTATAACTTCATTTAAACTCATTACCCCTGTCATGGACAACAAAAGAAAGCTAAGAAAAACCGGCCAAATTGTATCTACTATTGAAAGTAATAAAACCGTTCCTATGAAAACTCCTATAACTTTCATCCCCATTGATGTGATTGGCTCAACAGGAGGTAATATCCAAAATATAAATATTACTAAAAGGCAAATAAAAGTTTTTACTAAATATTTTATATCCCATTTAAAACTTTCTTTTTTATTAATCATAATATCACCTATTTTTTGTAATTACCATTTTCTAGTAATAATGCTATACCTTGTCCTCCTCCTATACAAGCACTCACAACTGCATATCTTAAGTTTGGATTTTCTTTAAATTCATATAAGGCTGTTGTTATAATTCTAGCACCTGTCATTCCTAATGGATGTCCTAAAGCTACCGCTCCACCATGTATATTGAAATTGTTTTTATAGTAATCGCTATCTAAATATATCTCTAATTCTTTTAAACATCCTAATGTTTGACCAGAAAAAGCTTCATTTATTTCAAGCATTCCAATATCTTGTTTTAAATCTAAATTGTTTCTTTTTAGAAGGTTATTTATTGCTGGTACTGGACCCATCCCCATGTAGGCTGGATCTACGCCAGCAATTTCATAGTCGACTAATTTTCCCATTACCTCTAATCCATGCTCTTTTGCATAAGATAAGGTTGTTAAAATTTCGAAAGCTGCCCCATCGTTAAGGCCAGAAGCGTTTCCTGCAGTCACTGTGCCATCTTTTTCAAACACAGGTCTAAGTTTTGCAAGTTTTTCTAAAGTTGTATCAGGCTTAGGATGTCCATCCTTGTCTACAATATGAGTTTCTTTTCTGGATTTAACTTCTACTGGTACAATCTCTTTGGCAAATCTTCCAGACTCCATAGCTTTCTTGGATTTCATTTGACTTTCATAAGCAAACAAGTCTTGATCTTCTCTTGAAATTTCATACTTTCTTACTACATTTTCGGCAGTATTACCCATATGATTAATCCCAGAATTTGCTCCAGACGCTGTTCTATGGCCTTCATCATTTGCGTCAATTAATCTTGAATCTCCCATCCTAAAGCCTTTAAATCTAGCTTCTTCTGGCAACATATATGGTGCCCTAGATAAAGATTCAGCTCCGCCTACAGCAATTACCTTTTTATTGCCTCTTAATAATTCTAATGCACCAGATACAGCCGATTGCATACCAGAACCACAAATCCTGTTTACTGTCATACCTGTCGCTTCGAATTTAACCCCTGCGTCTATTCCTATTATATTACCCAAATTATTTGTTGTTTGTGAACCTGTAACATGACCAACTATAACTTCATCAATATCAGTAATATCTATATTAGCCCTTTTTACTGCCTCTTTTAGGGCGATTACGCCTAGTTCTTGCACTTTAACAGTTTTTAAATCTCCTAAATAAGCTCCAACTGGTGTTCTGGCTGCGCCTACAAATACTACTTCATCTTTTAAAAATTCTAACATTATTATTCTCCTTAGTCTACTATCATTTCTTCTAAATTATCGCTGATTACTACATCAGCTTCGACTTCACTAATTATTTCTTCTACTGAAAAATTTGGATTATAAGCGGTTAACAAAAGCTTTCCATTATCAACATTAAACACAGCTTTTTCTGTTACAATCATTGTCGCAGCTTTTTGTGCTGTAAGTGGCAGTTTACATTCTTTTAAAATTTTTGCCCTACCATTATTAGTGTGGTAGCTTGCTATAATAACTTCTTTTGCACCAATACATAGGTCCATAGCTCCCCCCATACCCACGACTAACTTGCCTGGTATAGTGTAATTGGCTATATTCCCATATTGATCTACTTCCATAGTTCCCAATACAGTAGCCGCCAAGTGTCCACCTCTAATAATCCCAAATGAAATTGATGAGTCAAAGAAGGAAGCACCTTTTTTGTATTTTGTTGGAAATCCTGATGAACTTATAACGCCAGGAATATAGGCTGGATCATCGTATCCAATATCACCTATGGCTCCAATCATTCCATTTTCAGAATGAATATTTATATTTTGTTCATCCGTTACAAATTTTGATACTAGTGTAGGAAGACCAACTCCTAGGTTTACATAAGAATTATTTTTTAATCTAACAGCAATATTTTTTGCAATAATTTCTTTCATTTCTTGCTTACTTAATTCCATCATCTCCGCCCCCTTTTACAATATAATCAATAAAGATTCCTGGGATTTTGACATCATTAGGCTCAATTTCTCCATTTTCAACTATTTCATCAGCCTGCACAATAGTTATATCAGCAGCTGTTGTCATCATTGCTGAGTGAGAAGTTGCTGAACCAAAAAATATCACATTCCCCATTTTATCTGCTTTTCTAGCCCTAACTATACAAACATCAGCTCTTAGAGGTTTTTCAAGTAGGTAATCTTTACCATCCACATTTATAATTTCCTTACCTTCTGCTATATCAGTACCTATCCCTGTAGGTGTTAGAACCCCACCTAAACCAAAACCGCCTGCGCGAATTCTCTCAACAAGAGTACCTTGAGGAACAAACTCAACCTCAATTTCTCCTTTATTAAACTGATCAACCGTAAATTTATTCATTCCGATGTGGGAAACGATTGCCTTTTTGATGCAATGATTTGGTGTTAGTATCCCAACATGTTCGCCTGGTATATTTAGATCTCCCGTATCATTGCAAATCAAAGTCAAATCTTTTATCCCCTCTTTTACTATTCCTTGGATAATTTCATTTGGTGCTTCAGACCCAGCAAATCCACCTATCATAAGGGTTGAACCAGATTTAATCATAGAAACAGCTTCATTCATAGAAATAATTTTGCTACCATCCATATAAGTAACCTCCTTCTTATAAAATTATTATTTTCTTTTTGATATAATAATTGTATAATGTATGGTAAAATAAAACCACGATATAATAGTTATGAAAACCATAACCTAGCTTTATGCAAAAGGAGGTATAAATGGATATTAACCAAATGAAATACATAATATGTATAGCTGAAAATAATTTTAATATCACTAAGGCTGCTGATAAGCTATATGTAAGTCAGCCAGCTCTTAGCAAAACAATAAAGACTCTTGAGGAAAATTTAGGCATAGATATCTTCAAACGTAAAAAAGGTAGACTGGTTGATTTTAGTGATATTGGAAAAATACTATATCAAAATGCCTTAGAAATTATAGACCTTGAAAATAAAATTCAAAAATCAATACTAGAATACAAGAAGAAATCAAAATCTTACATATCTATTGGGATACTCTCAGTATTTATGCCTATTGTATATAAGCAAATAAACTCTATACTTAATAAGTACTTCCAAGACGAAGATCTTATGATAGATATAGTTGAATACAATTATTGGGACCTTATAAAAAAATTTGAAGATGGACAAATTGATATTATTATAACTATAAGTACTTTTTAAGAAAATGAAAATATTATCAATAAAAATATTGTAAATAGTTCTTATGTGGCAATATACGATAAAAATAAATATGAATTTGATGATAAAATAAAATACTCAGACTTAAACAATAAAAACCTCATATATCCGTCTACCCTAAGCAAATCAAAGTTATTGATAGATGAAATGCTTGATAAGTCAGAAGTAGTCAGCAAAAGAAAAATCCATCTTATGGATCCCCACGCTGTATTAGAGACTTTGCTAAATACAGAATTTATTGCAATTTTGCCAGAATTTTTTTATACTTTACTCTATCAAAAATATGGACAATCATTAAAAACAAGTAATTTCACAAATCCAATATCTTGGCAAATGGATATAAGTGCAAATAAAGAAAATATTAAATCAAATGAAAAATTTAATAATATTTTTAATGAACTTTACAGAAATTTAAAAACCTTGTAAGCATCCTGCTTATTAAATTAAAACAGTGCATTTTCATAATTTTGATTTGATTAGTTGAAAATAATAATACTAGCTTGACAAAAAAGGTCTGTTGCAAAATGAATAAATCGTCCCCATATCATCATAGGATCTCCATGAGCCGACGGACTATTTTCTCGTGAAGTTTCGCCTCCATTAGCCGGCGGGTCACATGTGGCATGTCTGCAATAAGAGGCATACTATGAGAGAGCCCTATGATGATGGGACGATAATTATTCACAATTTGTAAAACACCCTTTTTTTCTTACCTTATAAAAATATTCAAATCCAATTCATAAGAAAGAATCTTAAGTAATTCCATGCCCCTTACGGAATTTCCTGTTTTATCTAGTCTTGGTGAATATACTCCTATGCCGCATAGGCCTGGGACTATGCCGAGTATTGCCCCACTTACTCCTGATTTTGATGGGATGCCTACGTCCATTAGGTAGCGGCCGGAGTTTTCGTACATACCGCAAGATGACATTTGGCTTACTATGATAGATACTATTGATTCTGGGATTAAATCCCTGGTTTCATAAAGACCAAAACCTTTATTGGCAAGTACTGCCCCGAAGTGGGAGAGGTCCACGACATTTGTTCCTATGGAACAAGATCTTATATAAAGGTCCAAAATCTCATTTGGATCTTCATTAAAAATATCCTTTGATTTTAGATAATAGGCTATGGCCTTGTTTCTGTCAGATGTTTCCATCTCTGACTTATAAATATCTTCCATAAGCCTTGCCTTATCTGTCCCTGAAATCATCTTATAAAAATCAAGTATCCTCTGAAATTTATCTTCCGCATCCCTTCCCCTTATCATAGAGGAAGTTGTGATTGCACCTGCATTTATAAATGGATTTGCTGGTTTATCTGTAATTGGCACAAGTGAATTAAACTCAAACTTGGTTGGCTCGCTGCCGACCTTTGAATAAACTTCTCCTATGGTATTATCGTGGAGGGCAACTAGGAGGTCCAAGATTTTAGAAATCGACTGGATTGAAAATTCTTTGTCAATCTCTCCATAGCTGTAGGTATCCCCAGTTGTAGATGTGATGGCAAGGGCAAAAGTCTCAGGGTCCACATTTAACAATTCAGGTATATAAGAAGCCACTTCACCTTGGCCAATAAATTTTTCACTCTTAACAATAGATTGCCTAATTCTCCTATCAATTTCATTTCTATCAAAAAACATAAAGTCACTCTCCTAAATAATTATCACTTACTATTATCCTACTCTATTTTCAATTTATATTAATTTACTTAAGATTGCTATATTATCACAAATACTTATCATTCTCATTCATATCTATAACTAAATCAAACTTATCTTTGTAATCACCTATATCATGGCTTACATAAATAAAAGTTAAGTCTTTATCATTTAAAAAGTAATTTAATATATAGTTTCTTAAATCTTTCTGAACTTGGTTTAGACCTTCGTCAATAACTAATATCTGCTTGTCCCTTACAAGTGCCCTTAATAAGGCAATTCTTTGTTTTTCTCCTCCTGAAAGAGATTGAGATGTTTGATCTGTTTTTGAAATTTCATCATAGTGGACTAAGTCAAAATACTCTTTAAAATCGTTAAAATCTATTGGAGAATAAAGACAAATGTTATTTTCAGGACTCATATTAAAAATATATTGATTTTGGTTAATTATTGAAAAATAATTGCTCAGATACATATAATCCAAATCTTTTATACTATATCCATTAAAATATACCTCTCCCTCAAAATCTTTAATATTGCCTGTCAAAATTCTCAAAAGTGTGGATTTTCCACTACCATTATTTCCCTTTATCAATACTTTATCAGCCTTATTTATTTTAATATCTCTTAAATTGATATTTAAATTGTCAGGATAGGAAAACTTAAGATTTTCAATTTCTATATTATTAAAATCCTCAGCATTATTTAATTTTTTTATCTCTTTAACTTTTTCTATTTTTTTGCCATATCTTTTATCTATTGTCTTATAAGCCACTCTACCTGAATTTAGAGTATTTATAGAAGTAATCAACCTGATTAATGGGCTTATAATTATATCAGAAAACTGTATAGCCGCTATGAAGGCGCCGACAGTCATCTTGCTATTATATATAGACATGGATCCATAGGCTATAAGAATAAATAAACCCATGTATGAAACAAGGCCTATACATATCTCTAGAAGACTTTCAAACTTTCCTAATTTCATTTCTGACCATAATTTTTTACTCAAACTCTTATTTACTTCATTCTTGAAAGCGGATGTTGCTAGCATATTCTTTATTACATTTATACCTAAAGTGTAATCTAATACCTTGCTATTGAAATATTTGTTAAACTCAATATTATTAGTCTTGTATTCTTCAATCTTATTCCTAAAAAAATAAGGTATTAATAAAGTCATTATATTAGGCGCTAGAATTAATACAATGAGCACAAAGTCTAAATTAATTATGGCAAAACTATAGATGAAAATATTAATCAAAAGAATTATTATGTCTAATTTATTAATGTAATAATCATTAATAAAATCTTCAATATTTGTATTAATATCAACATTTATACTTGCTAAAATAGTCGTGGTTTTTCACTAATGATTCGTCACTGTCCACATAGTCTATAATTTGACTTATCATAAGTTTTTTTATACTTACTTGTAATTTTATCATGAATATTTTAATGCCATATTCAGATAAAATAATTCCTATGATAGCTAGACCGTATAAAAGTATATAGGTTTTTATTGTTGAAAAGTTTTTATAATTATCTATTATATTTTTTATCAAATATGGCTGAATAGAAGCTACAACAGCTAAAAAGATTGATAAAATAATATAAATAAGTGAAATTAGTTTAGTTTTTCTATTTTTATAAGTCATAATTCCTCTGCTTGTCTATTTGTAAATTGCTATCAAGCTGTCATGGAGTATTTTACAAAAGGTTAATATATTTAGCTACTCCTATTAATGTACTTTATGAGGATAAATGATACAATATTGGGTATAAATTATAGGAAATAAATCATGAAAGGAGCTTTTTATGAGAATTATTGATATATTAGAAAATGAGGCTTGGGTTAGGTCTTATCCATTTATAGATGACTTTGTAAAATCAGACTACTTTGAGATCTTGAAGGATTCTTACAAGAGATTAAATACCCATATCCTTTTTGATTCCCATATTCACGGCCAGGACCACATTGAAAGGGTGATTTTCTTTGCCCATCTTTTGGCTTTCCATTATAAACTTGACCAGAGGGATACAGATGTCCTAAGAAATGCTGCTAGTCTTCACGATACAAAAAGGGTCAACGATGGTTGGGATACAGAACACGGTCACAGGGCTGCCTTAGAATCAATTTCTTATTCCTATGCAGATAAGGCTGACGATAGGGTTATCCAAGCTGTTATTGCTGCACATTCTACAGATGATAAAATAATGGATGAGACAATTAGGGAATTTATAAAAGATACTGACGACTTTGAAAGGACAAAGAGACTTGCCAAGCTTTTTAAAGATGCAGATGGACTTGATAGGGTAAGGATTAACCACCTTGACCCGGCTTATTTGAGAAATGACTTTTCAAAGGACTTGGTTGACTTTGCCTATGACCTATATGACCGCTTTTAGCTATTGACTTTTTCTCCAAAAAATTATAAAATTGTAGTGTATAAGGAGAATTATATGCTAAAAAGACCAAAAGCATATCTCGCTGGTATATTTTTAGGCCTGGGCCTCTTATTTCCAAAGACCGCTCTTGCGGATTCTGTAATGATAAATAAAGAAGTCACCGATTCTTCAAACTTCTATACCGAAGAAAATGGCGGACTTAGCCCAAATGCAAGTATCGATACTACCGACCTATATAATATGGTTAGCGAGGATAATTTTTATTATAAAATAGAATATGAGGGAAAAATTGGTTATGTAGAAAAAAATCATTTCTACAAACTAAACCACACCAGCCTTGTCAGGGATGCGAATATAAAAAAAGATCCTTCTGATGATGCTGATGACCTCACTTCCTATAAGCTTAAAAAAGGAACTAAGGTCACTATCCTTGAATTTATAAATATAGATGATTTTGTAAAAGTTTCCTATGAGCAAAATCGCTTTGACAATAAATTTATAAACCTAGCCGACAGGGTGACTAAGGCCAAGAAGGGGTTTGTAGAAACCCTAACCCTTGACCCAGTTCCTGTTGAAACCATTGGAAGAGATGACATAAGAACTGTTACCGTTGACGATGAAGTGGCAAATGCAGAAGAAAAAATCGGTTACGTCCACTTTAAGGACCTAGCCCTTTCTTACAGGGACCAAGAAATCATTGATAAATTTTATGACTATTATAATTTGCTAAATGCGTCAATGACCTACAGGCAAACCCCTATCTTTGACCAGGGTCCAGTTTATAACCTAAGCAATGGTGAGACCTACGAAGCAACCAGCGATTTACCAGAAATAACTGTCCACATGACAGGTTCTCAAACTGGTATCGACCTATATTCTTATGCAGTTAAGTTTTTGGGCAATCCTTATGTTTTCGGTGGCGAAGACCTTTATAATGGAATTGACTGCTCAGGCTTTACCATGAGAGTTTACCAAACAATTGGCATTAGCCTTCCACACTTTGCCCAAAGCCAGCAAAGGTATGGTATTGAAGTGCCATTTGGCCAAGAAAAGGCCGGAGACTTGGTATTCTTTGGAACAAGCCTATACAACATAACCCACGTTGGTATAGCTGATGGCTACGGCAACATGGTCCACGCCTCATCTCCAAGGACAGGCATAATCATAAGCCCAATTAGAAACCCAATCTCAATTAAAAGAATAGTGAACTAAAAAAATTGCTGAACGAGGGAATTTCCTGAGTCAGCAATTTTTTATTTATTATTAGTTATTTGAATTGTCAGCTTCTTTATTAAAGACAGAAATTATAGAATTAAAAACATCCTTTAGGAAGTTTATAAACTTATCAAGTAGGCCTGAGTCTTTTGCATCTTGGGCAATTTTTTCAAAATTTTCCTTGTTGTCTTTAGCAAATTTATCTATAGAATCCTTGTTATCTTCATAAAATTTACCAGCTTTGCTTCCAATATCTTTAGCAAGTTTAAAAAGATTGTCCTTTACTTCCTTGCTATCGATGGCGGAAGTATTTTGGTAAGAAGAAAAATAATTTACCAAGACATTAATATTATTTTCTGAAAGGACCTTGTCCATATCTACATTTTTAAGGGCATTTATTACATATGTCCCTATTTGTTCTTCTGAAGCGGTCTCGCCATTTTTTTCCTTATATTCAGCTAGGTTTTGCTTTACTTCAATCACAGCTGCATCTAGTTTTTTGCTATCAAATTCAGGATTGCCTTCGTTTTCCTTTGAGACTTCTATCACTGTCTTTAGCTCATCTTGGGCGGTTTTTGTCCTTTCTGGGTCAAGATTTTCTCCATGGAGTTCTTCTGATTTATAAACACCAACAAGGGCAGATTCGCCAGTAACAGGTTTTGGACTTGCAACGCAAATTTCCGCATCGGTAATACCTGCAGTAATGGCTGCATTTGTGTATTGGGCTTCGGTAATTTGGTTGATGTTGCCAGGAGTCTTGATCATAACCCTGATACCAGAACCTTTTTCAAGCCTTTTTACAACTATGGATGAAATCATGTTATAATCATCAGTTCCATAGCCAAGATATTTTTTAAGATCAGCACCGTTTACAGTACCAACATTTAGTTCACTTGCATCAATTCCTACAGCATTGTCTACAATTTTTCTTTGTTGGTCATTTAAGGCGACACCATAAATTACATCGTCCTTATTTTTATCAAAACCTGCCGCAAAGGCAAGATTTGATAGGATTAGTGAAAAGGCCAAACATAAGCCAAATATTTTCTTTTTCATTTATTTTAGTCCTTCTATTTTTTCTACAATTGGATTTAACATTTCATTATTAATCTCAGTTGCCATTCCTGCATCAATTTTAGATGCAATTGTTGGGTCAATTGGAAGTTTTACTAATGTATCTACTCCGTATTTTTTAGCAACTTCTTCTATATTTGACTTGCCAAAAATTTCGTGCTTACTTCCACAATCAGGGCATTCAAAGTAGGACATATTTTCAACTATGCCTATAATATTTTTGCCCATCATCTTGGCCATCTTTAATGATTTTTCTACAACCATCTCAACAAGGCCTTGAGGAGTCGCCACAGCCACAACCCCGTCAATTGGAAGGGATTGGAAGACTGTAAGAGGCACGTCTGCGGTTCCTGGAGGCATATCTACAACCATGTAGTCAATTTTCCCCCAGTCAACATCTGTATAAAATTGCTTGATGACCCCTGTCACAATTGATGCCCTCCAAATAACTGGATCAGTTTTTTTAGGCAAAATCATGTTGGTTGAAATAATCTTAATTCCATTACAAGCCTTGGCAGGATCCATAATTCCCTCTGCTGTACCACTGACAGCTTCATCAATACCAAAGGCTTCGGCAATTGATGGACCAGTGATGTCTGCATCAAATAGGCCCACTTCATAGCCTTTGTTTTTAAGGCTTACAGCAAGTTGGCTTGCCACAGAAGACTTGCCTACCCCTCCCTTACCACTCATAACAGCGATAATCTTTCCGATTTGAGTGCCTGGTTGGGTTTCTATTTTAAATTTATCAAAATTCATTTTTTTATTTTCCATTTTATCTCCTAATTCATTTTTATTTTAAAAAGACAGAAAGCATAATAACTATGCTCTCTTAATTATATGATATTTACCTTAAATTTCCATTAAAATTTTTGTAAGCTTTGGAGTTTTCGTCCTTGGCAAAATCATAAAATTTCATTATTTTTAATAATTTACCAAAATAGCTTGACAAGAATTTAATTGAGGTGTAAACTTATCCTAACGACGAAGATAAGAAGAGTAACTAAAGAGACTGATTCAAGAGAGTCCCGGCTGGTGTGAGGGGATATCAAAGACTTTAGCGAATAAAGGCTTGGAGTCTTCTCGGGGAATTGATCCGAGAACGAGTTTTGCACGTTATAGCAAAGGAGTATGATTGTACTTTTAGAGGTGTATTTTGTGAAAAATACATAAATTAAGGTGGTAACGCGATTTTCGCCCTTATTATCCAGTATGGATAGTAAGGGCTTTTTTAAATCTACAATCAAATAAATTTATGAAAGGAATATTATGAAAAGACTTGTTAATTTCTTACTTGCAATTATTTTCTTATTTCCAATTGGAAATTCTTATGCAAGCGAAGACGTACTTAGGGTTGGTATGGAGGTTAACTACGCTCCTTACAACTTCTCAGAAACAGATGATTCAAACGGAGGCTATCCTGTAGCCAATTCACCAGGCGAATTTGCAAATGGTTACGATGTGAGATTTGCAAAAAATATTGCAGATAAACTTGGCAAAAAACTAGAAATCTACAAAATCGAATGGGACGGACTTATCCCTGCCCTAACCAGTGGCAAGATTGATGCCATCCTTGCAGGTATGAGCCCTACAGACGAAAGACGCCAGCAAATCGACTTTTCCCTTCCATATTACAGGGCAAAGATGGTTATGGTTGTACCAAAAGATTCAAAATATATAAACGCAAAGTCAATCAACGATTTTGATGGAGCAAAGATAACTGGCCAGCTAGGCACCTTCCACGCTGACATGGTCGACCAAATGGCGGGAGTTATCAAGCAAGAACCAATGGATTCATTCCCAACTATGATTGCCGCTACAAACGCCGGAACCATCGATGGTTATGTTTCAGAAGAAGCCGGAGCAGAATCAGCTATTTCTTCAAATCCAAACCTCACCTATATCAAATTTGACGACGAAAATAACTTTAAAACTTCAGATTCTGATACAACAATAGCGGTTGGTCTTGTAAAGGGCTCACCATTGACAGAGGAAATCAACAATTACCTAAAAGACCTTGATATTGACAAGGTCCAAGATGAGATAATGACTGAAATGGTAGAAATCACTACCAAGGACGAAGCACCAAAGACCTTCATTACAGAAGTTAAGGAAATCTGGGGCAAGTATTCTTCCCTATTCTTAAAGGGTGTTGTAAATACACTTTTCATTGCGATTTTATCAACCATCCTAGGTTTTATAATCGGCCTACTTGTTGCTATTATTAGAAGAATAGATGTAAACAAAAGGACAAATCCTGTTGGATATTACTTCCATAGACTTGTAAATGTCTTGCTATCAGTCTATGTCGAAGTCTTTAGGGGTACACCAATGATGGTTCAATCCGTGATCATCTTCTACGGCCTAAAACAATATTTCGACATCGACCTATCAACCATGTTTGCGGCGATTTTAATCGTATCAATCAACACTGGAGCCTACCTATCAGAAGTAGTCCGTGGTGGTATCAATGCGGTAGATAGCGGACAGTTTGAGGCTTGCAAGGCCATTGGTCTTACAAACTGGCAGGCAATGACTGGTATCATCCTCCCACAAACAATTAGGACCATCCTTCCATCTCTTGGAAATGAATTTGTAATTAATATCAAGGATACATCAGTTCTTAACGTAATCTCTGTTACAGAATTATTCTTCATGTCTAAGTCTGTTGCAGGATCAACCTACCAATATTTCCCAACCTACCTAATCACAGCAGTGATTTACCTAGTCCTCACCTTCACCATTACTAGGATCCTACTCCTACTTGAAAGAAGGTTTAACGATAGGGACTTTATATTAGAATCATCAACAGGAGCAATAAATGTCAATACTCAAGGTAAATAATTTAGAAAAAAAATTCGGCGATAACCTAGTCTTAAAGGATATAAATATGGAAGTTGAAAAGGGCGAAGTAGTCACAATCATAGGCTCATCAGGTTCTGGTAAGTCCACCCTTCTTCGCTGCCTAAACCTCTTAGAAGAGCCAACAAGTGGAGAAATTATCTATGAGGGCGAAAATATCCTAGACCATTCCTTTGACAGGAGAAAATATAGGTCCAAGGTGGGCATGGTTTTCCAAAACTTTAACCTCTTTGCCAACAAGAATATCCTAGAAAATTGTATGGTTGGCCAAGAAAAAGTCCTCGGCAAATCTAAGGAAGAAGCCAAGGCCACAGCCATAAAATATCTCGAATCTGTAGGCATGGCCCAATACGTAAATGCTAAACCAAGCCAGATTTCTGGTGGCCAACAACAAAGGGTCGCCATAGCCCGTGCCCTTTGCATGGACCCAGATGTCCTTTTATTCGACGAACCAACATCCGCCCTTGACCCAGAGACAGTTGGAGAAGTGCTTGAAGTTATGACCAAGCTTGCCAAATCTGGTATGACCATGGTTGTAGTAACCCACGAGATGGACTTTGCAAGAGATGTCTCAGACAGGGTACTTTTCATGGATAAGGGTATAATCCTAGAAAGCAGTTCTGCTAAAGAAATGTTTGAAAACCCTAAACATGAAAGGACACAAGAATTTTTAAAGAGATTCTTAAACAACTAATGATAATAAATTTTAAAAATAAAGTCCACCTATTTGGTGGCAAGAAAAAAAATATAAGATCAAATATTAGGGTAGATAAGCCAGGGATTTTCTCTGCTTATCTACTTTTTAGTGGGAGTAAAAAAGACCTTCTAGTGATTGGAGTTAGTGATGAATAATACCCTCGTACTCATGGTTCTAAACCTTATTGGCAAGCTCTTTTCCTTTTTTAGGGAGATGGTTTTTTCCTACTTTTATGGGACAAGTGCCATCACAGATGCCTTTAACACATCGACAACAGCAGCGACCTTGATTTTTTCAGTCATCACCTATGCCCTATCAAAGACCTATATTCCAAGCTTTTCAAAGATAAGTAAGGAAAAGGGCGAGGAGGCTGGAGATGAATTTACCAATAAACTCTTAAATTTTTCCCTATTTTTGTGCACCACCATCATGATCATAGGCCTAGTCTTTGCGCCTTATATAGTAAAGATGTTTGCTATCGGCTATGATGGAGAAAAACTAAAAATCGCTTCGCTTTTTATGAGGGCGGTGATTTTAACCATGTATCCAAATATTTATGCGGCTATCTTTTCATCCTACCTACAAATCAAGGGTGATTTCATAACCCCAGCCCTACCCCTCCTTATCCTAAATATAATTTTAGGAATCACAGTGGCGGTTTCAAAGGGCAATATTTACATCATGGCAGCAGGAATTTTCCTAGCCTATTTTGTCCAGTTTGCAGTATTTCCAAAAAAAATTAAGGAGAGTGGTTTTAAGAGAAAAAGGGCCAAGGCAAAAATTGATGAAGACATCAGAACCTTGATTAAATTATCAATTCCTACTATTTTTTCTATGGCAGCAGTTTATATTTCAACCATAGTTGACCAGTCCTTTGCCTCAATCGTTGCAAATGACGGGGGTGTGTCAGTTATAAACTATTCGCTAAAGATTTTAAGAATTGTATCATCGACCTTCATAGTGCCATTTCAAATCACAGCCTATCCTATAATTGGAAAGCTCGCTGCAGAAGGCAATTTCGACGAGGTAAAACACATCACCTCAAAGACCATGGTCAAGATTATGATTTTATTTATACCATCCCTTGTGGGCCTCATGGTTTTATCAAGACCAATCATTTCCTTTGTCTACATGCGTGGAGCCTTTGGCTATGAAGATATGGTAAGAACTGCCGATGTGCTTTTCTATTATACAATTTATCTTATAGGACCTGCGGTTGCGGACCTTTTGTACTTGTCATTTTTCTCTGTGCAAAATACCAAAATACCTACCATAATCTCCTTTATCCAGCTATCTGTAAACGTCTTTTTGGACTTTGCCCTAAGTAGAAAATACGGCCTAGTGGGACTTGCCCTAGCGACAACCCTAAGCCAGTTTGTCCTAGTAGGACTCGCAAGCTTTATGTATGTCAAACACTTTGGCAAACTCGATAATGCCTATATAATTAAAAATATTGGCAAAATAGGATTAGGAGGTGTGGTCCTAGGATTTGTAGCTTACTATACCTACAAACTAAGACCATCAAACCTCTGGCTCTTAGTCACAATCCTCCTTGCCTCACTAGTATATCTAGCCATCATCTTGGCCCTAAAAGTGGACGGCCTTGATGAGATAAAAGAGAAATTTACAAAGAAAATCAAAAAATTCAGATAGGAAAAAGCCCCGAAGTGGGGCTTCTTCTTATAATTTCTTATCCTTCATCAACTCCAAGGTCACCAAAAATGACTTGTAAAACCTATCTATAGGCAAAAATTCTTTGTTGGAGTGGAAGTTGTGGGCGCCGGTGAAGTAGTTTGGTGTGAAGATTCCAACCTTAGATAGGTAGGACCCGTCGGTACCTCCTCGCATCGGGATTATTTTAGGCTCGATTTCAAGCTGGTCAAAAATTTCTTTCAATCTCTCTACCGCAACTTTATTTTCATCATTCATAGAATCGGCTATATTATCGTAAACGTCTTCGATTTGGATTTCTATGTCTGCTTTTTTGTATCTTTCCTTTAAGAGGTCGGTTATTTTATATAAATAAGCCTTACTTGCCTCAAATTTCTCCCTATCGTGGTTTCTTATATTAAAATCAAGGCTTAAATTCAAAACATCTGAATGAATATCGGTCACCCAAACATAGCCCTCCCTATTTTCTGTATTTTCTGGCATTTTCGCCCTGTCAAGCATGGAAATAAAATCGTGGGCAATCATTATTGGATTTACTAAATTACCCTTGGCACTCATTGGATGGGCTGGAACTCCCTTTATTTTCAAAGTCCCGCTTGCAGCGTTAAAGGTTTCGTAAATGAGTTCTCCAAGTTCGCAACAATCTATGGTGTAGGCATAATCTACCTTAAACTTGTCAAAATCAATCTTCCTAGATCCTCTAAGGCCAATTTCCTCATCAGGGACAAAGGCAATGTGGATCTCTGCGTGGTCAATATCGGGATTTTCCTTAAGATACCAGAGAGTAGTCATAATATTTGCAATAGCCGCCTTATTATCAGCCCCAAGTACTGATGTACCATCTGTAAAAATTATGTCATCGCCAATATAGGCTAGGACTTCTGGATTCTCCTTTGTAGAAAAAAACACATCCTCATTTAGTCTTATGTCAGAACCGTCATAGGATTTTATGATTTGCGGATGAATCTTATCAGACAAACCAACATCCACAGTATCAAGATGGGCAACCCAACCAAGAGATTTTTGACCCTCTCCCCTCCTAGGAAGCCTTGCTTGAACGACCCCAAAATCATTGATAGATATATCTACTAATCCCAATTCTTTTAGATCCAAACCAAGGACCTTGCCTAATTCTAACTGTCCAATAGACGAAGGCACTTCCTTATTTTTATCATCAGACTGGCTAGGAATACCAAGATATTTCAAAAAATATTCCACTAGTTTTTCTTTAATAATTTTTTCTTCCATAATTTCCTCGATTTAAGTAATATGCAAAAAACCACAGCCAAGCTGTGATTTTTGCCTTTTTTATTTTGATTTTCTATAGGCCAATATCTAGGCTCTGAACTTTTTTGTCGTAGTCTATATAATATAGTTTACCCTTATAAACCCTAAATCCGTAGGATTCTAGGTCTTTTTCCACAACCTCTCCTGTCAGATAATTTATTATATCCATCTTGAATAGGTAATCAGCGTTGTCGAATTTGACTGGCTCTTGGATTATTAGATTTTGTCCAATTAGGGTCATCCTTTTTTCATCATTAATAGTGTATTTCTTGTCTTTTATTTCAATTTCATCGTCATTTGATTTAAATATTTCATATATGGCTTTGCCATCTTCAAAGTGTTTGGATGACAAGAAGAAATTTGCCTTAGTGTTTTCTTCTACAAGTTCTGCTTTTTGGTCATAGCCCTTTTCTAGGTCAAGTTTGTAGAGGTTACTCTTTTGATCATCTTCCATTTTTGTAAATAAAATTTCCTTATCGCTTATTCCCTGGCCTAGCAAACTTTCATTTCCTTTTGTATGGGTTGCCTTGAAAACTTCTAGCTTTCCAGTTTTAAGATCTACTAGACCAATGCCGGATTTTTCTGGTATGAAATTACTATTTTTCTTCATATCATAGTTTTCGTAATACTGGTACCTGCCATAAATTTTATCATCTATCATGGCTAATGGATAGAAAGTCTCACCTTCCTTAAAGTCATACATAAGTGTTAGGTCTTGGCCGTTGATTTTATTTATAGAAAATTTCTGGTCTATTACTGAGCCTGCAACAAAAATATTGTTTGAAAATGGAACATAGTCCATAAAGTAGTCTTCGCCATAATCTTCTAGGTCAGTTAAAACATTTTTAACTTCTCCATCTTTTACTGTTACTAAAGAATAGTAGGAGAAGAAATAATCATCTGCTGTGAGGGCTTTTTTATCTTCTTTATCGGCCTTCTTTTGGTCTTTTTTCTTGGATTTTTTATCTTTTTTAGGTTGTTTTTCGTCTGATTTTTCTTCTTTTGAGTCTTCTTTTTTATTTGAAGATTCTACAGGAATTACTTCTTTCTTGATTTTATCGTCCGGATAGGTCCTATTTATGTCTTGGTCTTCTTCATTTTGGGCACGATTTTCGTCTGTTTGGGTTTCTTCTTCTGGTTCTTCCTCAATATTTTCAGAAACTTCTTTTTGGTTTAAGGCATCTTTCACCCTTGGGTCATCTAAATCTTTCTCATCACAAGCCACAAGGCTTAGTGCCAAGAGGGTTAATATAATAGTTTTTTTCATTAGTTACTCCTTAAAGCTTCTATGGCTGATAGTTTGGTTGCACGTCTGGCTGGGATATAGCCAGCTAAAACCCCAACTAGGGATGAAAATCCAACTCCCACTATAGCTAAAAGTGGGCTAATGGCAATCATATTTCCACCTTGTCCGCCTACATCAAATATCATTCCTCCGTCCAAAAATCCATTTAATACTTTCCCTACAACTAGAGATATAATTAGGCCTATCACACCTCCAAAAAATCCAATAAAGCCAGATTCTATTAGAAACATTCCCCTAATATCATTGATAGAGGCTCCGATTACCTTCATCACACCAATTTCCTTTTGTCTTTCATAAATTGACATAAGCATTGTATTTATTATACCAATGGCGGATACGATAAAGGCCACAGATCCGATGCCTCCAAGGATTAGGGTCACTTGCATGGTTTGCTTTTTGATATTTTCGGCAGATCCTACTTCTGATTGAGTGTTGTAGCCGAGTTTTTTGATGTCATTTTCGATTCTTTCTAGATTATTTACATCATCGACTATTACCCTAAGATTGTCATACTTGATTTTGTCTGATTTCGCCACTATTGGTTGGCCTTTTTCATCATAGGACATATCTAGTTGAGGCGATTGGAGTTTACTATCTTCTTTTTTGAGATTTTTATAGAAAGTCTCATTAGCATAAGACGACCAGCCCTTGAGTATGGCCTTAGAATTGAGCTTACCAACCGGTTTTATTTTGACATCAACAAATGTCGGCTTATTTTCTTGATCCTTATTTTCATTTTCATTGCCAAAATGAACCCCATCATCGGATTCATCCTTATATCCTAGACGCAAATAATAATCGTGGCTACCATAGTCAAAATCTCCCTCCATTGGCATTGAAGTCCAGCCACCGTCAGGCATCCTTTTGATTTTTTGCACATTTGCATTTTGTCCAAGGACAATTCCATCCTTATCTGATGGCGAAAGCCCCTTGCCCCATTCAAACATATCGCTTGTTAAGAGCTTGAAAACATCATCCGGTACTACTTCAAAAGAAGTATTTAGGACATAATCGTCACCCTTATCGACCATCACCTCGCCCCAAAATTCCTTTGAAGGGACAACCGCCCTTACTCCCTTGACTTTTTTGAGCTTGTTTATGTCTGTATCCTTAACGTCCATATTTGCCGCAGGATTATCGCCTACAATTGTAATTGATGTTAAGCCGCCAAAGGATTCAATCATTTCCTTTTGGGAGTTTGATATTCCTGTGGCAAAGGCGAGCATGAGTATGATTGATGTGGCGCCGATTACTACTGAAAGAACTGTCAAAATAGTCCTTGATTTTCTACGAGATAGGTTTCTTAGGGCCATTAAGATCCTGTCACTAATCTTCATCGTCTATCAACAACTCCTCGTCTTCTTTTTTCGCTTTTTTCTTTTTGTAAAGAATCGCTGCAAGGATTAGGATTACAATCAATCCAACCCAAACAAAAGGTGATGTAAGAACTGAACCCCCACCCATATTAGGGTCTTCTGTTCCCATTTCTCCTGTCATTTCTCCATTCATGTCAGCTCCCATATCTTCTGGCATGCCTTCCATGACTTCTTTCTTAAAGTCCTTGGTTTGGGTGTGGACCTTGCCTGTAGAATCTTCATAAGATACCATAATTTGGCCCTCAATTTCGCCAGTCCTTGTCGGTGTGGCTGTAAAAGAGAAAGTCTCTTGGGTGCCGGTGTTGAAATTACCTATAAATTTCCTGTCATTTTCGATTTTAATTCCCTTGCCGATTACATCGCACATGAAGGTATTTAGATTATCCTTGCCAGTATTGTAAATATTTATCGACATTTCAGTTGGGTTTCCAACCATTAGCTCGTCAGTTTTTACTTCACTCATAGTCACTCCCGCCCTTTGGACAACAGGGATGCCTATGGCTTCTGTAGTTTTGTATTGGTTGCCATCTGCGTCTTCGTATTCGATTGAAAGATTGATTACGTAATTACCTGCAACTGCATTTGGCAAAACATTCATGGTGATGTGTTTGTTGGCTGTATTCCAAGGATATAAAGCTGCCACATAAAAAGAATTTGATTGGTTAACTGGAGAAAAAACCGACCCGTCTGAAACCATAGCATTATTACCACCTGAATTTTGTGGTTGGGCTCCGAGGTTTTGCTCGATAGTAGCCTTTAGATTATAGATTGCGTTTTTTGAGTTTGTATTATAAAGACCGAATGAAAGGTCAAAGTTCTTGCCAGCCTGGGCTATTTGTGGGTTTAGCTGGTAGTAGGAGACCATTATCTTTGGTTGGTTTTTAACGTTTGTTGACGCTTCCACTTGGTTGTTTTCGTTTTCGTTCATCTATAATACCTCGTCTATACTTAGTTTTTCGTGGACCTTATCAAGTTTGCCATCTCTCATAAAGAGGGTCCTGTCGGCAAATTCTGTCATTTCTTCATCGTGGGTTACCATTATGAAGGTCTGGTCATTTTCTGTAATTATATCTTTTATTAATTGCATGATTTCAAAGGATGTCTTTGTATCAAGGTTTCCTGTTGGCTCATCTGCAAAAATTATAGAAGGTCTGCCAACAAAGGCTCTGGCTATTGAGACTCTTTGCTGCTGACCACCTGATAATTCGTTTGGCTTATTATTCATCCTGTGGGAAAGTCCAACTGCTTCTAGGATTTTCTCCGCTTCTTTTTTTCTCTCACTTGCAGGAACTCCCTTAAAGGTTAGTGGCAAGGCCACATTTTCCCAGGCAGACAGATAAGGCAAAAGGTTATAAGACTGAAAAACAAAACCAATATTTAGGTTCCTAAATTTGGTAATTTGAGCTTCGCTAAGCTTTGTTAAATCTATATTTCCATAAGAAATTGTCCCCTTGGTCGGTCTTTCAAGGCCAGCCAGCATATTTAAAAGGGTCGATTTGCCAGATCCAGATGTGCCAAGAAGGGCTATAAATTCGCCCTTGTTGATGTCGATATTTATCCCATCCAAGGCCTTAATTACAGTCCCTCCTAGCTTATAATATTTTTTTAAATTTCTAACTTCTATTAGACTCATTTTCTTCTCTCTTGTAATGTGGGTTTAGATTTTTCATATAAAGGTCATATTGGTCTTGGTCAATGACTACATCTAGTTCTCCCACAGTTTCAAGAACATTATCTTCAGTGAATTTTTTCTTGAAATTATAAAGTCCGTCTGAGCCGTCTGTTTCAAAAATTCCGCCCATATCGTAATATCTTATATTATTTTCTATACAATATTTGATCTCTTCAAAATTAAGCTGGTAATTTTGACCCATTGTCTTGTACTCATCATTTGACCCACCATAAAGGGATGTCGCCCTATTTCCGTAGCAAAGCAGAAGGGATGAGCAAACAGGCATATCTTGGTAATAGCATACTGAAAGTCTTATTTGGTCTTTAAATAATTCGTATAATTTTTTAAAATACCCATAAGGTCTGTAACCAATATTTGCCCTAATGGCTGTTTTTTCTATTTCTTCATAGAGTATATCAATACCTTCTTCATCTAAAGATTTTGTAAAAATCCCATCTCTATAAGATTTTCTAAGATGTTTTCTAGTATTTTTACTAAAGCTTGATAGGATTTCTTCCTCGCTCCTGCCATTTATATCAAGGACCATATTAAGCAAGGGTTGGCTAGACCTTTTCTTATCTCGTCTAAAAATAAGACCTGCATTATTAAATGATTTTTCCATGTCAGCATCATAAGGCAAGTATGGGTCTATCCTTAGCAAAAATCCATCATTTTCCCTGGCAAAATCACTTGCTTCTTCTATTAATTTGATGAAATCTTCGAGATTTTTAGGGTCGCAAACTGGACCTCTTGGCCCATAGAAGAAGTTTTTGCCTACTTTTTGATCTTTTATATAGATAACAGACAAGGCGGCTTTTATCTCGCCAGCTTCTTCTATATAAAAATAGACACTTTCCCAATTGCTTTTAAGATCAGCCCACCTCATATCCTGTTGGAAGTGGCCATAGGGGGAATTTTTCACAAAGTTATTATATTTTTCTACTAAAATTTTATTTTCTTTATCTAATATCATTTGTCTTCCATTCTCGTTTTAAATGTTTGGTCTACAGTCTAACACTTAATACTATTTTATCATAGGATCTTCTTACTGACAATAGTTCTCGTTTAATTATATCCTGACACTTGTTAAATTCGCCTTAATTTTTTTGTTTTGAAAGAAAAAAAGACCTGGATAAGCCAAGTCAAATTTAAAAATAAGATATTTTTTCCTTACCATCTCTAAAATCCCAAAATACTTCCTTGTATTCTCCTTCATAGATTTTTAGTATATGGTCCATGGACATTGACTTTGGATTTGTGTTTTTAAATTCTTCATAGTCCATCCAAAAAAGCCTGCCTTCCCTATTTTTTTCTACCAAATTTCCCTCAAAATCGCTAGTTTCATAGATCAGACCAACGTCTTTTCCCTCATCTGAAATCCAGGTGATGATACCAATAAGTTTTGGGTTTTTTATATCAAGATTTGTTTCTTCCTTGGCCTCTCTTATGACGGAATCTTCAAAAGATTCGCCGATTTCTACCTTGCCACCAGGAAAGGTGAGCCCTTCCCAGCCATATTTCTTAACCTTATCTAAAACTAAGACTTGACCAGTTTTTTTATTATAAATTTTTACCATATTCATTAAAACAATTTTCATATTATCTCCTAAGAAAATTATATGGCAAAGAAAAAAGCCCGCAAGTCCTTGCGAGCCTTACTTCCTTTTATCTATAGTCTTTCTAGACTAATTTTGATTTCCTTATCGTTAAGTTCGATTGGATTTACATCCAAGTTTGTTTTTTCTAACTTATCGGCAAGGGTTTCTTTTTTGATTTCTTCTGCAAACTTATCTAAAGATTTAGCAAGGTCATCACCAGCTTCGTAGGAAATATTTATCCTATCGGTTACCTCAAAGCCAGAATCCTTTCTTAGGTTTTGGATTTTTGAGATAAATTCTCTAGCATAACCTTCGTCTTTTAGGTCCTCGGTGATTTCTGTATCGAGGATTACAAAGACATTGCCGTCAATTTCAACATCAAAGCCTTCCTTGGCAGTAATTCTTATATCTAGGTAGTCCTTGGTAACTTCAAATTCTTCCCCGCCGATTTCTACCTTAACAGGTCCCTCATTTACCTGGTTGATGAAAGACTTGGCATCAGTTTGTCCAAGGTATTTTGCAAAGTCATTTACCTTTGATTGGAAAATCCTACCTACAACTCTAAAGTCTGGTTTTAGGAAATAATCCATAAAGTCTGATAGGTCGTCTTCAAAGTCAACTTCCTTGACATTTAGTTCTTCTTTTATTAGTGGAAGAAGCTTTTCAAGCCTATCTTTGTAAGAACCGTCAACGATTATCTTTGAAAGTGGTTGGCGTACCTTGATTGCTTCCTTTTCTCTTGAAGCACGGCCAAGATTTACTATCTTTCTTACAAGGTCCATATCAGCTTCTAATTTTGTATCAATTAGGCTTTCATTTACTTGAGGTAAAAGTTCTGTGTGAACAGTTTTCTCTCCAGTTAATTTTTGGAAAATTTCCTCAGCTAAAAATGGTGTAATTGGTGCAATTAGCTTAGTTAAAGCTACAAGGACATCGTAAGTTGTTTTGTAAACAGATTTCTTAGAATCAGTTAATTCTTGTGACCAAAATCTCTTTCTATTACGTCTGATATACCAATTTGATAAATCTTCTACAACAAAGTCAGAAATTTCATGAACTACCTTGTTGTATTCAAATTGTTCCATTTCTTCGTAGTATGACTTGATTAGGGAATTTAGTCTTGAGTATAACCAACGATCAATCCCATCTACTTTTACTCCATCAAAAGACTTGATATCAGCTAAGGTTAGGTCATCTGTGCCTGCATAGAGGCTAAAGAAGTTATAGACGTTTTCAAAGGTCCTAAAGAAGTTGTTTTTAACTTCAACTAGGCCTTTTTCGTCAAACTTTGTTTGCATCCAAGCTGGAGATACGTAGAGAGAATAAAATCTCACAGCATCTGCCCCATACTTGTCGAAAAGTTCGAATGGGTCTAGGGTATTACCTCTAGATTTTGACATTTTTTGGCCGTTTTTATCAACAACTAGGTCGTTTACAAGGACATTTTTATATGGAGCCCTGCCCATGGTTATAGTTGAAATCGCCATCAATGAGTAGAACCAACCCCTAGTTTGATCAATTCCTTCGCAGATAAAGTCTGCTGGGAAATATCCTTCTTCAAAAAGTTCTTTGTTTTCAAATGGGTAGTGAAGTTGGGCAAAAGGCATGGCGCCTGAGTCAAACCAAACGTCTAATACATCTGGAACCCTGGTCATAGTGCCCCCGCACTTGTCACACTTGATGTGGACATTGTCTACATATGGTCTGTGGAGTTCTATATCTTCTGAAATATCTTCGATTGCACGTTCTTTAAGTTCAGCTCGGCTTGCAATTGTATCTGTGTGGCCGCATTCACATCTCCAGATATTTAGAGGTGTTCCCCAATACCTAGATCTTGAAATTGCCCAGTCTTTGACATTTTCTAGCCAGTTTCCAAACCTCTTATCCCCGATAGTTTGTGGGAACCAAGATACTGTTTGGTTATTTTCTACCATATTTCCTGAGAATTTAGACATTTCTATATACCAAGATGGTCTTGCGTAATAAATTAGTGGTGTATGGCATCTCCAGCAGTGTGGATAGTTGTGTTCCATGGTTTCTTTGGCAAAAACCTTGCCTTCTTCTTGTAAATGTCTCCAGATTGCTTCGTTAGTGTCGAAAACAAATTCACCCTTCCATGGTGTTTCTGTAAACCTACCTTCAAGGTCAACTGGTTGGATAAAGTCTAGGTCGTATTTTCTACAAGCTTGGTAGTCGTCCTCACCAAAGGCAGGAGCGATATGAACTATACCTGTACCATCTTCCGCAGAAACATAATCAGCAAGAATAACCTTAAAGGCCTTTCCTGGTTGGGTCTTTACATATGGCATCAATTGCTCATATTCCAATAGTTCTAGGTCAGCACCCTTCATTTCCTCGATAAGATCATAGTCTCTCTTATCCATGAGTTTCGCCATCAAAGATTTTGCCATGTAATAATAGGACTCATCTTCTTTGTCAAACACTTTTACATAGTCAAGTTCTGGATTTACAGCAAGGGCAAGGTTTGATGGCAAGGTCCATGGAGTTGTGGTCCATGCTAGGAAATATTCATTGTCAGAATCTTTCTTTTTAAACCTAACTGTAAGGGTGATTGTCTTTTCAAATTCATAACCTTGGGCAACTTCGTGGCTGGCAAGACCAGTACCACATCTTGGACAATATGGCATAACCTTGGCACCTTCGTAGATATAGCCCTTTTTGAAGGCTTGGTCTAATAGCCACCACTCAGTTTCTATGTAATTATTATCCATAGTAACATATGGGTGGTCCATATCATAAAGGAAAGCCATCCTATCTGACATGTCTCTCCACATATCAGAATATTTCCAAACTGACTCCTTACATAGGTGGTTGAATTTTTCTATACCGTATTGTTCTATATCATTTTTGTCATGGAAGCCTAGTTGCTTTTCAACTTCGATTTCTACTGGGAGTCCGTGGGTGTCCCAACCAGCTTTTTTAAGAACCTTATAGCCCTTCATATTTTTATAACGGCTGGTCATATCCTTTAGGGTCCTTGCTATAACGTGGTGGATACCTGGCTTGCCGTTGGCAGTTGGAGGTCCGTCATAGATTACGTATTCATCTGCATTTTCACGTGTCTTAAAGGTTTCCTCTAAAAGGTCAATTTCATTCCAATAGTCTTTTAATTTGGCTTCTCTTGCCTTTACATCTTTGGAAATTACTTCTTCAAATTTCAAATCGCACATAATTTTTCCTTCCTAATAAAAAAGGACCATCCATACAGACGGTCCACTTATTTCCTAGTTTGCTCTTAAGGCTTGGCATTCCTGATAGGCTAATATTTTTCACCTGTCAAACAATAAAGTGATTTTCATTTATAAAGCCCCTAGCATTCTCACCAACCATGCCTCTCTGAAAGTTTTTTATAAATTACTCTTCTTTATATAGTCAATATTCTTCCTCTAATGTACTATTTTACCCGATTTTTGTCAAATATGTCTTATAATCTTAAACTTTTCTAAAGTGAAAATATCAAAATCGTCCACATTAGCGAGATCTTTTGCATCTTCAAACATTTGATAATCTGTCTCGTAGTCTTCCCTAAAAACCATACCAGGATTGTTGGCATAGGAAAGTAGGAGGCCTGAATAGACCCCAAAATCTTCGATATTTTCGATTTGCTCTACCTTATTTATTTCCAAAACCTGGATATAAATATCATCTAAATCTGATAATTTAAGGGCAAAGGCATTGTCAAATACACCTAGATTTACAACTTCATAGATAATATCTAAGGCAATATTGGCCCTGGTTGGATAAATTGAACCTGATCTTTCAAGTCTATCGCCCTTGGTTATTTGAACTAAAACTCCGTTGTGGTTACTTTTGAATTCTTCGTCGTACTTATCAAGGTATTTGCCAGTTTCTAGATAATACCTCAAGGATTCATAGGCTAGGTCTACAAACTTATCCCTAAGCATTTAAAAGCTCCTCTATGTCTTTTGCAATATTAGCAGGTTTTTTCATAGAATCGTATCTTTTAACTGGGACTCCGTTTTTTCCTATCAAAAACTTGGTAAAATTCCACCTGATATTCTTAGATAATTTGCCGGAAATTTGATCTTTAAGATAGGTATAAAGTGGTGCTTCGTTTTCTCCATTAACATCGATCTTATCAAATCGATCAAAACTTGTACCAAAATTTAGGGCACAGAAATTATTAATCTCTTCTATTGTACCTGGAGCTTGACCTGCAAATTGGTTGCAAGGAAAATCTAGGATTTCAAAACCCCTATCCTTATATTTTTTATAAAGTTCTTCCAAGCCGTCATATTGCTTGGTAAAACCGCACTTGGTCGCAGTATTTACTATCAAAAGGACCTTGCCCTTATATTTTTCTAGGCTTACATCCTCGCCTTTATCATTTTTAACTGTAAAATCATAAATTGTTGTCATAATTTCTCCTCAGTCTTTCTTCTATTATTGTACGGTTTTTTTGCTTAAAATCAGGTATCTTGCCAAAGTTCTCGATAAAAAAGACCCTTGCCTGGGCAAAGGTCAATTTTATTAGGATATTGAATAAAATATCGGCCATTGATTCACTAATTACGACCCTCTTTTCTTCCAAATTATTTTTCAAAGCTCGAGTGTTTTCTTTTCCAGGCACCGCTGCGAAACATCCATACAAGGATGTTTCTCGCTCATACAAAGCCAGCCTGATTTTTCAAAACAAGGCTGGGTATGAATTGCAAATCGCTTCGCTACTTTTACCCAATCCTTCTTTCAAATTATTTTTCAAGGTTTGATATTTTTATTTTTCGTACACCGCTGCGAAACATCCATACAAGGATGTTTCTCGCTCATACAAAACCCCACTTGTTTTTTTAAAACAAGTGGGGCAATAAATCGCAAAGCGCTGCGCTACTTTGCGACCCAGTATGCTGGGTTACTTATCCCACGCTGGTAACCAAGCTCCCTTTGTTATTCTTTCGAAGTCTGCCTTTGTTTCATCTGTTTGGTAGTATTTTATGAATTCTTTGTAGGCTTCGTTGTTTTCGTCTTCTTTTCTTGCTGCTATTAGGTTGATGTATTGTTTTACTGATTCGCTCTTTGGATCTTCTACGTAGATTCCTTCGTTCTTATCTAAACCAGCATCTAGGGCGAAGGTGTCGTTTACTACTGCGCAGTCTACGTCATCAAGACTTCTTGCAGTTTGTGATGCGTCCATTTCTACAATTTCAAGATTTTTAGGATTTTCTGTAATTTTATCTAGACCGATGATGTCTCCAGCTTCGCCGTCAACTTTGATTAGGCCAGCGTCTTGAAGTAGGAATAGGGCTCTTGAGCCATTTGATGGGTCATTTGGTATAGCTATTTTTGCTCCTTCTTTTATTTCATCAAGATTTTTAACCTTGTGAGAATATAGGGTTATTGGTGCAAGCATTGTATCTCCTATAGATACAAGGTCGCTTCCCTTATCATCATTAAATTCTTTTAGGAATTTATAATGTTGGTAAGCATTTAAGTCAATATCTCCTGCTAAAAGAGCTTCGTTTGGTTGGTTATAGTCTGCAAACTTTACTAATTCAACAGTATTGCCTGTACCTGCTTCATATCTTTTGATTACTTCTTCTAATACTTCGTTGTATTCACCAACAACACCTATTTTGATGTGAACTGGATCAGTTGATTTTGCAACATCTCCTGTATCCTTGCTTTCTGTCTTTGCTTCTCCTTTTGGAGTTTCTTCCTTTTTGTCCGCTCCGCTTCCACATGCTGTTAAAGTCACTATTAAGCCTAGTGCTAGGGCTATTTTGCTTGTTAATCTCATTCTTTTCTCCTTTTTTATTAAGCTACATTCCAACAAATTTATTTGAAATCTCCTTTGAGATGATTTCCTTAATGACTTGTCTTTCTAATTAGGTAATTAGCTATACCTTGGATAAGGTAGACAATAATTAAAATTAGTATTACTGATACTATTACGACATCGTCTTTGTATCTTTGGTAGCCCATGGCTATGGCTAAATCGCCTATACCACCAGCACCAACTGTGCCCGCCATTGCGGTAAGTCCCAATAGGGAAATTAGGGTTATAGATGATGCCCTTATCAAACTTGGAAGGCCTTCTCTGAGGTAGACCCTAATGATAATTTCAGTAGGGCTTAGTCCCATAGCTTCTGCCGCTTCAACCTTTCCCCCATCCACATCTGCTAGGGCCTGTTCGACCTGTCTTGCAAAAAATGGGACTGTTGAAAATGTGAGAGGAACTATGGCTGCTGTAGCTCCTATCCTTGTTCCTACTATGACCTTGGTAAGGGGAGCTATAAGGGCTAGTAAGATTACAAAAGGGATGGCCCTAAAAAGGTTGGTTAATTTATCTAAAATACTATAAACCGCCTTATTTTCTAATATCCTATCCTTGTCTGTAACTACCATTATTACACCCAAGATTAGGCCAAGTAGGCCTGCAAAAATTGCAGATACAATTAGCATATAAAGTGTTGCCTTAAAATCACTTACAATCCTATCTTTTATAGTTAGGGAATAATCAAAAAATCCCATCCTTACCTCCTAATATTTCTAAGTTTGTGCCCTTATCTTTTAGATAAGTACTAACTTCTACCAACTTATCGTCATCGCCCTTAAAGCTTACGATCAAGTTGCCGACTGGTGTTCCATTGATAAATTCTATATTACCTGCTAGGATATTGGTCCTAACTCCAAATTTTTCGTATAATTCATTGATAATTGGTTCTGTGGTTGATTGGCCCAGATATGATAATTTTGCTAGGACCTCATCATCCTTTAGGATTCCAACGTTGGACTTAACTTCCTCAATTGTTTCAGCAATATTTGTAGAAGTCTCAACAAATTCCCTAGTGAGTTTATTTTTTGGATTTGAAAATATATCCAAGGTCGACCCAGATTCTATAACCTTGCCATCTTGCATGACTGCACATTTATTGCAAAGGTCTTTGACCACGTCCATTTGGTGGGTAATTATTACTACGGTTAGCTTTAATTTATCATTTAAGTCCTTAAGCAATTTTAAGATTTGCTTAGTTGTCTTTGGGTCTAGGGCACTTGTGGCCTCATCACAAAGTAAGATCTCTGGTTCTGAAGCAAGTGCCCTTGCTATGGCGCACCTTTGTTGCTGGCCACCTGATAATTCGCTTGGATAGGAATCAGCCTTATCCTTGATTCCTACTGTATCTAAAAGGTCTAGGGCCTTTTGCCTTTTTTCTTCCTTGGTCAAGGACTTATCTTTTTTTATGGGAAATATTACATTATCTATAACTGTAAGGTTGTTTAAGAGGTTAAAGTGTTGGAAAATCATGCCAATCTTTTTTCTCCTTGCCCTTAAGTCCTTATTTGATAAGTCTAGGAGGTTTTCTCCGTCAATTAGGGCCTCGCCACTGGTTGGCCTTTGGAGGAGGTTTATGGTCCTAACAAGTGTTGACTTGCCAGCTCCGGAAAAGCCTACAATTCCAAAGGTGTCTTGTTCTTTAATTGTCAAACTAACATCATCTACTGCTTTGAATCCATCAAAGTCTACTGTTATATTTTTTAATTCTATCATTTATCGCTCTCTTTCAAAAAATCTATAGCAAACTTAATTGCAAGGCCTAGGCCGCAGTCAATTCCCCTTTCGTCCAGGTCAAATTTCCCTGTGTGAAGGTCAGATGCCTGACCTTTTTCTTCATTTCTAGTACCGAAGTTTATAAAAATACTTGGGCAAAGTTTAGAATACCCATAAAAGGATTCTGAAATCCAAAGCTTTGGACTATCAACAATAGGATTTTCAAATAAGCTATCAAGACTTGCCTTAACTTGCTTTGCCAAGTTTTCATCATTTATAACCGGCTCTGCCACTATTCTTGTATAATCGTTAAAGACTACAGAACAGCCGTGGGTCTTGGCGGTAAGGTCTGCTACATTTTTCACTAGGTCTAATGCCTTTTTACCTTCCTCTAGGTCGAAAAATCTTAAAGTTCCCTTCACATTTGCCCTATCGCAAATGACATTGGCAGCCTGTCCGCCATTTATAGCTCCGATTCCAAGGCTAACTGGCTTTTCCAAATCTAACTGGTTATTCCAAGCAGAATTTAAGGCTGTTATGATATGGGCAGTGGCTATCAGAGGATTTACTGCCTTATCAGGCCTTGAACCGTGACCGCCTTTGCCGATTACATCAAAGTCTACTCCGGCACAACCCGCATAGGCAGGACCTTCTATTATGGAAAATTTACCTACATCTAGGCTTGGACTTTGGTGGTTGCCGTAAACTCCATCAAGACCCTTATCTTTCAAATGATCTAGCATTGGGCCAATACCTGCCCCAGTTTCTTCTGCTTCTTCAAAAATGAAGTAGATTTTCCCGTCTATTTCATCTGCCAAATCCTTTAGGATTTTCCCAGCCATAAGGGCTATGGTCATGTGGCTATCGTGGCCACAAGCGTGGGATACGCCTGGATTTTTAGATACCACCTTCTTTTTCTCTTTGAGATTGTAAGGATCTTCCTCGATTGCAAGAGCGTCAAGGTCAGTCCTTATACCAAGAGTCTTTCCAGGCCTGCCTGTGTCAAGTAGGGCTGTAAAACCAGTTGAACCAGGCACATCTTCTACAACAAAGCCAAACTCTTCACACTTTTCCTTTAAATACTGACTTGTTTCAAACTCCATACTTGATAATTCTGGATTTTCATGCAAGTATCTACGGATATTTACAATATCATATTTATTAAGTTTTATTTCTCCCTTTATCTTTTCAACTAAAGTCATTTCTTCCTCGATTTCATAAAAAAATAACGTCCCATATTCCACATAGGAATATAAGGACGTTTAAATCGCGTTACCACCTTATTTTATGCTTGGTCACCCAAACATACACTCATCAAGTACAAACATACTCTAATTCTATAACGGGAATTCCCGTATGGATCTCATATCGACCCATCCCATCCAAGGCCATCTTCATCTAGCCGCCTCTTTGCTCCTTTTCACCAACTGGAGCTCTCTAAAAAAGATTCTTCTAAACTACTCTTCTTGTCAAATGGTTTTGTAAAACTTTTATCTCGTTGATAATGGTATAGTACCACTTAAAAATTTTTCTGTCAAATATATTGCCAAAATAATTTAAAATTATTCGGGAAGGCTGATTTTTTCAAGGATTTTATTCATCTTAGCAATAGCAATCCCATAATTTGTCATAGGAGTCCCGGCTTCTTTTGCCTTGGCCACCCTATTTAAGACATGGGTCCTATTAAACATACATGACCCGCAGGCTATGATTAGGTCATATTTTTCGTAAGCTATAGGATCATTGCCCCTAACAAAATCTATGTTTATATCTGGGTGAGTTTTCTTTATAAGCCTTGGAATCTTAACACTTCCTATATCTTCATCGATTGGCGGATGGCTGCAGGCTTCGGCTATCAAAATATTTTTTATATCCTCATCCAAAACATTGGCTGACTTTACAAAATATTCTAAATCGCCCTTAAAGGCAGAAAATAAAACCGAAAAACTAGTAAGTTTCACTTCATTTGGCTTTTTTTCGTAAACTTCTTTAAAAGCCTGGCTATCGGTAATAATTAGGTCGATTTTATTTAGGCTTTTAATTGTTGTTTCAAAATTTCTGAGGTCAGTGCAAATGGCACTGGCACCCTTATCGATAATTTCCCTTATGGTCATAACCTGAGGTTTTATAATCCTATCCTTGGGAGCTGCTGCATCTTGTGGCATAACAAGGACAACCATGTCGCCTTTTTTAACCAAATTTTTTGTAATGCTTAGGTCTTCTTTTTTGTAAAGAGCTTTTATTTTAGAAAAAATTTCATCCCTTGATTTTGTAGATGAAAGGTCAACTCCTATTGGGTTCTTATTGGCAAAATCATTTAAAATTTGATTTCCCTCACAAGTATCCATCTTCATTGCAAGAAAAATTACCGGTTTGTTTTTAAACTCAGTAATGATTTCCAAATCATCTTCTGGACTTAGGACATAGAGAAAAATATCAACCTTATCAATTTCCGCCAATGTCTTTTGGTACCTTTCCTTGCCAAGCTGAGTTTCATCTGCCGTACCTGCTGTGTCGATAAAAACAACTGGCCCGAAATCTGTAATTTCCATTGCCTTTCTAATCGGGTCTGTGGTTGTTCCTTCTATCGGTGAAACTATAGCCACATCTTGGCTTGTTAGGTAGTTTAGAAGTGTGGACTTGCCGGAGTTAGTCTTGCCGAAAATCCCTATGTGGACCCTTTCGCTATGGCCAGTCTTAGATATAGATGTCACGTTGACCCTCTTCTACACGCTTAATATTTTCCCTAGTTTCCTCTCTTACATCTGGGTTTGGGATGTTTTCTAATTCTCTTTTTATTAACTCATCTGCATGGGCTGCGGTTTTTTCACTAGCATAGTCAACTGCGTATTCTTTGAGGGTTACAAGGGCGTTTGGATGACAAATATTGCCTATTCCGTGTTTCTTGACCATGCCCATAAAGACCTCGCCAGTCCTGCCTTTTCTATAACAAGCAGTGCAGAATGATGGAACGTGGTCCTTTTCGATTAGCCAGTTTACGACCTCGTCAAGTGTCCTATTATCAGCAAGCTCAAATTGGTCGCTTCCCTTAGTTTCGTGGTCTGTATAGCCACCAACAGATGTCTTTGATCCACCGGAAAGCTGGCTGATTCCAAGGTCTAAGAGCCTATTTCTCATAGCCTCTGACTCACGAGTTGAGACAATCATACCTGTATAAGGTGCGGCAATCCTGATGCAAGCAACAAGTTTTGCAAACATATCATCTGATAAGGAGTTATCAAAATCACCTGGGTCTATATCGTCAGCTGGCTGGATTCTTGGTACAGAAATTGTGTGAGGCCCAACATTAAAACGTGCTTCCATGTGTTCTGCGTGCATAAGTTGGCCGATAAATTCATATTCATAAGAATCAAGTCCATAAAGAACGCCCATGCCTACATCATCAATTCCGCCTTCCATAGCCCTGTCCATGGATTCTGTGTGGTAGGCATAGTTTGATTTTGGACCGAACTTGTGGAGGGCTTCGTAGTTTTCCTTGTTGTAGGTTTCTTGGAAGAGGATATAGGTGCCGATTTCAGCTTCCTTTAATTTCCTATAATTTTCCACAGTAGTCGCTGCGATATTGACATTCACACGTCTAATCGCCCCATTTTTGTGTTTAATATTGTAAATTGTGTGGATAGACTCTAGTATGTAGTCGATTGGGTTATTTATTGGGTCTTCTCCAGCTTCAAGGGCAAGTCTCTTATGACCGAGGTCTTGGAGGGCAATTACCTGTTCTCTAATTTCTTCTTGGCTGAGTTTTTTCCTTGGAATAGTCCTATTTTGACCATGGTAAGGGCAATATACGCAACCATTTACGCAGTAATTAGACAAGTAAAGTGGAGCAAAGAGCACAATCCTATTTGCATAAAATTTGTGTTTCAATTCCTTGGCAAGTATAAAAATTTCTTCGTTTAAGTCATCTTCCTTGCAAGATAAGAGCACAAAAGCTTCTCTGTGGCTAAGGCCCTTAGCCTTTCTAGCCTTTTCCAAAATCTCTGTGATTAATTTTCTATTATAGGCATTTTTCCTGCCATAATCAAGTGTTTCTAGTATTTCTTCGTGATTTATAAATTCTTCTGCATGTATACTAGCAGGATTGTATTTAGTCATTCTTTCCTTCTTTCATATTCTTTTCTAATCTATTTATAATTATAATACTTTTTTGGTCAAATTTAAAATAAAATTGGGATAAACTTAGATTTACTCTAAAATAGATAGTAAAATTTTTTTATAATGAGGTATGATAATAATGTTATCATCGGCCCTTAGGGTGAAGGGAGGTGATTCTATGAAAGAATTGTTCAACTTCATTCTCGCTGTCATGGTACAAGTAGTTGGTAACTGCTTGTACAAATGGCTAGATAACGAGATTAATAAAAGAGATGATAATTAGCCTAAGAAAAAAAGACGAGTCTGCCGCTCGTCTTTTTTTGATTCCATGATTTTGTTCAACTCCATGGTTAATATCATTATACCTATTAATCTTATATTTTCAATACCTTATTAATTTGAAAAGATGAGTTGGTGGCTAGTCTTTTCCTGATTTCATGAAAATGTTCAACCTCATAAGAACATAATGCCTAATAATGTAGCCACTAAAAAAATTTAATTCTTATTCCCCAAAATCCGACACATCTCCTCTTTCGTCCACAACCCTGTATCCGAAGGAGGCGATTTCTTTTTCGAGCTGTTTTTTTGCCTCTGCCGCCTCAAGACCTGTGTTTAGCTTGTTATCGTAAAGGTTATAGGCTTTTTTGGCTTCCTGGGGACTTAGGTTTGGCATAAGAACATTGGCCCCAGCCTTTAGTCCCAATTCCCTGCCCCTTGGATTAACTGTACCCAGGGCTGTGGTTGAAGGTATTAGAGCGTAGGGAAAGACAATCCTCAATATTGAAACAAGCCTCAATGTCTTTGTAAAGGACCCATTCTCAAAATCCTTAAAGGGTGTATCGTGGCTTACTAAATATGGCCCAATTCCAACCATATCCGGCTCTAGCCTTTCAAGAAACCTTATATCTTCAATGAGGTCATCCGTCTTTTGGTAGGGACTTTCAACCATGAAGCCTCCCCCTACCTGGTAACCAATTTTTTTTAGATTATAAAGACACTCTTGCCTATTAGCAAGCCTCATTTGCTCTGGATGGAGCTTATCGTAATGGTCTGGGTTTGAGCTTTCTTCCCTTAAGAGATACCTATCAGCGCCGGCGTCAAAAAAAGCCTTGTAGTCTTCGTAAGACCTCTCTCCCAGAGAAAGGGTTATGGCAACATCTGGGTAAATCGACTTTATAGATTTTATCACGTCCACCATAAATTCCTTAGTAAACTTAGGGTCTTCCCCGCCCTGCATAACAAAGGTCCTAAAGCCCAGCTCATATCCAAAATTAGCCGCACTCAGGATTTGGTCTTTGCCCAGCCTATAACGGTCCACATGGGTATTTGATTTTCTTATTCCACAATAGAAGCAATCATTTTTGCATATATTAGAAACTTCAATAAGACCCCTGAGATAGACCTTATCGCCGTAAATTTCCCTACGAATCTTATCTGCCTTCTCGGATAAGAATTCTGTCATAGACTCATCTTCTATCCATTTTTTAAGTGTATTCCTGTCTATGTGATTGATTTCTCTTTTAATCATAGCCCCTTCTTTATAAAAAAATTAGGAGGTCGTCTGACCTCCTTCGGGTTTGGTAAAATAAATTCACTTATAATATACTCAAAACTTGGCTTTATGCAATATTATTTTTCATTTCTTAAGAGTTTATAGGGGAATTTATAGTAGCGAGGCCTTGGTAAATAGGATATTATAGGCTTTTCCAAGTTTTTTTCAAACTCATCCTGCCATGCCCTTAAAATCTCAAGTCGTTCTTTTCTTTTAGGGCTTTGTGGAATATTTCTCAAAGCCTCCCTTTCTTCAAGTCCCAGATACTTATCCTTAATCAAATTATCTAATAGGATTAGCAATTTTTCATAAATATCCAGGTCACGCTTCTTTAAATAAGCCTTGATAAATTCTTGGTCCCTCTCACTCACATTTGCCCTTCCATGGTAAGATTCAAAATCATCGGTCACAAAACCATGGCCTAGAGCAATCCTTGCTGGATAAAAATAAGATTCAAATCTCAATATCCTGTAGCCTTCCATCATATGGGCCAAATCGTTATAGCCATAGGCCTTGCCAATATCGTGAAGACAACCGACTGCATAGGCAATTTCTGGATCAAGGCCAATTTCCTTAGCGATTTTTTCGCAAGTTTTCCCTATGACGTGGCTGTGGATTATCCATTCGCCGGGATTTTCCCTAAAGGCTTCATCAAGCATGCACCTTACCTTATCCTTGTTTGGTATATTTCCATATCCTTCCTTATACATATTCCACCATCCCATATGCGTGGTCAATTTCTGACCCTATTTTAAAATCAATCTTCTTCGGGCTCTCCTTATAAAAAAACCCAACTTTTTCCTCATTTTTTATCTGATTTTTGTAAATCATTTTTATATAGGAAATCTTTCCCTCATCAAGGCCTGGAATTTCCTTGATATAATCAAAATAAACCCCATTATTTACATGGTGGTTTTTATCAAAGTCTGCCCTTCTAATTGAAATTTCCTTGGATTTTTCAAAATTCCCTATCTTTTTATAATTCCTTTCAGTGTAAAATTCAGGACTTTCCCCATAGGCTTCCAAGACATTATTGTCAATGATTGCCGCCCTTTGTTTATCCTGGTCAAAGAGGATAAAAGTCCCCTTGGCCTTTGCCAAAATTTCACCATTGCCTTCAACAATAAAGTTTCTGTAAGCGAAAAATCTCTTCATGTGGGTAGGAATTGTTGATATTTGAATTTCAAATCCTTCTTTTATCGGCTTTAAGATTTCAATATCCCAGGAATAAAGTAACCAAACCTTATCATCCATAACCTTTTGGTTTTTTTCTACCCTTTCCGCCTGGATGGTTGATATATCAACCATAAGGCTAGTAAGACTTCTCATGGTAATATGGCAATTTTCCCCGCAAAACATTGGGCCAATCTCATAAATTTTCGAATCTTTCATAAGACTCCTCACATAAAAAGGGCAGGAGCCTGCCCTCATTTTTATTTAATCTCTTTTAGTAACTCAGCCAAGGCCTTTAAAAATTGTGGATCCTTATTAAAGTTATTTTCACTTAGGTCTAAGTCCTTATTGCTGTTTTCCACTTCAAGGTCTGGCTTAACACCAATCTTGTTAATCTTGTTGCCACTTGGTGTCTTGTATTCGCTAATGGTAATCTTAGCCCCAGCCCCGTTTTCAAGTGGGAAGAGTTTTTGAACAATACCCTTACCAAAGGACTTGGTACCGACAATCTTAGCCCTGCCCCTGTCTTTTAGGGCGCCAGCTAAAATCTCTGATGCAGATGCAGAGTTTTCATTAATTAGAACTGTCATTGGTATATCATCCATATTAGCATCAGATTTTTCTGTAATAACATTGCCATTTTTATCTTCAGTAGTCACTATAACTCCCTCATCAAGGAAGGTATCAGCTATATTTAGGCAAACATCAAGGGCCCCACCTGGGTTATTTCTCAAATCAAGGACCAAACCGTCAATATCATCATTTTTAAGTTTTGAATATTGAGCCTTGAAATCATCCCAAGTTATATCATCAAAGGCAGAAAGCCTTAAGTAGCCTATATTTTTGCCACCAAGGTTTAAAGTTTTTGTATAAACTGTATCAACAGTCACATCACGTCTTTCTACAAGCATTGGAATTTCCTCGCCCTTTGGGTTTTTCTCACTCACCCTCAAAACTTCAATCTTAACCTTAGTACCTGGTTCGCCCCTTATAAGGGAAACAGCCTTTTCAAGCTCGCTGGCAGAAAAATTAGTACCTTCAACAGACTTGATAAAGTCCCCAGCCTTCATACCAGCTTCCTTAGCTGGAGAATCTTCAAACACTTGGACAACCTTAATCAAGCCTTCCTTAGAAGCAGAAACTGTAACTCCAATTCCCTTATATCTTCCATCGAGGTTTTCCATGAGTTTTGTATATTCATCCTTTGGATAATATGATGTATAAGGATCGCCAAGATTGGCAAACATACCCTTAAGAGCCCCATTATAAAGGTCTTCGTCCTTATAATCAAAAAGGAAGTTTTTATCAATAAGACCCTTTAAAGAATCCATCTCACTAATCAATTCTTTATCTTTTGCCCCCATGTTATGGCCCAAATCAACATTAGAACCAAGCATGAAGCCAGCAAAACCTATCGCCCCAACAAGAACGACGGCCAAAATTATTTTTCCAAATCTTTTCATTAAGTATTAATCCTTTCCAAATGGGACCTAATCCCACTTATACTAATTATATATATTATATCACAATAAATTCCAAATTGTAATAAAAAATAAGGCCCTTGACCAATAATAAATAATTAAGGGTCTTTTTGGGTAAAAATCAAATAAGGGCAAAGGAAGGATAGAAAATGCAAATTACAGAAATTTATAAAAATATTTACCAGGCGGTTTTCCCCCTCACAGGTAATCCCCTCAAATCAATAAATATCTATGTCATAAAATCAGAAGACTCGTCCATGATAATAGACACCGGCTTTAACAATCCTGAAAATAGGGCCAATATGGAAGAATTGATCCAAAGGCTAGACCTAAATCTTCCCAAAACCAAACTCTTCCTAACCCACCTCCACTCTGACCACGTAGGCCTTGCCAAATGGCTAGATGATAAGGGAATTGGAGATATTTATATATCAGAAAAAGACGGAAAAATGGTCGAAAATGGGATAAACAAAGAAGACTTCCAATGGCAAAACATAATAAAAAACGCCCACTTCCAAGGATTGGGACCAGAAAAATTAAAAATCGAAGACCACCCAGGCTATAAAAATAGACCAAAAAAAGCCTTTCCCCACACAAAGATCAAACCAGGCTGGGAAATTTCCATAGGTGACTATAAGTTCATCGCAATCGACGAAGAAGGCCACACACCAGGTATGCTAGGTCTTCATGAAAAAGACGCCAAAATTTTATTCTGTGGCGACCACATCCTAGGAAAAATAACCCCAAACATCACCTACTGGGGCGATGAATTTGGCGATAGCCTAGGGATATATTTAGAAAACATCAAAAAAGTCAAAGACCTAGACATAAAACGCCTCTACTCTGCCCACAGGTTTTTAGTAGAAGATACAAACGCCAGAATCGATGAACTTTTAAACCACCACCAAGAAAGGCTTGCCGATTGCCTAAAAATTATAGAAAAACTAGGAAAGGCCAACACAACGCAAATCACCCAACAAATGCAATGGGACATCAAGGCCAAGGACCGGAATTCATTCCCAGCCAGTCAAAAATGGTTCGCCACAGGAGAAGCCGCCGCCCACCTCAAACACCTGGTAAAAATAGGAAAAATCAGAGAAGAAGTAATAGATGGGGTTGGTTATTATTCCATAATATAATATAAGATAAGATAAGCAAACAAAAAACTCGCCACAATCATGCTGGCGAGTCTTTTATTTTATTTCCAAAAATCTAATCTTTCTCCATCAAGGCCTATATTTGCTGCCACAAATACTGGGTCTTTGTCGGATTTTCTTTGTTTTCTGTAGTCTTCTAGGGCACTTAGGGCGTATTTTCCTAGGGCAAATATTGAGAAGATATTTATTATTGCCATGATTCCCATTAGGAGGTCTGCCAAATCCCAGGCGAATTTCATTTCCATTCCTGCTCCTAAAAATATCATTAATATAGCTATTATCCTAAATACTAGCATGAAATTTTTAGATGGGACCTCCTTTTTTAGGTAGGCTAGGCAGGAATCACAATAATAGAGATTTCCTAAAAGGGTTGTGAAGGCGAAAAGTCCCAGGCAAATAGTGATGAATATATATCCAAAAGGTCCGATGACTGTTGCTAGGGCTTCTTGGACATAGCCTGCACCCGCAAGTTCTTCAACTGGGGCAATGCCTGATACTAGGGCCATGAAGGCTGTCGCTGTGCAAATTACCAAGGTGTCTATAAATACCGAAATCATTTGAACAAGGCCTTGCTTGACTGGATGGCTTACCACTGCGCTTGCTGCTGCATTTGGCGCAGAACCCATACCAGCCTCGTTAGAATAAAGTCCCCTCTTGATTCCTTCAACCATGGCTGACCCTGCCACGCCACCAAAGATTGCCCTAAAATTAAAGGCATCATCAATTATTAGTTTAAACATTGGCCCAAGGTTTTTGATATTAATGCCAATCATAAAAATAGACATAAATACGTAAATCAAACCCATTATAGGAACAATTACCGAAGTGTATTTTATAATTCTCTTGCCACCGCCAAGTATACAATATCCGGCAATGATGGCTAGGACTCCCCCGATTATCCATGGAGTGATGCCTTTCTGGTAAAATCCGTAGGCCTTAAAGGAATCTTGGAGGTTGAAAGACGCAAGCATGTTAAAACCTACTGCATAGGTCAAAATAAGGGCAATGGCAAAAACCACGCCGAGTTTTCTTGATCCCAGACCTTCTTCTATATAGTAGGAAGGACCACCGTAGGATGACCCATCCTTGGCTTTTTTCTTAAAAATCTGAGCCAAAGTCGATTCTATAAAGGCTGAAGCTCCGCCAATTACAGCGATAATCCACATCCAGAAAACCGCTCCTGGTCCACCCAGGCAAATGGCATTAGAAACACCAACAATATTTCCAGTTCCTACCCTAGATGCGGTAGACACCATGAGGGCCTGGAAGCTTGAAACATCATCCTTGCCAGCTGGTTTTTCACCAATAACCTTAACTGCATCAGAAAATAAACTAAACTGGATAAAACCAGTCCTAATTGTAAAATAAAATCCACAGGCTAATAGGATAATTATTAATATCGGATAATATAAATATCCATTAACCGTCGATAAAAGGCTCTTAAAAATTTCCATAAAATCTCCTTTATTTTTGTAACTATCAAATCAAATCCATAACTTATCTGAATTTTCATTATTAAAGTACACATTGTATCAATACATCATCTTATCACACTAAAGTGTAGCTTTCATTAATTTACTTTAAAAAATGTTTTTTGTCAATTAATTTTTATTTATAAACATTTATAATATTTCATTCTTGAATGGATACTGCGAACGTGACTTAACAACAAAGATAGGAAGCTTAACTTTAAGATCGCCTAGAACAAGATATGATAAATATTGTGCTAGTAAATTTTACACAATATTATGAAATTCACTTACTCTTATTTTAAAAAAATAATAATTATAATTCTTTAATTTGGGTATATTCTTATTAAGAAAGGTTGGTATATATGAAAAAAATAATCAATGAAAAAGAAAAAATTATAGGTCAAATGCTAAGGGGTCTTCAAAAAGCAAATGAAGACAAGGTCGAAATAAACGAAGAGTTAAAAATCGTTTATAGGAAAAATCTTCCTATTAAGGGAAAAGTTGGTTTGATTTCTGGTGGTGGTAGTGGACATGAACCAGCTCACGCAGGCTATGTTGGTGATGGAATGCTTGATTGTGCAATTTGTGGAGAAATTTTCACATCTCCTACTCCTGACCAAGTTTTAGAAGCTATAAAACTTGCTGATTCTGGTGAAGGCGTATTTATGGTAATTAAAAATTATACTGGTGATGTCATGAACTTTGAAATGGCAAAGGATATGGCAGAAATGGAAGGAATAAAAGTAGATTATATAATTGTAAATGATGATGTTGCAGTTGAAGATTCAACTTATACAACAGGTAGAAGGGGAATTGCTGGAACTGTTTTTGTTCACAAAGTTTTAGGTGCTATGGCAAGAAGCGGAAAAAGCTTGGAAGAAATGAAAGCTATGGCAGAAAAAATTGTGAAAAATATAAAATCTATGGGTATGGCTGTTAAGCCTTGTATAAATCCAATTTCTGGTAAAGAAAGTTTTGAATTATCTGAAGAGGATATGGAAATCGGAATAGGAATTCATGGTGAACCAGGTATAAGACAAGAAAAAATAAAATCTGCTGATGAGATTTCAAAAGAACTTTTGGATTACATTCTAAAAGATTTTGAAAATCTTGATGGAGAATTTGTTTTAATGGTAAATGGAATGGGTCAAACAACTGAAATGGAATTATTTGTTGTAAATAATTTTGTTTATGATTATTTGAAAGAAAAAAATATAAGTATCAAAAAAACTTACCTAGGTAATTTTATGACAAGTATGGATATGGCAGGATTTTCTTTGACCTTATTTAAAGTTGATGAGGAAATATTAAAATTATTAGAAGAAGATGTAGATGTTGTTAGGGGATAATATGGATATAGATAAAATAAAAAATAAGATAATAAATTTATCAAACACCATAATAGAAAATGAAGAATATTTGACAGACCTTGATAGGGCAATTGGTGATGGTGACCATGGATTTAATATGGCAAAAGGTTTTAACAAAGTAAAAGATGCCATGAATGATGATTATAAAGATTTAAAAACTTTATTCAATAAAATCGCTATGACCTTAATTTCAAATGTTGGAGGGGCAAGTGGTCCCTTATATGGAACATTTTTTATGAAATTTGCCCAATCCTTGGATGGAGAAATTAACTTAAGTAAAACTTTATTTGCTAAGGCTTTTTCTGATGGAGTTGATGGGGTTATTATGAGGGGAAAAGCTCAAGTTGGGGATAAAACCATGGTCGATGTACTTTCTCCAGTTTCAGAAGCTTTGAAAAATGATTCTACTTTTGAAGAAATCGTAAAAATTGCAAAAGAAAATATGGAAAAAACTAAAGATATAAAAGCTCTCAAGGGTAGGGCTGCCTATCTTGGTGAAAGATCAATAGGACATATTGATCCTGGTGCATATTCTTCTTATTTATGCATAAAAAGTGTACTCGGAGATTTAGATGATTAATATTTTATTAGCAAGTCACAGTAAAAAGTTAGCGGAAGGTTTAAAAGAAATTCTAGTCCAAATGGCACCAAATGTAAATATTTTAACAAGTGGTGGTGACAAAGATGGAGATATTGGATCAAATTTCGAAGAGATAAATGAAATAATTAATGAATATGCAAAAGATGATGGCTTAATTATATTTTTTGATTTAGGATCATCAATGCTTAATTGTCAAATGGCAATAGATATGCTAGATGAAGAAAAAAAATCCAAAGTTTACCTTGCAGGAACCCCACTTATTGAAACTAGTGTTCAAGTAGCAGTTAATGCATCAACAGGGGAAACTTTGGATGAAATAATTTCTTATTTAGAAACTTATCCTGTAAATAAACTAAATAATTTTAACTAAGCTTAAATAATATATTTCATATTTATTAAAAGTGGTGGATTTTCTTAAAGATTTAACAATGTCTTTGGGTGATTCACCATTTTTTTGATTTGTAATTTTTTTCTTTATACATAGAATATGTAAATTTTCTGATTTTATTATTTCTAAAATAAGGACAAATTCTCCTTTAAAAACCACTAATTTTTTCTACACTGTAAAGTATTGATTTGTAGCTATTTATAGAGTATGGGACGTAAAAGGGGCTGTTGCAAATTGTGGATAACTATCGTCCCATCAACAGAGGGTTCTCTTAGAAAATTTTTTATATAGCCTGCCGGCTCATGGAGGCGTTTAGCCTGTCGGCATGTGAGACTTTTCTAAGAGGTTCCTCTGGTGATATTGGGACGATTTATTCATTCTGAAACATCCCCTTTTTATAGTTTATATAATTTTTATTCCTCACCCAAGTCCAAAATCCCCTCTGGGGCGGATTCTTTGCCGACGTATTCTATCCTGGTTCTAAGCCTTTCCTTGGCTCCGCTTTCCTTAAATGACTGATCAGTTTCCTTAATTAGGTAGGGACCTTCCTCTAGATTTTTCATTTTTATCTTTTCCTTAACCTTAGACTTATTTTTCTCATACATGGCAGAGGTCATCTGATCATAGGCCTTGCCGTCAAAAAACAATTGGGATTTTTCTGAATATTTTGGTTCGCTTCCAAATTTTTTGCTAATTTCTTCAAAGCTCATCTCATCACAATCCTTGGCAAGCCTCATTATATCCCAAGGCCCCATCCCATCTTCCTTGACCTTCCAATAGGCGACCTGCCTATTGCTTGCCTTCACCATTTCTTCATCACTTTTAATTTTTACTCCTAAGTCTATTTCATAGCCGCCATTCTTATTGGCATAGGATTTTGCAAGGAAAACACCTGCAAAAACTAAACCTAGGATACCTAAAATAAGAACTTTTTTATTAAATTTCATCTTCATTCTTTCCTCCTTTTTTCCTAGTTTAACATTTCCCATGTAAAATTTAGATTAAAAAAAAGCCCATAACCTATATTTTTTAAAAAATTTAGCCTATGAGCTTTTAAATATTATTTTTCAAATCCAGCTTTCAATCTTTTCCCAAACCTAAGACCTGTGTAGATTATTGCAAGGACGCCGACAATGGCACCTATTAGGGTGGCAGTCTTGCTGATTTTTACAAGGCCATTTCCTTCCTTTGCGTCATTGGCACTTGCGACAAATTCTCCAGAAGGAAGCTTAAATTCTTCTGCAGGTCCTGATTCGTCCCTAATTGCATTTACCAAAAGCCTGTCTGGTCTTGGTGGCAAAAATGGACTACAGGTGAGAAGGGTAATCATATCAAGATCTCCCCTTGGAGCAAGCTTGGCCCAATCATATGGCCCAATAATTTCCTTATCGCTTACCACATAGCGCATGGTTTCGTTGGCCCTTTCTATATAAATATAGTCCCCACTTTCAAGTTCGTCCAAATATAAAAACATGGTATCACCCCACCAGCCCCTGTGGCCGGCTATGGCTGATCTTGTGCCCTTGCCCCCAACAGGAATAGCAGTTCCTGCCACCTGGGCAACTCCCTTTGAGATGTGTTCAAGAGTCGCATCTAGATATAGGGGCAAATATTTATCCAACTTTGGTATAGAAAGATAGGCAAAAGGTGTATTGGTTGTCCTAAACATCTCGTACTTATTTTCGTAATCTTCGGTTGTGAATGGGTCTTCCACACTAATATCAGCATCCTTGATCATTTCATTGTAAGCTGCTGCATTTTTGTTTTCTTCTTCTATCTCTTCTGCAGACTTTTTAGCCTCGATTTTCTCAAAGGATTTTTTCTCATTTTTGGCCCTCAAATCGTGATAAGACCTCAAAACCAAAGGGCTGGTCAAAAGGACTAGGCCTAGCAATATTAATATATATCCCCAAAAGGATTTTTTAGTTAATTTGATTTCTTTCTTCAATTTCTCTCAGCTCCTTGCTTAGATTGTCAGTCCTCTTCTTTTCCCTAAATAAGGTCAACAAAAGGATAATTATAATCGGTATGAGTACCAAAACCATCCTGAAAAAGTCAAACCTTGCCCTTGGAGTGTTTGCAACACCATCATCGATGGCTTCCTGGTAAGGAATCCTCACCCCACGGACCAAAAGCCTGTGGGAGTTGATCATATAAGGTGTACAGGTAAGTAGGGTCGCATAGTCCTTTCTTTCAACTACAAGGACCGGCTCAAAATCCGAAGGCTCTACAACCTGGATTTTATCAACCTTGTAGGCTATAGTTTCCTTGATATTTGTAATATAAAATATATCTCCATAGGCAAGTTGGTCAAGATTTCTAAAAAGTTTGGCATTTGGTAGGCCCCTGTGGGCTGTAATAACTGTATGGGTAGAATCTCCACCAATAGGAAGGGATGTACCCTCCAAGTGGCCAGCACCCTTCTGCAAAACATCCTCACTCGAACCTGCTCTTATTGGAATATCAACCTTTATCTTAGGAATCCTAATATGGCCAACCATCTCTTCAACTTCAAGCATCCTAGCATATTCAGCACGACCCGCTTTTTCCATATCGGTATAAGGGTCGGCAAGTCTAGATGGGTCAAGGGTACGGTTATAAGCCGCAGCCAGCGCCATCCTCTTATCGAGGTCTTCTGGCGCAAGGTCTTTTGCAGCCTTTGTGAAGGTAATAACCTCGTCTTCCGCCTTGATTTCGTAATACTTCTGACTTATCAAAGGATAGGAAAATATCAAAAGTCCCAGGGTGAAAATCGCCATGAAGATTAGTCTAGACCTCATCTGCCTAGACATAATCGTCATCCTCATCAGCTAAATTATCAAACAAGTCACCTTGGCCAGTATTTGCCCTAGGCTTCATGAATCCGCCCTTGGTAAATTCGCTAATCTTCTTGAAATACTCCTTATTATCCCTTCTTAATTTCAAAATAAGGATAATTAATAAAATAATTAGGCCAAGAGCAGCAAAGAATAATGTTCTGAATATCCAGTTATTCCTGCTTTCCCTGATTAATTCCTCATCAACCGCTGGTACATAAGGCACTCTGTGGCCCCTTACAATTAGCCTGTGGGTATTGATCATAATTGGTGTACAGGTCAAAAGAGTCGCATAATCGTGGCCCGGACTAATCATTAGGTCCTCAAAATTTGAAGGCTCAATTACCTTGATTTGGTCAACCTGGTAGGCAATAATCCCCTCAATATTTTCAATATAAAACTTATCACCAATTTCAAGTTGGTTTAAGTGGGTGAAAAGTGTCGCCTCAGGCAGACCTGAGTGGGCAGTCAAAACAGTGTGGCTGGAGTTACCACCGATTGGAAGGGAAGTTCCCTCCAAATGGCCAACACCCTTTTGCAAAATATCCTCACTTGTACCTGCATAAATCGGTAGCTTTTGGTTAATCTTTGGTATATCAACAGTCCCAATCATCTCCTCAACTTCAAGCATACGGGCGTATTCCTTACGGCCCTCCTCTTGTTGTTTCCTAGTATATGGGTCTGATGCAATCTTGCCAGAAAGCGAATCATTAAAGGCCTTAGCCAGGTTAATTCTCCTGTCGATTTCCTTGGTATCAAGCTTTTTGGCCCCAGTTGAGAAAGTCTCAACCTGTTCATTTGATTCAATCCTATAATAAAATCTCGAAATCAAAGGATAAATCATAACCAAAAATCCAAGCAAGAAAATCAGCCTAAAGACCCAACGTGATTTCTTTTTATTAACTTTTTTTTCCTTAGGTTTTTTCTTCGCCATATAAATCCTTTATGTAAAAAAGGGCAAAAAGCCCCAAGCTTCAATAATATTTTACTTTAAGATTTCAAATCTCAAATTAAACCTAAAATCTAAAAATAAGGACCCCTCAAATGAAGGATCCTTCATATCTTATATTCTTTGCATCCTCTCGCCGCTATTAACAAGTTTGATACCCATCATAAGGAGAATCAAACCAACTATAGCCATAACCACGATTCTAATATCGCCAGTCTTAACAAGCGGGCTCTTTACAATCCTAGTAATATCGCTAGGTGTGTATTTTGTTGTAATGGTGTTAGTCTTACTAACAATAGTCCTTGGAGTATAAGGCTCATTTACAATCTTCTTTGCAGGAAGGGAAGAACTCGCCGCATCCACAGTAAATGGAGTAAGCTCGTTTGTGATAGTGTGATTTTTTGGAGCTTCAACTTCCTTAAGGGCATATTCTCCATATTCAAGCCCATCAATCGCAAACTCCCCATTATCCTTAGAAGTAAGCTTCACTTCCTTGCCATTAACAAGGAATTTTTCAAAATTAAATCCAACCTTCTTCATCAAAATAAACTTAGCACCCCCAAGCCTATTTTCATTTTTTGTAGAATCTATTTTCACAAAGTTAAACCCACCTGTTGGAGTCTTAGGATTTGGTTTTTCTGGTTTGTTCTTAACAACCAAGATCTTAACCTTGCCATCCTTATCTACTGAATTGAAGTTTTTAATAGTAAAATCAATTTTTACATCAGACAAGATATAACCTTTTGGTGCCTTAACTTCTTTGAAAGTGTACTCACCATCTTTAAGATTTGTAATATTAATAATACCCTTATCCTTGGTAACTAATTCATCTTTGCCATTAGGGTCTTCTTCGTAACCAGCATTAGTTTTCTTAAACTTAAGCTTAGTTCCGTCTTTCTTATATACTTCGAAAACCGCCCCGTCAAGAGCCTTGTTTTCATCACTTTCGTCTACCTTTTTAAGAATAGGAGTCGAATGATTCTCAACTGTGTCGGAATCGCCTGGCTTCATTTTCTTAGAGGTCTTATTCACATTATCTTTATCAGGATATCCAGGCGCAGGTTTTATTTCCTTGAAATAATATATACCTTCTGGCACACTCTCTACAACAAGCTCCCCATTTTCCCAAGTTTCAAGCACAGTTGTGTTGCCCTTTTCATCATAAAGATACTTGCCCCTAGAACCACTCACTTTCACAAGCTCAGATTTTTCCTTATCCCCATCTTTAACCTTCTTATAAAGTTCAAATTGAGCATGGCTGAGCTTGACATCTTTGTTATTAGAATCAACTTTTATAAGCTTAAGTGAATCTGTAGGAGTTGGCATAGTTTCCTTAGCCTCTATCCTATAAACCTTCTTGCCATTCACATCCTTAACAGTTTTAGCAGAAATGTGAACCACAAAGGTGTTAATTGCTTTGTTGGCAATCTTCTTAGACTCATCAGTCTCCTTGATAAGGTAATAACCCTCCTCAAGGTCCTTAATTGTAATATTTTCTTCAGTCAATTTAGCAAGTTCAGGATCATCGCCCTTATTAAGTTTAATCTCATCAACAAGCTTACCATCATAAAGAAGTTTGCTCTTTTCAGATAAGACACCATCCTTGTCAAAAAGCTTTTTTTCCTTAAGCTTATCTTCAGCATCCTTAATAGAAACTTCCTTCTCGCCTGATTTATGAAGGCTTTGAGCCAAGTCAAACATTTCCTTATCGGTCAAACCCTTATCAGCCTTAAGCTTATAAACCTTAACCTGCCTGCCCGACGACTTAATAATCCCGCCTTCTTTAACTTCTTTTTTTAACTTGTCCATTTCATTGATTTTAATCCCAATATCAATGCTATACTTCCCATTCTCCTTAGCCAAAGCACCGCCGCAAGGAAGGAAAATCCCCACAACCATGACCAAAGCCAATAGAAAAGATATGTACTTAGTCTTAAGTATATTTTTCATAATTCCTCCAAGAATCCAAAAACCAAGGCAAAATCAAAAGCCAAGGAAAACCACACAAAACTTGCGTTTTATTATAGTTTTTTGCAATATATTTGATTTTAAAAATAAATATAATAAATTTCTTCTAGTTATAACTATTATATCACAAAAGCTTTGAAAATACTATGATAAATAACCAATAAGTCAAGTTTTTTGGATAAAAAATAAAAATAATCCCAAGTATTAATAGTAATAGAAAATAGAATTCAATTATTGAAAATAAATATAAAAACCAATTTTACTATTTCTATAAATTAAAATTTATTTTAAAAATTCTGTAAAGAAAAGATTCTCATATTTTTATAACCATACCTTTTAAGTTAATCACACAAAATCTCATTCCAAAGATAATAATAGAGACCTCTCGTCGCTCCGCTCTGTCGAGGTGGGTGGATGTAAATACTCTGTCAACGCAAATAAAAAAACACCACCACCCGTCTCGAACGACTGGAAGGAGTGAGAGACCTCTATCGTTCCCTACATCATGGGTTCCGTAAATGCATCGTTATTATCTACATAAAATAAGATCCTAATAAGATATCCCGATGCATCCACAAAATCCCATTCCAAAGATAATAATAGAGACCTCTCGTCGCTCCGCTCTGTCGAGGTGGGATGCTTTATATACTCTGTCAACATGCTTAGAAACCCACCACCCGTCTCGACCGGAGGTAAGCCCGTCGGCTCGTGGAGACGAGAGACCTCTATCGTTCCCTACATCATAGGTTCCGTAAATACACCGTTATTATCTATATAAAATAAGATCCCTATAAATACATCCCGATGCATCCACAAAATCCCATTCCAAAGATAATAATAGAGACCTCTCGTCGCTCCGCTCTGTCGAGGTGGGAGTATTTTTTCTCTCTCTTGTGTTTGTAAGACATAGACTTTCAAAAGTCCCCTAAATTCTTTTTATACATTTTTACATATAATAATTAATATATATGAAAACCCAAGAAAAACTCAAACTCACCACCCGTCTCGAACGACTGGAAGGAGTGAGAGACCTCTATAGTTCCCTACATCATGGGTTCCGTAAATACACCGTTATCACCTATATAAAATAAGATCCCTATAAGATATCCCGATGCATCCACAAAATCTCATTCCAAAAATAATAATAGAGACCTCTCGTCGCTCCGCTCTGTCGAGGTGGGAGGATTTTTTCTCTCTCTTGTGTTTTAAGACATAGACTTTCAAAAGTCCCCTAAATTCTTTTTTATACATTTTTTACATATAATAATTAATATATGAAAACCCAAGAAAAACTCAAACCCTCAACCCAGCTCGAGGAGGACACCTGTTACGATGAAGATTGGTGATCCGTTACCTACTTTTTTATCCTAATATCATTATCAAATTAATTTAGCAACTCAAAACGCAAATATTATGTCATTAATAGTGCAATTTTGCTAGTAGTTATCATTATCTATCGGTTGGGGCAATCTATAGTATTTATAAAATGTTTAAAAATTTCTTGTGTATAAAAAAATATCAGTCAATTTGGTATAGAAAAAGAGGAGATTTTTTCTCCTCTTTTCTTGTATAACTCAATCCACGTACTGGCGATTGAGTTTATTTTTAATTCTAAAATCTATTAAGCTTCAACAGCTTGAGATTTTTTGTAGGCTACGAAAGCGCGTGTTATTAACAAGGCCGTCTCCTTCGGGAGATTCCGCCGCCTCGTATAGAACACTCTGGATTTTGGAGAGCAAGTCCTCACCAAGCCCCCCTATCCTTATCTATCGGAGCGAGACATCTCTATCGTTCTCTATGGAAATAGTTCTGTACCTACACCGTTGTTATATTTATCACATGATAACCTAGCAAAAATATCCCAGAGTTCTACTAAATCCCTCTATAAAAACAAATATAAAGACCTCTCAATTTAGTTTATCTCGAGCGAAGTCAAGAGGATGTTGATATGTATCTCAATTGTTAACATTATATCAAAACGTACGCCATATCTAACGAAGGCGATAAGCCCGTCGGCTCGTGTCTTTCCTTGACCCAAATTATTTAGTAATTTAATGGAAAACTTGTTGTTTATATGATGTGCTATAGCTGAGAGCATCCCACTAACAACCATGATGATATCTATTAACATTAGAATTCCATATAAGTTGTACATTAGGATGAAATAGTAAATATTGTATTATTAAAATTTACGCAATATTATGTACTTGATTTGACTTATCTGTTACTTAAATAGTATAATTATAAAAACGATTTCAATATAATTGATAATTTTTAAAACATAAAGGAGTTAAAATGAATTTATTTATAGACTCAAATATATGGTTATCTTTATATGACTTTTCTGATGACAATCTATCTCAATTTGAAAAATTAAAAACATACAAAGACCACAAAATTAAATTATTTATTCCTCAACAAGTAGTTGATGAGGTATACCGCAATAGGGATAATAAATTAAATTCAACATATAAAAATTTTCAGCTAAAAATACCAAAATTCCCAAATTTTACTAAACCATATCCAGAATATAATGAATTTAAGGATAAAATGGAAGATTTAGATAAAAAGTTTAATGAATGGAAAGATAATATTCACAAGGATATTATAAACAATAATCTTAGTGCAGATAAAACCATAGAAGAATTTTTTAATCAAGATACCATATTAGAATGTAGCGATGATATAATTAAAAAAGCATATAATAGATTTACCAAGGGTAATCCTCCAGGGAAAAACAATAGCTTTGGTGATGCAATCAATTGGGAAACTCTATTAAAATATGGACCAAATGAAGACCTCTATTTTATTACTTCTGATAAAGACTTCGTATCGGATCTATCAAAAAATGAATTTAACTATTTATTAAAAAAAGAATGGAATAACAATAAAGGTGGTAATATAATATTCTATAGTTCATTGTATTCGTTTTTCAAAGATAAATTAGAGGATATAGAGCTAGAGATAAGTGATGCAAAAGGACAATTAATCAATAATTTGCTAAACAGCGAAAGTTTTGCATATACTCATATAGTGATTAAAAATTTAAATGAATATTCTGACTGGAGTTATGAAGAAGTATACGATCTTTGTAATTGTGTTCTACAAAACGATCAGGTAGGTCGTATTTTATTAGACTATGATGTAAGAGATTTTTATGAAACAATTCTTAAATCACAAAATGATGACATTTTGTATACATATCCTTTTGAAGATGTAGCCAATAGAATAGGTGTTTACCCTGATAATCATTTTGGAGAAACACCAATGACCGTAAATGAACAACCATATGAACATTTTGACTATTAATATAATATTTAAATGTTTGAGTAATAGTTTTTTATATAATCAATATAAATTTAAATATAAGAAAGAGGAGATTTTTTCTCCTCTTTTCTTGTATAACTCAATCCACGTACTGGCGATTGAGTTTATTTTTAATTTTAAAATCTATTAAGCTTCAACAGCTTGAGATTTTTTGTAGGCTACGAATGCGCCTATCATGATTGCAGCACCTGCAACTATGAAGATTAGAGAACCAATTCCACCTGTTTGTGGGATGGTTACTTTCTTGTTGATGATTTGTTTTGCGTTATCGTTTGTTTGATCTTTATCTTCAATTCCGAAGTCTATATTAGACATTTTTTGGCTAGTTACTTTTCCATCTTTTCCGATTTCAAAATCAAACTCAAGTGTTGCTTTATCAGCATCTACATAGTCTTTTGGAGCTTTAACTTCGACTAGGGAGTATTTGCCTGGTGCAAGACCAGCGATTTCAAATTGACCTAGTTCATTTGATGTTAGTTTTAGGACTCCGTCAGCTTTTTTAGAATCAGCTGTGAAGCCGTCCATGCTTTGTAGGGTTGCATTCCATGCAGCATCTCTTGCTTTTTCAAGTCTTGCTACTTCTGCCTTTGCAGTTGCTTCTGTAGTAAATTCCTTACCACCAATTATGGCTTTATTAGTATCAGAAATATTTCCTTTTTTAACTGCGGCATTGTAATCTTTAACAGCACTAACGAATGCAGTTTGTGCAGCTTCATATTCTGTACGTGTAGCTTTTGTACCTTCTACTAGGAATTTATTTTTTTCATTTTTAACTACAAATTCTGCACCTGGAAGTCTTTCGCCTTCAACGTTTGTTTTAACGAATTTTACACCGTAAGTTACAACTTTTGGTTCAGATGGGTTAAGTGGTGTTGGGTTATTATCTTTTTTGTTTTCAATTTTGATTTGACCATCAGTTCCCTTTGTGAACTTAGCTGTTTCGTTCATGTTGTTGGCTTCTTCTATCTTGTATTCAAGATTTTTATCTAGACCTGTGAATTTGAAAGTCCATACATTATTACTATCTGTTTTTGTTGTTGGGCCTTGTGGTTTTTCGTTACCAATTGCTTGATATCCAGCTTCTGCAGTATAAGTTGTTGTTGTTCCAGATGCAGTTGTTTCAAACTTAACAGTACCAATTTTTTTGCCTGTGTTTGCATTTATAAGTGTAAATGTAGCCCATTCTCCAGCTTTTGGAACACCATCAGCCCATGTTTTTTCTACTTCTAATTCGCCATTCTCTTTTGGTTTTGTTGGAATAGGAGTATTTCCATGTCCTGGGTTGTTACCATAGTGGAAGGTAATGTCGTTTGATTCAGGAACTTTTACTACTGACTTATCATTTACTTTTGCAGTGTATTTAAGTGTTATAGTTTGTTTTTCAGCTTTATCATTTAATAATTTTAGACCTGCTGGTAAGAATTCTAATACAAAACCTTTTTCATCTTGAGTTAATTTATAGTCTGTATTAGCAGTAAGTTTGACAACATCATTTCCTTTTTTAAGTTCGATTGTTAGGTCTTGATTGTAAGTTAGACCTTCGGTCATCTTATCGTCCCATTTTGCTGTTGCCCATTTAGTTTGAGCTGGGATTTCTGTAACTACTTTGTAAGGAACTGTTTCTCCTACGCTCTTAGCAGCTATTCCTTTTTCTCTATCATTTGTATCTGTTATGATTTCAACGTCTTTTTTGTTATCTTCTGTGCTATTAATTAGTTCGGTTTCTTTTATACCTTTTGCATTAACAATCTCGCCAGTTTTATTATCTTCTTTATCGAAGTTTTTGTCGATTTTTGGTTTTTCTTGGGTGTTCTTTGGATAAACATGAGCATCCTTTACAACGCCATTTTCATTTACAAGTGGAAGTGTGATTTCAACTGGTACAGCCTTCATATCTGTAAGGGTTTCGCCTTTATCACCTTTGTATGATGATAGGCTATGGATTTCAACTATTTTATAAGTAGTTGGCTTATCTTGATTTAATACCTTTGTATTAAACTGATAGCCATCTTCAGTAGTTTCTCCACCTAATACTTGATTTTTAAATCCTTTTTCATCGAATGTTTTTGAGGTTAAATCTTGGTATTTAGCATCTAGGAAAGTGCCATCTGATTTTTTGATGAATTTCCAATTTTCTACTAATTTCCCTTTATTTGCTTCCTCTAATTTTGATACATCAGTAATACCATCTTGGATTACCTTTCCTTCAGCATCTACAAACACTCCAGAGTCATTAGTTTTGTATTTGTGTTCTTCGTCTAATTTTTGCCAAGCAAAATAAGCTCCTGCGATTTCTTTAGCAACTGCGTCAGTTCCTGCATTAGTTCCTGCAAAGAAATCTTTTACATTAGTAATTTTATTACCAACGTACTCCTCATTATTTTTTCCTTTTGTACCTGCAGTAAAGCCAGCAAAAGTAGTTTTATCCATTAGGATTTTGTGTAGTGTTACACTGTCGGTTGTTTTAACTTCGTCAGCCTTAGCACTTGTAAATGGTGCTACGAGGATTCCGAAGACCATTGCGAATGCGGTCAATAATGACAAAATTTTCTTTTTCATTTTGTTCTCCTTTATATTTTTTGTCTTGTCGCTGTGGGTGACAGGGTGTGTACTAACTATCATTGGATTTCCCTGAGTTTGAGGGGCATCGAGTTTGTGGGATTCTTTCTCTCGACTTCGCTCGAGACAGGCTCCTTTTCGCTCAGAATGACACTCAAGTATACACCTTCGTATGAGGGGTCCTGAGTTTGTGAGGTCTCTCCTCCGCCTTTGGCGTCGTTCGAGACGGCGCTCGATGTTTAACCCTAGAAGTATAACACATTGTCTATTTCAGAAAGGCTGCGACTTGCCTTTCGTGCTGGTGGGGCCAGCTGCTTATAGGGGGCGTCCTTTTGGGATATACCAGCGGGGCGGCCTATAAATGGTTCTTTTTCTATTGTCTAAGGGTCTATTCCCTTTTAGCTTTGCCTTAGGCTCTTGCCTATAAAGCCAAGCTTTCCTTTTCTTTACTATATCATAAATCGAGGATTTGTAACATTCTTTCTAGCTCAAATGAGCTTGCCAGTCCCATCGCCCAGTACTTGCGGCAATGGATTTGGCTTTATAATCATAGGCAAGAGCCTAATAATTATTGGTTTTGAGTATAACTCTTCGTTCATTCTGGTCCAGCGGTTATGAGGTCCCTCGTCGGTCGCTTCGCTCCTTCTGTCGACGGTAGTTTTCGGATTCAGGCTTCGCCTAACGGCTTGCCTTCATCTCGAAAAGCCTCGATTAAGGAATTTCATCAGTTCACTTATCTCGCTTCGCTGCGAGTGCTCCGCACGGGTCCTCTCCGAGCCGGACGGGCTTGATCACTGTGACAATTCCATTAGGGACGGCGCTGATTATTAGTTTTGAGTATTACTCTTCGTTCATTCTGGTCCAGCGTTTATAAGGTCCCTCGTCGGTCGCTTCGCTCCTTCTGTCGGGACGACGCATTTTCTCTCTCGCTTCGCTGCGAGTGCTCCGCATGGGGACTCTTCCCGAGTCCCTTTGGGTTTTCTCTAGCTATTTGCTTCAATGGATTCTCTACGTTTGTGATAGATATAAGCTCCACCTATCATAACTGCAAGACCTCCGATTGTGAAGCCTATCCACGTACCAGGTCCACCTGTGAATGGGTATTCACCCTTCTTATTTTCGATTTTAATTGGATCTGTTGATTTAATTTCTGGTAAGCTATCAAACTTTTTAGTTCCAGAATATACATTATCTCCTCCGCTTGCGAAGCTTGCTTCCACGGTAATATCTTTATTTTCGGAGATTAACTGGTTGGCATTTTTATCTTTGATATCTAGTTTAATATTTCTATTTACCTCAGTATTCCATGAAGTTTCTTCTTTTATTTCTAAAACTATAGAGTCATCAGACTTGATATCTGTTGTTCCAGTTGTATCAGAACCAGCTTTGATTGATGCAATGGCTTTATTTAAATCAATTACCAAATCTTGATTATTAGTAAAATTGAAAGTAGGTACATATCCTGTTTTTTGAACTTCTTGTCCTTTTGCTTTTAGATAAACCTTGACTGTTCCACCTGAATTAAATCCAGACAGAGTTATTGTCGCTTTTGGATTTCCTCCTTCAGATTTTAAATAATTCACCATCTTATTATCCGGATTTATGATTAAGGTATATTCATCATTATGTTCTGGATAATCAGTAGTACTATTAATAGTTGTACTTCTATTCAAACTCATAGATAGGTTAGCCTGAACTAGTTCATAAAGCTTTCCTTCCTTGTAAACAAATTCTTTGACGTAGTCTCTTGGCCTTATATAACCCTTAGGTGCTTTTTCTTCTTTAAGAGCGTAGTAGCCATTTTCATAGAAGGTAAACTCAATCTTACCATCATCGCCTGTAATAAACTTATCTTCTTTTACAGGTGTGAATCCTGTTGGGATGTCTTCTCCTTCTTTAACAGCAAGTCTTTCAGTTTTACCATCTACTGTTTTTTCATAAAGTTTTAGTTTAGTGTATTCTGTATCTTCTTTTTTAGCTTTATACCAAACTTCAAACTCAGCACCTTCAAGTGGTTTTTTATCACCTGCATCGACTTTAACAAAGCTTATCTTTTGCTCTTTCTTATTTACTATCTCAATAGGTTTTATACCATCTTCTGCTGTACCACCTACTGGGTTATTAGCATTATCTTTTCTTATGATTCTACCATTTTCATCTACATCAAATTCTGCTACTGGATCTTTTGCCTTTTTATATCCAGTTGGGGCAGTGATTTCAATAACCCTGTAGCTACCTGGTTTGAGCTTAGTATATTCAAATACTCCGTCATCACCAGTAGTTTTATCTCTAGATGTGTCTACATTCCAATTTTCCCCAACTTTATATTTAAGTTGGAATGTAGCGCCTTTTAGAGCCTTTCCATCTTGGTCAACTTTTTTGAATTTGATTTTGTTTTCTGGGTTGACTGCTTGAATTACTAAGTTTGCTTTTGCAGTAGCTTCATTTCTAAAGAAGTATTGTTTATCCCATCTTGTTACATAACGGTCAGGATTATCTATCATTTGAAGTTTACCATGACCAACATAGGACGACTTATCTTTTCCACTTACTTTTCCTGTAACTTTTAACAGATAAGTAGAATTTGAATTTAATCCACCTGTAAAAGTAATACTTTCTTCTTGGCCTGCAGCGAGATATGATCTAGACCTTATTTGAACAGGTGCTGGAAGTTTTTTGTCATCTTCATTTACACCAAATGATAATGGCAATAAGTCATTGACATTTACTTTGCTACCATCAAGAGAGTAGTAATCAATATTCAAGTTTTCTATATCTTGGTTTGAATAGTAGTAGAATTTTGATCTTGGTGTTGTGCTCCTATCCCTATTTACATAGTAGTAATGAACAAATTCGCCCGTATCAGGATTATATTTAATAATCTTTGATCCAAGGTTTAAGTGGTTTTCGGTCATTTCGTGCCAATTTCCATCAGTAGTTTGATACTTTTCTTTTGCAGTCATTGAGTCATATACAACCTTGATTGTATCTTCTTTATTATCTTTTATCTGATCATTTACAACAACTCCACGACTTATCTTTTGGTCCCCTGCTTTTGGTACTTTATTTAGATTGATATAAGCTTTTAGCTTATTAGAAAATTCTACTAAATTATAAGTGTCAGCATAATTTGTGAAAGTGTAGGTTATTGTGCCGTCTGTTCTATTGTAGTCAGCCTTGGCTATTGTACCTACTCCATCTGCAATTATATCGAGGTTATCTATATGAGTTTCCATTATTCCGTGGAGGTCGATGTTGTCACTTAGTTTTAGTACAAAATAATCTCCAGGATTAATCTTTAAGTTGGAATCAATAGTGTATTTGTTATTAAATTCAAATACTTCTCCAAAGTGAGGATGCATTTCATCTTGTTTACCAGATAGTAAACCATCTTTTTTACTTTCTGGATTTAATACACTCAGTTTAGATTCTGATAATGTTATGCTGCTTGATACATCTTTTCTTCTTTGTGGCGCATCTTTTGCATAAGGGTCTAGTCCCTCACCACCTACAGTGAAGTTCCATACTTGTTTATTGTTGATATATCCATCTGGTGATTTTACTTCTTCAAGTCTGTAGTTACCTATTTGTAAGCGAGTAAATTCAAGAGTTCCATCTGCACCAACTGTTCCTTCTTCTTTGGCTCCAGTTGATATGTTAGTTAACTTGAATTTTGCACCTGGCAATTGCTCTGTGGCATTTATTGGATCACCTTTTTGGTCAACTTTCTTAACTGTGATTTTACCTTTACCTGGTTTTTCATTTATGATTTTACCCATGTTCTTGGCAGTAGCGCTTGTTACAAAGTCTACTAGCTTACCATCTTTTTCTGATGTGGATTTTTCTGGAACGTATTGGTATACGCCATTTGCTTTGTCATATTCTAATGAGATATAACCACTTGATCCATCAACGATTTTAATTTGCTTGATAGGATATTCGTGATTATCTGCTGTTGCAATAATTAAATCATTTAGATTGACTATATCATTTGTAGTAGGGTGTACAATCTTACTATCCTTAATGCTAATTTTCTTTGAATCCACACTGCTTACTTTTATGATTTCATTTTTATTGTCTGGATTAACCATATTTAAGTCACTTAAATTGTAAGCTTTTTCGTCATTTTCTGAGAATTTAACCTTAATAGATTTGATATCTACAACTTCTCCAGATTCTGGATCTACAATCTTACCAGAGTTTGTCTTGATTGTTTCTACTGTAAATCGTAGAAGTGGTCCATTTATTGGCTTGTAGCCTTCTGGAGCTTTTACTTCTATAAGTTGATACCTTCCTGGTTTTAGTCCTCTAAAGCCAAAGTAGCCGTTGAAGGCTGATGCAATAGTAGAACCTTCTACATCCTTGTAACCATTGATTACATATTCTTGAAGCTTGAATACTGCTCCTTCAAGTCTTCTCTTGGTAACTGCTTCACCATCCACTGTTTCATCTTTGTCATCACGACCGTGTTTTGAGAAGGTGATGTTATAAGTTTCTTCTTCATTTACTATATCCATACCTTCTGGTCCGACCTGGGTTTTCTTATTAGAAGTATATAGTGGTCTGATGTTTATACTTGTTGTGACTGAATCAATGGTTTTATCAATACCATTATAAGGCACTGCAACTATACCAGCATTTCTCGGATTTCCATATGAATCAGTAAATTTCTTGCTCAACCAGTTTGCATATTTTTGTCGATCTGGTTTTTGTGCTCCCCATGGAGTAGGAGTTCCCTTTTTCTTAAGTTCTCCATTTACATAGGTGTCTTTTTGGTATACAGAGCCGAATGTTTCTGCACCTGCTTGGTAGGATCCTCCAAGTTTATAGTGTTGAGTTCTATTTTGGTTTAAACCATCTGCTTGCCAGAAGTATCTTGGTGTCTTGAAATCAACATTCATTTCTATTTTGCCAATATCTGCTTTTGTAATATTGTCATCATAGAAACCTTCGACATCAATATAGTAAACGCCTGGGTCAAGGTTTAATTGGTCTTCGTCAAAGCCCCAATCAAATGGTCTCCACCTAGCTGTGTTTACTACTGATACATCGTCATTTGCTATAGTGTAGTTTCTAAAGATGTCATTTAGTTTTGCGTCGGTAGGATTTTCAGCTAATCCCTTTATCTCATAAGTTGATCTATAGGCTGTTTTTACACCATAATTTCCTTCATAACCAATTTTTGGTGGTTGTCCTGGAACGTCAAATTCTTCTCTTTTTACTACTGGTTTGATTTGAACATTGACAGGACCATTGTAAGCTCTTGTATCAATATAGATTCTTTGAATATAAGTCTTACCTTCTGTATTGATATGAGTCATACGAGCTGCGTATTTAATACCATTTTCAGTTGTTTTTATTCCTGTAGTATTTCCAAAACTATCCAAAGCCTTGTCAGAACTTACAAAAGAATTTGGTGTTTCATCTGGTCCCCTATACTCTGCCTTTAGTTGGTTAGTTGTAGTATCTTCATATACTCGAATCTTCCAAGGAGCTTGAGCTTTTTTGTAGCCTGATGGAGATTCTGTTTCTTCTAGTAGATAGTAACCAGGTTCTAAAGCTAGTGGTTGAATTTTACCATCATTGTCAGTAAATACTAACTTACCATCTTTTCTAGAGAATCCTTCTTTTTTCTCAAATGTAGTATCTTCTGTTGTATAGTTTTTATCTGTTTTCTTTAAAGTGAATTTACCACCTTCAAGAGGTCTACTATTAGAATCTCTCTTGAATATTTTAAGATCAAGACCTGTTTGCTTGTTGGTGATTTTTATTAATTCGCCATCACTTGGTATAACAATTTCGCCATCTTGTGGTCCTGTTATTTCTTTTACTTTGAAAGTAGCTGAAATATTAACTCCTGATTCTGGCATTGTAAACCTTAGTCCATTTACTTTTACTGGATTTCCATTTATATCAGTTACGGTTAAAGTATCAAGTTCGTAGTATTCATTTGGAGTTACACTTACTGTAACTTCTTCTCCACTTGTTGCAATAGCGTTTACGCTTACCTTACCATTTTTTGATGGTTCTACTGTTATTGGATAAACATTCTGTGATATTGGTTTAAATCCAACCTCAATTGTTACATCTTCATTTGGCATTATAAAAGAGTTCCATTCAACCATATTAACTTTTTTTCCACTATCAGATTTTACAACAGGAAATCTTGTTATTGTGTTTCCTACATCTGGAATAGGGTTGAATGTTACCTGTTCTCCTTCGGCTGCCTCTGTCTTATCTACATCAATTTTGCCATTGCCAGTATGTTTTGTATGAATTTTATGCTTAGTTTTTGGTTCAGCTTTCTTTGTAAATGTTGCTTCTACATAAACACTCGTTGCAGGCATTAGAAATGACTTAGCTTGCATATCTATATTGTGTTCTTCTCCATCATCTTCATCTGTGTATTTTAAAGTAGTAAGTTCATAGCCATCAGCTGGTTCAATTTTTAAAGTAATTATTTCTCCTGCCTTAGCCTTGCGTTTATTTTGTGTAATCTTACCATTATATAGCGTAGCTATCTGTACATCATATTGTTTTTGTTTTTCTCTAAATGTAGCAGATACTGCGACATTACTTGCTGGCATTTTGAATGAATATTTTCCATCTGCCACATCATTTGTTACATCAACTCCAGCTACTGTTAGTTTTTCAAGTTCGTATCCTTCACTTGGACTAATAGTTAGTGTGACTTTTTCGTTTTTTTTAAGATCAGTAGTTTTTTCTGCTGTAACAGATCCATTTGCTCCATTAGTAATTTTTAGCTTATATGATGAAACTAGGTTCTTATTTATTGAATCTTCCGCATCATAAGAGTCAGCAATCCATAAAGTTGAAGCTCCCTTAGAATAAACATAATCAACGCCTAAGCCAATTCCGAAATTAGGATTATAGTATGTTTCTATTTCAACATATAAAGGTCCTCTAATTGTCGCTGGTATTTCAGACATAATCCTTTGCTGCTTGCCAGATGGTGTTGGATCAGATTGTGTACAAGCTTCTGTAATATCTTTTATTTTTATTGGATTATCTAAGGTTGATATAGGATCTACTGTATAGATTTTATAAGTAGTATTGCCATCACTTAAATTTATACCATATTTTTCTGGCTCTCTATGGAATTGAACTTCTCTTTTTGAATTAGAAGAATAATAGTCTTTTAGTAAGAAAACTTGTCTAAACTTCTTATCAACCTTATTAATTTCAGTGATTTTTGTGCTTCCTAAGTCCTTGTCTTGAATCCTATCTCTTCTACCAATAGAAGCATTTGGATCAACTTTTTGCCAGTCGTTTGCTGATCTTAAAGGAGTTGGAATTGATTCTTCTGAAAATTCTAGTGTATTTTCAGCTAAGGCTAATCTTTCCCTTGTGTTAAACTCATCCATAGATTTTAAACTTGGACTTTCTCCTAAGTTTTTATTAGCTAACATATGGCTATTATTTTCTAGAAGACTCCTATAGGCTAAAGTTCTTACTGGGGTATTGTTATTTATTCCATTGGCATTTGGATTAACAAGATTAGTATTTGCTGTAAGGCCTTCTTTTTTATTAACCTTGATATACTTAGATCCATCAGATGTTATTCTTACAGTCCAGTCTACATTTGACTTTTCATAGCCTGGTGCTGGTTCGATTTCTTCTAATTTGTAAATTCCTGGTCTTAGTTTGTCAAAGGAAATTAAACCGTCTTTGCCAGTTGTGATTTCTCTTTCCTCTCCTCCTTCGCCAGGTCCAGTTAATCTAAACTTCGCACCTACGATTTCTTCTTTATTGTCATTTTCCTTAACTTTTTTAAGTTTAAAATCAAATGTTTTTAACTCATTTGTTACATCTAAGGATCCTTCTCCTACATATGAACCAATGATATTACCATCATTTGATAATACAGGAGATGCTTCTTTGATTACACTTGCACTTTCGTAGTAGTCGGACTTCCAGTATGTTATACCATTTTCTGTCCAGTCCATACCAGTACCAACTCCACCATATTCTTCCTTATATGGAATTTTAACGTCAATAACAAGTGGTTCATCAGTTTCTGGTAAGTTTAATTTTAGTCTGTGTGGTTCGCCAAAGCGAGAATCATCTACCTCTTTTGTTACATCGCCTGTGATTTCTTTTGCACCATATTCTGCAAGTCTGATGTCTGATATTACTCCTGTTACTGGCTTATTAAGTTTAAATACTTGGAATTCTTCTCCAGAATTTAAAGCTCCACTATACCAATCCATGTTTGGATATTCTGGTTTTTCCCTGTGAATTGTTGCAGTAGTCGCACCTATATTAGCTTCTTCTGGGTTTAGTACATATCTTTGGATGACATATTTATCTTTTCTATTTATACCGACAATTCTTGTACCCATTTTAAATGGATTGACGTTATTTCCTGTCCAGCCTGTACGTCTGTTGTCAAAGTCGGTCCAACCTTCTAGACTTCTGCCTTTTACATCTACCCAATTAACATTAGGTTTTTCTAGGATTGAGTTTAGACTTGATGTTGTGCCAGAATTTTCTCTATAGTTATAAACTTTTTTATTACCCTTGTCATCAATTACAAGAACCCATTTTTTCTTAAGTTCCTTGTAGCCTGTTGGAGCTTTAGATTCTTCTATAATATAGGTTCCTTGAGTTAGTTTTTCGAATTCTACAAAACCATTTGGATTTGTTGATTTTTTAATTGCTTGGAAGCTAGAATCATTTGGTTTAGTGATTGTAAATTCTGCACCTTGAAGAGCTTTTCCATCAGTATCTTTTTTATAAACACGGAAATCTGTTCCAGTTGGTTTGTTAGATACTGGCATGATAATAATATTTTCGTTGTTTCCAAAATATGACTCGTCAGATCCAACTAAACCTATTTGAATAATCCTAACTGATCCGTCTGAATAAACAGTTACTGACCACTTCTTTTCTGACTTGACAAAGTTATCTGGAGCCCTGGTTTCTTTTAGGGTGTATGAGCCAGGAGCAAGGTTTTTAAAGCTAAGTTCACCCTTACCATCTGAAGTTCTATAGATGGAATTATTTTTAGCATCTGTTAATTCAAATGTAGCTCCGGCAAGCTTGCTATTATCGGATTGGTTTGATTTTATTATCTTAAACTGTCCTGGTGTGTATTTCTTATTTATTACACCAACATCTTCTTTATAATATTTTGGAGTTTCTCCACCAGTTTGGTCACCTTTTGCAAAACTTTTGTTGGCTCCACTTGCGAAGGCTGATTTAAGGTTGCCGTTGTTCATTACATAGGCTCTCCATTTTTTATTGAAAGCATCTATGTCTGGAATCTTAAACCTTTGTTCAATAACATAACCTTCACCATTATTAATGCTAGGCATACTAATTTTAAGCGGTTGATTGTTATTATCTATCAGCTTTCCACTTGGGTTAATTTTATCCTTATTATAAACCAATGTAATACCATTTTGTGATATGGTCGCATTTTTATTCGGATCAACCGAAGCATTGAAAACCGGCCTATAAATATTAGGCTCTTGTTCTGCCCTGAAGCCCATTGATTGTGGCATATAATCGTTAACCAAAGTAGTCAAAGGCCCATCGTGAATTACTCTAACATTTGCCTCAGTACGGTAGATTTTTACCCTATCAAGCACTTGTCTTGGTTTAGTACCTTCTCCTACCCAATCAGCAATATTTCCTCCTTGGAAATTGGTTGTTATCCAGTTATAGTTAAGAGTTTTAGGATTAACTCTTTTATAAGGCCATCTATCGCCTATTACGTTGTAGTAGGAGATTACATCTACATAATACTCTCCATTTTCTTCATAGATTTCTCTAAAGTAGTAGTTTTGTACAGGCTGGTCGTTACCTGAATCATGGGCGTCGAAGAAGGCATTTATGTCTTTATTTAGTTTTTGACCTGATATACCTGTTTGTTTTGGTTGTACTGTTATAGTAAATGGATAGGTGCCAGTATTTTTGGCATAGTATTTACTTGGTATCATACCTATAAGGTCAATAGTAGCTGTTGTATTTCCTCCATCAGTATTTTCATTGAAAACATAAGTCAATAGGTTTGTATTGTAGTCGAAGTATGGATCTGCAATATCTTTTCCACCTTTTCTTATCTTTGGAAATCCTGCGAAATATTGAGTGAAGTCGAGGTTTGGGTCAAACTGAATTTCAAATCTATCGCCTTTATTTGATTGAGATAAAGTTATGTCTGCGTGATATTTTAAGGATTCATATCTGTAAGCTTCCCATACTTTTGGTCTTTCACCACGACCGTATGCTTGTCCTTCGTTATAGTCAAGCCATTGGTTTACACTAGTTACTATTTCCTTACTAGTTTTACCAATTTCATCTCCCTTTTCTATAAAGTAATCTTGACCTGGGACTGGTGTAGCTGATGAATTTTCAAAACGAGTAGTGTACCTTACTTCTTTAGATTCATTGACTTCTACTTCGAAATAGACACCGTTTTTCTCATATCCGTCTGGAGCCTTAACTTCTTCGATAGTATATTTTCCTTCTGGATATTTTCCAAAACTAGCCTTACCATTTTCGTCAGTTATCTTATTTGCAATTACATTTCCTTCGCTATCTTTTAATACAAATTCAGCTCCAGAAAGTCTATCTCTCTTGCCATCAGTAGAAGTATTGGCAAATTTGAAAACTTCTATTGGTTTTTTCTCGAATGGAGTATTTTTAATAGTTATTGTTGGCTTATCATCTGCCCCACTTGTATTTTTGCTTAAACTTACAACTTTTTGTAGATTAGTTTGATTTGCTGTATCTTCATTGGTTAGCCAATCATAATATAGACTTGCCGAATTATTTTGACCAATATTAGCCTTAACTTTTACCAAGAATCCCCAGTCTTTTGCAAATCTTTCTTTAGGGAAGTAGATTTGATAGCCCGTTCTTCCTGTATAAGCATCTTTTGTATCAGGATCACCTGTAATCTTATTCTTGTGATTGGCATTTATTACATTATTTCCAAGTTGTAAATTATTTGCAGTTTGACCTTCCATTGCAGATTTAACATATGGTCTATATCCTGGAGATACATCGTATGCTGTTACATCTGTAATATTTACACCTGGTATGGAAATATTAAGTCTTGTATTTCTATCAGTTTCTCCACCTTGTCTTGGAGCTATTGGTTTTAGGTATAGGTAGAATTCTACTTCTCCATTTTCACCGACTTTTGCATAATGCATAGCATTCATGTAGTCTGGCCAGTTCGGTTGATTGTTATGTTCTACAACTTCTGTTTTACCTGCCGGTTGTGAGAAATCAGCATTTTTCCCAGATACACTAACTTCACCATTGTCTGATATTGTTATAGTCTTGTTTTCTCCATCTAACTTGTAGCCTTTTGGTGCTTTTGTTTCTGTAAATTGATAGATTCCAGGTGGAATATTTGTGAATGTGGCTTCACCATTCGCATCTGTTACAACACTTATTCCAGTTCCCAACAAGTGGAAGCTTGCTCCTTGGAGTTTATCACCAGTTTTGCTATCTACCTTTACTATTTTAAAAGTAGCTGGCTTTTTATTATCAACCTCCATTAGTGAGTTTAAAATGAAGTGGTTTTTGTCGTTGCCGTTATAGTAACTTGTGTTTTCGTTGTATTTATATTCTTTTGTTCCTATTCTTACATTTTTAGCAGGAAAAGTTTGTTTTATTTTATAATCAATAGGGCTGGCTTCGCCTTTTTCATTTATATCCCAATACTTAACATTAGAAACTGTGATAAATCTTTGCTTGCTATTTTTTCGTTCACCTACATGAACACTTCCTAAATTATTCTTTCCACTTTTGTCAACAACACTGATGTCTTGCTCAGGCATTGTTTCGTAGCCTTGTGGAAGATTCCAGTGTTGGTCGATATAAAGATCCCTATACTTAGAAATCTCAACTCCAGAAAGTGTTAATGGTTTTTTATCTTCTGTTTGTGTAAGATTAGTGTCGTATTCATAAACTGCAATGTTTCCTACTGGTTGTGTGCCAGCTGGATCTGATCCTTTCGATGGAAGAGAATTATTAGTAGTATGTTTCTCTTTCTTAACAACCATTTTTCCATAGGTAGGACTGTTTTTATCAGTGTCTAATCCATAAACAGCACTATTAGCACTTGTTATAGTTTGAGCTCCACCAGGAGTTCTGTCTGCTAGAGGCATACCATTATTTTCTTCATCTCCAGATGAGATGGCATCTGTGATAGTCCACTGTGCCTTGTCATTCGGTAAAAATTTACCTTGAATGGTAGTTCTATTATTTATACCAACACGGGTTGGTGTTGCTTTATTTATAGCTTCTTGTGTGAATCCTTTTTCAAAATTGTATCTGACAGCTCCAGCCTTATCTTTCGCTTTAAGATATATTGTAATATCAATTAGATAATTCCCTTGTACATTATCTACCTTAGTGTAGAAATTATATTGAAGATCTTGGGTTGATTCATTCAAAGTATGATGCTTTGAATCAACTATTCCAAGCTGTCCTTTAATAGGGTTATCTGTTAGACCCTTAGATTGATCAGCGGTTTCTCCATTGATTTTGATATTTTGAACTTCTCCAAGTCCTGAGCCTTTAACTGTTGTTAGATTTAGATGGTAGCCCAGTGCTTGTAAATCTGTGTCTGAGTGAACTCTAACAGTCCAGTTAATACCTGTCAATTTACCATCTATAATTTCTGGATCTGCATAAACATCTATAGGCACTTGGTAATTTTGAACATTTTTATCGTCAATAATTTTAATTACATCATCTCTATCAGGTTCTATAATAGATCCTGCTGGATTTCCATTCTTGTCAATTCTTTGTGGAAGAAGATCTTTTTGTGATTGAACTCCAAGTCCTGACACCTTGTTTGTGACTGTAAATGTGCCGTCAGAATCAAGGGTGATATTAGTTTTGTCGTAGTCCACTGGTATATTTAGTGGAACTTGGATATTTTCATTGATATCTTCTGTAATGGTGTAGGTAATGATTTTATTCTTACTATCATATGATGGTTTAGCTATTACCCTGCCATTGTGTCTGATTGGCTCAAGGCTAGATTGGTCATTTACCATCAGCTTTTTATCTAGGATGATATTGAAGAATTGATTCTTTTTAATTGGACCAACTCTATTTGAGGTATCAAAACGGGTTAGGATATTAAACTTCTTGCCATCAAGATTTAGACCGGCATTTTCTCCTGTATCTGCAAATATGTGAGGTCTAAAGTTATTATTCCTGTCTTTTTCTACAAGGGCTCTTATAGCATCGCCATTGTCGTCCATAAGCTTAGCTTGGTCGGCTTTTGAGAGTTTGTATTTTGTCTCGAAACTGTCTAGGAGATTTTGAATTTCTTCTAGGCCTTTTGACTTATCGGCTAGGGCTTTCTTTAGTTCCTTGTCTGCCTTTTGGAGGTCAGTTTGACCTAGTAAAGATTTTAGGCCTTCAACAAGTCCAGCTTCTTTTTTGTCTTCCTTCTTTGCTTCTTCCTTTAGCTTGTCAAGATTAGCATCAAAGACTTTGATAGCTGATTCTTTTTCTTCCTTATTTTCGGAAGGCTTTTCTGATTTTTTCTCTACAGCTGGTTTGCTTTCTGACTTTTCTACTGAAGACTTATCCTTATTCTGATTTTCTTTTTTATCTTGTGGTTTTTTTTCAGTTTTTTTGTCATCTACCTTAATTTGGCTTTCTTTCTTTTCTGGATAGGCATAAGTGATTATTTCATCGTAGTTTAAATTGGCTGCCTTGTTCTTTTGTTTGTTTAGTCCAGATAGGATTGATTCGAGATAAAATCTTAGGTCAGATTTTTCGATTTTATTATTTGCTGCTAAGGCTTTTGTGAAGTCCTTTAGGTCTTGGTCAGTAATCTTGCCTTGGTTATAAGAATCAAGATTTTGGGCTAGGCTTTCTATAGCAGTTTCAATACCATTTGTTAGCTTGCCTTCTGCCTTGAGCCTTGCTATTAAACTGTCCTTGTTTAAGATGATAGCTGAAATTGTTTCTTTTTGAGGTTTTTCTTTTTCCTCTACTGGGATTTCGTTTCCATTAGCATCTGTTACAGTGATTTGTGTGTCAGAAGTTTTTTCTTCTTTTTTGCTTTCACTGGTTTTGTTTTCTTCTGATTTTTTATCATCTACTTTGATTTCGGTAGATTGTTTTTTATCCTCTGCCGGTTTTTCTACAGGTTTTTCTGTTGGAGTTTTTTCTTCTGGAAGAGGGTCTTCTTCGTCGGATGATTTTTCTTCTTCATTTCCTTCTATATATATAGGGTTTTTTAACACGCTTTTATTTAAGGAATATGATTTGATATGAGTGTTTTTCTTTGAGACTTTTGTTTGTAGGCTAAGTTTTGCTATAAATCCTTTTGGTATTTCGAATTTAACCTTTTTTGAAAAGTCTATTTTTTGTGAAAATTCCTTTTTGATTTCAAAACCATTTTCAGTTAGCTCATAGTAGTCTAGGCCTATTTGAGCATTTCCGATTTCTTGGTTTTTGTCTATGTCGAAATCGTAGGTTGTTTCTTTTCCATCTTCTTCATTTACTATGTAGTCAGTCCATGTAATGGTGTCATGACTTGCAAATAAGCCACCAAGAATGCCTTCTTTTTTGTAGTCGCCTTTTACTTTAGTAGATTTTTCTTCCTTGTTTACAAGTTGGATCAACTCGACTGTTTGGTTGTCTACAACGGTGGCTCCTGTTTGTGCCTTTAGGTTGTAGGTAAACACACCAGCTTCCTTATCAGCTTCTTTTAGACCTATGATTAAGTCATATGACCTTTGATCCTTGGCCTTGTTCACATCTGCTCTAAGCTTGTAGATTATTTCATCACTTGCTTTAGATTTGATTACAATGCTTTCAAAATCTTCTTTGAAGTCTGGGTCGTTGGTTTCAGTATCTGTGTTTTTTGATACTAATTTTATCTTGTTGATATTTGAAGTAGGTGTCTTTGCTATGGTTAATGAAAGATTTTCATCACTAACTTGGTTTTGGTTTTCATTTCTGGCTTGTTTTTTTCTTTTCGCCTTGATTGTGTAGTCTATCTTTGTCAATGACTCATCGATGGCCGATGTGATTTCTAGACTATAGTCACCTAAGTCTTTTTCTATTTTTGTTTGGTCTGTGTTTTCTACCTTGGTTTGGTCTTCCTTTTTTGGAGCAAGGCCCATGATAGACGAATTTGCATCATAGACTACAGGCGCAGGTGCATTTGCAAAAGCTGTAGGTGGGATTGACATAGATATGGCAACAATTGATGCAAATATTTTTCTAGTTAGTAGACTCATTTTTCCTTTCATATTAACCTCCTTCCTTTTTGTTCATTCTCCTTAATCTTGTCTGGAAACTTTATCTTAGCTATATTCACTTTTATCCAATATTTTCTCGTTTTCATTTTTTATTCCTTTGTTTTTTATATCAAATATTTTTTATATATTTTGTTCATTTTTCGAAAATAAAATACAAGTCTGTCTTTTTACAAAATATTCTTTACCTTATTTTATAACATTTTGACTTTTTTTACAAGGGTAAAAGCCGATATTCACTAAGTTTCTTGAAGTTTTTTGACTTTTATTTTCCTAATTTTTCCTATCTTAATTTATTTCTTTTTACCTTCATGGTCAAACATCTTTTATATATGTTGTTGCATTTTGTTATAATTCTAAATAAATATCTATAATTTTATTCAAATACCAAAAAAAATAAATAAATACAAACAAACATTTTTTAATAATTTACATAACTAAAACAGTCCTATAAATGCCCAAAAAGGGGCCCACTTTTATGTGAATATGCCCCTTTTTTAAATTTATTTATTATCTAATAATTCGCCCCTGCTTTTTAAGGTTTGAAGGTATTTTACAAAGATTGGTGTGTTGATTCTAGGCTCTATTTTTGCCTTTTCTTCTTTTGCTTTTTCTTCGTTTGTTTCCTTAGATTCTGTTTTTTTCTTTGGGTCAACGACAATTAGCTTTTTGTTTGGATCCTTATCTTTGTCTTCCTTTACTGTGTCTAGCTTCTTGTTTTCTTTGTCACCTATTGTGACTGTTTCCACCTTTTTAACAGCTTCTTGCAATTTCTTTTCTAGATTTGCTGAGAAGTTTCTCTCGCTTTCTTTTGGAGAGTCTTTTGTTAGATTGTTAATTTTTGTAAGTGGTGTTAACATACCTAGGTTTAGAACTGGTTTTGCACCCTTTTTTTGTATTAGAAGTGGGTCAGTTTGGTTGTCAGTTAAGATTATTTCATCTAGCTGGATTAATTTATTATTAGCTTTTTTGCTGACTGTTTCTGCTTCTTTTACAAGTCTTGCTATATTTTTGTATTCTTCCTTAGCTAGGTCTGGGTGTTCTTTTTCTAATTTGCTTAGGCTGTCTAGTTCATAGTCGAGGAGCGCTTGTTGGATGAGCTCATGAATATCTGCTGTGACATCCCTAATAGCTTTGGCAAGGTTCCTAACCTCTATGTCTTCCGCATCCATATATTGGTTTAGCTCTACTACTGATTTTGGATTTTGTCCTGTTGGGTTTAATTGATTTTGGAATCCAGCCATTGGTTGTATTGGCAAGAATTGACCATCAATTAATTCATTTAGCTTGTTTTTTTGCTTGCTAATAGCTTGAGCAAGACTCTTAACATCAAGTGTTTCTTGGTCTAGCTTTGGATATAGCATCTTTAGTGTAGCTCTTTCTTTTTCGATAAGTTTTGCCATATCAGGACTTACTACAGCGCTTCTTGATTTTCCTACTTGTTTGTTGGCCATTAGGCTCATTAGAGAAATTGGCGCCTTGCCATCTTCTGTAATTTCTAGGTTAAAGGCTGCAATTTCTGAATCCTTAATCAGATTTGTTGTGTCTTCTTTTGTTCTTACATCAAACCTTACCAAAGAATTTGCTGGAATAGTATATTCTTTTGGATTATCTATTACATCTGTTTGAAGCTCGTCGCTATTTGGATTTATATAGGTTGCTACCAGGTTATAAGAACCGAATTTAACAGCAATTAGGTCCATAAAATCTGTTAGGTTTTTCTCCTCATCTGTGTCGTTTAGGAGGTATTTTGTAAATGGAAGATTTTCGAACGGATTTACCTTGTCATTGTCTGATAAATCATAGTCTCTCTTTATTTGTTCGTTTGTTTTGACAAAGTTATAGTCACCAACTTTTTCAAGATTAGCATCCATCTTGCCTATCGCAGTCTTGTCTTTGGTGGTGATCATATAATATAGGGAATAATCACCCGCTTCGTCATCGTCACCGATTGTCACAACAGCCTTTACAGAAGCTTTATAGGTGAATTTGGTTTTGATTCTGAAGCCAAAAATGTCTTCTCCTGCGATTTTTTCTGCAGACTTGGTCATTTCTTCGCCAGCTATTGTAACCTTATCTTCTGAAATAAAATTATCTAGCTCAAAGTTTTTGACCTTGCTGTCCCTTAGGGCAAATACAGAAATAGTGTATTCTTCTGGAAGATCAGAGCCCTTAATTGCAAATTCATAAGAAAGTTGTGCGGTATTGCCCACACCCTTGACTTCTGATTTGAGTTCCACTGGATAAACTTTCACTTGAATTTTATTTTCAGCTTCTTTATCTCTTTGGCTTATGTAATTAGTATTTTTATCTAATTGTCTAGTTGTATTTGTTGTTGGTGTTGTTGGTGCCTCTTGTTTTGGCTCAACTGCAGATTGGGTAATTACTTCATTTTTTTCAATTAGTTGTGGGGTACCGGTAGCATTAGCATTTAGCGGAAGAGCTAGGGCTAAAGCAATGGAAAGGATTCCGATTCCGACATTATTTCTTCTATTTTTCATAATATCCTCCGTCTACCTATATTTTATCACATTTTACATTAATTACAATGACTATTTTAGTTTTATTACTCATTAATGAAGATTTCTAAAAAAGTTCTTAGTTAATCCAAATATTTGCTTGCTTCCCTTATGGTCAATTTTGATAAATCGTTTACCGCATCTTGTAAAAAAGACCTAACCCAGGCTGGATTAGTCTTAGAATATTCCCTTAGGGCCCAGCCTATAGCCTTGTCTATAAAAAACTTCTCGTCCTTATCCTTGACTGGGATATTGAGGTTAATTTCTATGATTTTTGCCAAAAGGTCAGGGTCAGTTTGGTCTTTATATTTTCTTTGGTGGCCAATAGCGATTCGCCTGAGCCAAAAATTGTCATTTGAGGCTAAATCTAGGATTTTTTCTTCAAAAACCTTGTCCCCATAGCCTAGGCCTCCTATTATTGAATCAATATTATCAATCGTATCCCACCATGGGCGGATTTTTGCTAGACCGACTAGGTTATAAAAGTCGTCGATTGTTAAAAGATGGCTTTGGGCCTTCAAAAGATCAAGACCAAAATAATTTATTTCCCTATATTTATTTTTAAAAAGGTCGGTCAAAAGTGTCCGGTCAATGGATTTAGCTTTTTTTCCTTCCTTTATATAGGCCTTTGATAATTCTCGTCTAAAAGGCGCAGGGATGCCATAAAACTCAAAATTATTTCTCATATAGGCCGACATCTTTTTCGCCCTTTGTGGGTCTTTATGACTTTTATAAATATTTTCTATTTCCCTTATGGTAAACATTTTAGAAATTTTCTAGTCTGATATAGCCTGTTGGTCCGTAAATTGCCCAGTTAGTTGACCTAAGAAGGTCAGCTCCGAAAACGACTTGGATGTCAGCTCCCTCAAGGGCAGGCTCAATTTGTGGCGAACTTATCCTAACTTCTTTGTTATCATTTGTGAAAATAAAACGGCTGAGATTTGTAATATCATCAAGGGATTCCCCAAGCATGGTAAGGGTCTCTTTTACTTCCTTGTCACAATCCACCGCCTCTTTTGCAAGGCTTGGCGAAATGATAGTCACCGGCCTAGATGTGTCGATAGCTGCCTTTATAATCCTGTCATTAAAACCGATATTTATGATTGGTTGGTTGGTTTTTTCCAAGTTTTTCTCCATAAAGTCTGAAGTTTGGACTTCAAAACGGCCCTCATTTGGATTGGCCCTCCAAGCAAATTGAGAAATCACATTCCATCCAAGAACCATATCGCAATCATTAGTATTGCCATAAGGATCAGTACCAAGGTCAAAGGCAGAATCTTTGGCAACAAGGACTGGAACCTTATTTAATTTAAGCCCACCGATTAATAATTCAGAAAGAAAGGCCCTTTTGTAGGTCTTCTTATCATCTATGTAATCCTCGTCTAAATAAGAAATCTCAAGGCCTGGTGTCACAGATTCCTTAATCATGGTATTGCCCCTAGTGTTAAACATGGCAATGAGGTTCTTGCCATTAGAACCAAGGCCTAGGTAGATAAAATTTAAAAATTTATTGTCAGCAACTGGAACTAAAGAAAAATCCATATTAACTCCTTTGTAAGTCTTTTTTTCGTTTCTTTTATTATACCACAAAATTGGGATGTGCTTATCCGAGATAAGTTATCATTTTATTAATCCGAGATTAACTATATCTTATAGATTTTTTCATTATTGACATAACTGCTTCGTAATCGGGAGGGAAGCTAAGGGACATTCCGTCGCTCTCGGCCGCTGGGCAAGTCGTCCCTCACTCACCGGAAACCCGTTTGCTTCGCAAACTCCTCCGTGCTACCGCACTACGTTTTCGGCATAAACTCCCCAAATCAAGGGGCGTTTATGTCTCCCGAACCTTCCCTTTCCTTACACCGCCAAACGGCTCCTTAGCGGAGGGCAAAAAGTTAGCTTGCCTTTTTAGCAAGCTTTTTTATGGATAGAGTTACCTTGGTATGGATACAAACATATCCCCAAGCTATAAGATTCCTCGTCGAAGTCTCTCTCGCTACGCTGCGAGGTGCTCCGCACGGGCCCTCAGCTATAGCATCAAGCTTTCCATCAAATTACTCGTAATTTGGGATAAGCATAGACAGGAACCGGGCAGGCTTGTCTTCTCGCTCGGAATGGCGCATGATATTCTTACTTCCAATCCCTCGTCCCAACCAAGGATAAGACTAGGAAAAACGACCCCACAGCGTCGTCCATAATAGGTCTGGCCACAGTGAGCGTAGCGAACTGATGGCAGATCTTAATCGAGGCTTTTCGAGGTGAACTCTTTATCCTGAACGGATAAGAGTGAACCCAAAAACTACCGTCGACAGAAAAGGCAAGCCCGTCCGGCTCTAGGAGGACCCTCCACGCGAAGCCCTATCCCAATCTTCTGAAAGAAGATTGATGGAAGGTCTGGTGCAGAGGCTGAGTGGTCGAGCGTAGCGAGATAAGCATGTTGACGAATGACCTTATAAATAAAGGACCAGTGTGAACCACCAACCCCAAAAAAACACAAAAAACTCAAGGCTCTGAAACCTTGAGTTTTTAAGTGAGATAAAGTAATTCTTACTTATCTTCGTCTTCTTTTTTCTTTGTCACAAATAGGCCTGAAATAGCAGCTCCTAATAGACCTAATAGTCCACTAGCAGAGCTAACGCCTGTCTTGACATTCTTAGCGCCAAGTTGGTTGCGTCTATTTCTCATAGGTTCTTGAGCATTTTGCTTATTGCCCTTAAATGGATCTTGGGCATGAGATTTATCCCTAGAAGGAATCACAACAGCTCCTGGCTCAACCTTAGCAACTAAACTCTTATAAGGAATACTTGTCTCAAAACCGTCATCATAGGTTAGGACAACATTACCCTTATCGTCCATTTCAACCTTCTTAGCATCTGGGTTAACCTTCTTAACTTCATCAAGAATCTTATTCTTTTCTTTATCAGTTAAATTATCTTCGTCCTTAACCTTGACCTTGTCTTCTGGAAGGTTTGGTTTTCTGTCATTCTTACCATCAGACTTACCTGGTTTGGTGTCGTCATCACCTGGCTTCTTATCATCTTCGCCTGGTTTCTTGTCGTCATCACCTGGTTTCTTATCATCTTCGCCTGGTTTCTTATCATCTTCGCCTGGGTTCTTGTCGTCTTCGCCTGGCTTCTTGTCGTCAGTCTTACCAGAATCAGAACCTGTACCATTTTCATCAGTTGGGTCTGTTGGATTAGTTGGATCAGTTGTTCCTGTACCACCAGTTCCACCTGTGCCGTTGTATTGGTATTGGGCTGTGATTGTTGTATCTGTTGTGTAGCTTGCTGTTAATGGTTTATCCCATGCGTCATTGCCAGTTTTTTGTGCCCAGCCTGTATTTGGTGTTACACTTGGAGCTGTTAAACTTACTTCTTCATTTTTTAGTACCCAGTAGGTTTTTGTTGTTCCGTCTGCTATTGTTCCGTGCTTACCTGCTGAAAAGTCTACTTTTACGTAGTCGATGTCGCTTGGATCTGATGTTACAACTTTTGCTTTGTACTTAGCTGTGATGTCTGTTGCGTTTGCAAATGTTCCTGTTAGTGGTTTATCCCAGCCTGTGTGTTTGTAGCCGTCTGCTGCTGTGACACTTGGAGCAGTTAATGTTACTTCTTTAGTTGGGTTTACCCAGTATTTGGTTGTTTCAGTGCCTGCGATTGTTCCGTTTGTTCCTGGTTTGAATTCTACTAGGACAAAGTTGTCTGGTACTGCTGGTTTTCCTTCGCCTGGTTTTTGTGGTACTACATCTGTGCCGTTGTATTGGTATTGGGCTGTGATTGTTGTATCTGTTGTGTAGCTTCCTGTTAGTTGTTTATCCCATGCGTCATTGCCAGTTTTTTGTGCCCAGCCTGTATTTGGTGTTACACTTGGAGCTGTTAAACTTACTTCTTCATTTTTTAGTACCCAGTAGGTTTTTGTTGCTCCGTCTGCTATTGTTCCGTGAGCTCCTGCTGAAAAGTCTACTTTTACGTAGTCTTCATCGCCTGGATCTGATGTTACAACTTTTGCTTTGTACTTAGCTGTGATGTCTGTTGCGTTTGCAAATGTTCCTGTTAGTGGTTTATCCCAGCCTGTGTGTTTGTAGCCGTCTGCTGCTGTGACACTTGGAGCAGTTAATGTTACTTCTTTAGTTGGGTTTACCCAGTATTTGGTTGTTTCAGTGCCTGCGATTGTTCCGTTTGTTCCTGGTTTGAATTCTACTAGGACAAAGTTGTCTGGTACTGATGGTTTTCCTTCGCCTGGGTTTTGTGGTACTACATCTGTGCCGTTGTATTGGTATTGGGCTGTGATTGTTGTATCTGTTGTGTAGCTTGCTGTTAATGGTTTATCCCATGCGTCATTGCCAGTTTTTTGTGCCCAGCCTGTATTTGGTGTTACACTTGGAGCTGTTAAACTTACTTCTTCATTTTTTAGTACCCAGTAGGTTTTTGTTGTTCCGTTTGCTATTGTTCCGTGCTTACCTGCTGAAAAGTCTACTTTTACGTAGTCGGTGTCGCTTGGATCTGATGTTACAACTTTTGCTTTGTACTTAGCTGTGATGTCTGTTGCGTTTGCAAATGTTCCTGTTAGTGGTTTATCCCAGCCTGTGTGTTTGTAGCCGTCTGCTGCTGTGACACTTGGAGCAGTTAATGTTACTTCTTTAGTTGGGTTTACCCAGTATTTGGTTGTTTCAGTGCCTGCGATTGTTCCGTTTGTTCCTGGTTTGAATTCTACTAGGACAAAGTTGTCTGGTACTGATGGTTTTCCTTCGCCTGGGTTTTGTGGTACTACATCTGTGCCGTTGTATTGGTATTGGGCGGTGATTGTTGTATCTGTTGTGTAGCTTCCTGTTAGTTGTTTATCCCATGCTTCTGCTCCAGTTTTTTGTGCCCAGCCTGTATTTGGTGTTACACTTGGAGCTGCTAGGGTTACTTCTTCATTTTTTAGTACCCAGTAGGTTTTTGTTGTTCCGTTTGCTATTGTTCCGTGAGCTCCTGCTGAAAATTCTACTTTTACGTAGTCGATGTCGCTTGGATCTGATGTTACAACTTTTGCTTTGTACTTAGCTGTGATGTCTGTTGCGTTTGCAAATGTTCCTGTTAGTGGTTTATCCCAGCCTGTGTGTTTGTAGCCGTCTGCTGCTGTGACACTTGGAGCAGTTAATGTTACTTCTTTAGTTGGGTTTACCCAGTATTTGGTTGTTTCAGTGCCTGCGATTGTTCCGTTTGTTCCTGGTTTGAATTCTACTAGGACAAAGTTGTCTGGTACTGCTGGTTTTCCTTCGCCTGGTTTTTGTGGTACTACATCTGTGCCGTTGTATTGGTATTGGGCTGTGATTGTTGTATCTGTTGTGTAGCTT